>NZ_JAKSYI010000054.1 GCF_022829285.1 Methylobacterium sp. J-078
GCAAAACCCGTCACGGACTGACGGGTCGCGTCCTCACGGGGAGGCGACGTGCTTCGTGAGGGCGGACCGGAACCGACCCGCGATCCGCATCGGAGGGCGTCGCTGGGCCGTCACGAGCCCGTTGGCGACCCGGACGTGCGGGGATGCCGGTAGTCGTCGAGGATCTCGCTTTCGAGCGCTCGGCGCTGAAGGTCCTCAAGCCCGGGGAGGATGTCGTCGTCCGAGGTGTCGTGCGCCGAGACCAGCCGGACCCCGTCGGCCATCGTCTCGAACGTGACCAGGACCTCGGCCTGGGCGTACTGGTCCTGGGGGTCGATGCAGGCGTGGCTCGGCATGGTCGATCCTCCGGTATCGCCAATGGGTCGAGGCGGTGATGCCTCGACCTGCTCAGGGTGAGCCGAAGCCCCGTCTCGTCATTTCGCGGACTTGGTGGACCCGGTGACGATGTCCTCGTCGGAGAAGCGGATCATTCCCGCGGCGATCACCAGCTTGTCGCCCTTCTCCACCGAGCGGCCGTATCCGGAACCCGCGACGCGAAGCTCGCAGCCCTCCTTGCACTCGACTTCGGCCGAGGCCCCCGCCGCCAGCTTCTGGGTCGCCTGGGCCTCGCCCTTGTCCACCGTGAGGGTGTGTTCGCCCTTGTCCTGGTTGGTCACCGTGATCGCGAGCGCCGGGGTCGCGACCAGGATCGTGCAGGCCAGGAAAGCAGCCGTGATCGGGGTAAGTCTCATGTCTCGTCTCCGTCAGTTGGCGTGATGCCGTCGTGACGGGGATGTAGGGTCCGGCTGCTGCAACCCTCCCTGCAAACACCGCCATCGGCCGGAGTGATTTCGCGGAGCGGCTATCCGAATTTGAGCAGCCTCCGTGACAAGTGTCGACGACGTTCGTTCCACGGGGATTGCGAGGCGGGCATGGAAGTCCCTCTCAACCTGAGCGTTCGTGACCGCCGTACCGCTTAAATGTCTCGACGGGACGGTCCAGACGCGCCGCCGCAATCAGCGCTCCAAGGACTTCAGGTAGGCCACCACGTCCGTGATCTGGTCGGGTTCGAGCTGGAACTCCGGCATCGTCGGATGTCCGGTGGTGATGCCCTCCGCCAGGGCCTCGCCGAGGTCTTCGACCGGATACTTCGTATGGAGGTCCCGGAACGCGGGCGCGACGGCCAGCGGGCTGACCCCGATCCGTCCGACGGCATGGCAGCTGGCGCAGTTCGCCCCGACGAAGGTCTTCCCGCGTTGGATCTGCCCCTCGGTGGCGGCTGCCAGGTTTCCCATGAGGCCGGTGAGGAGAAGCGACGACAGGGCAAGGCGTAGGGACACGGGAAGGCTCCGGGTTCGGTGGGGCACGGGATACGGCGACGGCCATCGGCACGACGGGCCGGGGCGCATGCGCCACCGAACCGCGTCGCGAGGCCTAGGACCTCTGGATCTCGGGGCCGGTCTCGTATTCCACGACATCCCTGACCATCCGCAGGTCGACCGAGGCGGTGGCCATCCTCGCCGGACCGGGCGTGAGGGGATGGTCCACCCAGGCCCAGTCGCGCACCTGCGGCAGGTCCTCCCCTGTGGCGCAGACGTGCTCGCGGTGCAGGGCCAGCAGGTCGCGCAGTTCCTCCTCGGCATGCTGCACGGCTGACCCCAATCCGGACGTCCACTTCAGGGCGGCCAGGGCAAGGTGGTAGCGGTCGAGGCCGTTCAGCACCGCCATGTCGAAGGGGGTGGTGGTGGTCCCCTCCTCGACGAAGCCGTGGACGTGGATGTTCGTATGGTTGATGCGCCGGTAGGTCAGCCGATGGATCAGCCACGGATAGCCGTGATAGGCGAACACCACTGGCTGGTCGCGGGTGAACAGGCTGTCGAAGGTGGCGTCGTCGAGCCCGTGCGGGTGCATGTCGGGCGACGGCAGTTTCATCAGGTCGACGACGTTGACGACCCTGATCCGGATCTCCGGAATGCGTCCGCGGAGCCAGGCGACGGCGGCCAGAGTCTCCATGGTGGGCACGTCCCCGGCGCAGGCCATGACCACGTCGGGCTCGGTCGTGCCGTCATTCGAGGCCCATTCCCACACGCCGATGCCGGCCGTGCAATGCCGGGCCGCCTCGTCCACGCCGAGCCACTGCAGCGCGGGCTGCTTGCCGGCGACCACCACGTTGATGCGGTCGTGGGTGCGCAGGCAGTGGTCCATCACCCAGAGCAGGCAGTTGGCGTCCGGCGGCAGGTAGACCCGCGCCGTGTCGCCCTTCTTGTTGGCGACGAAGTCGATGAAGCCCGGGTCCTGGTGGCTGAAGCCGTTCTGGTCCTGGCGCCAGACATGCGAGGTCAGCAGGATGTTGAGCGAGGCCACGGGCTTGCGCCAGGCCAGGGCGCGGGACGCCTTCAGCCACTTCGCATGCTGGTTCACCATCGAATCGACGATATGGATGAAGGCCTCGTAGCAGGCGAAGACGCCGTGGCGGCCGGTGAGAAGGTAGCCTTCGAGCCAGCCCTCGCAGAGGTGCTCGGACAGCACCTCCATCACCCGGCCCTGGCGCGCGAGATGCTCATCGGTGGGAAGGATGGCGTCGCGCCAGACGCGGTCGGTGACGTCGAACACGGCGTCGAGCCGGTTGGAAAGGGTCTCGTCCGGACCCATGACGCGGAAGTTGCGGGCGTCGGCATTGAGGGCGAGCACGTCGCGCAGGTAGCGGCCGAGCACGCGGGTACCCTCGGCGATTGCCGTGCCGTGGGACGGCATCGCGACGGCGTGGTCGGCGAGGTCCGGCAGGCGCAGCGGCCTTGGATCGCGTCCGCCATTGGCATGCGGGTTGGCGCTCAGCCTGCGGTCGCCGCGGGGATGCAGCGCCACCAGCGCCGGCACGAGACGGCCGGCATCATCGAAAAGCTCCTCCGGGCGGTATGACCGCATCCAGCGGTCCAGGATCGCGAGGTGCTCCGGGTTCTCCCTCAGGGCGGCCACGGGCACCTGATGCGACCGCCAAGTCCCTTCGACGGGCTTGCCGTCAACCATCTTCGGCCCGGTCCATCCCTTCGGGCTGCGCAGCACGATCATCGGCCAACTCGGCCGTCCGACATCGCGGTTCGGGGCAAGCTCGCGTATCTCCGCGATGCGGTCGAGGGCGTAGTCGAGGGCGGTCGCCATGGCCTGGTGCATCGGGCCGGGCTCGTCGCCCTCGACGAACAGCGGCTCGTAGCCGTAGCCGACGAGGAGGCTGCGCAGTTCGGCTACAGGCATCCGCGCCAGCAAGGTCGGGTTGGCGATCTTGTAGCCGTTGAGGTGGAGGATGGGCAGCACCGTGCCGTCGCCGACGGGGTCGAGGAACTTCGAGGCGTGCCAGGAGGCCGCCAACGGTCCGGTCTCGGCCTCGCCGTCCCCGATCACGCAGGCGACGATGAGGCCCGGGTTGTCGAGCGCCGCCCCGAAGGCATGGATCAGCGAGTAGCCGAGCTCGCCGCCCTCGTGGATCGACCCGGGCAGTTCCGGCGAGGCGTGGCTCGGGATGCCGCCGGGGAACGAGAACTGCCGGAACAGGCGGCGCATTCCGTCGGTGTCGGGGCCGACATCCGGGTAGACCTCGCCGTAGGTCCCTTCGAGCCAGGCGTTGGCCACGAGCCCGGGTGCGCCGTGCCCCGGTCCCCAGACGGCCATGATGTCGAGGTCGCGCAGGACGATGGTCCGGTTGAGGTGCGCGTAGATGAAGTTGAGGCCAGGCGTCGTGCCCCAGTGGCCGAGCAGGCGCGGCTTCACCTGCCCGAGGGACAGGGGCTCGCGCAGCAGCGGGTTGTCGAGCAGGTAGATCTGCCCGACCGAGAGGTAGTTCGCCGCCCGCCAGTAGGCGTCGATGGCGTCGAGGCCCGCCGGTCCCAATGGGCCGGGCACGAAGTCGAGATGGGCCGGCGTTTCGCCGAGATACCGGACGACGGCAGGCTTCGGATCGCTCGCGACAGGCATTCGGGATTCCCGGGCATTGCGGGACGACCCAGCGCCCCATGGAGGCCGTCGTCGCATTCCCTGGGTGGCGGTTCTTTGATCTGGATCACGTCACGCCCGACTGGGCCGTGCCACTCAGGGGCCTTCCCGGAGATGTGCGTGATCCTCGTTCTCAATGCTGGCTCGTCCAGCCTGCGCTGTGCCCTGTTCCAGGATGCCGAGGACACCGCCGTATGGCGCGCGCACGTCGCAGGGATCGGCGGTGTCGCCGAAGTGACGGTGAAGGGTGACCTCGACCTCGGTGGCGACGTTCCGCCGGATGGCGACTTGGGCGTCGTCGTGGACTGGCTCTTGGCGCGCCTGCGGGGCATGCCGAACCTTAACCTTCGGGCGTTCGGCCACCGTATCGTCCATGGCGGCGCCCGCCATATCGGCCCAGCCCGCATCGACGGCCCCTTGTTGGCCGAGTTGGAGACCCTGGTGCCGCTGGCACCCGGCCACCAACCGCAGGGTCTTGCCTGCATCGCGGCCGTCAACGAGGCGTGGCCCGGCCTGCCGCAGGTCGCCTGCTTCGACACCGCCTTCCACCGGACCCAGGACCGGTTGGCCCAGATCGAGGCGATCCCGCGCGCGCTGACGGAGGACGGGCTCCTACGCTTCGGCTTCCATGGCCTGTCGTACGCCCACATCGCACGCGCGCTGCCCCGGCTCATCGGCAAGACGGCGAAAGGTCGTATCGTCGTCGCCCATCTCGGCCACGGCGCCAGCCTCTGCGCCCTGGCCGGGGGACGCAGCGTGGCGACCACGATGGGGCTCACGACCCTGGGTGGCCTGATGATGGGGACCCGATCCGGCACCGTTGATCCCGGCCTCGTACTCCACTTGATCCAGTCGCGGGGCATGGCCGCATCTGCGGTAGCCGACCTGCTGGAACGGCGCTCCGGCCTTCTCGGCGTCTCCGGCATCAGCGACGACGTCCAGGTCCTTGAGGCGAGCTTGGCGCCCGAGGCACGCGAGGCCCTCGCCCTGTTCGCCTACCGGATCGCGCGCGAGACCGGCTCCCTTGCCGTTGCCCTGGGCGGCCTCGATGCCTTCGTCTTCACCGGCGGGATCGGCGAGAACGCCGCGGCCATCCGGGCCTCCGTCTGCGCGAGGCTCGCCTTCCTCGGTATGGACCTCGACCCGGAACGCAATGCCGAAGGTCGTTCGCGCATCGACCGGTACGGCTCGACAGTCCCGCTCCTCGTAATCCCGGCCGACGAGGAGCGCGAGATCGCCAATGAGGCGGGATGTCTCGTCGGTCCGATACCCGACGAATAGCCCGTTCACGGGCGCCATCGCCGGCAGATCCATCTCGGAATAGGTTCTACCCTGGCTGATCGTTCGGCGCGCCCGCTGGTCGATGGGGGGCTATAAAGGGTCGGTCATGACGTTCACGAGTGTGATGGTACCGTTGGACCTGGGGGCGTCTTCATCCGCGCGCCTGAGGGTCGCCGGCACCTTGGCCAAGCGCTTCGGGGCCCGGCTGATCGGCGTCGCCGCCCGACAATCCCTGCCGCAGAACCTGTATGGCCGGTGCGCCTACATCAACAGCCAGTTCGTCGATCAGGCCACCGCCCGTGCGACCGACGAGCTTTCGCAGGTCGAGGCGCGGTTCCACGAGGTCACGGCCGAGGCCGGCGAGACCGAATGGCATTCGGCGAAGGCCGATCCCATGGCGTTCCTAGTCCAGCAGGCCAGGTCCGCCGACCTCGTCGTGGTCAGTCGATACCGGAGAGCAGGCGTCGAGGACTGGTGCTCGTCCATCGAGCCCGGCGAGTTGGTGCTGCGTCTTGGCCGGCCGGTACTCATCGCCCCGCCTTCCGTCGAGACGCTCACCGCGAGGCGGATCGTCGTGGCCTGGAAGGATACCCGGGAGGCGCGTCGCGCCGTCTCCGACGGCCTGCCGTTCCTGAGGATGGCTGACGAGGTGCTCATCGTCGCTCTCGGCGACGATGCCGACTGGAAGGGCGCCGGCGAGACACAGGGCTATCTGTCCCGGCATGGCGTCACCGCTACGACCATCCTGCGCTCGCCATCGAAGCTCGGCGTGGCCGCCGAGCTGCTCGTAATCGCGCAGCAGGAAGGTGCCGACCTGATCGTCGCCGGGGCCTACGGCCACGCCCGCATGCGGGAAGTGATCTTCGGGAGCGTCACCCGCAACCTGCTGGATCACGTTCCCGTCTGTTGCCTCCTGAGCCACTGACCGTCGCTTGCGAGGAGCTCAGGTCATGCGAGTTCGACACCGGGCTTAATCCAGGTAGCGGTGTCCGCAATCCTGCGGATCAGGCGACGAACGTCCGCCTCGGGAAGCGCAAGAATTAGGCTTTCCGGCGACTTTGCTTTGAGTGCTACTAGCTGGAGCATTCGGCATACGGGAACTGAATCCGGACCGCTGGCGGTGGAAATCCGAAGGCTTCGCACCCGCCCCGAGCGTCGGCTTAGGGGCGGCGCCCTTCCGTCAGTTCTGCGACCAGGGCGGGCGGTTTCAGAACGGCCCGCTACCAAGTCGCAGTGCGATTAAAGCGGATATCGCCGTCTTGTTCGCATGACGTCTGAGCCATGCCGTGCAAATTTCTGCTTGTCGGAAGCCATCTCGTGTAAGAACCGCCATAGGTCTTTCGCACGTTACTCAGGCGATACAGACAGGCCCGCGAGAAGCGGGGCGTACGCGGCGAGCCTGCGGGATACGAACTCGGTGAAGATCCGCACACGCTTCGTCTTGCGTGCCTCTCCCTGGGTAAGAAGCCATAGCGTTCCTTGCATGTGCAGGTCGGAACCCGGCACTCTCGCCAGCAGGAGATAGGCATCTCCGATGAAGCACGGCAATGTCGTAATCCCCAGCCCTTCCCGTGCTGCAACGATCTGCGCCGCGCCGTCCGTGGTCCTGAACGGAACCCCCGTGGTCGGGACCTCACCCTGGCGGGCCCAGTCCGGGATGCCGTGAGTGCTTATGACGATCCACCGGATCGGATCCGGCTCACCTGCATGCCACGCGGCTAATCGATCACGGGACATGTAGACGCCGCTGAACAAGTCCGGCCCCTTCAGGCCGTGAAGGTTGAGCGGCAAGGTCTTGCGGTCATAGACGACGCGGATTGCGACGTCGGCTTCTCGGTTGGTCAAGTTTGCCAGCTCGCCAAAGGACAGGATCTCCATCTCGATGTCCGGATGGAGCCGCGCGAACTCGGCGAGGTCCGGCATAAGAAGGTGTGTCGCGAGGGTCGGTGTCAGCGTCACCCGTAGAAGCCCGCGCACGCTCTGGTCGCGACCGAAGACGCGCGTTTCCAGCTGGTGCGATGACGCTTCCATGAGCTCAGCGGCCTCAAGCACCTCCTCGCCGGCTGCGGTGATCCGGTAGCCGGAGGGCAGCTTCTCGAACAGATGCGCCCCCAGCCGCTCCTCGAACTGCGCGATGCGTCGCAGCACGGTCGAGTGGTTCACCCCGAGGCGCTCGGCGGCAGCCCGCACCGAGCCCCCGCGCGCGACGGCCAGAAAGTAGCGAACGTTATCCCAGTCGAACATGGTGCATTCCAGCACCGCGCGGTGCGCCTTCCATGGCCCCCATCGAACATATCCAACAGCGGTACGGACGGTCATCATAGTTCATGTCGACGGGCGTGGCGCAACTTCGAATGGGACACAACGACCGTCGTAGGTAGCGTCGATCAGCTGGCCGGATCGTTTTCGCACCACCGATGTGCGTGCCCTCTCACTCAACACCTGACCTCGGCGGACATAGCTTCAGGTCATCGGGGCCATCCCGGACAACCCAAACGGAACCTGAATGGAGAAGGCCGGGGAAGGCTTGAGTGCAAGCATTCCTTCCGCTTCCGCCCAGTCCCACAAAGGATGCATGACATGAACAGATTGAATGGAAAGACCGCCGTTGTCACCGGCGGCGCTACCGGCATCGGCCGCGCTGCGGCAAAGCGCTTCATCGAGGAGGGTGCCTTCGTGTTCCTCTTCGGCCGCCGGCAGGAAGCGCTCGACGCCGCCGTGGCAGACCTGGGGCCCAATGCCCGCGCGGTGAAGGGCTCGGTCTCCGATCAGGCCGACCTCGACCGACTCTACGCGGCGGTTAAGACCGAGCGCGGGACCCTCGACATCGTCTTCGCCAATGCCGGGGCGGGAAGCCCGCTCAAGCTCGGCGAGATCACCGCCTCGCACATCGACGAAACCTTCGACACCAACGTGAAGGGTACGATCTTTACGGTCCAGAAGGCGCTGCCGCTGATGGCCGAGGGCGGCTCGATCATCCTGACCGGTTCGAGCGCCGGCACCACGGGCGCCCCGGCGATGAGCGCCTACAGCGCGAGCAAGGCGGCCGTGCGCAATCTCGCGCGGACCTGGGCGGAGGAACTGAAGGGCACCGGCATCCGTGTCAACGTACTGTCGCCGGGTGCGACGGCAACAGACCTTGCGAAGGAAGCGCTCGGCGAGGAGGGCCAGAAGGTCTTCGCCTCGATGACCCCGCTCCAGCGCATGGCCGATCCGTCGGAGATCGGGGCGGCGGCCGCCTTTCTCGCGTCGCCGGACGGCAGCTTCATGACAGCCAGCGAGCTCGCCGTCGACGGCGGCTTGGCGCAACTCTGACGCGCCAAGCCCAGGCTTCGGGGCGAACGGTGAGAGCAATGGCGTAGATGACGCCTAGCTCGAAGGTCGCCACGCAACAAAACAATTAACCCAGGGCCTTTGAAGGCATGGGATTCAATATCGACCTCGATTGGAGATGTATGATGACCTATGCGATTATAGGTTTCGGTAAGATAGGCGAGGCTCTCGCCCACGCCTTTGCCCGTAAGAACATCGACGTGACGGTTGCAGGCCGCCGGGCGCCCGAGGCGTTGGCGCCACAGGCTCAGGCGATTGGACCAACGGTCGTGGCCAAGTCGCTGCAGGAAGCCCTCAAGGCCGACACGATCATTCTGGCGGTCCCGTTCGGGGAGCATCGCGAGGTTGCGAGGGGCTTGCCGAGTTGGGAAGGCAAGACGGTCATCGACGCCATGAATACCTATGGGGTGTCTCCTGAGGAGCTGGACGGCCTGCCGTCATCCGCCTTCGTCGCGAAGGCGTTCCCGGGCGCCAAGTTCGTGAAGGGCTTCAACCACCTGATTGCGGCGACCCTGGCGTCCGATCCGGTCATCGAGGATGGCCACCGGGTCGTCTTTCTGTCGAGTGACGACGAGGACGCGGTCGCCCCCGTGGCAGATCTAGCCAAACGGCTCGGGTTCGCACCCGTGAAGCTGGGAAAGTTCGACGAGGGTGGCGCTCTGGTGCACGCTTGCGGTCGCACCTGGGGCCCACTGATCTTCCAGGACCTGTTCAAGAAGGTTCAGTGACGGATACAATGTACAAAATCGAATGCGCCGCTTACCTGGGCCCTTCCTTGAGGGCCCAGGCGTGCTGGATCGTTTTCCGAGAAACCCCTGATCCGACACTGGACGAAGGCTAATCTACGACTGCTTATGGGAAGCGCCGACGATCCTCGTGACGCCCGGCCGGGGTCGTCGGCGGGACGACCTCTTCTAAATGAAGGGTCAAGGTCCGTCACTCAGCCGTCACGGACGTTCGGCGTGGGCACAAAGCATCGAATTTCTTCTGCTACGGCCTCACGAGGGGAACCCGGACTTCGATGCGAAGGCCGTCGGCCTCGAAGACCACGTCGACCTTGGCCGCCGCCTGGGCCGTCAGGATCCTCTTGAGGACCCGCGTGCCGAACCCCTCGCGGGTCGGCAGGCTCGGCGGTGGTCCGTCGTGCTCGTTCCAGACCCAGACGAGACATGGCCCGTCCGTTTCATCCTCGACGGTCCAGGTCACGACGATCCGTCCGCCAGGGTGGGCCAGCGCGCCGTGCCTAAGGGCATTGGTGGTCAACTCATGCAAGGCCATGCCGACCGGAACCGCCAGCTGCGAGAACAGCAGCAGGGCTGGTCCCCGAAGCGAGATCCGACCATTCTCGTTGTAGGGTTCGAGCTCCGCCCTTAGCAGACCCTCGAATGACGCGACCTGCGACTCGTCCTCCGTGATCAAGGCGTGCGTTCGCGCGAGCGAGATGATCCGCCCGCTGAAGGCCCGCCCGAACTCCGCCATGGACACGGAGGAGCGCAGGGTCGCGTTGAGGACGGCCTGCACCGTGGCCAGGGTGTTCTTCACGCGATGGTGGAGTTCCCGCACCATCATCGCCTGTCGGTCCTCGAAGGCTCGGCGCTCGGTGACGTCTCGCTGCACCGAGACCCAATGGGTGATGATACCGTCCGCATCGTGGACCGGGGTGATCAGCCACTCGACCACGTAGGTCGATCCGTCCCGGCGATAGTTCAGCGCCTCCCCCTGGAAGGATTTCCCGACCGCCAGCGCGTCGTGCATCCGGTCGATGATGCCGCGGTTGGTTCCCGAACCTTGAAGGAAGCGCGGGCTGCGTCCGATGACTTCGTGCGTCTCGTACCCCGACAGACGCGTGAAGGCCGGGTTCGCGTAGACGATCCTCGGTCCGTCCTCATGGACGTCGGCATCGGTGATGAGGATGGCCTCGCCGGTCGCATCGACCGCCGCCTTCAGCAGACGAAGCTCGATCCCCTCAAGCCCCTCCGCATCGCTACGCGTCACACGTGTTGTTTCCAGTACGGTCACGCAGACGAAACTCTTCCGATGGGGCTGAGACTGCGGCGGGCCGAAGGATGGAACCATCGGTCAACGGTGAATCGGTTTCTCGGTTGCATGAGCGGCGCACGTCTCTCAATCCCTAGTCCACTGGGGCAACAATCGGGTCGGCGAGAACGAGCCGCGGCCGAATGCGGTCACAGGGCGCGACGGCTCGAACCGCATCGAGGAGGACGGGCCCCGCTTTGTCCCAGGGCCAGTCGAGGCACAGCAGCGCCCACCCCGTCGTGGGTCCGTCCGGGTGTAGCGAAACCGGAACAGCGTTGTCGTATGCCCGAGAGTTGCGATGACATCGTCGGGACGCGGCCCTTCATTGGATGGCCGCTTGCGCTCGGCCCCGCGTGTTCAAAGGCACCATCGCACGACGGTTTTCCGTGACTGTATTTCCCATTCAATCGCCGTGCTCCGTGCTATGAATGAAGCCTAGGTTCCCGAGCGTCCGCCTTCACCCACCTTTGGGTGGCAGGGATCATGGTCTCGGCTCATGCCGGTGGTCATGGCTGGCGAACGCGGGGAACGATGGCATGACCAAGCACCTCGTAGCACGCGCAAATTTCTTGATCCTCGCGGTCCTGCTGGTCATCCTCGCCCTCGTCGGCGCGATGACCTGGGAGCGGCTCAACGCCTCCCGCGACGCGCGGCAATGGTCGCAGCACAGCTACGACGTCCTCGGCACGCTGAAGGACCTTTCCATCGCCCTGCGTGACGCCGAGACCGGCCAGCGCGGCTACGTCCTGACCGGCAAGGACGAGTACCTATCACCCTACGATGCTGCCCGTGACCGCATCGGCGTGCTCCAGGGCGAGATGCAGAAGCTTACCGCCGACAATCCGGTGCAGCAGCGGCGGTTGCGCGACCTCGCCCCCGTGATCCAGCACAAGCTGGAAGAACTCGCCCAGACCGTTCAGGCGCGCCGCGATTCTGGTTTGGAAACGGCGCTGCGCATCATCAACGCCGACACCGGCCGCGCCTACATGAGGGATGCCGAGGCATCCCTCACTGCGATGCTGGCCGACGAGGAGAAGCTGCTCACCGAACGCGTCGCCCAGAACGACGCCCGCGCCGGCTGGGTGCGCTGGATGGTCATCGGCGGCTCCGGGCTCGCCATCCTTGTCCTGTTGGCTGCGGCGCGCCTTCTGAACCAGGCATGGTCGCGCTCCTACGAGTCCGAGGCCAGCCAGCGCGATCTCGCCTTGCGCCTTCGCACCACCCTCGACAGCCTCAGTCAGGGCGTCGGGGTGTTCGGACAGGACCAAAAGCTCAAGAGCTGGAACCACTGCTTCCAGGTCCTGCTCGACCTCCCGAAGGCCATGGTGCGGCCCGGCACCGCCTACGCCGCTTTCGTGGAGCACACCGCGGAGCCGGGGCGACCCGCGCTGGAGACCGAGGATCAGATCCGACATGGTAGTCAAAGGGCTGGTGAGGCGGTCACCTACGAGCGCCAACGCGCCGACAGCCACCACCTTGAGATCCGCCGCACCCCGATGCCGGACGGTGGGTTCGTGCTGACCCTTTCCGACATGACCAAGCGCGTCCAGGCCGAGGGGGTGCTGCGGGAAGCCCAGAAGATGCAGGCCATCGGGCAGTTGACCGGGGGCATTGCGCACGACTTCAACAATCTTCTGCAGGTCATCGTCGGGAACCTTGAGTTCGTGCGCGCCAAGGCGGGCGACGATCCCAAGCTGCAGCAAAGGATCGAGCGCGCGGCCTGGGCGGCCCAGCGCGGTGCGACGCTGACCGGCCAGCTCCTGGCCTTCGCCCGCAAGCAGCCGCTGGCGCCGGCCGCCATCGACCTTGCAGCCACCATGCCCGACCTCGTGCCGCTCCTCCGCCGAACCCTCGGCGAGCACATCGACGTCCGCTACGTCGAGACCGCCGGGCTCTGGCCGGCCATGGCGGACCCGGCGCAGTTGGAGAGCGCCGTCCTCAACCTCGCCTTGAACGCCCGCGACGCGATGCCGGGCGGCGGCCGCCTCACCATCGAGCTCGGCAACAAGGTGCTGGACGAGGCGTACGCCCGCGACAACACCGAGGTGACGGCCGGCGACTACGCCATGGTGGCGGTCTCGGACACCGGCCACGGCATGACGCGCGAGGTCGTAGCGCGGGTGTTCGAGCCCTTCTTCACGACCAAGCCCGACGGCAAGGGTACCGGGCTCGGCCTCGCGATGGTGTTCGGCTTCGTCAAGCAGTCGGCTGGGCACGTGAAGATCTACTCCGAGCCCGGCCAGGGCACGACGGTGAAGATCTACCTGCCGCGCGCCATGGAAGCCGTCGCGGTCGTTGCGACCCGCACGTCCGCCCCCATCGACCTGCCCCGCGGTTCGGCGACGGTGCTGGTGGTCGAGGACGAGGCAGCGGTGCGCGAGATCGCCTGTGCGATCCTCTCCGACCTCGGCTACCGGGTGCTGGAGGCGGCCGACGGCGAGGAGGGCCTGCGGATGTTCGGGCTCCACGCTTCGCAGGTTGACCTGCTGCTGACCGACGTGGTGCTGCCGGGAAAGGTGCGCGGACGCGACCTGTCCGAGAGCATCGCCGCCATCCGCCCGGAGGTGAAGGTGATCTTCATGTCGGGCTACACCGAGAACTCCATCGTCCACCACGGTCGCCTCGACGACGGGGTCCATCTTATCGGCAAGCCGTTTAAGCGGGAGCAACTCGCCCGAAAGATCGCCGACGTTCTCGGCCCGCCTACGACCGCCGGCATCGAGGCCCCGAACATCGTGGAGTTGCGACCGCGTCGAGATGCCTAGTGGGACCGCGAGAGCTTTCGGGCAAACCGCTGAACGACCGTAAGGTTGGGTCGGTAGCCGACGGTACCTGGCGTCGGCTTCCGACCGATAGGCTATGGTCGGCCCGATCCCAGACCGAGTTTCACGAGCTCGATCACCACGAACGGCGTGAGGGCACCCAGCCCGACGACGCCCCAGTCGGCCATCGTCAACGGCACCGTATGCAGCACCTGCCTCAGGAACGGGACGTACACGGCGGCGAGTTGCAATCCGACGCATGTCGCTGTCGCCCCCCAGAGCCAAGCGTTCGTGAACAGGTTCGCGGTGAGGGCGGACCGACACCGCGAGCGGGCGCTGAAGGCATGCACGACCTGGGTCATCGCCAGGGTCATGAAGGCGACCGTCACCGCGTGCCGAAGGCCTTCCTCGCCGACGCCGTACCATTCCATCCCGACGGCGATCACGGCGAGCGTGCATCCCGCGAGCAGCAGGCCCTGCCAGACGATCAGCCAGGCGAAGGCCGGCGTCATCAGGGGCTGCTTCGGGTCGCGCGGCGGCCGCGCTATCACGTCGGGATCGGACGGCTCCAGCGCGAGCGCCATCGCCGGGAAGATATCCGTGACGAGGTTGAGCCATAGGATCTGCATCACGCCGAGCGGCATGGGCCAGCCGATCATGACGGCGGCGAACATCGTGACAATCTCGGCGAGGTTGCACGAGAACAGGTAGTGGATGAAGCGCAGGATGTTGCTGACGATCACCCGCCCCTGCTCGACCGCGCCGACGATGGTCGAGAAGTCGTCGTCGGTGATGACCATGTCGGCGGCGTCCTTGGCCACCTCGGTGCCCCTGATGCCCATGGCGATGCCGATGTCCGCCTTGCGCAAGGCGGGAGCGTCGTTGACGCCGTCGCCGGTCATGGCGACCACGTTCCCGCGCCGCTGCAGGGCGTCGACGATCCGCAGCTTGTGCTCGGGTGACACCCGGGCGAACACGGCGGCGTCGGCCACCACGGCGAGCCAGCCGGCATCGTCGAGACCGGCGAGGTCCCTGGCGTGGACGGTCCTAAGGGCGGTCCCGTCCGGGGCGACGTCCAGATCGAGTTGATGCGCGATCTCGGCCGCCGTCGCCTCCTGGTCTCCGGTGATCATGACCGTGCGGATTCCCGCCGCGCGACATGTGGCGATGGTGGCCTTGACGCCGTCCCGCAGCGGGTCGGTCGACCCGACGAGGCCTACGAAGGTCAGGTCGCGCGTGAGGTCCGCCTCGACGAACCCGTCAGGCAACACGCGATGGGCCAGCCCGAGGACGCGCAGCGCCGACGACGCCAGCACCTCGTTCGTGGTTTCTATGCGCGTGCGTTCGGCCGATGACGAAGACGCGGTGCCGCCCGCCCTCAGGACCGACACGCTGGCTTTCAGGACTTCCGCCGGCGCGCCCTTCACGTAGGCGACGTGCGTGCCTTCCGGCGTGGCGTGCACCGTCACCATCAGCTTGGTGTCGCTGTCGAACGGTATCTCCGCGATCCGCGGATAGGCACGCGCGAGGTCGGCGAGGTCCAGCCCGGCTTTCTCGGCCGCCACGATGAGCGCGGCCTCGGTGGGGTCGCCGAGGGCCGTGGCGACCTCGCCGGACCTGTCCACCCTGGCGTCGTTGCACAGGACGCCGATGCGCAAAGCGAGCCTCAGGGGTTCGTCATGCACGATGTCGACGGCTTCCCCGTCGAGGGTGAACCCACCCGCCGCCGCATACCCCGCCCCGGTGACCTCGTACCGCCGTGCGGCGACGTCGTAGGCCCGAACCGTCATCTCGTTGCGGGTGAGCGTTCCGGTCTTGTCGGTGCAGATCACCGTGGTCGACCCGAGGGACTCGACCGCCGGCAGCCGGCGGACCAACGCGTTCATGCGGGCCATGCGCTGCATGCCGATGGCGAGCGTCATCGTCGTCACCGCGAGAAGGCCCTCGGGCACGGCCGCGACGGCGAGCGAGATGCCGACCTCGACCATGTAGAGAAGCGCGTTGCCCCGGAGCCACCCGACCAGGATGATGACGAGGCAGAGGGCGAGGACGATAACGAGGAGGGCGCGGCTGAGCTGGGCGAGCTTCGCCTCCAGTGGCGTTCCGTGCTCGGCGACCCCCGCGATCAGCGCCCCGATACGGCCGATCTCGGTACGCGGGCCCGTGGCGGTGACGATGTAGCGACCGCGGCCGGCGGTGACCGCCGTGCTCCCGTGAACCATGCTCGTCCGGTCGCCCAGGGCCGCCCCGTCATCGGGAACCGGATCCGCGAACTTGGCGACGGGCAGGGACTCGCCCGTCAGCGCGGCCTCGTCGACCTGGAGGCGGGCCTGCTCGACGACCCGTCCATCGGCATGCACGCGGTCCCCCTCCGAGAGGAGCACGACGTCGCCGGCGACGAGGTCGGCCGTCTCGACCTGGTGGTCCCTGCCGTCCCGGACGACGCGGGCGAGCGAGACGGCCTGCTTGCGCAATCCGTCGAGGGCGGCGGCGGCCTTCCATTCCGTGACGAAGCCGATGGCGGCGTTGAGAAGGATCACGACGAGGATGGCCCCGGCCTCGATGCGTTCCCCGAGCGCCAGCGCGACGCCGCAGGCGGCGATGAGCAACGCCACCATCAGGCTCTGGAACTGATGCAGGAGGATTTTGACCGCGGAGGCGGGCGCCGCCTTCGGGAGCGTGTTGGGACCGTCGCGGGCCAGGCGCTCGGACACCTCCGCGCCGCTCAGCCCGTCGAGGATGTCGGTATGAAGGTCCCTTGCCGTCTCAACGGCCGAGCGGGTCGGGAACGGTATCGCCAGCGCGGTCATGCCAGTATCAGGCGGTCGACGACCGCACGCACGCCCGGTGCGGACCAGGCCGCCCGTTCGGCGACCTCACGCTCGTGCCAGGCGTTCACGAAGCCTTCGAGGGTGACCTCGTCATCGACGACGGTGACCCGGATCGCGTCGCCGTCCAGCTTGGCGTTTCGCTTCAGGGCCGCGAGGATCTTGGTCTTCACGTCGACAGCCTCGGCCGGGGGACGCACGGCGAGGAGGTTGAGCACGTCGGTCACGCCCGTCAGCCTCCGGACATCGGAGGCGGCGGCGATGCTCTGGAAGTGGTACGGGACCGACCCGTTGAGCGTGACGGCGCCCCGTTCGACCTTGACCTGGATGCCGTGCGCCTGGATGCGCGCGTCCCAGGCGAGGACGTTCAGCACGCGTCCGGCGATCTCGATGTCGCCGGTCCTCTCCGTCTCCGGTCCGCGCACTTCGAGCGCCTCGGTGATGGCGCGTACGCCGCGCACCCTCTGGACGACCTTCTCCGCCGCGATCCTCTCGGAATAGGTCCCGACGCATCCGGAGAGGCTGACGACGCCCTCGTCGACGGCGACGCCGATATGCGCCGAGCCGACGCTCGGGTCGAAGTCGAGTTCGTCGAGGATGTGCTGTCGAAGCAGGGTGTCGTCCATGGGGGTGCTCCCGGGTCGGCCGCATGCCGCGCCGAACAGGCCCCTTGATGGACCGGACGGCACCATCGAGCTTTGCGCAGGATCAAAACGCGGCGACCGCTCAAGCCGCGACAGGGTACGTCGACGGAGGGAGCGGGATGCTGATCGGGGCACCGACCCTGAGCGTCCGACGAACGTGCTCGACTGAGACAACCATCGCGTCGCCGCTCCTCAGGGTCGCGTCGAGGACGTTCCTCACGGGATCGACCGTGACGACGAGGTCCCGGCCCCGCCACTGCATCGGGAAGGAGAGCCTCGTCCAACAGGCCGGCAGCCGGGGCGCGAACGAGAGGCCGTCGTTCCGGACCACGAGACCGGCGAACCCGAAGACCGCCACCAGCCAGATGCCGCCAAGGGCCGCGATATGGACGCCGCCGGCGATGGCCACGTGGCTGTCGCCGAGATCGATGGCTGACGTCTCACGAAGGTAGCCCAGCGCCACCTCCGACCGTCCCAGCCGTGCGGCGGCGACCCCGTGCAGGGCGCGGCTGAGGGAGCTGCCGTGGCCGCAGCGCGGGGCGTAGTGGTCGAAGTTGACCATCCGCGCGTCGCCCGGGAACTCGTCGGGCAGCAGGGCAAGCAAGGCGACGACATCGGCCTGCTTGACCACCTGCGAGGCCTGGGTGCGCTCGCGCCCGAGGACGACGTCCATCGGCACGGAGCGCCCGGCGTAGGCCGACAGGTCGATGGGCTCTAGGTCGGAGTATCCCTCGAACTGCTCGAACAGGCCGGTCTCCGGATCGAGCCCGGTCGCCATTGCCGCGGCGGTCCTGCGCCAGCCTTCCAGTTCGTCGGCGGCCAGGCCGAGGCGTGTCGAGAGCGTCGCCCACTGGTCCAGCCAGCGCTCGCCCATCAGCGCCGCCACGTCCAGGCCGCGAAGGAGGTTCCACCGCGCCATCACGTTGGTGAAGGCGTTGTCGTCGACGGTCTCGTGGTACTCGTCCGGTCCGATGACGCCTCTGATGTGGTGGAGGCCATCGGCTTCGAGGCCCGCGCGGCTCCACCAGAACCGCGCCGTCTCCAGGATGATCTCGGCGCCGGCCTCCAGCAGGAACGCCGTGTCGTCGGTCGCCTGCCAATACTGCCAGATGGCGTAGGCCACGTCGGCACTGACGTGCTGCTCCTGGGTGCCGCACAGGATGTCGACGACCTTGCGGTCGGGACCGATGACCTGGGCCGGGGTCGCCTCGTCACCGGTGTCCGCGGACTCCCAGGCGTAGAGCGCACCGCGCCACCCCATCCCGGCGGCCTTGGCCCGTGCCGCGTCGAGGGTGCGGAAGCGGTACGTCAGCAGGGCGCGGGCGGCCTGCGGCCACGTCATCGCGTAGAACGGCAGCAGGAAGATCTCGGTGTCCCAGAAGACGTGGCCGAGATAGTCGTCCCCCGTCAGGGCTCGGGCGCCGATGGACACGCGCTCGTCACCGGGGTCAGCCGCGCCGTTGAGATGGAAGACGGCGAACCGCAACGCCCTCTGTGCCTCCGGGTCGCCCTTGACCACGACGTCGCTGCGGTCCCATCGCTCGCGCCAGGCGGTCTCGTGGCGTTCGAGGAGACCGCGCCACCCGAGCCCTGTCGCGATGGCGAGGTCGGAGCGAGCGCGTCCGCCCGGATCGTCCACGGGTTCGTCGCCGCGCGCCACGGCGAGGATGCGTTGGAGCACGACGGTCTGGCCGGCCTGGACGCACAGGCTCCAGGACCGCCTGCCGGCGGTTCGCACGGTGGGGAGTTGCGTCCGTCCATCGATGACTACCGCGGCATCGATGGCGATGGCCAGGGCCTTGCCGGATTGCCGCGTGTGCCAGACGCCGAGGTCGGGCTCCGCCGTGACCGGGATGAGAAGGGGTGACGCCTCCCCGGACGTCACGTCGAGGGTGATCTCACCCATACCCCGCTCGACGGCGAGCTCGACCCGTTGCAGGACGATGCCGCGCATATCCAGCGAGACAAGGCGAAGCGTGGACAGGCGGATGTCGAGGGCCGCCCCCGGAGGCTGCCGCACCTGGGTCAGCAGGAGGCCGCGTCGCATGTCGAGGGTCACGTCGCGGGACGACGGGTCGGGGCAGGCGAGGTAGGGGCCGTCCGGCAAGCCGATGCTAAGCTGGAGCCAGTCGGGGGCCGGAAGGCGTTCGGGGATTGGGGCGCCCACGAGGGCCGTGTCGAACAGCCCGGCAACGTAGGTGCGCGGGGGAAGCGTCCGGCACGCGCCGAGATCCGTCGCGAGCGCTCCCCGGAGGCCGAGGAAGCCGTTGCTGATCGCGAAGCGGGTCTCGAAGCTGCTCTCGCGCAGCGGGTCGTACCCGACCTCGCTGAGGAGCCAGGCCGGGTCGGCGGTCGGACGGAATGCATGGTTCATCGGGCGTGGTCCTGTCATGCGGCGGGCCGGTGCTTGGTGGATGCCGCCCGCTCGGGGATGAGGACCTCGTCAAGGCTCGCCACCACGCGCTCGGCGCCGACGGCGTGCAGGCCGTCGGCGTCATCGACCCTTGCCACGCCGAGGGTGGCCATGCCGCCGGCTAGCGCCGCCGCGATGCCGGCCGGCGCGTCCTCGACGACGATGCACCTGGTTGGGTCGACGCCGAGTTCAGCGGCCGCCAGCAGGAAGATCTCGGGATCGGGCTTTCCGCGCGAAAGGTCTCGGCCGCAGACCGTGACGGGGAATGCGTCGAACAGCGTCCCACCGGGGTCGAGGGTCACCGTGCGCATCATCGCTTCCGCATTCCTGGACGACGAGGCCGCGGCGATGGGCCAGCCCTCAGCCATGAGCCTGCGGACCAGGCGAAGCGCGTCCGGGAAGGCGACGACCCCTTCCGCCGCGAATATCTCCTCCAGGCGGCGCTGCTTGGCGGCGGCGTAGGCCGGACCGACACGCCCGACGTCCGCCACGCCCAGCGCTGTCAGGGCGGCGAGGGCCCCGTCCAGCCGCGAGCGGCCCGCGACGCAGGCCTGATACATCGCGGTGGTGAGGCGCGCCGGGTCGGCGATGCCATGAAGCGCCTCCCGCCAGGCGCGTTCGTGGGGCGATGCGAGCAGGACCCCGTCAACGTCGAAAATCCAGGCTTCGAGCCGCCTTGTCGGTACGGCGACGTCCGCTATGGCCCTCAGGATACGAGCCACATCAGGCATACGACGGCCGCCGATCCGACGACGGCGAGCCCCATCATGCGAAGGCTCTCGGCCAACGGGTCGAGCGGCGCCGAGATCGGCCTGACCCGGTCGTCGTCGGCGGCATCGGTCCACGGTGCGACGTGCGTGTTCATGACGGGAGAAACCCCTGATTGCCGGTCGTGCCCTGGTTCGACCGATCCCGACGCGAGGATGGCCGCATCGTCCCGACCGATCCTTGCGCTGGATCAAGGATCGGGTCCGCCTCACCGCCTACGTTGGCCGGATGTCGAAAGACCCCTCGCCGTGGACGCCGGGCAGCCCCGCCCGGCGCGGGGCCGCCAAGCCCTTCCCCATACCGTCGATTTCGGCAGCCCCAAGGAGACCGTCATGTCCTACGACACCAGCCTGCAGCACCGCGTCACGGCCGAACTCATCTGGGACCCGGCGGTGACGTCGTCGGAGATCGGCGTCACGGCCAAGGACGGCGTGGTCGCCCTGTCCGGCCAGGTCGAAACCTCCGACGAGAAGATCGCCGCCGAGTCTGCCGCCTGCCGCGTCAGGGGCGTGAGGGCCCTCGTCCAGGAAATCGAGGTGGTGGTGCGCTATGCCCGCAAGCGGTCCGACGAGGACATCGCCGCGACGGCCATCGCCCGTCTCGCCTGGAACGTCGCCGTGCCGCCGGACCGCGTCTTCGTGAAGGTCTCGAAGGGGATCGTCACCCTGACCGGCGAGGTTGACCACCGCTTCGAGGCCGAGGTCTCCGAACGGGAGATCCGACAGCTGTCGGGCGTCGTCGCGGTGAACAACCGCATCGCGGTCATGCCGCAGGTCGACGTCGAGGCCGTCAGCGACAGGATCAGCGAGGCGTTGGATCGCTCCTGGCTGTTCGACCCGAAAACCGTGACCGTCAAGGCAGATGGCGGGACCGTCTACCTCGATGGGACCGTGCGCACCATGCAGGAGCGCCGCGAGGCAATTGGGGCCGCCTGGGCTTCTTCCGGCACCACCGCGGTCGAGAACCGCATCAGCGTCGTCTGAGCGAAGCGCCGTCCCGACCGGTCCTCACGGGCCCGGCGGGGATATCAAACCGCGAAAAAGGAACTCGACCATGACGAAGCCTCACAACGAGCATCGCCAGTCCACGGACGACGAGGATACCGGCGTCGATGATGGTCGTCGCATTGAGGGGGGCGCGGACGAGATTTTTTCGCGAGCGAGCAACGCCGTCAGCGACGTCGCGGAACGGGCAACCCATCTTGCGCAGGACACCTTGGAGCGTGGGCGGGCCGGTATCCGTAAGGCCGAACGGTCAACGCGCGACGGGCACCGCGGGACGTCGCCCTTCGCCACCGCGCTTGCCGTCGGCGCCATGGGCTACGCCATCGCCACCCTGATCCAGGGCACCTTGCGGAAACGTCGTTCCACGTCGGTGGGCGCGGCGCCGGACAAGCCCCAGCCCGCGGCACCTGCCGAATGACCGCCGCAGTCCGTCCTCATCGACCATGACCCTTACGGAAATAGCGCATGCCCCCCGAGACGAGACCGACCCACGGCGAGATCCGCGACCGCGCCTTCCACCTTTGGGAGCGGCGCGACCGCCCGCATGGCCACGCGGACGAGTTCTGGCTCCAGGCCGAACGGGAACTCCACGGTGAGATGACCGGGCGGCCGGTGTTCCCCGACGGGGATTTCGTGAGGAGCGGGTCGGGGTCCGATTGCTGCTGCTGACCCAAGATCGCCATCACCCCGGTAAGAGGCGACACCCGGCATGACGACGACCATCACCTACCATGGGTCGTCACCGACGACGCGCATGGGCGGAGCCACCACGACGTCCGCGTTTCGGGACCGATGGCACGCTACGTCGAGACGTGTTTCGTCCGTCATGCCGATGCCGTGCGCTCGTCGGAGCATGACACGCCGGGTGAGATCAGGCTGGACGTCTTCGACCCTCCGACGGGATGGCTTGGCCGGCCCGCGGTGAGGGACATCCTGCTGCGGGCGAGGCTGGAGCGCCCGTGCGCCTGGAGCGTGGCCTACGTCGATCTGCGCGGCGCCCGCGATCCGTGGGACGACGTCATCGACCTGCGACGCCTCTGAGCCCTCCAAGTCATGTCCGTCGCCTTCCGAGTGCGGTCGTGCCCCCAACCGAAAGGAGACGACATGCCCCCACGACCGGACGTCTACGACCGTACCACCATCACCCTGCACTGGCTGACGGCCGGACTTGTCCTCGGTCTATGGCTGGTCGGCACCTTCCTGGAGGATGTCGTGCCGAAGGGCACGCTCCGCTCGGGGATCTGGTCGGCCCACTTCGTCCTTGGCTTCGTCTTCCTCGGGGTCATCGTCACGTCGCTGGCCTGGCGGAACACCAGGGGCCGTCAGCTTCCAGTTGAAGACCCCGGCCCGTGGCACACACTTGCCAAGGCGACCCACGCCGCCCTGTACCTGCTGCTCTTCGTCATTGCCGGACTCGGCATCGCCAACGCCTTCGTACGCGGGGTGACACTCGTCGGACCGATTGCGCTGCCGCAGGTCGGCGACCCGGAATGGCGCCGGCCACTCACGCATTGGCATGGGATCGCGGCGAACATCCTGATGGCGGTCGCCCTTTTCCATGCCTCCGCGGCCTTGGTCCACCACTACCTCTGGCACGATGTGGTCCTCGCCCGGATGCTTCCCGGACGCGCTTCCGCCACCCCCATCGAGAGACCCTGACGCCGATGCGCCCCACCCACAGGGAAAACCACCTGATCGACCGCATCGGCTGGTTGCGCGCCGCCGTACTCGGCGCCAACGATGGGCTCGTCTCTACGGCCAGCCTGATTGTTGGCGTCGCGGCGTCCTCCGCCGCCTCCGGTGAGATACTGGTCGCCGGCACGGCCGGTCTAGTGGCCGGGGCGATGTCGATGGCGGCCGGCGAGTACGTCTCGGTCAGCTCCCAGTCCGACACCGAGCAGGCCGACCTCGCACGTGAGAAGCGCGAACTCGAAGAAGACCCGGCGGCCGAGCGGGAGGAACTCGCAGGGATCTACGTGGCGCGCGGTCTTGATCGGGACCTCGCGCTGCGGGTGGCGGACCAACTCACGGCCAAGGATGCGCTCGGCGCCCATGCCAGGGACGAGCTCGGCATCTCCGAGTTCACCACCGCTCGCCCGATCCAGGCGGCGCTGACATCAGCGGCGACCTTCTCCGCCGGGGCGGCATTACCCCTGCTCGTCGCTGCGGTCTCTCCAACCAGCCTCGTCGTCTACTCGGTCTCCTCCGCCTCGCTCGTGTTCCTGGCCGTACTCGGGGCGCTCGGGGCCAAGGTCGGCGGAGCAGCGATCCCGAGAGCGACCGCGCGGGTGGCATTCTGGGGCGTTGCGGCCATGGCGGTCACCGCCGGCATCGGCCACCTCGTCGGCAAGGCCATCTAAGGCACGCTCGTCGGGTACGCTTCACCGCGGTTGATGGTCGATGCCCAACAGGCAGGCCCCCGCTGCGATGAGACCCATGCAACTCGCCCCCAGAAGCAGCCGACCGGCGACCATGAGGGCCAAGTCAAAAGCTCCCGCCGATGGTGGCGTCGCGCCATATCGATTGTCGTTCGCCGGAAGTCCGACGCAGGCGCCGTCATGGATCGTCGGGACCCAGGCCCGTGTCGGCGGTTCCCGACCCTTGGCCTGCGGGTGACGGATCGCGTTCATGACGGCATCTCCTATCGCTTGCCATGATGGTCCACCCATGCGACCCGCAACGCGACGGTTCCAGGCGTCGAAGGGAACTCCCCCAGGTCACCTCGTCCGGACCGGCCGACGCGTGGTGTCCATTTAAGCGATATGGGGGCTCATTCGATAGAATCGAACCGCTCGATGAACCGAAGCCCGTCCCATGGCTTCACGGCATGGCCGTCGATCAATGCCTTCGCCTGCGCGACAAGGGGGCTGGCCTGCGTTCCGCGTCCGAAATGCAGAAGGGCACGCCTGCATGGCGCAGGCGTGCCCTTCAACGTCAATCAGGCCCAGTCACGGACAGGAATGACGGGCGCCGTCGTAGCCCAGGTAGGTCCCTGAGCGGCGGTCATACGACTTGAAACGCTGGATGCAGTAGGCGACATCGCCGCCCTGGGGCGCAACTGCGGTTGCCCCGCCGTAATAGGTCGGCGCATATCCGCCGCCATAGTAATCATCACCGTAATAGCCGCCGCCATAGTAGTTGCTGCCGAGACCGTAGCCGATGCCGGCTCCGGCGAGGCCGAGCCCGAAGCCGAGATCCAGGCCGCCATAGCCGCGGCGATGGCCACGACCACCGTAATAACCGCTACGGTTGTTCGCCAAACCGTTCCCGTAGACGCCACGTCCGCCGTAGCCCCGGCCGCCGCCGAAGCCCGCTGCGCCGCCCAGGGCCGCACCGCGCCCCACGCCGCCAATCCCGAGCCCGCCCCGGGCCAAGCCGCCGCGCCCGCCGACACCGAAACCGCGCCCGGCCAATCCGGCGTTCCCGCCGCGGAACCCGCCGCCGGCCATGCCGCCGCGGAAGCCACCGCCGCCGCCCCGGACCCCGCCACCACCATGGAAGCCGCCGCCGCCGCCACCCGGTCGGGCCTCAGCCGAGACCGGAAGAAGGGAGAGTAAGCCGACCAAGGCGGCCGACGCGAAGAGAATGCGCTTCATGAGACATGTTCCGTCGATGAGAGGGAAAGACCGGTTCGGGCATATGCCGAGAAATCGCCCGGTCCTCCCGGATGGTCCTCCGCAGGGGCAAGGTCGGATACGCGAAGGTCCGGCATGGCTTCCTCCCTCTCCCGACCGTCAGCCTCCGCGGCATCAGGACCAGGGACCACTGACCATATCGGTCCGAGGGCCGCCTTGATCTGGATCATCGCCGAATAAGCACCTTGCCGCGGCCGATGACGCGGAGGCGGAAGGCGTCCTCACAAGTCCGGCCGACCGAACGGACGCGTGCCGGGTGCATCGGGGACACCTTTCCAGGCCGTGGCGGCGCCTTTAAGGGCACCAACACCACCGCGCCCTGGAGCAGTCTGGACTGATGCGCCGCGATGGCTTCGGCAATGGGATACGTGTGCGTACGGGTAGGGCCGAGATAGGCCATGAGCGCCTGAGGGGGTCGGGCGTCGCATCGCTTTCCAGATGGTGGCGGAAGCGCACGACTCTCTCAGTCACCGGCGCCAAGGATCGCGAGCCGATGAGGGGCAACCTAAGCCGTCTTGTATGGCAATGCACCGAGGGCGGCTTTGACACGCGATCTAAAGCCGGCCGCCAGTGTGGAGGCGCCGTCGCAAGCGGGTACAAGTTTGTGGTCTGGCCCGAATGACCATCTGCCGGGGGTGATCATGCGGCGCTACTGTTTTGTAGCGCCCACTTTTAAGAGGTCAGGGGCGGACGACCATCGGGAATTTGGCCGCCAGGGTCTGGCAGAGTACATCGCGATGGCGGACGGCCTGCCATCGTTCGAATTCCGCAGCCCCCGCGTAAAGCTCCTGGGCGCCATGGTTACTGCCGACGGCATCGAAGCAGGTACGTGCCCGATCAGCGATGGTTGGGTTGTAGGCAGTGAAGCCGCAGGCCGCCGACGCCTTGCGCAGCATCCCATGCATCCTCAGGAATCCGGCGCAATCGAAGTCCGCCGCGGACGCCGGTCGAGCACCCGGAGCGAGGATCAGGAGACCCGCGAGGGTCGTGGCCCCGATGGCGGCCCGGACGCCCTTATCCATCTGCCCTGGCCCTCTGGTCGCCTTTCGCTTCCAGCCCGGATCGCTCGTCATCGCGTCGGCGCCACGGCAGCCGCAGATGCGCCAAGTAGGGATAGACCGCCGGCAGCACGATGAGGGTGAGCAGGGTCGCGGTGACGAGGCCGCCGATCACTACCGTGGCCAGCGGGCGCTGCACCTCGGCGCCGGCACTTGTCGAGAGCGCCATGGGCAGGAACCCGAGTGCCGCCACCAGCGCCGTCATCAGAACGGGTCGCAGGCGCATCTCGGCGGCCCGGGTCGCCGCCTCGCGGGCATCGAGGCCGATCCGTTCGAGGTCGCGGATGTAGCTCGTCAGCACCACGCCATTCAGGATCGCAATGCCGAAGGTCGCGATGAAGCCGATGGCAGCCGAGATCGAGAACGGCAGGTCACGTAGGTACAGGGCGACGATGCCGCCGGTGGCGGCCACGGGCACGTTGAGGAAGATCAGCCCGGCGAGGCGGATGTCGCCGAACATCACCACGAGCAGGATCAGGATCGCCGCCATAGCGGCCGGGACGACCACGGAGAGCCGGCCCGTCGCCTCCTGCAGGTTCTGGAACTGCCCGCTCCATTGCAGCGAGTAGCGCGGCGGCAGGGTCACCTGCGCCTTCACCGCCGCTTGCGCATCGCTGACGAAGCTCTGGACGTCCCGGCCGCGAACGTTGGCCTGCACCGAGATCCGACGCTGGAGCTTCTCACGGCTGATCTGGGCAGGACCCGTCGCCACGTCGACGGAGGCAACCAACGACAGCGGCACCAGCGCCTTGCCGTTCCGGCCGACCGGTAGGTCGCGGATGCGCGCGATGTCGCTACGGTCGGCGGACTTCAGCCGGACCACGATGTCGGTGATGGAGTTGTCGTCGCCGTAGATCATCCCGGCGGTGCGCCCGCCGATGCTCTCGACCACGTCGAGGATATCGCTGACGTTGACGCCATAGCGGGCGGCCGCGCCCCGGTCGACCTGGATGGAGAGCGCCGGCATGCCGGCCTGCGCCTCGGCCTTCACGTCCGCCGCGCCGGAGACACCCGAGACCGTGCGGACGATGGCGTCGGCCGTGTCCTTCAGCACCTTGAGGTCGTCGCCGTACAGGCTGATGGCGACGTCGCCACGGATGCCCTCCAGCAGGTCGTCCATCCGCATCTGGATGGGCTGCGAGAAGGCGTAGGACACCCCCGGCACCTCCGCGCGCAGGCGCTTGTCGAGGGCGGCGACGAGCCCCTCCTGGGTGGTCGCCGTCGTCCAGGTCGACGGGTCGGTCAGCGTGATGAAGCTGTCGGTGGATTCGACCCCCATCGGGTCTGTGGGGATCTCGGCGCTGCCCGTGAGCGAGACGACCCGCTTGACCTCGGGGAAGCCCTTCAGGGTCTGCTCGATGCGGTTCATGACCTTGAGCGAGGCATCGAGGTTGATGCCGGGCAGCTTCTCGGAGGTGATGACGATGGAGCCTTCCGAGAGCTTGGGCAGGAACTCCCCCCCGAGGCGGGTCGCGAGCCAACAGCTCCCGAGGAATAGACCGAGGGTGATCAGGAGGGTAGTCCCGGTGCGGCGCTCCGCGAGCCGGAGGACCGGGGTGTAGGCGCTCCGCGCCCAGTGAACGACGCGAGTCTCGCGCTCGCCGATCCCGGGCCCGGCGAGGACGATGGCGGCGAGCGCCGGCATCAGGGTCATGGTCAGCACCAGGGAGCCGGCCAGCGCGAGGATGACGGTGAGCGCCATCGGCCGGAACATCTTGCCCGCCACCCCTTCGAGGGCGAGGATGGGCAGATAGACCATGATGATGATGGCCACCGCGAACAGGATCGGGCGCGCCACCTCCACGGTGGCCTTGCGGATGACCTCCTCGGCCGGGCGCTCGGGATGCTCGCCGCGGGCGCGCAGGACGTTCTCGATCATCACCACCGCCCCATCGACGATGAGGCCGAAGTCGATGGCGCCGAGACTCATGAGGTTGCCCGAAAGCCCGAACAGCCGCATGCCCGCGAAGGCCATCAGCATTGATAGGGGAATCGCGGCCGCCACCACGAGCCCGGCCCGGAGGTTACCCAGCAGCAGGAGCAGCACGACAATGACGAGCACAGCCCCCTCCATGAGGTTGTGCTCGACGGTGCGGATGGTTCGCGCCACGAGGGTGCTGCGGTCGTAGTACGGGACGATCTCGACGCCCGGGGGGAGCTGCTGGCGCAGGGTCTCGATGGTCTGCTTCACGGCCACGACCACGGAGCTGGCGTTCTCGCCCTGCTGCATCATTGCGATGCCGACCACCGTCTCGCCGGCGGCGTCGTGCGTCACGGCCCCGAGACGGACCTTTGGCGCCTCGACGACCTCGCCCAGGGTCGCGACCGTCACTGGAACGCCGCCGGGGCCCGTCGTCACGACGATGTTTGCGAGATCCTTCGTGTCCTTGGCGAGCCCGAGGCCACGGATGACCTCCTGCTGGTCGTTGTGCTCGATGTAGGCGCCCCCGCGCGCGGCGTTGTTCTCGGCAAGCGACGTGTAGACCTGCGCCATCGTCACGCCGTAGCGGTGAAGGCTCTCGGCGGCGATGCGCACCTCGTAGGTCGGCATCTGGCCGCCGTAGATGTTCACGTCGGCGATGCCCGGGGTCAGCTTAAGCTTCGGCGCGATGGTCCATTGCAGGATGCGCTTGAGCGCCATCGGCGAGTAGCCCGGGCCGCGCACCTCGAACTGGTAGATCTCGCCCAGCCCCGTCGCCATCGGACCCATCTCGGGATCGCCGACGCCGGCCGGCATCATGGTCTTCGCCAGCGGCAGGCGCTGGAAGACTTGGGACCGCGCCTCGGTGATCGACATGGAATCGTCGAAGGTGACGTAGACGGCCGAGACCCCGTAGCGTGAGGTCGAGCGTATCCCGGAAAGTCCCGGCGCCCCCGCCATGGCGTTCTCGACGGGGAAGCTCACGAGGCGCTCGACCTCCAACGGACCCAGCCCCGGCGATAGGGTCAGGACCATCACCTGTTTCGGCGAGACGTCCGGGACCGCGTCGATGGACAGGCCTTCGAGGTTGACGATGCCGCCGACCGCGCCGGCGAACGCGAGGATCAGCACGAGCCAGCGACGGCGGATGAGAAGGGCGAACCAGGCGTTCATCGCGGCCTCAATCCGTCGAACCGAGCAGGGCGCGCAGCATGATGGCCTTGAGTCCAAAGCTGCCCTGTGTCGCCACCGTCTCCGCCGCCGCCACGCCGGACGTCACCTCGACCCAGTCGGTGCGCTGGACCCCGAGCTTGAGGTCCCGTTTTTCGAAACGGTCGTCACCGGTGCGCACGAAGGCGATGGGGCCGCTCTCGGTCTGCTGGATCGCCGCGGCCGGAACCGTGACGCCCTCGCGCCCGAGATCGGCGGCGATCTCGACGGAGACGAACATGTTGGCGCGCAAACTTCCGTCCGGGTTGGCGATCTCAATGCGGGCCGGGGCGGTGTTGGTCATCGGGTCGATGGCCGCGTTGACCGAGCGCACCCGGCCCTCGAAGCGCGGATGCGCCGTGACGGGGGCTTCGATGGTCGCCCGGTCGCCTTCCTTCACGGTGGCGATGTCGTGGCCGTAGAGGTTGGCCAGGACCTGGATCTGCGACGGATCCGCCACGGTGAAGGCGTCGCGGTTGGTATCGACCACCTCGCCCAGGGTGATCCCCGCCATCGTCACCACGCCGTCGATGGGCGAGACGATTGCGCTGGTGCCGGGGGCCTGCCCAGGCGCGGGGGCAAGGCGCTCGTACTGCGCCCGGTAGAGGTCGACCTGCGACTTGGCGGACAGGGTGGCGGCATGGGCCTTGGCGAGGTCGACCTGGCGCCGGTCGACTTCGGCCTGGGCAACCCCGCCGAGCTTCACGAGGTCGCTGCCGCGCTTCAGGTTGGTCTCGGCGACCTTCTCCGTGGCCTGCGCCTCTCCGAGGCTGGCCTGGGCAGCTGCAAGGCCGTTACGGGCGTCGAGGACGCCGGAGGCATCGAGCGTGGCCAGCGTCTGTCCAGCCTTCACCCGGTCGCCGGGCTGGACAGCGAAGCTAAGAACCCGGCCCGAGGTCCGGGGCTTCAGCCGGGTGACCCGGCGCTCGTCGAAGGCGACCATGCCGGGCGTGCGCACGGGCAGGATGATCCGGCGCATCTCGGATTGCCCGAATGCCAGGCCAAGACGCCGTTGTCCCTCGGCATCAAGCCGCACGACGTTGTCCTCGGCCGGCTGTTCGGGAGCGGCTGCGTTCGTCGTCGTGGCCGTTTCGGTCGCGGCGGGTACCAACCCGACCGACTCCAGGATCGGCTCGATGTACGGCCTTGCGGCATCCCGATACCACCAACCGGCCAGCCCGAGCGCGACCAAGCCGATGACCACGGCCCAGATCGAACGACGCTTGATCTTCGAGGACGCTGAACTGGAATTTTGCGCCGTGCCCGATGGCACCGCATTCAGGCGCTCGCGCGCCTCTTCGCGGCCGGCCATCCCTGCCTCACCGTTCGTGGGCACGCCTGTCTCCGCCTCCAGCAGCACGATGTCGTCCATTGGTTATATTAGAGCCGTTCTAAGACATAAGCCGGGTGATGACCGGTGCCATTAAATTCGCGTTCACACTCGTGGTCGTGGGACCGGCTCCGAACCACATCACGAACGGGACAGGGGCGAGGGCCCGAGAGAGGACCGGGTGGCGAAGCTGCTTCTGATCGAGGACGATGCCGCCACGGCGGAGGAGGTCCTCGGCGACCTGCGCGGGCGCGGACACGAGGTCGCCTGGGCAGCCACGGGACCGGAAGGTGCGACCGCCGCTCGTACGGGGTCCTGGAACGCCATCATCCTCGACCGGATGCTGCCCGGCCTGGACGGACTCACCCTGCTGCGGGACCTGCGCGGCGCCGGGGACCGGACACCCGCCCTGGTCCTGAGCGCGCTCGGCGACGTCGACGAACGCATCCATGGCCTGCGCGCCGGCGGCGACGACTACCTGGGCAAGCCCTTCGTCCTCGCGGAGCTCGCAGCCCGGATCGAGGCCCTTCTGCGGCGGCCCACCGACACACGCGAGACGGTGCTCAGGGTGGGGACCCTGGAGCTCGACCTCATCTCCGGGACCGGGCGCCGGGGCTTGCGCGACCTCGATCTGCTGCCGCGCGAACTCAAGCTCCTCGAATACCTGATGCGGAGACCCGGACAGGTCGTCACCCGGGCGATGATGTTCGAGGAGGTCTGGAACTACCGGTTCACGCCGAAGTCGAACCTCATCGACGTCCATGTCGGGCGCCTGCGCAGGAAGCTGGAGGTCGGGGGCGAGCCGATCCTGATCCACAACGTCCGTGGAGAGGGCTTCACCCTGACGCCGGATGTCTAGGCTCACCCGCTCCTTCGCATTCCGGTGGGCGCTGGGCATCGCCCTGTGGTCGACCCTGCTTTCGCTGGTGCTGTTCGCCTTCGTGTACTGGCAGACCGCCGCGTTCCTGCAGGACGAGCTCTCCCAGGTCCTCCGACATGAGGTCAGGTACGCCGCCAGCGATCCCTCGAAGGTGGGTGCCCGCATCGAAACCTGGGTCAGCGAGGACCTCCACAGCGTGCATTTCGCGGGCTTGTTTAGCCCTGACGGCCGGAAGCTCGCCGGCAATCTCGATGCGCGGCCGCAGGCCCTTCCACTGGACGGCGAGGTCCATCGGATCGGCACGCAGGTCGCCATCGCGGGACGGCGGCTGCACGAGGACCTCTGGTCCGCGGGGATCGCCCTGAGCGACGGCAGCATCGTGGTGGTGGCGCACGACACCGACGAGATCGACCGCGCCCAGGCCACGGTGATCCGTGCCCTGGGTCTCGCGCTGGGACCGACCCTGGCCTTCTCCATCCTCGGTGGCGTGCTGCTCGCCGGGCGCGCCAAGCGCCGGCTTGCGTCAACGGAGGCGGCGGTCGCGCGGGTGATGCACGGGGACCTGCGCCAACGGCTTCCCGTCGGGACGGCGGGGGACGAGTTCGATCGCCTGGCACAAAACGTCAACGGCATGCTCGACGAGATCGAGCGCCTGGTCGAGGAGGTGCGAGGCGTAGGTGACGCCGTGGCCCACGACCTCCGGACCCCACTCACACGCCTGCGGCTGCGGCTGGAGCGCGGCCGCGAGCAGGCCCGCGACATCGACGAGTTGCGCGAGGCGGTAGACCAGGGGTTGGTCTGGATCGACCAGACCCTGGAAATGGTGACGGCGGTGCTACGCATCGGCGAGATCGAACATGGCCGACGCTGCGCCGCTTTCGGTCCGGTTGACCTCGGGGTCGTGGTGAGCGAGGCGGCGGAACTGTTCGAGCCCCTGGCCGAGGAGAAGGGGATCGTCCTCGCCCTGGATGTCGAGGGGACGATGCCCGTCATAGAAGGCGACTGCAGCCTGATCTTCGAGGCTGTGTCGAACCTGCTCGACAATGCCATCAAGTTCACGCCGATGAATGGCCAGGTCAGGGTCGGCCTCGGTCGACGTGGGGACCTGTCCGTGGTCTCCGTCGAGGATACCGGACCTGGAATCCCCACGGCCGAACGCGAACAGGTGTTCAGGCGGTTCTATCGCGCGGAGCGAGCCAGGCAGACGCAGGGCAATGGCCTTGGCCTCGGCCTCGTCGCGGCCATCGCCAAGCTGCATGGGTTCTCGCTGGCCGTAACGGAAGGTTCCGGTGGAGGTTGCCGCATGGAGATACTCTGCCCCGCTACGCACCCACGGTAAGCCAGGAGGGGCGTTCGACCATCGGCCGATATGCGCCCGGGTGCATCCAGGTCGTTCGATATCGTGAATGGCGAGCGAACCCTCCTTTGCATGGAGGATCTGTGCATCGCCCCGCGGTCGGGACGTGATGTCGGGCGTCACGCGTTGCCGCCGAGCACGCGCATGGCATTGAGGACGACGGCGACGTCGATGACTTCCTGGATCAGGGCGCCTTGGAGGGGTGACAGGTATCCGAAGGCCGCGGCCACCATGCCGAGGGTCGACATGCCGATGCCGGCGAACACGCATTGCAGGGCGATGGCGCGTGCCCGCTTGGCGATGTGGATCGCCTGCGCTAGTCCATCGATGCGGTCTACCAGGAGGACGACACCGGCGGCTTCCGCGGCCGCCGCTGCGCCACGCGCGCCGAGTGCCACGCCGAGATCGGCCGCGGCGAGGGCTGGGGCGTCGTTCACCCCGTCGCCGACCATCATCACGACTCCGCCCTTGCGCTCAGCCGTTATCAGGGTCGTCTTGCCACCCGGGTCGAGGTCGGCCACCACCGCATCGATTGGCAACCCCCTCACCAACCCATCGGCGATGGCCTTGCGGTCGCCGGTTGCGAGGACGATGCGGCGGATGCCGGTGGCGCGGAGGGCTTCTAGGGCTGCGCCTCCTTCCGGCCGCAGGGGATCGGCGAAGCCGAGGACGCCAGCGGCGGCGCCGTCGATGGCGACGAGGACAGTTGCTGTCACCGAGGGACGTCCCGTTCCCGAAGGCGGCGGTGTCATGACCGGAAAGTCGACACCCTGGGCCTCCATGAAGCGCGGGCCGCCGACGAGAACCCGTTGGCTCCCGACCACACCCTCGATGCCCTCTCCGGGCGTCTCGACCACGTCCGATGGTTGTACGAGGACTAGGGCCCTTCCGTGTGCCGCCTGCACCAGCGCGCGGGCGGTGGGATGAACCGAAGCCTGATCCAGTGAAGCAGCGGCTCGGACGACGTCGTTTTCGTCCAGCCTGACCAAGGTCTGAACAGTCTGAAGCCTCGCTATCCCATGGGTGAGGGTTCCGGTCTTGTCGATGACCAGGGTGGTAACCCGGGCCAACGTCTCAAGCGCCGATCCGCCCTTGACCAGGACGCCGATCCTGGCGGTCCGGGACATGCCCGAGACAAGCGCTACCGGCACGGCGAGGATCAGCGGGCACGGGGTGGCGATGACGACCACGGCCAGTGCCCGCAACGGATCGCCGGTGAGGAACCAGGCTGCGCCGGCGATGACGAGCGTCAGGGCAAGGAACGCGAGGCCATAGCGATCCGCCAGGCGCGCCATCGGCGCCTTCTCGGCTTGGGCAGCCTCCACGAGGCGGACGATGCCCGCGTAGGTGCTCTCGGCGGCGACCCTCTCGGCCACGAGCGTGAAGGCCGGCCCGACGTTGATGGCGCCGCTGAGAGCGGCGGCCTTCGCCTCGACAATAACCGGAAGCGCCTCGCCGGTGAGCGAGGCCTGATCCAGGACGGCGCGCCCGGCACCCACGAGCCCATCGACGGGCACGACGTCGCCGGTTCGGATCAGCAGGCGGTCGCCGGGGACCAGATCCGCGATGGGGACCTCTCGAAGGCCGCCATCCTGCTCCCTAAGGGCTGAGCGTGGCTGCCGTGCCAGCAGGGCTGACATCTCACGACGGGCTCGGCCGTCGGCATAGACCTCCAGCGATTGGCCGCCGGCATACATCAGGGCCACGACGACCGCAGCGAGGGACTGACCAAGGGCCAGGGCGCCGCCCATCGACAGGGCGGCCACGACGTCGAGCCCCATATCGCCGCGCAGAAGGCTGGTGACGATCTGCCAGAGTAGCACGGCAAGGACGAGGGACGTCGCGGCGGTCCAGACCCAGGATGCCCAATCCGCACCCGTCGCCTGTACGGCGAGCCCCACGCAAAGACCCATGAGCGTCACGACGACCAGGCCGATCCGAAGCCAGCCCAAACGGTTTATGGTGAACCCGGTTGCCGCGGTTGGTGCGGACGCCGCCGACAGCCGTTCCTGGGTACCCTGATCGGACACCGCCATCGCCGGGACCGGCATGCTCGGGTTCGCCTTTTCTCGAATGTCCGCCCGGGTCGGGGCGAAGGACGCGAGGCCACCGTTTGCCAAGGCAGCGGACCGACCCGCCGCGGTCGACGGACCGCGAGCCGAATGACGTCACGGAAGCCGCGACCATTCCTTGCGCTGGATCAAGGACGTGGGCGTCCGATGCCTGCAAGCCACCCGGGACGCGCTGGAGGGGTTCCATGGCCGCACCGATGCACATATCCGACATCCTGGTCGCCCTCACCCAAGAGGGGCAGGAGAGCGAGCCTTCGAACGCCATCGGGTACGGGCTCTCACTCGCCTCGGCTGCAAAGGCACACCTCACGATTCAATCGGCCTCGCTGCGGATGTTCGTCGAATTCGCCTGGATCTCGGAGTTCGCCGATGGAGGCGTCGCCCGGGAGAACCATCGCCTGGACATCCTGGCCGAGGCCGTGGCGGACAAGGCCCGCGGCGATGCGGTCCAATACGGCGTCGCCTGCACCACCGAGACCCCGCATCTCGGCTACCCCGAGATCATCGCGACTCTCGCGGCTCGGTCACGCCTTCACGACCTGACGATCCTGGATGCCGAGATACACACCGTCGATCTTGACCGGGAGCTGATTGAGGCGGTCCTCTTTTACAGTGGGCGGCCGCTCATCGTCGTGCCGCCAGGCCGCGCGACCTTCGCCGGCCGCCGCATTCTGATTGGCTGGGACGGCAGCGCCCAGGCCGCCAGGGCGGTCAATGACGCGCTTCCGTTCCTACGCTTGTCCGAGGCGGTGGAACTCGTCTCGGTCGTCGGCGAGAAGGACCTTTCGCGATCCGTCGCGGGCGCCGAGTTCGCGCCGCATCTGGCGCGCCATGGCGTACCCGTGACCGTCACCGTCCTTCCGGTCGCCCGGGACCACGACGTCGCGGCGACCCTGAGGGACCATGCCGCCCTCACGGGAGCGGACATGATGGTCATCGGCGCATTCCGGCATTCCCGCATCCGCGAATGGCTGGTCGGCGGCGTGACCCAGTCCCTGCTGAAGCAATGCCCCGCGCCGCTCTTCATCACCCATTGAAGGGTGCGAGATCGAGCCTGTGCCCAAAGCCATCGGAAGCTCTTCCAGCATAAGCAAATGAATATCCCTCACGAACGCCCGTGTCGGGACCACCATTCACAGGCCATCGGGCAATCGCATGCGTGCCATGAACACGATCCCCGTCACGGGAACCGCGCTCGGCGCGTGGGGCGCCGCATCGATCACGGTGAGGTTTGGGTATGCACTTCCATCGATGCCATGGCGGCCGAACATCATCACGCGTCGAAGGTTGATTACCCTGCTTTCCATCGCGGGTCTTCTCTCGACCGCAGTGGCCGCGCCATCGCAACTGGGGCAGGACGCTCCCGCCACCTTCATCGAGCCCGTCGACACCCCCCACAAGCATTGCGCGGGGTCATGCATCAGCAGGGGCTCTGTGCAATGGTACTGCAAGCCGGACCAAGCCTGCTCGCTGAATTGCTCGACCGCTCCACCGACCATGCAATGCCATGGAGGTAAAGACTGAAGGCCATGGCGTATCAGGAAGCGCTTCTTCAGGGTACACCACAAGAGCGCGTCGGGGAGCTGCCTCGGCTTGGCCATCGCGGAGATGGGCTTGCGCCGGAGCGGGCTGGAGCTACGCCTGCGCAACCGGTCGGACCGTCCGGGGCTTGAGGTAGAGATCCTAATACGAGCATTGTGACCCGTCGCATCGTGCCTTGAGCGACGGGGAGTCCCACCGGTTGGCCTACGCGGACAGGCGGATGGTCCCGAGGGGTAGCAGCGACCTTCACTGCAGGTTCGGACGCACAACCTCGTCGGTGACGTCCTGCCCGGTCGCCGCATCGCGCACGCTTACCCGAACCCCTTGCCGGACCAGAAGCTCAAGGTCGCCGACCGAGAGGTAGGCCTGGCTGCCGGGATCGAAGAGCCGGGTGCCGGCATAGCGCCTCAGGCTGCGGATCGGGGATGCGTTCTTGCTTGCCATTGTCGGTATGGTTCGGCCAGGATCTCTTCCCGATACCGGGAAGTCATATTGAGATTGGAATGATTAAAATCTATGAGGCCAGTCGCGCAAGCCCCCTGATGGAGTGAAACGGCCCACACTTTGCCGGATGTGGACCCGCGCTTCCCAGAATTCCAGCTCTCCCCCGACGCCGTCATCGAGGTCTGGGGCGTCGTCTCCGGGTCCGTCTGCGCACGCCGCCGCTGCGAATGAGCGCCCGGGCCTATGTCCTCTCCGACGGCAACTCGTTCTACTGCTCTTGCGAGCGGGTCTTCGACGCCCGCCTGGCGAAGGTGCCGGTGATCGTGCTGTCGAACAACGACGGCTTCTGTAATCGGGCTTCTTCTGTCAAGTAGTTTGACCCATCCACAGGCTTTCAGATCGAAGTTTGGGGGGAATGATTTTTTGTGCTGCGGTAGGTTCGACGAGCGACCCATAATGCGGCGAACAGGCTAACGGTCGCCGAGAGCGGAATTGTCGCTAGAGTAAACACTAATCCGAATCCGAGCGAATCGCTCCAAGGACGGAACAATATCGCCCAAATTGCTGTCTGCAAGAAAAACAGCGAAATGGCAGAAAGCATGAACACAATTGTAGTTTTAGTGACTTTCGGTATTCTCATATTGAATTCTTCCCTCCACATAGGGGCCGTTAGTGCAGCTATGAATTCGTACTCACGGGGCTCTTGGCTTCTGTCCGTGGTCGGCACGAAGACCGCCACATGATCGCGTTCCGATGAGAGGCGAGCCTATATGCGACAGCGGACTTGGCCCAGAGGCCAGCACACCCGTCATTCCGGCTTCACCTCCCGCCCGTCCCCGTGAGGACGACCCTTCGAGGCTGAGCGTACTCCGCCTCGATCCCTGCGAACCGTGGAACGCTTACCCGGCCGTGGCGGCCGGAACCTCAACCGCGCTGAAGCGGAAGGTCGTGCCGTCCACCCACATCCGGTGCATTACCACCGCCATCTTCCTCGCCAGCGCCACTGTCGCGCGCTTGTTGCCCTGGCGCTGGGCCACCTTCGTGGCCCATGCCTTCAGCCCGGACCATTTCTTGACCCGGTGCAGCATCACGTGCGCCGCCTCGAACAGTGCGGTCCGCGCCTCGGTGTCGCCAGTCTTGGTGATCCGCCCGTTCCGGTCGACCTCGCCGGACTGGTGCTTCCGCGGGACCAAGCCGAGGATCGCCCCGACCGAACGCGATTTGGCGAAGCGGGCCGGGTCTTCGATGGCGGCGATGAACGTCAGGCCGACAACTGCACCGACGCCTGGCACCGTCATCAGCCTCCGGCAGACCGCGTGCTCGCGGGCGAGCTCCAGCACCATGCGGTTGAGTCGGTCCAGCGAGAGCAGCATCGCCGCGTGCGCGTGCAACAGAACGTCGAGGATGGCGGCCACGCGCGGCAGGTCGGCCGTGAGCTCGCGGACCCGTTCGGAGAAGGTCCGGCGCTTGGCGGTGCCGAGCTTGATCCCAAATAGGCAGAGCGAGCCGCGGATCTGGTTCTCCACGTCGCCGATCTTCGATACCAGCGTCTTGCGGCTGGTGAGCAGGGTCCGCAGTTCCATCGTCCGGCGTGCCTTCACATGCACCTGTCGGAACCAGCCGGTGCGCAGCATCTGGGCGAGACCGCGCGCATCGTTGCGGTCGGTCTTGTGGGTCATAGCGACCATCGCGGCGCGGGCGTGCCGAGCGTCCATGCAGACGATGTTGAGCACGCCGAGTTCGGTCATCTCCTCGCACAGCCAACCTGCCAGCGCCCCGGTCTCCAGGCCGACACGGGTCAGCGGTAAGCCGAGAGCGCCGAGCCACGTCGCCAGCGCTTCCGGTTCGCTTGCGACCTTGGCCTCACGGAGGATTTTGCCCTCCTCATCGATGACGCACACCGACGTCTCCGCCAACGAGACATCCAGACCGGCGTAGTAGCGCATGATCCTGCTCCCGGATGATCGGTCGCGGGCATCACGCCGGCTGACCGGATTGAACCACCGAGCAGCTTGCCACGATCCGCGACGGGGGGAAGGCTGGCGACGGCCCGATTACCCGATCTGCGCGATTGCCCGGACCAACGAGGCCAAGGCGCTCGGCATCCGGATGGGCGAGCCCTGGTTCAAGACTCCGGGACATGTGCTGCCAGCAGGGCGTCCGGGTCTACTCCTCGAACTACGCCCTCTACGGCGACATGTCGGCCCTGGTGAACGCGGTCTACCGGAGCTTCTCCCCCCGCATCGAGGTCTACTCCATCGGCGAGAGTTTTTTGGACATCTCCGACGTGCGCGAGTCGGATCGCGAAGCCCTCGCCCGTGACGTGCGGGCGACCGTGCGGGCCTGGACGGGCATCCCGACCTGCGTCGGGATCGGCCCCACCAAGACGCTCGCCAAGCTCGCCAACCACGTCGCCAAGAATAACCCGGAGCTCGGCGGGGTTTGCGACCTGACCGATCCCGAGCAGTACGACCACTGGATCATCCGCGTGCCGGTGGGCGATATCTGGGGCGTCGGGCCGGCCAACACCCGGCGGTTGGAGGCGCTCGGATGCGACAGCGCCGCGGACGTTCGCGATCTCGACACGCGCGTGGCGCGCAAGGCCATGACCGTGGTCGGCGAGCGTCTCGTCCGGGAGCTCCGTGGCGAGGCGTGCCTTGACCTAGATACGTTGGCGCCCACCCGGAAGGGATGCGCGGTTACCAGGAGTTTCTCGAACCGCGTCGAGGATCTCTCAACCATGGAGGAGGCGGTCGCCGCGCACGCCGCCAGGCTGGGTGAGAAGCTGCGGGGAGAGCGTCTCGGGACCGATCATGTCAAGGTTTTCTTCCACACGTCCGAGCGTGACCGCGACCGGCCTCAGCGGTCGGTATCGACGGTGGTGACGTTGCCCGAGGCGTCGAACGATACCCAGATGCTTGTGAAGGCGTGCTTGCACGGCGTCAGGAAGACCTGGAGGGACGGGTATCGCTACTCCAAGGCCGGGATCGTCGCTACCTACCTTGTGCCCCTGGTGGCCTCGCAGCGGGCCTTCCCGGGGCTCGGGCAACTCGACCGCGAGCATGGCGCGGCGCTGATGGCGGCCCTCGATGCCTGCAATCGTCGGTTCGGGCGCGGGGCCGTCGTACTGGGAGCGGCCGGGTTCGCCTCAAGGCGGGACTGGTCCACAAAATACGAGATGCGGTCGCCGCGTTACACGACGCGGGTGGACGAGGTGCCGGTGGTGGTTGCGGCCTAAAATAGCGGGTTACGGTACCAATGGTGGGTCGTTCATTTTAAATCTAATTTCGAGATCCCGCTCCCCAAAAATTAGATGAAAGTGTACGGTGAGAATTGATAATTGTAAATAGCTTATTTGGTAAAAGTCGCAATAATAAATATCATTTTACTTTACCAATTTTTATGATCGTCCGAGCTAGCCGCCCATCACGGCAATCTCCACCCCAAGAAAGCTCACTTGAGCGACCCGATTCACGAAGCTGAACTGTTGCGCACCAAATTTCCGACTCTCCGTCAAAGCTGCCAGCTTCTTGCCGTATATGGACGGAATGTATTTTGGACCTCTTGTGGAGATTTCGCACCTCGCGGCGAAGGAGCCGTTCTGCTGCATCGACAAAACTTTCTGCTCGCACAGCTTGATACGGTGACCCGAGAACGTTGTAGCGATGAATTGATTGAGCCATTTCAGGAACCTTGCAAATCTTCTCGTGTCGTAAACTGCGCAAGATAATCATCTGTTATCCAGCCATTACCATCGGCTGCACGCCTTTGAAGCCCTCCCATCCACCAATTTACACCATCATCCGTGACGCCGTCACGCCTTACAATTGGTGTATACTTACGCGATTTCAAATCTCTGCGCGCTACTCTGCTGAGAAACCTTTTTGCCGCACTTTCGTGGTCTTCTGCGCGAATTCGCTCTCCAAGACCACGACCTTGTAGTCTTACTAAGTAAGTTTTAAGATTGATTGAGCCGGACTTTCCTTGTGTTTGCACAGTGACAGTTGGTGGCATTCCATTCTCCTTTTCTATTGTGATCGCCTAGGCATTGCTACGATGCGTAGCTGACCCTCGTCAATTTTTGAAAGCTCGCTTGGTTAAAGCGTCCTTTGGGTAAAGTTCTCGTGTCTCTCACACGACGCCGTCGAGCAGGATCGCCATGGGTGCTGAACTACGGTTCGGGGTGGGCCAATGCGCAGGGGCATCGGATCGGCAGCCGCGTGTTACTCCAGGGTAGTGATAGTCGGAACTTTGGGGTCCGAAAGCCGATGTTTGAGCTGGCTTTATTTTGGAAACGCTGACTACCCAGTCCCGATGGAGCGGTGGAATCGTCCGTCCTTACGAAAATACAGCTAGGCCCAGGGAACGGATCAAGCTGCGCCTTTGTTCGGAAACCGGCCCGCCGACGTTCTCAAGGTACGGGGGCTGGGGGGAACGCACGTGACGCTCGGAGCCCATCCCGGCACCCGTTGGATGAGGGTCGACTTCCAATGCCATACGCCGCGCGACCGCGGCTGGAAGGGCTCGCCCCCGTTGCCGGGCGGCACGCCGGAACTGGAGGATCGGCGCCACGCCTGGGCCGACGCGTTCGTCGCCGCGGCCGTCGCGAAGGGCCTGCACGGCATTGCCGTAACCGATCATCATGACGTCGCGCTCCTGCCATATGTGATCGCGGCGGCGGGAAGGAGCGGGCACCCGCTCGTGGTCTTCCCCGGGTTGGAGATCACCTGCAAGGACGCGGTGCAGTGCCTCGCGCTCCTCGACCCGTCCTCCCCGAGGGAGACCTGGCACCGGCTCATCAACAAGCTGGTCGAGGTCCGCCATGCGCCCGACCACGCCGAGTGGGGCTGCGAGGTGCTTTCGTGCGGGCACACCGTCGCTGAGGTGATCGCGCTGGTCGCCGACGATCCCGTCCTTCGCAGCGACGCCCTCATCCTTCCGCATTTCAGCAACGAGGGCGCGCACAAGTCCCTGAACCAGAAAGGGCATAGCGCGCGCTTCAAGGACCTGCCGAGCGACGCGGTCTACATCGAGTGCCACCACCACGAGCTCGAAGAGGCGACGCTGGACAAGATCCAGGGGCGCATCCGCGAGTGGGGTACCCGCAGGCGCGCGATCCTGCCCACGGGCGACAACAAGCGCGAGACCTACGCGCGCCTCGGGCACCACGAGTGCTGGGTGAAGCTCGGCGAGAACACCGTCGAATCCCTGCGCCAGGCACTCCTGGCCGACGAGGCGCGCGTCTCGCATGGGGCGCCCCAGGTCCCGACCGAGCGGGTCACCGAGATCGAGATCCAGTCGAGCCTAACCGGGGAGACACCGCTTAGGATCACCCTGAACGACGGGCTGACCGTGCTGGTCGGCGGCCGCGGGTCAGGCAAGAGCGCCGTGATCGAGTTCCTGCGCTTCGCCCTCGGCAAGTCAGTCCAAGACCTCAGGCGCGAGGACCCCAGGAGGGGCGGCGGGCGTGAGCGCGAGCACAAGCTGATCGAGGAGACCCTGGAGAACGGCTGGGTCTCAGTGCGGTTGATGCGCGGTGGTGTCGGGGAAGTCTGGCGCAGGGACGGCGCGAACCCGGAGACCATCACCGTCACGACCGCCGGCGGCGTCGAGACGCTGACGGTGCCGGAGGCCCAGCAGCGTTTCCCCGCGCGGGCCTTCCACCAGAAGGAGCTCTCCACCACGATGATCGATCCGGCGATGGCGGCGGAAAACATCACCGGCATCGCGGCGGCGGAGGTGATCGACGAGCGGCGTCGCATCGACGCCGAGATCAACGAGGCCAAGCGCACCCTCACGACGGCCCTGCAGGACGTCGCGGCCCACTGGCAGAGCGAGCTCGCGCTCGGCCAAGCTAAGAGCACCGTCGAGGACATCCGGCGCCGGCTGTCGGCGGTCAGGTCCCAGATGGAGGACGGCGGGGTACTGCCGGAGGATCTCGCCCTGCTCGCGGACGAGCCGCGGTACGGCCGCGCCCGCAATTACCTCGACAAGGTTTCGTCCCAGCTGACAGAGGACCGTGGACGGATCGAGGCGCTCTCGACCCTGATCCTCGACGTGCCCGCCGACCGCTATGCCGGTGCCTTCGACTTTCCGGAGATTGCCGGGTTGCGCGACGCCCTGGCGGAGTCACGCGTGCGGCTGCGGGCCGAGCTCGACGCGATGATGGGGGGCATCGACGTCCTGGCGTCGGGTCATGCGACCGCCTCCGGGGCCTTCGAGGCGACCGGTGCGGCGTTCCGGTCCGGATACGAGTCGGCCAAGGGGCGGCAGGCGGCCCACGGGGCCTTGATCACCGAGAGCGAGAGGTTGGCCTCGCAACTCCGGGAGGCCGAGGCGGTCGAGGCAAGGGAGGCGGCCAAGGAGGCCGCCACGCGGATTGCCGCCGTGGCCTTCGACAGGGCCCGCGACAGGCTCGCCGATCTCGTCCAGGCGCGCCTGGAACTGCTTCGCCGTGCCGCCTCGCAGGTCGCCGACAAGTCGGGCGGGACCCTCCAGGCGTGGGAGAGGCGTGACGCCGGTCCCACTGAGTGCGTTTCTGCGTTCTGCTCCCTGATGGAGGGCACGGGTGTCCGCGGCGCCGATCTCGGATGCGAGGACTGGGTCAAGGCGCTGTTCAAGGTTCCCGGCGGCGCCGACTGGAAAGCGCTGTGCGACGAGATAATCGGGATCTACCGGGGAAGGATCCTGGCCGGAAGCCCGACCGAGCCCGGCGCGGACGCGGCCCGGGTGCTGAGGGAATGCATCTTCAGGGGACAGCCGGCGGAACTGACTGACAGGCAGGCGGCGCGGCTCTACGCCAAGCTGACCGACCAGTCCATCGGGCTCGTCATCTCCGCGGTGCCGAAGGATTCGATCCAGCTCACCTACGTCAGCCAGGGCCAGCGCATCCCCTTCGAGCGGGCGTCCCCCGGGCAGCAGGCCTCGGCGCTCCTCGAACTGCTGCTGCGGCAGACGGCGGGCACCCTCATCGTCGACCAGCCCGAGGACGACCTCGATAACCGGGTGATCATGCACATCGTGAACCGCATCAAGACCTCGAAGGCGGCGCGGCAGATCATCTTCGCGACCCACAACGCCAACCTCGTCGTGAACGGCGACGCCGACAAGGTGGTGACCATGGTCGCGACCGTTCCCGAGGACCGTGCGCCGGCCGGCACCGGCAGGATCAAGGTGCTCGTCGACGGGGCCATCGACACCCCGGCGGTGCGGGACGCCGTGACCGATATAATGGAGGGCGGCCAGGCGGCCTTCGACCTCCGGGCCAGGAAATACGGTTTTGAGGGCGTGGGCCGCTGAGAGGACATGCCGCGGCACAGCCTATCCCGTGCGGCCTTCCATGCGATCCGCGGTCTCGCGCAATCGCGTGGCGATGCTCGCCGGCAGATGATCAATCCTCGCCAGCGTGTCCGCATGACCGAGGTCGATAAGGTCGTTCGCGGTGGCGACCTTCGCAGCCAACCGCTAGTCGCCGTGTTCAGGCCCCGCGCTAACAGCGTGCAGCATGGCCACGACGAGACGTTCAGGTCGTACTTTAATTGCGAGATTGAACAGTAGCGGATGGCGAGCGACGACACGCACTTCGATGCCTGGACCAGCAGGGACTAGGCCGAGTGGATCTTGATCTCGCCCCCGGAGAGGCGGGAGCCGGCGCCGCTTCTCGACTGGGAGAACGCCCCCCGCCCGTTCGCCGAGATCGCAAGGGCATGGGCCGCGCACCGGGGGCTCTCGCTGAAAAGGCGTTAAGGCGCTGCGGGTGTCGACCGACGGGTTCGACGGCCGGTTCGGGATGCAGGAGGAGATGGTGCGCGGGCTGATGGCCACGACGACCAAGCTCGGACGCTAGGCCACGGATTCAATCTCGGCCTCGATCCGGGCGATCAGGTCGGCCCGCACGCTGGCCATGCCAACCAGGACCGGATCGGGTGCGTCGCCGGTGGTAGCGTCGTTGAGGCCCTCGATGGCGGCCTTGCAGGCCAGCAGGGCCATCGCAACGGTCGCCCGCCGCCTACCAGGCGCCGTCGGTTCATTCGGTTAGGCGTAGCGCTTGGGGGCTGGGGCGATCTCCAGCAAGCGGTCGAAGACTCTCTTCTTGGCCTCCTTGAAGCGGGACTTCCCACCGAGGAGATACGCCGCCGGCCGACGACGTTCGCGATGTCGACGTGGCTCTCCTTGCCGACGAGGCGGTGCTGGGCGGTGACGAACGCGCCGGCGTCCAAGAGCAGGGCACGGACGATTGCCGCATCGGTCTCGCGCTGGGTCTCGCGCCAGCGGCGGGCACGGTCGGCGGCGTGACGGCGAACGCGGGCGGACCGGGCGGCGGGGTGCTCCGCGGGGAGCTCGGCGGTTGTGACGGTGCTCATGCCGGTAGAGTGCCAAGGGGGCCAGCAATCCACCATGGGATATCGCGCACGGTGTGAAGGACGGTCGATCAGTTCCTTCCGGTGGCGTCCCGATCACGCACGTTCCGTTACGGGGTATGGGGGCTTGGCGTAGCCAAGGTCGGGAGGCGGAAAAAAAGTTCTGGACCGATCCCGCGTCAATCCTCGTCCCCAAACGGCAGCCCCCTCCAGGGAAGGCCACTAGGGCACCGTGCCGGGCAGGATGTATCCTTACCCACGCCACCCCCAACGGACCGCCACAGCCTACCTCCCTGTGCCTCACAGGCGGCCGATACCCCCTCGACCCCGGGATTATCCGAGCCCCTTCATCAAGTATTGACTCGCGTTACAGAAGGTCAGGCCCTTGGTTGACCTAAGCCTCGCCGCACGTATCCTGATGACGTTGACCTCGGCCTGAGTTGCGGACGTGCTGCCCCGCGACAGGCCCCAGTAGAGGACCGTCGTGACAACCTCCCCCATCTCCCCGGCCGCCACGCGTTGGCCCCAGCCTGCCTCCCTGGTCCGTCCAGTGCCCGTCCACTGCTGCGAGCTCCGCCCCCTAGACTACGCCCGCCTCGTCCACCCCAAGGGCGGCACGGGCAGCGTCATGTTCGGCGACCGCGTCCCTCCGATGCGTCCCCGCCAGGACGGCTCCTTGGAGCCCCGCTGGTCCGACCTACGCTACTCCTCCCACGCCCTCGCGACCCGTGACGTCGACCTCAAGGGCCGGCGCTTCATAAGCTTCGCGACGTACCCGTACTCGAAGCCCGGCGAGCCGCGGGTGGCCAAGGACGCCGCGAACGTCACGAGCATCGGCGCCTCGTGGCTCGACCTCGACTTCTACGACCGCCCGGAGTGGGCAGGTGTCTCCCCCCGCAAGGTCATGGAGGCAGTGCGGAACCTGTGCGAGGACAAGGGCTGGCCTGCCCCGTCGTACGCGACGTTCTCGGGCCGCGGGATTCTGGCGGTCTGGCTCTACACCGCCTCCCAGCCAGCCCAGCGCGTCATGGCCCGCCACCGCGCCCTGCAGCAGGTCCTCCACGAGATGTTTCTGCCGTTCGGGTCTGACGCCTCCGCCAAGGCCATCACGAAGCAGTTCCGGATGCCGGGCACTTACAACGAGAAGAGCCGCCTCCCGGTGGCCGTCATCTTCCCGGACCTGACCGCCGAGATCGAACGCGTCGACTTCGACGAGCTCTGCCGCGTCGTGCTCCCCTTCCAGCGCCAGACCAAGGCCCAGCGGGAGGCCGCGAAGGCCGAGGCCAAGGCGAAGCGGGTCGCCGCCCAACTCGCCAACAGGACGCCCCGGGAAGGCCACCACGGGGCCAAGCTCACAGGCGGCTCGTACTGGAACACCATCGCCGCCGATCTCGACCGGCTCTACGCCCTCCGGCACGGCAAGGCCGGGATCAAGGACACGGCGGCCCGCGAGGACACCGGCGCCGGCCGGAACTCGTGGCTCGTGGCGCTGACGTACGTGGCGTCCTGGCGCCTTCCGGCGTCCGACCTCGACGGGTTCGTCATCGAGACCGCCGACCGCCTCGGGCTCGACCACGCTTCCGCCCGATCCAAGGCGTGCAGCATCGTCGGCCGGGCGAAGGAATCCGCCCGAGGCGTCCGCCGATCCTACCGCGGTTTCACCGTCGACCCCCGCTACAAGCCGAGCCCGGCGCACCTCCGCGACCTGCTCGTCATCACCCCGAGGGAGATGCGCCGGGCCGACCTGCGCATCCTGATCGACCAGGCGCGCCGGTCCGAGAACGCCGTCGGACGCGTCGTCGCCTCCCGCCGGGCCGCCGGCGTCAGGGACCGCTCCGCCCAGCAGAAGCACCGCCTGGAAGTCGGCCAGCAGGCCATGGAGTTCCTCGCCGAGGGGATGACCGTCAAGGCCGTGTCCGAGCTCTACGGGGTCTCGCCGCGGTGGCTGGACAACGCTCTCCGGGACGCTCGCGCCGTCGCCGGCATCACCACCGCCAAGGCCGATCCCGCGCCCCAGAACGAGCCGGTGGTGGTTCCGGTGGTCACCGTCGACGACGTCGGCGACACCCTCGACGTGCCCGCCGACGCCCCCGCCGTGATCGCGCACGAAGTGTTACGGGATATCATAGAGACCGCGCGCGAGGCTGTTGTCGCAGGCCGCCGTACGCAGTATGTTCCTCGGGTCACGACGAAGGGCAGCACTCTTCTAGGACAGACGCCCGCTGCGCACCCCACGGCCCGGCGGGCGTCGACGTGTCCGGCCTCCGAGATGGAGGTGGCGTGACATGACCGAGTCTCACCCGAACCTGGTCGCGTCCCGCATCCGCCAAGCCGCCGCCGACCGCATCCTCGCGTGCTGGTACAGCTATCCGCCGGGCGACAAGGCCGCGCGGTTCGCCGCCGAGCGCTTCATCAAGGGGCGCCGCATCTACACCTCGGCCCCTTGGATCTACCACGGCGGCGAGGCGGAGGGACCGCACGGCGTCCCGCCATCCCACGACGTCGGCCGCGAACGCCTCAGGGCGATCCTCACCGGCTGGCGCACCCCGGAGTGGAAGGACGCCCCAGCCCGACGACGAGACCGGTGGTGGTGCCCGCCGTGCCCTGAAGGCTGCCGGCGTCGCCCTCGGGGATGCGGGGCAGGACGGGATCGAGCGGGCCGACGCCCTGGTGCTCATGGCGTCCAAGTGCGTCGGACACCCGTCCGTCACCGCCGAACGCATCGACAGGTTCATCGCCTCCCTCGCGGCCCTGCCCAAGGGGCACTGGCGCGCCGACCTGATCGGGCTGCGGTGTCTGAAGGAAGAGCCGCCCGTCAGAGAAATCTGACCAAAGGACGGGTTGCCCTGACCTTGGGCGCCCGTCCTGCACGAAGGCGCTGATGGTGGAGAAGGCAAAGGTCGCCGAGCTCGGTCAGGCCCTGGTGGTTGTCGAGGTGCGCGCCGAGATCGCAGAGGCGCACGTCGCCGCCGTCGCTCCCAAAGCGGATTTCTTCGACAAGTTCGCCAATGCCGACGGGCTCTATGGCCTCCACAACGCGGCCCGGGCCATCGGCGCGCCCCCGCAGGGGTTCACCGACGGGCTCAAGCTCGGATTCCTGTTCTACCAGGGCGGCGAGCTCATGCCGAAGGCGACGTTCGTGAAGATCGGCGTCTTCACCGTGAAGCTGCGCATGGTCGAAGAGAAGGCGCGCTCCCGGACGTTCATCACGCCCCGCGGGCTCCAGTACCTGGCTCGCGCCTGGCAGAAGCACCTGCTCAAGTCGGGCAAGGCCGGGCATAGGACCCTGCTCGACGACGCCGCCTGACCCCCTGCACGTCAAGGATACCGAAGGCCCTTCCGGTATCTTTTTGGCCGGTTCCCCCGATTGGGGAGCCGGCCTGCCAGGGCGTCCCGTACCACGAATTCAGAGCCGCCCCATGACCGATCCCGTCCTTGCCCGTGCCCGGTCCGCCGGCGTCCGCGACATCGAGGAGCTAATCGCCGAGGCCCCACCGGCCGCCTCCGGGGGCAACGGCGGCCCCTCGCTAGAGCCATCCTTCGCCACCCTGGAGAGGATCGGTCGAGCGGTGTTCCTCGACAGGTGGATCGGGAAACTCGGCGAGCAGATCAACGTCCACGACAAGACGATCCGCCGCTGGGGCGAGGGCGAGGGCGCGGTCAGCGAGCGGGCCATGACGAAGGCGAGGACGTGGGCGTTGACGACGGCACAGGCGCTTCTTCGCGCCGTCGGCGAGGACGATCTCGCCGCCGATGTGGGCGCAGTCCTGCGTCGACATCTCGCCCCGGACGAGACCACGGTCGCCGCGACGTGGGCCGAGACGCAGGCCCGCGTGAACGCCAAGCTGGCGGCCGACGCCGAGGAAGGCCGCGACGGCTGGGCCGAGATCGACGCCAAGGCCGAAGCGAGGCGCGCTGCCCGGGCCGTGCGGTTGGCCGAGAAACCCTGATCGGTGGACTATGCCGCTCGGCATAGTACCCCTCCAGAACGACCTTTTTCTGCCGAGCGACCGAACCGTAAAATTCGATCAATCGCCGGTCGAAAGGTCGCCCCGCCCGCTCGGGCATACACGGTCCTCGGCCTCGACGACCTGATTGAGGATGCCGTCGCCGTGTTGGCGGATGCCCCATCCCGTGGTGGCGCGCCCCGGCGACGTCGCCGTCCCCCGAGCGTCCCCCAGCGCCCGATCCGATCCCGCGGTAGGACACGGTCTCGCGGCCGGTGGTGAGGCTGACCGTCCCGCACGTCAGCCTGACGTCCAGCCCGAGCGCGTGGCCGGCGTCGCCTCCAGCCTGAGGAATCGCGCCGTGCCGCCGCGGGCCGGGGCGCGCCCCTCGTAGTGCCAGCGTTCGCCCTCGGATGGGAAGCGATCCGCCGCGGCGGCGGGAGCGGCAACGAGCAAGGCCAGGGCGATCAACAACGTGCGCATCACAGCACTCCCCAGCATGAGCCGTCGGCAAGGAAATGGACGAGGGACGCCTCCCTCACGATGAAGTCCCCCATCTCGAAGTTGGCACTGTCGAACGGATTGAACCGGATCCTTTCCGAGGAACCCTGCAGGGGCGCCTCGAACAGGATGCCGCGGGCCCAAGCCATGACGGCCCGTTGCCCGAGACGGATCGCCCGTTGCCTCGCGGCCTCGCTGACGTGGAACGAGACCTGCCGCATGCACGCCGCGTCCACGTGGGCGACCACGATCCCGCCCTCTCGGACCGACCAGCACGCCTTGTTCAGATTCCTGTAGATCTCGGTCACTGCTGCCTCCCGGGGATCGGGCCGAAGCTGAACGACACGGCCTCGGCCTCGCTCGCGATGGCGACAGCCCGGTCGAGGGGGAGGTGCCCGGAGAGCCACGCGCGCTCTGCCGCTCGGACGCGGGCAGACATCCCCCGGGAGACGAGGCGGCACGTCCGGCCGGCTTGCCAGCCGGACCGGATGCGCTCGCGGGAGGCGGCGAAATCGAACTGCATCGTCGCCTCCATCAATTCCGAGTCGCTAGGGTCTCGCGCGAGGCGAGCACGGTTTCGATCAGCCGGCGCAGGACACGGACGCTGCCGCCCTGCCAATTCTCGGCCAGCACCCCGGCCTCCTCCTCGTCGAGGGCAGGCAGCCAGACCTCGTCGAGGCCGCGCTCCGCCCGGATGTCCCGCAGGATGGCAGCCGTCAGGGAGGGCAGGCTCGCCGGTGTCCGGGGGTCCAACTCCAGGACGCGGAACCGGGACAGCAGGGCCGGATCGAGGCCGGCGGTGGTGTTCGACGTGGCCAGCCAGGAAACGGCGCTGAGGTCCGTCGCACACTCCAGGAAGGGATCCTGGTACCGCCTCGACGTCTCCGCCTCCGTGAGGGCCAGGACGCCGTCGACGAGCCTGCCGTTGTCCGACCGAGTCCCCGCGCGGGAGAGCTCATCGAGGACGACGAGCACGCTCGCCGCCCCTGCCTGCTTGATCGCCTGGAGGGGCACCGTGGCCCGGCCGGTGCTCCACTGGCGGGACGTCCCGATCAGGCTGGAATCCGCGACGCCCCCGCACGAGTAGACCGTCACGGCCAGCCCCAAGACCTCGCCCAGCCGCCGCGTCAGGCGCGACTTGCCCGTGCCCGGGGGACCTAGCAGGAGCGTCGGCGGCAGGTGCACGAAGCTCCGCCCGGCCAGCGGAACCAAGATCGCGTCGATCACGGACGCGTCGTCCGGGAACTCGGACACCAAGGTCGCGCGCGCTTCGGCCAGGTCGGGGACGCGAGCCAGGGGGAGCGCCTTGCCAGCGAGGGGCGCCCACTCCGTCCGGGCAGTGCTGCCCGTGGATCGGCCCGCCTTGGAGCCGTTCTCGGCGCTGCCCGGAAGGTGCTCGACACTCGCCAGCACGACGAGGCTCGGCCCGGCCGCGGCACGCTCTCGCTCCGCCTTCTCGCGGGCCGACTTGGCCCTCGCCTCGGTCAGCCATGCCGTCTCCGGCTCGTCGGGCTCGGGCGAGCTGGCCCGGACAGAGTGGTGGATCGTGGCGTCCCCGGACTGCAGGGCGCTGGCCAGGGCGCCCAAACCAGGGTTCCCCGGTCGCCACGTGTACCGCGCGTCCGCCGACAGGCCCACCAAGGCGGACGCGTAGCGATGCCCGTCCAGGCCGTGCTCGACCTGATAGGCTGCACGCTCGCGGCAGTAGTCCCGCCCGGCGACGTCTCCGCACTCTGCGAGACAGCCGGCGGCCGCTCCTGCAAGCTGCTCCAACTCGACGCGGAGCACCACCGCGTCCTCCAGGTCGTCCGGTTCGAGATCGAGGCGCTCGTCGAGCTCCTGCAACCGGCGCTCGCACGTCTCCAGCAGGGCGAGAAGGCGGACGTAGCCCGTGTGGGCGCGCCTGGGATCAGTCCAGCCCTTGTCGCGGACGTCCTCGGCAGTCGACCAAGCGGCCTGCCAAAGCCCCAGCACGCCATCATCGTCGCCGAAGCGCAGCAGGTCGCGACGGCGCGGCCGGTCTCTCGGGCAGCGGACGGTCAGGATGAGTTCCAACAGCCGGAACGGCGAGTCGTGTCGGCTGGGGGGAGGCAAGGTGCCGTTCAGGACGGCGTCGAGCGTCACAGCGGACGCGGCACCGCGCGAGGTGTTCTTCATCGTTCGGTTTCCTGCATCCGTGATGGACGTCCGGCATGAGCCGAGACAGTCCCGTGTGGTCGGTTCTACACCACCACCCGTTAACGGATGGTTACTCTCCGTCGAGTGCCGGAGCGCGGTGCGTGGACCGCTGTTCCGCCAGCCAAGTCACCAGCCGCTTCGCCTCTTTGACGGTCGTCAACATGGGGCCGTCGGTGTCGATGACAGCAGGTATTCCGCTCTCGCCGCGCGGCCGCTCTCGCCCTCCGTCGCCGGCTATCGCCTTGGCGAGCCGCGCAGTCGCCTGCATGACGTCCCCGAGCGCACGGGCGTACGGGTACGCGGCCCCTTCGGCCAAGGCGCGAAGGATCGGCGCCGGCAGGCCGAAGCGGCCTATGCGGTCGCGCTGGACGGTGCGTGGATTCAGGCCCGAAACGAGGGCGAGGCTCTGTACCCACTCAGGCCCGAACACAGCCCTGGCCTTCTCCTCGACGGCTGCCAGGATCTCCGTGGCGATCTCCTTCGCCTCGTATTGCCGGTCGCCCACGGTAGCGACGCGACCGTGGAAGACGCATGGTAGGCCGTCGAACGTTCCGACGGCGACGCCCCCGTCTTCGGGCTGGGTCATGGGCTGGAGCACAAGGCGCATCGGGGATCCTCGAATCAATAGGGCGGCCCGGATGGACCGCCCTTGGAATGGCAGGGTGAAGGATGGCGGGCGTGACGGGGCGGTCTGCCTCGTCACCAGGGCTGGGAAGGGTTCCTGGGAACCAGCGAGAAGCGCGGGCCGGTTTGCTGCTCGACGAGCGCGTGGCACTCATCCCAAGAGAAGATCCGCTTGACGGGATGGCCTGCGCGCCACGTCGGCCTGTCGCCGCCGAATGTAGGCAGGTTGTCCAGGTCGGCACCGCCCTTGTCGATGGAGAAGATCTGCGCGTCGCAGATGTCCGCGTACGTCTTCAAGGCGTCCCAAAGAGCGGGGAGCGAGCAGGCGTTGCCGACACGGATCACCGCGGTGATCCGCGCCAATCGGGCGACGCAGCCCGGGCACGACGCCGGTTCCACTTGCTCGCGTGACCACCCACCGGATCGGTTTCCGGATACGGACCCGCAGATCGCGTCGCCGTCGACGTCCCCCTCGGCGACGATGTGGAACCGGGTCCCACCACCAAGCTGGTAGCCGTCGGCGCATCTCCCGGTGAGGCGATGGGAACGCCCGAAGCGACCGTCGCCGAGGTCGTAGCGAGGCAGCGAGGCGAGGTGGGCCGCGGCCCTCTCGGCAGATACGCGGCGATACACGTCCTGGGCGGTCTCAGCACCGGCGTCGTCGGATGGCGTCGGCGACGGATGACGGGCGCTGTAGGCATTCATCGATGCCGTGAGCGCGTCGAATGTCCCGGGTCTTGGCGTCATGATGCGGTTTCCTGCGTCCTGCGTTGCGAGGGCCGGCGGTGCCGTGCCTCTCCGGAGCGGCGCTCCCCGCTCCCCCGGTGGGCGGACCCGCCCGGGGGAGAAGGTAGCGCCGCTTAGCCGAGGATCGCCTCAAGGTCGTCGGCGGTGGTATCGTAGGTGATGTGCTCGGCCCCGCAGCCGATCCAGATCACCCGGTCGCCCTCGTCGCGACGCTCGAACACATCGTACGAGTGCGGGCCGGTGTAAGTATAGCGGTAGATGTCGTTGCCGGAGATGTGGAAGAACTGTTCCGGGAGCGTGGCGTTGCTGACGAGGGGCTCCTTACCGGACAGGTCACCGAACAGCGACGTGGATGGCGTGCCTTCCTCGGCAGCCTCGGCGAACGGCGCGTTGATGTCGTCGAGATCGCGATCCCGGAGGGCGTCCTCGACGGCATACCAGGCTGCGTTGACGTCGAGGTTGTGGTCCCGGGCGAACGCCCTCGTGTCGTCGCCGGTCTTGCCCTGCATGCACCAGGCAGCCCACGCCTTGGACGACTCGAACGCATCCTCGGCGCCGTCGGCATCGACGTCTGACGCCAGGGTCTCGTCGATGATCTCGGAGAGGGCCTCTCGGTACGAGACGGTGCTGACGGTCAGGTCGGATTTCGCCTCGTCGACGCTCTTGCCGAGCGTGGAGGCAAGGTCGGCGTAGCTGTCGTAGCCGACGGTCGCGGCGAACTTGTCGAGGGCGGCCGACTCGGTCTCGACGGCGTAGAGGTACGTGGCTTCCTGGGTCTCAATGCGGATGAGGGTGGCGTCGGTCATGATGCGATTTCCTGCTGTCTGAGCGATGGAGGCCGGAAGATACCGAACCCGTCCATGTCCTATATGATAGGAATGGCGCGACCGAACGCAAGCACAAAACGCGATCCTGAAACGAAAAAGGGCCCCCGTGAGGGAGCCCCGATCCGTAGTCCGCACCCGCACAAGGGGGTGAAACCGCGGCCAACTGGCCGGCGGGGTCGCTCAAGAAGGTTTGCCCCTCCGAGAGTCGGAGGGAGATACGGTCGCAATACCTGCTCCGCACCTGGAAATGGAGTCGCCCTCCCGAGACTGGGAGGAATCGTGAGCCTGCGGCGACCGAGCGGACGATCGTAGGTTTGCGCCAACAACGCGTCGGCTGAGCTCAAGATAGACCCCGTCGCGCCCCCGTCAACGGGGCTCGTGCCACCTCGGTTAACGCCCCCGATTTCGTGCTCGTCCTGGCCCGCCGGTAGACTCTCCCTCGGTGGATTCGGGGGGCCTGTCGTGGGTGAATGTTGGCATGTGCCGGAGGGTGTGGGGTCGCTACCGCCGGGCCTCTACTGCGAGGATCGAGCGACCTTCGACCTTCTCGTGGCGGACCCCAGCGTCGAGACCGCCACGGTCCCCGCGGGGTTGCCGTCGCCCCTGCTGCACAGCATGCGGGTTTGCATCGCGACGCCGGCGCAGGCCGCGATCCTGCGGGCCATGCCAGCGCGGACGGGCGCCACGCAGCCAGGTCCGGACTGGAAGGCCATCCGTGGCCAGGCCGAGAGGTTCTTGCTGGACTTCTGCCAGCCCCCGGCCTGGGACCCACCGCCCCTCCGCGGCCGACGCATCGGCATGCCTGAGCCTGCCCGCCGCCCGATGACGAGCACGCTGTCGGCCGGCGCGCTCGCCGCGCTGCTGGCGAATCCCGGCGTGCCGGTGACGAGCGGTCTGGCCCGGGGGCGCCGGCGCCGGGACGCTGCCAGGTCGAGGAGGGGCGCATGACCGAGGTGCCAGAAATGGACGGCATGCTGGAGGTAGTGACCTTCCGTCGCCGCGGCGTCGCCGAGATTGCCGAGGCGATGCGGGTGCCGTCGTATGGCAAGGCCGACGTCCGCTTCGCCAGCGAGGGTGTCGAGGTTCTGCTTGAGGAGGAGCCTGAGCGTCCCGTCTTCGAGGGCAACCGCCGGGCTCGCCGGAAGGCGGCCGCCGAGGCGCGCAAGGGCGTCGCTGCGGGGCAGCCGGCGAGGATCGACCAAAGCCAGGCGGCCCTGGAAGAAGACGTGCGCACCGCTTTCGCCCACGCCTGCGAACGCTCGGAACGCGCCCGGGACGAGCGGCTCGCGGAGATGCTGTCGAGACACCACCGCAACCGCCAATACACGTGGGAATGGATGCGCGTCCAAGCCCTGGAGGGCCGCATCATCGACACGCTCACGCCCGAGGAGCGCGCCGCCCGGATGGTCGCCTTCGACGAGGAGTGCCGCCGCATCGAGGCGCTGAAGCGGGCGGCCGAGGCTGCGTCCGGCCGGCTCACCGACGCCTACGGCAACCGCTTTTTCGCCGTCGGCGACCTGGTGACCCGTGACGGCACCGACGTCCACCGCGTCGTCGACCACAACGGCTCCGAGGGGCACGCGCCGGATGGGATGACCGTCGTGTGCGTGAAGGCCCCGGCGAGTGGCTGGACCGAGGTCGGCGAGGAGGAGTTCAACGTCTGCCGGCGGTACGAATGGATCGAGCCGGTGGAGTGCCCTGCGTCCGGTCGGGACGCCGATTTGTCGGCGGTCGGCTGACCCGGAATCGAAAGGGCCCCGGCATTTCTGCCGGGGCCCTCTGGGACGCTCGACTACGTCGTCACCCTGATACAATCCAGGGCGTCGACGACCTCGTCGAGGCTGTCCAGCCAGTCCGAGACTTCCGCAGCGCGGTCGCCTTCCTGCCAGCGCTCGCTCATCTCGCTGAACGCACCTCGCTCCTCCTCTACGAAGTCACGAAGCGCTTCCTGCGAGTGTTCGACCACCTTCAGGAGCTCCTTGGGGAGCTTAGTTCTGACAGACATACCTGGTTACCTCGCACTTTAGCCCGTCAAAAGCGACGAGCATCGAGATGCGCCGCTTCCGGAGTACGAGAGGTCTGCCTGACCGTAGGTGTGCCACAGGCCAGCTTGCCGCCGGGTTAAGGCGGTGATTCCCGCGTGACCTGGAACGGGACACGGAGGCGGTGGCAGGCTGCTCCCGTGACCGCCACGGACGGAGCCGCGAGCCCCGATCCCGAGTCGCCGACAACCCCGCCGGAGAGCCTCCGAGTGGGGTCAAAACACGTTTGCGGTTCCGGTTTCGGTTCCGGCCGCCCCGGGAAGGCTCCGCCGACGGGTCGATTTCGAGTGGTCTACAGAGGGGAAAAGGTGGTGGGCCCGGCAGGACTCGA
>NZ_JAKSYI010000068.1 GCF_022829285.1 Methylobacterium sp. J-078
GATGAAAGGACGCGCCCCCTGCCACGGCCGCCACGACGCGCTCGCGTAGATCGACAGACAACGGTGAAGGCATCGCAGACTCCTTCACCGGTCAACGCTTCAGCCGCCCTCCCGTCGCAACACTGCCGGGCACAGCTCTAGGTCATCTTGACCTGTCCATGGAGCGGGTCCGCCCCGGTGTTTACGGATAAGGTTAGCGAGGGTCGATGCGACCGAGCTACCTACCATATCCTGGCCCTGAGGTAGGGCCTTTGTTGACGCTCACTTTCAATAATCGGATCTTTGATGACGATGAGTAGAATGCCGAACGACCATAGTGCTATAAGACCCTGAAAATACAGATGCATCTGTAGTGCTTTACGTGACGCCCAACACTTTCCTGACACGCGCTCGAATTTCGATCTTGGGTTTCGGCTCAGGGCCGGAAACCGGCTTTGGCCGCCGAACGAAGGTCGAGCGTTCGGCCATCGTGCCGGCGCAGCCCGGAAGTCCCCGAACCGGGCAGGGATGAAGACAGAATCATCCCAACCCTGAATCGGCTCATCGATACCGCGTCGCCGTGACCTTTCCACGCAAACTGCGCGAGAACCGTGAAACTGCGGGAGGATCACATACGGGTTGCGGTCGCCCTTGAGGAGGCGTGACGGCATCCGGAGATCGCGTTCGGCCGGGGCCGAACGGAATTACCGGCGGAAGAGGCCTCACCCATGCGGACGAAGCCGCGAGGTGGGCACACGGATGGGTCGGACCTTGCGTGGCTCGAAACGGGCGCGCCGCAGCCGCCTACGCGGGCAGCACGACCACCTTCGTCTTGACCGGCGTTCGCGCGTAGAGGTGGATCATGTCCTGGCTGAGCAGACCGACGCAGCCGCTCGTGATGCCCGAGCCGATCGATTCGGGGTCGCTGCTGGCGTAGATCGTATACAGCGTGTAGGCGCCGTTCTGGTAGAGGTGCAGGGTGCGGGCGCCGAGCGGATTGTCGAGGCCCCCCGGCATGCCCTTGGCGTACTTGGCGGCCTCGGGCTGACGCCGGATCATCTCCTTGGGCGGTGTCCAGGTCGCCCATTCGGACTTGCGGCCGACATAGGCGTCGCCGCTCCAGAGGAAGCCGTCGCGGCCCACATTGGCACCGTAGCGCGTGGCGGCGCCATCACCCTCGATCCGGTAGACGTAGTAGTTGCTCGGATCGACGACGATCGTGCCGGGCGCCTCCTTGGATTCGTACCGAACCGTGCGACGATAGTATTTCGGATTGACCTTGCTGATGTCCGTCGCCGGGATCGGAAACTTCTCGTCGGGCATCGGCCCGTAGATCTGTGCCGCCTCGGCGAGGAGCAGGCCGTCGGATGTCGCGCAAGCCCCGAGCCCCAAGGTGCCGAGACCGACGGCCGAGCTGGCCAGAAACGAGCGGCGGCTGAGCAGCCCCGACCGAGCCCCTGGCCGGGCGATCCCGTCCGCATCGGCGCGTCCACCGTCCATCGTCATGCTCCGGGGCTTTCCATGTCGTGCGAGCCATGTCTTACAGCCATGTCTTGCAACCAAGGTGAAACCGCCCCGGTCCACACCTGTCAAGCCTATGGCCAAGCCTGAGATTGCCGGGCCTCCACGCGGGCGGCAAGCCCGGTCGCGCAACGGATGGCGGGCGGAGCGCACCCGAACCGGTCGCATCCCGACCAGGGCGTCAGACGGGCCACCCGTGTCTCCGGCGCATAGTGCGACAGGTCGCCGTACACCGGGCCGGATCCCGGCCGCGGCGCGCGCATCCTCTTTCCGCGCGATCGACGTTACGGTGACGTGCTTGGGCGCGTCGATACGCGGTGGCCCGATGAGCCCGCCGGCGCCGTTCCGGCGCGGGGGACCGAGGATCGAGGCGATGCGCCAGTGGCCGGCGAGTCTGCAGAGCGCCGCCTGGCGCGTTAGCCTCTTCACGCTTCTCTACCTCTACCAGGGCGTCGTCGCCGGCTTCGCCCTCACGGCACTTGCCAACCACTTCGCCGCCGCGGGCGCGTCCGCGGCGGAAGTCGGCCGGCATCTCGCCGTGGTCGGCCTGCCCTGGGTGCTGCAGCCGCTGCTCTGGGGGCCGCTGATCGATCGCGCGCGCCCGTTCCGCATGGGCCCGCGCCGCTTCTGGCTCGTGCTCGCCCTCGCCTGCGCGCAGGCGAGCCTCGCGGGCCTGCTCCTCCTCGGCACGACTCCCGGCCTGACGGCCGTGAGCGTCGTCCTCTGCCTGCACAGCCTGGCCGCTTCCCTCGCCGACACCGCCACCGACCGCATGATCGCGGGCAGCGTACCGGCCGGCGAACTGGGGCGCACAAGCGCGGCGACGCGGGCCGGTTTCGTCATCGGCAGCGCGGCCGGGACAGCGCTCTTCGCGTGGATCCTCGAGACGGCGGGTTTCGCCGCAGCGGCCGGGGCGCTCCTCGGCCTGACCACGGTGCTCGCCCTCCCTGCCGTGCTCGTGCGCGAGGCACCGGACGACCGGTGGGTCTCGCTCGGCCTGCGCGCGCCGCCGCACCGGGCGGAGCCGGGGCAGGCGGCACGGGCGAGTTCCTTCATCCGTGGGCTCCTCGCAGCGTTCCGAACCCGCGACGCCGCGATCCTGCTGGCGATGTGCTTTGCAATCGATTTCGGCCTCGCCCTGTTCCAGGTGCCCTTCGCGGTCGCGCTGGTGCAGGTCCATGGCTGGGACGCGGGCGCGCTCTCCCGGCTGCAAGCACTCCTCGCGCTCCTGGGCGGGACGGTCGGCGCGCTGGGCATCGGCGCCTATGTGGATCGCATCGGCCCGGAGCGGGCCCTGCGCGCCCTCCTGGTCGCCGGCGCGCTGGCCTTCGGTGCCGCGGCCGCGCTGATCGCGGCAGGCCTGGAGGCCGCGACGGGGCCCGTCATCCTGGGGCTGGCCAGCGTCGTGCCGGCCCTCCTCTACGTTGCCCTGCTCCCCACCGTCCTGCTGGCGAGCGGCGCGGGGCGTGCATCCGCGACGCAGTTCCAGGTCTACATGGCGGTGATGAACCTCGGCGACGTGGTCGGCGCGTCGCTGGCCGGAGCGCTCGGGTCGCCGATGGCGCCACCCCTCGTCGCACTCGGGGTCGCGGGCCTCTTCCTGATCTGCGCACGAGCCCGCTCAGGCGACCAGCGCCCGGCCTGACTCCGGGAACCCGCCGATGGCACAGATCCGAAGGCCCGTCCGCGCGCATCCGGAAACACCGGGGGCTCCCCGGGTTCGCGTGCTAAGCGCGTCCCGACAGGATTTCGATCGGGCCAGCACCCCGACCCCGATCCGCCACGACGACAGGATCGATCTGCCGTCCCCGCCGAGAACGAGACGATCGACCGGATCATCGCCGCGATGACGCACGCGTGCGAGACGGTGTTGGCGCGCGAGCACGTTGCGGGTGCTGGTCGCCCGGTCGCCCGAACTGCGCCAGGGACTCTTTGCCGACTCGGGCACCCGCGAGGTCGCGGTCCGCCTCGCGCAGGGGCCGGGCGAACACCTGCCGGACAGGGTGCACACCCATCGCGACATGGGGATCGGGGCGAGCCTGGACGCGGTCGGTCTCCAAAAGCTGAAGAATGGAATTCCCTCGAAAACCTTCAAGGGATCAACAGTCGCGAGGCTGCTCCCCGGCGATCCGAGACAGACCGCCCACTCCATGAGTTTTCGCGATGCTTACACGTGAGATGGGGCATCACGCAGCGGCGTGGCGGGGATCAGAACCATCGGCTACTCGACCGACATCAGACGCGCGTCCGGATTTCGTATTTTACATGTGTCGCGATCACATTTCAGAACTACAATGATCGACGGGGTGATCGGCCGGCTGTCGGCCGATGCAGAGGCACCAGAGGTTGCCCGTCCGTCATCGAAAGCTGCCCGTGGAAATAGGAATACCCAACGACCTCGCAGACCTGAACCGCCTTCGCGCTGCCCTCGACGCCTCGTGCGTCGTCGGGACGTGGGCGTGGGATCACGTGCGTGGCGTCGTCACCTACGACGAGGGCGCCGCGCGCGTTCTGACCGGCAACCCCGAGCTTGCGGATCGCGAGATCAAGGGTCCGATCGCCCTCGCCCTCGTCCATCCGACCGACATGACGTGGCTCATGGAGCACATGCTCCGGGCCGTGCAGGTCGGCGGCCTGGTGCTTGCCGAATACCGTGTGTTCAGGCGTGACGGGACGGTGCGCTGGCTGCTCAGTCGCGGGCGGACGTACCACGACGAGGCGGGTCGACCCGAGCGCTCCCACGGCATCCTGATCGACATCACGGACATGCGCGACGGCGGCGAACGCTACGTCCTCGGAACGACACCGGCATACCCGGATCCGCTGATGCAGGCCGCCGACATGGCCCTCTCCCTGAAGAACGTCCTGGGCCCCGAACCCGCACCGGAGGTGATCGAGGCCGCCAACCTGCTCCTGTTCAGGCTCGGCTGTGCCATCGCGCGGGCGACGGATCAGCAATTGCAATAGGGCACGCCGATCGGTCCGGTGAGGCGAACGAAGGCGGCGGGCAGATGTCCGTCACCCATCCGGCGGATGGGTGACGGCGCACGCGGCCGCTATTCGGCGGCGATCTGCCGGGGCCGGACCGCTTCGACGCGAGCCGCGCAGAACTTGAACTCCGGGATCTTGCCCATGGGATCGAGGGCCGGATTGGTCAGGAGGTTGGCGGCGGCCTCGGCGTAGCAGAACGGCATGAAGATCATGCCCACCGGCACGTCGCGGTCGGACCGGACCTTGAGTTCCACCGCGCCGCGGCGGGTCTCCAGGCGCATGGTGTCGCCGGGCTCCAGGCCGAGGCGATAGAGCTCCCGCGGTGCCATGAAGGCCACCGCCTCCGGCTCCAGGGCGTCGAGGACGCCCGAGCGCCGGGTCATCGAGCCGGTGTGCCAATGCTCCAACACGCGGCCCGTGGAAAGCACCATGGGGAACTCGGTGTCGGGCACCTCGTCCGGCGGCACGATGTTGGCCGGGACGATCTTGGCCCGCCCGCTCGCCGTCGGGAAGCCGGCATAGAAGATGATCTCGTTGCCGGGCTGGTCGGGACCGTCGACCGGGTAGGTCACGGCGCCCTCGCGCTCGAGGCGCTCCCAGGTGATGTTCTTCAGGGAGGGCATCACCTGCGCCATCTCGGCGAAGATTTCGGCCGGGCCGGTATAGGTCCAGTCGAGGCCGAGGCGGCGGGCGAGCTCCTGCAGGATCCACCAATCCTGGCGGGCGTCGCCGGGCGGCGGGACCACGGGCTTGGCGATCTGCACGCGCCGGTCGGTGTTGGTGAAGCTGCCTGCCTTCTCGGCGAAGGCGGAGGCCGGCAGCACCACGTCGGCGTGGAAGGCGGTCTCCGTGAGGAACAGGTCCTGCACGACGAGGTGGTCCAGCATCGCGAGCGCGTGCCGGGCGTGGTTGAGGTCGGGGTCCGACATCGCCGGGTTCTCGCCCTCGACGAACATGCCCTTGATCGTGCCCGCATGGATGGCGCGCATGATCTCCACGACGGTCAGGCCGTTCTTGGGATCGAGGGACTGGCCCCAGAACGTCTCGAACAGGTCGCGGACGGTCTCGTTCTCCACCGACTGGTAGTCGGGGTAGACCATCGGGATCAGGCCGGCATCGGAGGCGCCCTGGACGTTGTTCTGGCCGCGCAGGGGGTGCAGGCCGGTGCCGGGGCGGCCGATCTGGCCGGTGGTCAGCGCCAGCGCGATCAGGCAGCGCGAGTTGTCGGTGCCGTGCACGTGCTGGCTGACGCCCATGCCCCAGAAGATGAGCGAAGCGCGCGAGCGCGCGTAGAGGCGTGCGACCTCGCGCAGGGTCTCGGCATCGATGCCACAGACGGGCGCCATCTTCTCCGGCGTGAAGGCGACGATGCTCTCCCTCAAAGCCTCGAAGTTCTCGGTGTACCCGGCGATGTACTGCTCGTCGTAGAGCTTCTCCGTCACGATGACGTTGAGCATCGCGTTGAGCATCGCGACATCCGAGCCCGGCTTGAAGGCGAGGTGCTTGTAGGCGTGCCGCGACAGGACCTGCCGGCGCGGATCCATGATGATCAGCTTGGCGCCGCGCTCCTTGACCGCGTTCTTGATGAAGGTCGCGGCCACGGGGTGATTCACCGTCGGGTTGGCGCCGATGATGACGATGACCTCGGCGTCGAGGGCCGCCGCGAAGGGGGCCGAGACGGCGCCCGAGTTCAGGCCCTCCATCAGGGCCGCCACGGACGAGGCGTGGCAGAGTCGGGTGCAATGGTCGACGTTGTTCGAGCCGAAGCCGAGGCGCACCAGCTTCTGGAAGAGGTAGGCCTCCTCGTTCGAGCCCTTGGCCGAGCCGAAGCCCGCCAGCGCCTTGGGGCCGACGGTGTCGCGGATGCGCTTGAGGCCGCCGGCGGCGCGCTCCAGCGCCTCCTCCCAGGTGGCTTCACGGAAGTGGGTCCAGGGATTGGCCGGATCGACCTGGTCGTTGGCGTCCTTGGCGACGTTGTCGAGGCGGATCAGCGGCTTGGTCAGCCGATGGGGGTGGTGGACGTAGTCGAAGCCGAAGCGGCCCTTCACGCAGAGGCGGTTCTGGTTGGCCGGCCCGTCACGCCCCTCGGCGTAGACGATCTTATTATCCTTGACCTTGTAGGAGACCTGACAGCCGACGCCGCAATACGGGCAGAGGGAATCCACCTCGCGGTCGGGATAGACGGTCCGGGTCTGTTGATCGTCGAGATAGGCCGCCGGCATCAGCGCGCCGGTCGGGCAGGCCTGGACGCACTCGCCGCAGGCCACACAGGTCGACTGGCCCATCGGGTCGTCGAAGTCGAACACGGGCTTGGAATCCGCCGAGCGGTAGGCCATGCCGATGACGTCGTTGACCTGGACCTCGCGGCAGGCGCGGACGCAGAGGTTGCACTGGATGCAGGCGTCGAGGTTCACCCGCATGGCCGGGTGGCTCCAATCGCCCTCCCAGCGCTGGGCCGCCGGGAAACGGCTCTCGCTGATCGCGACATGGTCGGCCTGCGCCCAGAAATGCGAGTCCGGGTCGTGCGAGATCGCCCGGGCCGGCTGGTCGGCCACGAGGAGTTCCATCACCATGGCGCGGGCCTTGGTCGCCCGCTCGGAGGCGGACTTCACCTTCATGCCGACGCCCGGCACCCGCTTGCACGAGGCGGCGAGCACGCGCTCGCCCTCGATCTCGACCATGCAGGCGCGGCAATTGCCGTCCGGCCGGTAACCCGGGGCGGGCTTGTGGCAGAGGTGGGGGATGTGCGTGCCGAGGCGCTGGGCGACCGCCCAGATCGTCTCACCGGGCGCGGCCTCGACCTGCTGCCCGTCGAACTCGAAGATCACGCCGGGGATGCCGGCGGGCATCTCCTTGAGGCCGAAGGTGCCGCTCGGGGCCGGACCCGCCTGGCCGCCCGACCGGGTGCCCTCGGAATAGGTGCCGCCGGCGCCCGGGTTGGCGTCGTCCGCCTTGCCGCCCGCATCCTGCGGGCCGGTGGGGGTGGTGGCGTGGGCTCCGTTGAGACCAGAGTTCTGTGTGCCGCTGCTCATGGTTCCGCTCCAGACATGGCGCAGGAAAATCGGGGATCGGGCAGCCGCCGCGAGGGGCGGCCGCACCGTCGGATCGGAGACGGATCGCTACTCGGCCGCGATCCGTTGCGGCGAGGGGAACAGGTCCGGGAAGTACTTGATCACGGTGGTCAGCGGGTTCGACGCCGCCTGACCCAGGCCGCAGATCGAGGCGTCGCGCATGCATTGCGAGAGTTCACCGAGGAGATCGGTGTCCCAGACGTCGCTCTCCATCATCACGCGTGCCTTCTGCGTGCCGGAGCGGCAGGGCGTGCACTGCCCGCAGGACTCGTCCTCGAAGAACCGCATCAGGTTGAGCGCCGCGCCGCGCACGTCGTCCCGGTCCGACAGGACGATGACGGCGGCCGAGCCGATGAAGCAGCCGTACTTCTCGAGGGTGCCGAAATCGAGGGGGATGTCGTCCATGCTGGCCGGCAGGATGCCGCCGGAGGCGCCGCCCGGCAGGTAGGCCGCGAAGCTGTGCCCGTCGCTGATCCCGCCGCAATACTCCTCGATCAGTTCACGGATGGTGAGGCCGGCCGGCGCCAGCTTCACGCCCGGCTCCTTCACGCGGCCCGAGACCGAGTAGGAGCGCAGGCCGACCCGGCCGTTGCGGCCGTGGCCCTTCCACCAATCCGCGCCCTTCTCGATCAGGTCCCTGACCCAGTAGAGGGTCTCGACGTTGTTGATGAGCGTCGGGCGGTTGAACAGGCCGACCTGGAACGGGAAGGGCGGCTTGTGGCGCGGCAGGCCGCGCTTGCCCTCGAGCGACTCGATCAACGAGGATTCCTCGCCGCAGATATAGGCGCCCGCGCCCCGGCGCAGGTGGATGCGCGGTCCGCCGGCGGGGAGCCTGGCGATCTCGCGGGCCAGGATCTCGCGGGAGATCGGGTACTCGTCGCGCAGATAGATGTAGACGTCGGCCGCCTCCACCACGTGGGCGCCGATGAGCATGCCCTCGAGGAAGCGGTGCGGATCGGCGTTGAGGTAGAGCTGGTCCTTGAAGGTGCCGGGCTCGCCCTCGTCGCCGTTCACCGCCATGAGGCGGGGACCGGGCTCGCCGCGCACCGAGCGCCACTTGCGGCCCGTGGGGAAGCCGGCGCCGCCGAGGCCGCGCAGGCCACCGTCGTCCAGTACCTGAAGAACCGCGTCGATGCTGAGCTCACCGGAGCGCAGACGGTCGAGGACGGCGTAGCCGCCGCCCGCCCGGTAGGCGTCGTAGTCGGGATAAGCCGGCAGATGAGCGTGGGTGTCCCCCGCCGCGACCGCCGCCTGCACGCTGGCGACGTCGGCCTTGTGCAGAAAGTTATGGCCGACCTCCACCGCCGGGGCATGGTCGCACAGGCCCACGCAGGGCGCGCGCACGACGCGGACCCCGCTGCCGAGGGTCTCGCGCAGGGCCTCCAGCAGGGGCTCGGCGCCGAACATCGCGCAGGTGAGGCTGTCGCAGACCCGCACGGTGAGCGCCGGCAGGTCGGCCTCACCGTCCTTCAGTACATCGAAATGCGCGTAGAACGTCGCCGTCTCGAACACCTCGGCGAAGGCCAGCCCCATCTCGTCGGCGAGTGCCGCGAGGTGGGGGGCGCTGATCTGGCCGTAGGTGTCCTGCACGAGGTGCAGGTGCTCGATCAGGAGGTCGCGCTGCCGCGAGCGGTCGCCCAGTAGGCGCTCGATCTCGACCTTGGCCACGGGCTCGACCTGACGTCCCTTCGGAACGGGCCGCGCCCGATCGCGCCCCTTGCCGGGGTGCTCGAAGCGGCGGACCACACCGTTGTCATGCTCGCTCATACCGTGATCCTGACTTCTGGCATACAAAATACCATCAAAGGCCCTACACTTATATACCGCGCCCGGCCGAACGCATGCAAAAAATTGCGGCGCCTACTGGCCGCCAAAAGCGCGCAGGGGGCGCCCGGCCTCCGAGCGCTGGCGGAAGCTGAGCGTTCCGTCCGGAGCGACCGCATCGAGGCGGGGCCCCACGACGGCCCCGAGGTCGAGTTCGAAGGCGTCCAGGGCGTCGTTGATCCGCCCGACGCCCGCCTCGTCGAGCGGTTCGTCCCCGGGAAGGTCCGAGCCGACTCCGCGCAGAGCGGTGCGCAGGGTCTCCGACAATTCGGGCGTCAGGGGAGGCGTAGCGTCCGCGGCGTAGCCGCGGGCAATGCCCTCGATCAGATCCTGCGGAGAATGGGTTTGAAGTTCGGTCATCGGCGCGCCTCCCGGCATTCTTGTTCGCCGGATCAACGCACGGCGCGTGAATTCAGGCGCATGGCCCGGGCGAAGACTTGGAAACCGGGCTCGGCGGGGTGGCGATCGCCTGGGGGGAGTTCGGAACGACGGCGGGCACGCACGTCCCCAAAAATGCCGCTCCGGAGCGGCCGGGCCCCGCTCATGCCCGGCGCGCCCGCTCCGCCTCCCCGATGGCCGCCTCGACGATGTCGAGGGCGTCCGTCATCTGCCCCGGCGTGACGGTGAGTGGCGGGGTCAGGGTCAGGACGTTGCCCATGGTGGTCTTGAACGACAGGCCGGCATCGAGCGCCCGGTACAGCACCGCCTCGGCGAGGTCGGCATCGGGTTCGCGGGTGGCGCGGTCGCGCACCAGTTCGATGCCGAGGAGGCAGCCTCGGCCGCGCACGTCGCCGATGGCCGGGCAGCGCGCCATCATGGCGCCGAGGCGCTCCAGGGCGAGCGCCCCAACCCGCGCGGCGTTGGCGACAAGGTCTTCGTCCGCGATGATCCGGATCGTCTCCAGGGCGGCCCGCGTCGTCACCGGGTTCTTCTCGTGGATGTAGTGCCCGAAGGCCCAGGCGCCGCCGACGTCGAGGGAGGGATCGGCGATCACCGCCGCGATCGGCAGGATGCCGCCGCCGAGGCCCTTGCCGATCACCAGGATGTCGGGCGCGACACCGTCGTGCTCGCAGGAGAACATCCGCCCGGTCTTGCCGAGGCCGGTGGGGATCTCGTCGAAGATCAGCAGCACCCCATGCCGGTCGCAGATGCGCCGGACCTCCGCCCAGAACCCCGGCGGCGGGATGTAGGGCACCGCCCGCGTCGGCTCGGCGACCAGGGCCGCCACGTCGGGGTCGCGGGTCAGCACGTAGTCGATCATGCGGGCGCAGGCCCGGCCGCTCGCCTCGGCGCCGTCGGTGCCGTAGGGGCAGCGGTAGCCGCCGAAGGGGGCGACGTGGAGCGCGCCGGCCACCAGCGGACCGGCGGGGCCGGAGCGGAACAGCATCTCCCCCGACATCGCCGCCGAGCCGGTGCCGGCGCCGTGGAAGGCATCCCAGAACGACAGGGTCTTGTGCCGGCCGGTGGCGGCACGGGCGACCTTCACCGCCACCTCTACCGCATCCGACCCGCCGGTGGTGAACAGCACCTTCGCGAGGGTGCCGGGCGTGATCGCCGCGAGTTTCTCGGCCAGGGCCAAGGCGGGCTCGCAGGCGTAGCGACGGGGCGCGAAGGGCAGCGCGTCCATCTGCTCGGCGATGGCGCGCTTGAGGCGCGGATGGCCGTAGCCGATGTGGTGGACGTTGTTGCCGTGGAAATCCATGTAGCGGCGCCCGGCCGCGTCCTCGATCCAGACCCCCTCCGCCCGCGTGATCGCATTGAGGCAGGGCGTCGAGACCGACTGGTGCAGGAAGGCCTCCGAATCCCGCGCGAGCAGCCCGCGCGTCGTCCCGTCGAGGCTCCGCGCCTGCCAGGCGGCACGGCGATCGGTGCGGTTGGTGTCGCCCTCGGATTCGGCGATCCGCGCGTCCCGGGTCATGCTATCGCCTCGCGGCGGCGCCAGCCCTGGGCGCGGGCGACGACGAAGCGGTTGACCAGCGCCAGGGCGAGGCGGGCGCCCAAAGCCGTCGCCATGATCACGCTCGCCATGGCGGCGGCCGCCGCCGTGGTGCCGGCCTCGTCCATGTGGACGATGGCGATGGCCGCGAGCTTGGTGCTCGGCCCGTAGAGGAAGATCACCGCCGAGACCGTCGTCATCGCATTGACGAACAGGTAGACGAACAGCTCCAGCACGGTCGGCAGGCAGATCGGCAGGCTGACCCGGCGGAACGTCTGCCAGAACGGCACCTTCAGCGAGGCCGACACGGCCTCGAATTCCGGGTCGATCTGCTTGAGCGCCGTCGTCGCCGTCACATGGGCCACGGTGTAGTAGTGCGCGAGCGTGTTGATCACGAGGAGCGCCAGACTCCCGTAGAGGACGTTCAGCGGGTTCCAGGGCGCGTTGAAGAAGAACACGTAGCCGAGGCCGAGCACGAGGCCCGGCACGGCGAGCGGCAGCATCGCCAGCAGTTGGGCAAAGGCCCGGCCGGCGGGAAACAGCCTCAGCTTCTCGATGAGGTAGGCCCCGCAGAACACGACCGCCGTGCCGATGGCGGCCACCGAGAGCGCCATGGCCAGCGAGTTCCAGTAGGGCGACCAGCCGTCGGCATCGGCCGCCGCGAAGTCGTAATGGTCGAGCGTCAGGCCGAGATTGTAGGGCCAGTAGCGGATGAACGAGGCCCAGACCGCGACCCCGTAGGTGCCCGCGATCACGCCGGCCACGAGCACCGCGTAGGCCAGCGCGAGCGGATCACGGACCGGGTGGGCCTTGGGCTCGTAGGGCACCGAGCGGGCCGAGAGCAGGGACGATTGCCGGCGCTGGATCAGGCGGTCGACCACGAAGGCCAGCACGGCGGGCACCAGCATCAGCAGGCCGACGACGGCACCCATGGGGAAGTTCTGCTGGCCGACCACCTGCCGGTAGGCGTCGGTGGCGAGCACAGCGTACTGGCCGCCGATCACCTTCGGGATGCCGAAATCCGTGACCACCAGGGTGAAGACCACGAAGGCCGCGCTGACAAGGCCGTAGCGCGCCCCCGGCAGGGTCACGGTGAGGAAGGTGCGCCAGCGGCGCGTCCCCATGGCGGCGGCGGCCTCGTAGAGGCGCCCGTCGGAGAGGCCGAGGGCGGTGACGAGGATGATCAGGGCGTGCGGGAAGGCGTAGAGGCATTCCGCGAGGGTGATGCCGATCGGCCCGTAGACGCTGCGGCCGAACAGCAGGCCGCGCAGGAAGCCCTGGTTGCCCAGGATGTAGGTGAGCGCGATGCCCGACAGGAGGGAGGGTGCGAACAGCGGCAGGAGCGCCAGCGCCAGGAACAGGCCCTTGAACGGCATCGCCGTGCGGGTGAGCGCGTAGGCGTAGCCGAAAGCCAGCGGCACCACGATTCCCACGACGCTGCCGGCGACGGTCAGGCTGTTGAGGAGAGCGTCGACCAGGGTCGGCGTCGCGAAGTAGGTGCGGAAGTTCGACAGCCCCGCCATCCCGCCATCCGGCGCCTCCAGGCTCTTGATCAGCAGCGCGCCGAGGGGCAGCGCGATGACGAGCAGGAGGAGCAGGCACAGGCCCGCGACGAGCGCGACGCCGATCGCGGTCTCGGGCACGGACCGGTATTTCGTGGGCGCGGCCTCCGGCAGAGCCCTGGCGAGGGTGGGTTCCCCCAGGATGGATTCGGCCATGGCGCGGCTCACGGGTGCGCCGCCACGGGGAAGGCCCGCAGGGCCGCCGGCGGCAGGGAGACGTAGAGGTACTGGCCTTCCGTCAGGGCGAGGTCGCCGTGGAGATTGGCCGAAACGTCGGCCACCAGCGAGCCGCCGAGGTCGAGGCTCGGTTCCAGGCGGGCGCGGGTGAAGGCGCCGAGGAATTCGAGGCTGCGCACCCGCACCTGAAACGCGTTGACGTCGGTGGGCCGCACGTTGCCGACCCGGATCTCCTCCGGCCGGAAGCCCAGGCGCACCGGACTGCCGGGGATGAAGCCGCGTCCCTCCTCGCAGACGAGATCGACGGCGCCGACCCGGATTTGGCGGGCCGAACCGACCCGGGCATCGAGGAACGTCATCGCTCCGATGAAGTCGGCCACGAAGGCGGTGGCGGGGTTTCGGTAGATCTCCGCCGGGGTGCCCACTTGCTCGATCGTGCCGCGGTTCATCACCACGACCCGGTCGGCCATGGCCAACGCCTCCTCTTGGTCGTGGGTGACCATGATGGTGGTGATCCCGAGGCGCTTCTGAAGCTGCCGGATCTCGTCGCGCAGCCGCGTGCGCACCTTGGCGTCCAGCGCCGAGAGCGGCTCGTCGAGGAGGAGAAGGGAGGGCGAGGTCGCCAGGGCGCGGGCGAGCGCCACCCGCTGCTGCTGGCCGCCCGAGAGCTGGACGGGATACTTGGTGCCTTGCTCGGGCAGGCCCACGAGGGCCAGCAGGTCGGCGACCCGGGCGGCGACCCGCGCCCGCGGCATCCGCCGGTTGACGAGACCGTAGGCGACGTTCGCCGCCACGGTGAGGTTCGGGAACAGCGCGTAGGACTGGAACACGATGCCGAAATCCCGCGCCGCCGGCGGCGCCCGCGAGACGTCGGTGGAGCCGATCGCGATGCGCCCCGCATCCTGCCGGTCAAGGCCGGCGATCAGGCGCAGCAGGGTGGTCTTGCCGCAGCCGGAGGGGCCGAGGAAGCAGACGAACTCGCCCCGGGCAATCTCCAGGTCGATCCCGTCGAGGGCCGTGAAGGCCCCGTAGCGCTTCGACAATCCCGAAACCCTGAGGAACGGCGTCGCGTCGCCAGGCGTCATGGCGGTGCTCCTGATCTCTGTGCGGCCGGGGCTGCGCCCTACTTCCTGGCGACCTTCTACTTCTTGGCAGCCTTCTATTTCTTGGCGGCCTTGGCCTCGTAGCGGCGCGACCACTCGGCCAGCACCCGCTCGCGGTTGTCGGCCATCCAGCCGAGATCGTTCTTGATCATCGCGGCCTCGGCGTTGGCGGGGTAGTTCGCCGGCACGTTGGCGACACCCGGATAGGCGACGACCGCATAGCTCTTCGCGTAGAGTTCGTTGGCAGCCTTCGTGGCACCCCAGTCCGCGACCTTGCGGGCGAGTTCCAGGTGCTTGGTGGCGGCGACGATGGCGTAGGCCTCCTCGTCCCAGCCCGTGCCGTCGGCGGGGACGACCACCGCGAGGGGCGCGCCCTTGGTCTTCTCGGCGGCGCCACGCATGTCGAGCGACAGACCGGCGGTGCGCTCGCCGCGGGCGGCCTGGACGCAGGGCGCGGACCCCGAATGCAGGTAGGCGGCGATGTTGTCGTGGAGCTTGTCCATGTAGGCCCAGCCGGCCTCCTCGCCCATGCCCTGGAGCCAGCCCGCGACCAGCAGGTAGCCGGTGCCCGAGGAGGCCGGATGCGGCATCACCACCTTGCCCTTGAGGGCCGGCACCAGCAGGTCCGCCCAGCGCACGGGGGTCTTCACCCCGTCCTTCTCGGCCTCCGCCGTGTTGAAGCAGACCACGCCGATCGAGGCGTCGGTGCCGGTCCAGCTGTAGGGCGGCACGGAATCGCGGAAGGCGGCTTTCAGGGCGTCGGCGCCCTTCGGCTCGTAGGTGGCGAGCAGCCCCTGCTTCTCGAACAGCAGGAGGCTGGAGGCGGCCAGTCCCATCACCATGTCGGCCCGGGGATTGTCCTTCTCGGCAAGGAAGCGGGCGGTGATGACGCCGGTCGAATCCCGCACCCAGACCACCTCCACCTCGGGTACCGCCCGCTCGATCCCGGCCTTGAAGGGACCGAGCTGGTCGTTCTCCAGGGCCGTGTAGATCGTGAGCCGGGTGCGCTCGGCGGCCGACACGGGTGCGGCCAGGGACGACGCGAGGGCGAGGGTCAGGGCGAGGAGGCCGAGGACTTTCATGGACGATACTCCGGGGTCTTGTCGTTCCGATGTCTAAGGCCTGGTCCATGACAGTAAGAAGACAAAAACCGATGCGATCAAGTCCAGCCTTTTTGCATATAGTGCCTAATTACAGACCATGATAAAGATTTACTTGCGTAGACGGCAGACGGCCGAAATCGATCCGCGGCGCCCGGCCGCGGATCGATGCCGAAATCTTCGTTTCCCTGCAAAAGGAGGCTCGCCGGGGCGACCTCCTCAGCAGGCCTGGGGCATGCGTCCGGCGGCCAGCAATCCCTCGATGTCGCTCACCACGCCCGGCAGCTCGGCGATCGTGTCGATGAGGAAGTGGGGCTTCGAATCGGCGAACAGGGCGGCGATCCGGGCCCGCTCGGCGGCCAGGCGCTCGGCGGGCGCTGCGCGGAACGCGTCGTAGCTCAGGCCCAGCGCGTTGCCCGAGCAGGTGAGCGCCACCGTCCACATGCCGGCCCGGCGGCCCTCGAGGATGCCCGGAACCGTGTCGTCGACCTTCACGCAGGCGGCGACGTCGTCGATGCCGAGGGCGATCACGTTGGCGAGGGCCTGGGCCGGGAAGGGACGCCCGTTCGGGACCTCGTCCGTGGCGACCACATGGTCGGCGACGTAGCCGTTGGTGGCGGCGAGCGCGACCACGCGCTCCATCACGCGGGCGGGATACCCTGAGCAGGAGCCGATCTTCAGGCCCCGGGCCCGCAGGTCGGCGACGGCCTCCAGCGCCCCCGGGATCACCGCGGAATGCGCGGCGATCTTCTCGATCTGCAGCGGCATGAAGCGCTCGTAGATCGCGGTGACGTCCGCGTCGGTGGCGGGGTGCCCGTGCGCGGCGGCGTAGCGCGCCGCGATCGCGGGGTCGTTCAGGAGGGTGCGGATGTGGTCCCACTTGCCCATGCCCATCGGGCCCCTCGCCTCGGGCAGGCTCACGGCGACGCCGAACTCCGCGAAGGCCTCGACGAAGATCTGGGTGGGGGCGAAGGAGCCGAAATCGACCACGGTCCCGGCCCAGTCGAGGATCGCCGCCTGGAGCTTCTTCGGGGGAGCGTAGGACATGGATAGACTTTCGCGTGCGGCCGAGGGACGGGCGATCAGAGGGTCGTGATGTTCAGATCGGCGAACGCCGCGGCGACGGCCTCGACCGCCCGCTCCATGTCGGCGGATTCGACGTGACCGATGCAGCCCACGCGAAAGGTCTCGCGCTGCGTGAGCTTGCCCGGATAGAGGATGAAGCCCCGCGCGCGCACGGCGGCGTAGAAGTCGGCGAAGCGGTACTTCGGGTCGCGCGGGGCGTGGAAGGTCACGATGATCGGCGCCTGGATTTGAGGCGCCAGGAAGGACTTCAGGCCGAGGCGCTCCATGCCGCGGATCAGCACATCGCAGTTGCGCGCGTACTTGGCGTGGCGGGCCGGCAGGCCGCCCTCCTCCGCGTGTTGCAGCAGCGCCTCGTGGAGCGCCGCCACGACATGGGTCGGCGGGGTGAAGCGCCACTGCCCCGTGCGCTGCATGTAGGTGTGCTGGTCGCTGAGGTTCAGCGCCAGCGACGGCGAATTGCCCTCGGCCCGGGCCAGGGCATCGCCCCGCGCGATCACGAAGCCCATGCCGGGCACGCCCTCGAGGCACTTGCCCGAGGCGGCGATCAGCGCCTCGATCGGCACCGCGGCCGCATCGATGGGCAGCGCCCCGAAGGAACTCATCGCATCGACGATGAGACCGCGCCCGTGGCGCGCGACCACGTCGGCGATTTCGGGCAGCGGGTTGAGGATGCCGGTGCTGGTCTCGCAGTGGATCAGCCCGACATGGCTGATGGCGGGATCGGCGGCGAGCAGGTCGTCGACGGCCTCGGGGGTGGTCGGCACGTCGTCGGCGGTCTCGTAGACCGTGTGGTCATGGCCGAGCGCCTCGCAGATCCGGGCCAGGCGCTTGCCGTAGGCGCCGTTGACGAGGACCAGCACCTTGCCGGTGCGCGGCACCAGGGTGCCGATGGCGGCCTCCACGGCGAAGGTTCCGCTTCCCTGCAGCGGCACGCAGACATGGCTGCCGGTGCCGTTGGCGATGGCGACGAGACGCGCGCAGACGTCGGCCGTCAGGGCGTTGAAACTTCCGTCCCAGGACCCCCAATCGGTCATCATCGCCGCGCGGGTGCGCTCGGACGTCGTCAGCGGACCGGGGGTCAGGAGGATCGGCGTCGGAGGGGTGGACGAGGCGCCTGTCATGGTGATCCTGCCCGATCGGCCTTGGGACAATCCCGTGCCGAAGCGCGCTCCGGGATGCGGCGACCTTGCGTTCGGGCAACCCATCAGATCAAATCGTTTCTCGTGATGCGTGCCATCAGTCTGACCGATCGATCGCCATGAACCTCTTCCAGCTTCGGGCCTTCGATGCGGTCGCGCGGGAGGGCAGCTTCACGCGCGCGGCCGGGCGGCTCTGCATCAGCCAGCCCGCGGTGACCGGGCACATCAAGGCGCTGGAGGAGCGCTACGACCTCGTGCTGTTCCGGCGCACCGCGCGCGCCGCCGAGCTGACCCCGCAGGGCCGGGCCCTGGCGGAGCTCACCGGCCCGCTCTTCGGCTTGGTGGAGCAGGCGGAGGACCTCCTCGAGGCCAACCGGACCCTGGTCTCGGGGCGGGTCGAGATCGCGGTGGATTCGCCGCACATCGTGATGCCCCTGCTGGCGCGCCTGCGCGCGCGCCACCCCGGCATCGTCGTCGGGTTGATCCTCGGCAACGCCGCCGACACCCGCGAGGCCCTGCTGTCGGAGCGGGCGAGCGTCGCCGTGCTCACCGAGGCCGAGGCGCATCCGGATCTCCACCTCGCGCAGATCGCGGTCTCGCGCATCTGCGCGGTGGTCCCGCGCGGCCATCCCCTGGCGGATCGCGAAACGCTCGACCGCGCCGAACTCGACGGCGCCGCAATGGTGCTGCGCGAGCCGACCTCGGTGACCCGGCGCACCTTCGACCGGGCCTGCCGGGCCGGCGGCGTCGCGCCCGCCGTGCTGATGGAACTCGACAGCCGCGAGGCGGTGATCGAGGCCGCCGCCGCGGGGATCGGCATCGGCATCGTCTCGTCCCTGGAATGCGGGGCGGACACCCGGATCGCCGCGATCCCGATCGCGGGCGCCGACCTCACCAACCGCCACGCGATCGCCTGCCTCGCGCGGCGGCGGAACCTGCGCCTGATCCGGGCGGTGTTCGGGCTGGCGACCGAGACAGACGAGGCGGCGCGATGACCCGGAAACCGCCGGCTTCGGAGAACCGGGCACTCGCGGCCGCCCGCCACGACGCGATCCTGGCGCGGCTCGGCCAGAACGGCAGCGTCAGCGTCGAGGCGATGGCGGACCGCTTCGGCGTCTCGCGCGAGACGATCCGGCGCGACCTGAAGGCCCTGGCCGAGCGGGGCCGCCTCGCCATCGTGCACGGGGGCGCGACGCGCTGCGCGGACGAGCCGGTCCTCGCCATACGGGAGCGCGACAACCCGGCCGGCAAGGCCGCGATCGGGCGGGTCGCGGCGGGGCTCGTCGAGGACGGCATGGTGGTTCTGCTCGATTCCGGCGCCACCACTCTGGCGGTCGCCAACGCGCTCGCCGGCCACGATCCGCTCTTCACGCGCCCCGTGCCGAAGGGCCTGACGATCTGCACCAACAGCCTGCCCGTCGGGCTCGTCCTGTGCCGCGTGGCCGGCGTGCGGGTCCATGTCCTCGGAGGCGAGGTCGAGGGCGCGGACGAGGCGGCATTCGGCATCGAGGCCCTGGCCGCCCTGGCGCGCTTTCGCGCCGATCTCGCCTTCGTGGGCGCCGGCGGCATCGCGCCGTCGGGGGAGATCACCGATTTCGCGCCGTTTCCCACCGAGTTGCGAATCCGCATGCTGGCTGCGGCCGAGCGCGGCTACGTGGTGGCGGACAGGACCAAGTTCGGCCGCATGACGCCGATCCGCCTGACGCCGATCCCGGCCGGGACCGGTCTGATCGTCGACGCGGAGCCCCCGGCGCCCATGCGGGAGGCCCTCACGGCACGCGGTCTCACGGTGATCGTCGCCCCGTGATGTGGTTTTTTGTGGCTTTCTGAATTCTTTTGCGGCAAACCTCCGTTTGCGGTGGCGCGGATTCCAACGGAGGCGAGACCCCATGACGGCCAGCGGCATGAGCCTGCCTGTCTTCAGTGCGGTGCTGGCCGCCGCCTTCATGCATGCGGGCTGGAACGCGGTCGCCAAGCTTCGCCTCGAGCCGATCCTCACCATGGCGCTGATCTCAGCCTCGGCCGGGCTGTTCGCGCTGCCGGCCGCGCTCTGGTTCGGGTGGCCGCCCGCCGCCGCCTGGCCCTGGCTGGCCGGTTCGATCCTGCTGCACCTCGGCTACTACATCGCCCTGGCCGAGGCCTACCGGCACGCGGATATGGGGCAGGTCTACCCAATCGCGCGCGGCAGCGCCCCGCTCCTGACCGCCTGCGCGTCCCTTCTCCTGTTGCGGGAGGGGCTGGCGCCGCTGGCCGCCCTCGGGATCGCGATCCTCTGTGCGGGAGTCGCCCTGATGGCCTTCGCCAGGGCCGGCGGGCAGCGGCTGAGCCGGACGGCCCTCGGTTACGCGCTGCTCACCGGCGCCCTGATCTCCGGCTACACGCTGGTGGACGGGCTCGGCGCGCGGGCGGCGGGCGACCCGCACGCCTACGCGGCCGCGCTCTTCGTGGTCGACGCGATTCCGCTGCCGGCCTTCGTCCTCTGGACCCGCGGCCGCAGGGTCCTGGGCTCCGTCCGGGGCCTGACGCTGCCCGGCCTCGGGGGCGGCGCCCTGGCCCTCGGCTCCTACTGGATCGCGATCTGGGCGATGACGGTCGCGCCCATTCCCCTGGTCGCGGCGACGCGGGAGACCAGCGTCCTGTTCGCGATGCTGATCTCCGTCCTCGTCCTGAAGGAGCCGCTCCTCCTGTCGCGGATGACGGCCGTCATCATCATCGTGGCGGGCGTCGTGGCCATGCGCCTGGCCTGAGGCGGAGGGCCTCCATCCCTGTCGCGCTCCGTGCCGAACAGGGCCTACCTTCGGGGTCGTCGAATTTGTATACATTGTGCAGGCGGTGCGATCCGGGGCCGCCGGGCACGGATGAGAGACGTCGATGACACCGCAGCAGGTCACGCTCGTTCAGGACAGCTTCGCGAAGGTGCGGCCCATCGCCGACACCGCGGCGGATCTCTTCTACGGCCGCCTCTTCGAGATCGCCCCGGGGGTCCGTGCGATGTTTCCCGAAGACATGAGGGAGCAGAAGAAGAAGCTCATGGCGATGCTCGGCCTCGCGGTCACGAACCTCCATAAGCCCGACACGGTGGTGCCCGCACTTCAGGCCCTCGGGCGCCAGCACGTGGCCTTCGGCACGCAGTCGGCGCATTACGCGCCCGTGGGCGAGGCGCTGCTCTGGACCCTGGAGCAGGGGCTCGGGCCCGACTTCACGCCAGAGGTGCGCGAAGCCTGGACGGAGACCTACGGCCTCGTGGCGCGCGTCATGCAGGATGCGGCCGCCGACATGCGAGCATGATCCTGGCGCGGCGCGGCACCGTCGCGCGGACGGGCCGGGACGCCGGGGACGAGGGAACGACGACGTGAAGACGGTGCTGCATCGCCTCCTGGCCATCGGTGTGATGGTCGTGGTCGTGGGCGCCGCCCACGGCCTCAAGCTCGCGGGCTTCGCACATGCCGAGCTCGACGCGTTCCTGGCCGCGGGCCTGGCCTCCATCCTGACTGTGGCGTCCACCCTGTAACGTCCGCCGCCCTCCAGTGGAGGGGGCGGCGCCCGGGGGGCAGCTTTCGGCTCTCCCGTGAACACAATGGTGACGGTCCTGCGCTACGCCTGGGCGCGACGGGCGCATCGGACCCAAGCGCACGGCCAAGGGAGACGTCACATGAGCGCTGCTCCAGCGCCTTCGCATCGGTCTCGGGACGCCGCGCAGCGCCTGCCCGAGTTGTCGGATCTGGCGGGGCGCCTCGCCGACCGGGTCGTGGAGGCCCAGGTCGCGGGCGAGCCCGTACCCGACGATCACATCCGTTTCCTGCTCGACGCGGCCCTGCTGCTCCAAGAGCACGGCGTGGGGCTGCCCTCGCTCCTCGGGCAGATCATGCGCGGCGCCGCCGAGCCGGAGATCCGGATGCCGCGGGTCGATGAGGACGACGATGCCGGCCGCCTCGCCTGGCTGCTGCGCCCCTTCCAGGAGACGCGAGGCTGAGGGCGGCCGCGCCCCCGGCCCGCCACGCGCTTGCGAACCCTTCGCTTGCGAGACCCTGGCCTGCAAGTCTTTCCACCAGGAGACCGAGCAACCGAAGGTCGAATCACTGGAATCGAGCCTCCCGGACGACGTCTCGTCGTGGGCCGGAATGGCAAGCCTCGTGCAAGGCACCGATGGAGCCGGCGGAACGTCTCCGTCCAGCCATCGTCCCCGACCCGAGACGGCTCACTCGACCCGCCCGGCGCAAGCCGCGGCGGGTTTTTTTACTGTCGACCCGCGCGTATCGCCTCGAGCGAACCCTGCCGGGGACGCGCTCGCCAGGAGCGGTCAGACCATCCCGGAGGCTCCCGGACGGCCCCGCGTCCGATGTGAGAGAGGCGCGCCGCTCAAGCTGACGTGGGGCGGGAGTCGCGCCGGCACCGGCCGATTGTTGTGTCTCGGCCACACACTATTTCTATCGCAGACGGACGCGGAATACGCCTTGAGCGTCGCGATTTCGTGAAGCTACAAATCTGACTGTCAACACGCGATCGAAACAATCGATTCAAATTCAGGCGCGTTCCGCTTCACTCTTGGAGCGATGGGCACGCGCTATAGCCTTTTGATCGGCAGGAAACCTTCCAAGATTCTGAGGACACCGATGTCGAATCCAACGCGTCTGCGGCCCCTGCGCGCCGCCGGGCTGAGCTTCCTGTTGTGTGCGGGCGTCTCGCACGCGGCCCTCGGACAGACGACCGGGTATCAGGATCCCGGCCGGATCGGGGACGTCGCGAGTTGGCGCACGCCGGAATACCTCGCCGATTTCGGTCTCGCCTCGATGAACGCGGATCAGGCCTATGCCCGCGGCATCACCGGTCGGGGCGTGGTGGTGGGGTCGGTGGATTCGGGCTACCTCGCCACGCATCCGGAATTCGCTGGCCGTGTCACCGCCCTCACCAACACCGGCACTTTCCTCGCCGACGGCTATCGCTACGAGACGGCCGCCGGGGTGCGCTCGAGCTTCTTCACCGCCGGATCGAGCTATTCGGTGCCCGGCACCTGGATCCAGGGCGTCAACGACGACCACGGCACCCATGTCGACGGCACCATCGTGGCCAACCGCGACGGCGTCGGCATGCACGGCGTCGCCTTCGGCGCGACGCTGCTCGCCACCAACACCAACGGCACCGATTCCTCGATCTACGGCACCAACCAGGACTACAACTACTTCAAGAGCGCCTACGGCAACCTCGTCGCGCAGGGTGCGCGGGCGATCAACAGCAGTTGGGGCAGCCCGCCGCCGCCTGAGAACTACAACACCCTGGGCGGCCTGTTCTCGGCCTATGCCAAATTTCCGCGCCAGCTCGACTGGCTCGACGCCGCCGCGGAAGCCGGCCGTGCGGGGACCATCATGGTCTTCGCCGCCGGCAATGCGGGCGTGAACAACCCGACCGTGCGCGCCGCGCTGCCCTATTTCGAGCCCGACCTGGAAAAGAGCTGGATCGCCGCCTCGGGCCTGACCGCGACGGATGGGTCGGCCTTCAACCGCTGCGGCGTCGCCAAGTACTGGTGCATCGCCGCCCCCGGGCGCAACGTCTACTCGACGGTGACCAGCGCCACGGGCGTGGCCGGCTACGGCCTGAAGAGCGGCACCTCGATGTCGGCTCCCCACGTCACCGGAGCGCTGGCCCTGGTGATGGAGCGCTTCGCCTACATGACCAACGAGCAGACCCGCGACGTCCTGCTCACCACCGCGACCCACCTGGGGGACGGCCCCGCCGACCGGCCCAACGAGACCTTCGGCTGGGGCAAGATCGACCTCGGCCGGGCGATGAACGGCCCCGGCCAGTTCCTCGGCCGGTTCAACGCCAATCTCGGCGCGGGCGTCTCCGACACCTGGTCGAACGACATCTCCGACGCGGCCTTGCGCCAGCGCCTCGTGGAGGACACCGCCGAGCACGCGGCCTGGATCCAGACCAAGGCCGAGCGCGGCTGGACCAACGGCCTGCCAGCGAACGCAACGCAGGAGCAGGGGGTCGAGTACACCTACAAGCAGGCCCGCGATCAGGCCTTCCTCACCCGCACCTACGCGGGCGGCTTGACGAAGTCGGGCGGCGGCACGCTCCAGCTCACCGGCAACAGCACCTACACGGGCACCACCGAGGTGAATGGCGGCCTGCTCGCGGTGAACGGCTCGATCACCTCGCTCGCCAACGTCAATGCGGGTGGCACGCTCGGCGGCTCGGGCCGCGTCGGCGGCCTCAACGTCGGCCAGGGCGGCACCGTGGCGCCGGGCAATTCCATCGGCACCCTCAACGTGGCGGGCAACGTCACCTTCGCGGCGGGTTCGACCTACGCCGTCGAGGTCGCCGCCGGCCGCAGCGACCGCATCGCCGCCACGGGCGCGGCGCAGATCGGCGGGGGCACCGTCTCGGTCTCCCTGGAGAACGCGCTCAGCCCCTTGAGCCCATCGGAGACCCGCAGCCTGCTGGGGCAGCGCTACACCATCCTCACCGCCACCGGCGGGGTCAGCGGGCGCTTCGACGTGTCGACGCCGCGCTACACCTTCATCGGCACGGACCTGTCCTACGGCGCCAGCACCGTCGACCTCTCGGTGGCGCGCAACGCCACCACCTTCGCGTCCGTCGGAGCCAACCGGAACCAAGCCTCGGTCGGCGCCGCGGTGGAGGGGCTTGGGGCCGGCAACCGGATCTACGAGACCATCCTGGTCACCACCGATCCGGCCAGCGCCCGCGGCGCCTTCCAGTCCCTCTCCGGGGACATCCACGCGAGCCTCGTCTCGGCCGAGTTCGAGACCGCCTTCTTCGTGCGCGAGGCGATCCTCGACCGCCTGCGCTGGGGACCGACGCCGGGCTCCACGGAGGCCACCGATTACGGCCTGCTGCCGGCCACCTACACCGCCGACTTGCCCGGCCGGGCCGCTCCGGTGCCGATGCGGGTGGTGGATTCCCGCGTGTTCGGCGTCTGGGGCCAGGGCTTCGGCAGCTTCGGGCAGGCGCGAACGGACGGCAACGCCGCCAGCCTGTCGCGCCAGACCAGCGGCTTCGTGCTCGGCGCCGATGCCAGGCTCGAGAACGGCATCCGGATCGGCGTCGCGGGGGGCTATTCCAACACGGGGCTCGATACGCCCGGCAGCCTGCAATCCGGCACCATCGAGAGCGGGTTCGGAGGCGTCTACGGCGGCTACGAGTTCGGGGCGGTGTCGCTGCGCCTCGGCGCGGTCTACGCCGACAATTCGGCGCGCCTGCGTCGCAGCGTCGCCTTCGCCGGGCTGGCCGACAGCACGAGCGCGCGCACCGGCGGCGACACCATCCAGGGCTTCGGCGAACTCGGCTACCGCTTCGCCTTCGCGGGCCAGCCGGGTGTCACACCGGGCGGTTTCGCGCTGGCCTACATCGAGCCCTTCGTGGGGGGCGCCCTCGTCAGCATCGGCCGGGATCGCCTGACCGAGACAGGCGGGTTCGCCGCCCTCACCGGCGCCGCCCAGACCTACGACATCGGCACCTCCACGGTGGGCCTGCGCGCCCAGGCGAGCCTCGACCTCGGCTTCGGCGCTCCGGTCTCGCTGCGCGGTCTCGTCGGCTATCGGCGGGCCTACGGCGACGTCGTTCCGAAGGCCCTCCTGGCCTTCGGCACCGGCCCGAGCTTCCTGACCGCCGGCCTGCCGATCGACCGGGACGCCCTCGTGGCGGAGGCCGGCCTCGACGTCCTCGTCGGGCGGGGCACCACCCTGGGCGTCGCGTATACCGGGCAGGTCGGTGACCGCGCCCAGGATTACGCGGTGAAGGGCAACTTCACCTACCGGTTCTGATCCCAAGTCTCTAGGAGACGGACCCATCGGTCCGTCTCCCCAGAGGTCCGGCGGCCGAAAGCCGCCGCGCCGCCCCTGGTCCCCGGAGCATCCGGACCCGGACCAGGGGCGGATTCATGATGATCCGTCCCGCCCTCGCTTCGCGCCGGAACCGGCTGGGGCTTCGTGCCGCACATCTGCTGCCCCGGCGCGTGGCGGGCTCCCGATCGCATCCGCCCGCCGTGGCCGCCCGATCCCTGGGCGGCCCGATCCCGGCCGCGTGCCCTCGGTCCCCGAGACGCGATGACGGGTTCTGCAGGCCGCGCCTCTCTCGACGGCCTGATCCGGAACGGATCTTGCTCTGCCTCGGGATCAAGATCCGGGTGGCCCGGGATGCGCCGCGCAGGTCCGTCACTTCGACACGCAGTCGTCTTCGTCCTGGGCGTGTGTTCCGCGGGCGGAGGGCAGGACGACATCCGCTCCCGTCATCGTGAAAAGCATTTTGTCATAGTTGTGTAATAGATTCGATGTGCATTCGGTCAGCGCTCATGAGAATCGACCGCCATGGGGACCCCGCACATGCTTGAAAGGTTAATCAACAATATTTCCGGAAAAATCTCCTCAAAGCCGACATTGAGATTTTTCGATGAAAAATATTACACATCTCAGTATCCAGACGTTGCAAGTCACGAACTGAGCCCGTTGGAGCATTATCTCCTGATCGGCTGGAAGGATCGTTACGATCCCAGTACACTGTTCAGCACACGCGGATACCTAAGCGCGAACCCGGACGTCGCGGCGATTCGGATCAATCCGCTCCTTCATTTTCTCCAGCACGGATTGGCCGAAGGCCGGACCGGCTGGGAAAAGTCCACGTCGATGCCCGCACCCGACCCCGCGATCGCGCGCTGAAGCCGAAGCGATATCCCGCCGGCGCGAATCGCCCCCGAGCCCGACGAGAGCGGGGCCTTCCCGCTCCCGTCGGGCCGGTGCATCGCATCACGGGTGAAGCCCGCGAGCCTCCGGACCGGCAGGAGGCGTGAAATCCGGAGGCCCGATCAGGCGCGCCGGCACAGAACGGCGACATCGAGGTTTCCGATGAAATCCGGAATGACATCGACGACATCGAGGTGCTTGGACCAGGCCCGGCGCGTGTAATCCTGGGTCTGCACCGTGTGGCGATAGTAGGTGCTGTCGGAAATCTTCCCCTCGAGGGCCGGATCGATCAGCTGATCGTCGAAGCCCGTCTCGGTCCAGTGCCGCCAGAAGTCCGGCCCGCGAAAGACCGACGACCAGGCGACGGAACTCGACCCGCCGAAGGTGATCAGCGCGACGCCCTCCGGCTTGAGCAGACGGCCGATCTCGTCGAGCCAGGCGGCCTGAACCTCGGCGGAGAGGTGCGTCATCACCGAGATGCCGAAGATGCCGTCGAAGCTTCCGTCCGCGAAGGGCGTCGGCGGCATGAGGGGCGTGGTGCGGAACTCGCCCGCCAGATACGCCCGGCACCAGGCGATGTTCTCGTCGTCGATGTCGGTTCCGCACACCCGCGCGGCATTCCATTGCTGAATGAAGTGGCGCGTGACCCGGCCATGCCCGCACCCCCAGTCGAGCACGGAGACGCCGGCGCGGTTCGCCACCCCGTAGCGGCCGAGCAGGCTCTCGATGGCCTTGAAGGCGCAATGGCCCGTGAATGTGACGCTCTGGTCGTTGGACCAGGTCTGCACCCGGGTCAGCTGGCTGCTGTCGCGGGGAAGCCCGATCCCGGCATCGAGACGGGTCGGGACGAAGACCCGCCGCCCCAGGATGTCGCCGACCTGGCGCCCGTCGAGGTCGAGGGGATTTCCGTTGTCGTACGCGAAGGTGAAGCTGAACGGATCGGAGCCCGGCTTGCAGGCGGGCAGGTCGATGACCACCATGAAGGACGAGTGATGGGCGTTCGGCCAGTACCAGAAGTGATTGCCGAAGGAGATCGAGGGCAGCGGATACTGGAATTCGTAGGCGACCCCGGGCCCGAAGACCACCCGCAGAGCACCGGGATCTCCCGCGGGCGGCAGGTGCTCGCCCGAGATGATGAGGCGGGCGCCGTCGAAGCTCAGCCAGGGGGCCGCCTGGAACGGCAGGGGATGGACCGCGAGCACGTCGCGGGCCGTCAACCCGAACTGGTTGACGATGGGCGCGCGCGGCGGGACCGTGAGGCGCGCAAGGCACGCCTCCTCGGACGATCCCCGCACCTCGACCGCGGTCTCGGCCGGAACGATCATCGGTGGCAACTGACACGTGAAGCGCGCCAGACCCTCGACATTCGCCACCGGAACCGTCGCCCAGTGGCGGCCGTCGCACCGCACCGTGACCCGAGAAGCGATCTTCTTTCCGGTGAAGGTGCCCACCAGCATGTCGCCCGGATCGAGGCGCAGGTCGAGCCCTCCCGACTCGGAGGCAACGATGTCGGCCTCGATCGCGGTCGGTGTCACCATGGTCCGGTCATCCCTTCAAGCGAGATCTCGCCCTGTGCGGTGAGCTAAGGCAGTTCTCCTATAAGGCGATTTTTTCTCGTTATCCAATAGATACTTTGATCCACTCGCATCCAGACCATGCGACGATCTCGAACTTGAGCGGCCAAAACCGCAGCGGCGCTCGTCGGGAAGGCGTATCTGCGGGACAGAAACCCGGCCACGAAACAACCAGAGTGTGCGAACAATTCTCTTTTCGATCGAGATGACCCGCGAGGGCGGGTTTTCGTTGCCGATCCGGCCCCATCGGGACGTGGACCATGGATACGGCCGGCCCGGTGTCCGGAGTCATCCCTTGAGTCTGACCCGACGGAATCCGGACGCTTCGCACCGGCCTCCCTTCCCTCCAGGGATCACCCCCGACGGATACGGATAGGGAGGGGGTGCCGCTGGATTTAGCCGCTGGATTCAAAGGATCACAAAAGCACTTCCTCTTCCAAAATCATTCCTCTAGACAGACAAGCCGATCGTCTCGACCCTATGACCACTGAACGCGAGCCCTCGATGAGCGACGAAACCAATCCCTTGATCGTACAGATGCCGGGCTTTGACGAAGATTATTACCGCTCTCAGTGCCCCGACGTGGCAGATTACGAGGGATCTGCGCTCGATCATTACTTGAACGTAGGCTGGAAGGCCGGCATAAACCCAAGCAAAGGCTTTGATGGCAATGCATACCTGACCGTCAACACCGACGTCAGGGAGGCAGACATCTGCCCACTCCTCCACTTCCTCAACTACGGCCTGGCCGAGGGACGCGCTTTTTCGCCGAATCCTTAAGAAAAAGCGATCGCAATATTGACCTGACAGGTTGTTGTCGGGGCGCTGATTTTAGGCACGCGCGTCAATCATCATCCAAAAGCTCAGCTCTGTTCGGGCTCGACGATTCCAAAACTGAATCGACCCGAGCCCCCAGACCGTTGATCTGCGGGCTCCGGCCCCAGGCCAGTGTCTGTTGCCGAGGGCTGATTTCGAGATCGTCGAGCCTCGGGGCGAAACTCACCGGGTGTGACCGGCTTGCACCTTGCCCCCTCTCGTCATGGCGCCTTATAGACTTTCGCCATGAAGTCCCTCCGCCTGAAACGCACAACCGGACAGACCGGAAAGCCTTCCACGATGGCGGGTTTCGATTCCGTCTATTATCTCTATTGGTACAGGGACGTCGAACAATACGGGGGAACCCCGCTCGATCACTACCTGACGATCGGCTGGAAGGAAGGGCGTGATCCAAGCGCCGGATTCAGTACGGATGGCTATCTCGCGGCCCATGCCGACGTCCGTGCGAATGGCGCCAATCCGCTGATCCATTTCCTGCAGTTCGGCCTGGCCGAGGGGCGGCGCGGATGGGAGAAGGATCCCGGTGCTCCCGCGCCACGGCCGCGCCTGCTCTGACGCGAAGGGGCGCAGACGCCTCGGGCCAATCCTGCCCGGTCGCGCATTGGCCGAAGGCCGAACGGGACTGGGCGGTCAGCGCAGTCCCCGCGCCGCCATTTCCTCCGGCGCGAGGTCGGCCCCATCCTGCCGCGCGAGGAGCGTCGCCAGTTCGACCGGGCGGTAGTCCCAGGCATCCGCACCGACATCGCAGGCGCGGCTGGTATCGGGAAGGCAGGCATGCGTGTGCCCATAGAGGTGGCGCGTCTCCCGCCAGAACCCGGGCCAGGACCGGTGGGGGTAATGCGACAGGAACAGGCGCCAGGCCCGTCCCCGCCCGTCCTGCGCGGTGATCCGTGCGCTCTCCACCGGCGGCTCGGCCCAGGGTAGGTCCAGCACGCGGTTGGTGTCGTGGTTGCCGCGCACCAGGCGCTTGACGCCGTTGAGCCGGGCGAACACCGCCGCGCAATGCGCGCGACTGGCCCCGGCAGCGAAGTCGCCGAGGTGCCAGACGGAATCGTCCGGCCCGACCACCGCGTTCCACCGCGCGATCAGGGCCGCGTCGTGCGCGTCGACGGAGCCGAAGGCCGTCCGGCGCCGTTGCACGAGGGGAGCGTCACCGAAATGCGTGTCGGCCGTGAAGAACGTTGCCATGCAACCTGCGGGCGGGTGCGCCCCTGCGGAAGGCGGGGACGTGTCGCGGTCCCGCCAGATGGCGCGGCAGGCTGCGCCCGCAAGCCGGTGCGACCTCGCCGACCGCGGATGCGCCACGATGGCTGACCCGTCCGACGATTCCGCGCTGCGTCCATTACGTGGGCTTCCGGGACGATCGCTACTGGAACGCCTACCGGATCTTCGGCGGCCCTCGGGTGATCCATCGGCGCTGGGACTTCTACGCCACCCGCGATGTCGGCCCCGGCGACGTGGTGATCTTCGCCGAAGGTGACGCGGACCAACCGGTCGCCGCGCGCAATGCCACCGACCTCGACGAGCGCTGGCTTTAACGCGGACGAGGCGGGACGCGATCGCGCAGGGCGGCCCACGGAACGAACCTCGCGCCGGCCGCGTCATCCTCGACAATCCGACACCCGAGGAAAGCAAGATGGATGATGATCGCGTTTGGTCGTTCGAGAAGAGCCTCTGGACCGGTGACCCCGACCATTACCGGGAACTGGTCGATGACGAATGCCTAATGGTGTTGCCGACGCCGCCCTTCGTGCTCAGCGGCGCCCAGGCCATCGAGGCCGTCGCCGACACGCCGCGCTGGTCCTCGATCGAACTGTCCAAGGGCCAAATTTCGCGCCCGCAGGAAGGCCTCATCGTCATCGCCTACAACGCCAAGGCCTCGCGTGAGAACGAGACCTACGAGGCGAATTGCACCTCCACCTACCGGCGCCTCTCGCACGAGGTTTGGCGCGTCGTGCAACACCAGCAGACGCCGCCGCTGTCGATCCCTGCGGCCAACGACTGATCCGGCCTTCGTCCGGGGCCGGTGGGGCCTGGCCGTCCACCGGACGGGCGACGAGGATGCGCACGCTGGCTGACGGCCCAGCGCGGCGCCTTACCCGGAGGACGGGGGATTCACGGGCCCGCGAAGGACATGGGCTAATCGCCGATCTGCATTGTCCGACGTTCGCTTGTGATCCACAGCCCTTAACCCACCGTTCAGGCTGAACGTTGACGAAGCACAAAGCCCTGCTCGTCCATGAGACGAGCATGACTCTCACGCTCGTCACACTCCTGGGCAGTCAGGCGGTCAGCTTCGTTCTCGCCGCAGTGATGATCTGCGCCTTGAGCGCGTGGCTGACGGTCCGCCTCCTTTTCAAGGCCGAATGCGCCGCGGCGGGGCGGCGGGGCAAGTGGCTCGTCGGAACGGCCATCGTCGCCGGCGTCGGCGTGTGGACGACGCATTTCATGGCGATGCTGGGCTACCGGACCGATATCGTCCTCGGATACGACCTCTCCACGACGCTGCTCTCCGGCCTGATCGCGATCCTGGCCGTCGGCACCCCCCTGGGCCTCTCGGCCCTGCCGGCGGCCCGGTCGACGCGCGCCCTCCTCGGCGGGGTGGCGGGCCTCGGGATCGGGGCGATGCACATCACCGGCATGCTGTCGCTGGACGGCTGTACGCAGACGCAGTCGCTCGCCGCCAACGGGCTGGCCTGCGCGGTCGGCGCCACCCTGATGGCCCTCGCGCGCGCCCTGCCCGCCGGCAAGCCGTCCTACGCCATCGCCTGCCCGCTGATCGTCGCCGCGGTCTGCGGCACGCACTTCACCTCCCTGGCCGGCACCGTCGTCGAGGGCCGCCTCGCGAGCGACGCGTCGTCGAACATCCAGATGGCGCTGAGCGTCCTGACGGCGGCGGGCGCCGCGGTCCTGATCATCGGCGCTTTGATCGCCCTCGCGGCGACCCGCCGCTTCGAGGCGCAGGAGGCCGCGCACCTGACCGTGCTCGCGACCGCGCTGCAGAACATGTCGAACGGGCTCCTGAAGATCTCGTCCGACGAGGTGATCGAACTCTACAACCAGCGCCTCTGCGGGATGCTGCGGCTCGAGCCGGAAACGATGGCCGTGGGCATGTCCCTGGAGCGCTTCCTCGCGGTGACGGGCGAAGCCAACGGCTGGGACGCCGCGCGCGTCGCCCGGACCCTGGACACGCATCGCCTTTGGCTGCGCGCGGATCGCGAGACGCGGGTCGAGCATCATTTCGACGATGGCCGCGTCCTGGCGATCTCCTGCCAGCCGGTCCGGGACGGCGCGGTCCTCACCTTCGACGACGTGACGCGGGACCGGCTCGCCGAGAAGGAGATCTCGCAACTCGCCTATCACGATCCGCTGACGGGGCTCGCGAACCGGCGCGCGCTGAGCGAGCGCCTGCTCGCGAGCCATGCGGGTGCCGCGCCCTTCGCCCTGCTGCTGATCGATCTCGATCGCTTCAAGTCGGTCAACGACACCTTCGGTCATGCGGTCGGCGACCGGCTCCTGGTCGCGGTGGCGGACCGGCTGCGGGACCTTGTCGACGGCGGCTTCGTTGCCCGGCATGGCGGGGACGAACTCGCCGTGCTGCTGGCGGGCGAGGTGTCCGGGGCGGAAGCCCTGGCCGACCGCATCGTCCAGGCGGTCGAGCGGCCCTACACCCTGGAGAGCGTGACGGTGGTGGTCGGCTGCAGCATCGGCATCTGCAGCCTCCGCGACAGCACCGGGCCCGACGACCTCATGCAGCGCGCCGACATCGCCCTCGACGAGGCCAAGCGCCGCGGGCGCGGCCGGGCGATCTCCTACCAGCCCGGAATGATCGAGGCGATCGCCGAGCGCGGACACCTCGACAACGCCCTGCGGGGCGCCCTCGCGCAGGGTCAGTTCCACCTCCTGTACCAGCCGATCCTGTCCCTGGCGGACGATTCGATCGTGGCCTTCGAGGCGCTGATCCGCTGGACGCATCCGACCCGGGGGCTGGTCTCCCCGGCCGAGTTCATTCCGCTGGCGGAGGAGAACGGCTGCATCCTGCCGATCGGGCAATGGGTGCTGGATCAGGCCTGCCGGGAAGCGGCCGGCTGGCCCGCCGACCAGCACGTCGCCGTCAACGTCTCGGCGGTGCAACTGCGCTCGCCGCACATCCTGGCCCACGTGACGGAGGCCCTCGCGCGAAGCGGATTGCCGCCGCACCGCCTGGAGATCGAACTCACGGAGACCGCCCTGGTGGAGGACGGCCGCCAGGTCGCCCACACGCTGGCGGCCCTGCGGACCTTGGGCATCCGGATCGCGATGGACGATTTCGGCACCGGCTACTCGTCCCTCGCCCACCTGAGGGACCTGCCCCTCGACCGGATCAAGATCGACCGGAGCTTCGTGGCCGCAGCGCTCGAGGACAAGCACTCGCTGGCCGTGATCCGGGCCGTGGCGCAGATGGGGCGGGACATGAGTGTCCTCACCCTCGCCGAGGGCGTGGAGACCTCGGATCAACTCGCCCTCCTGCGCGCGATCGGCTGCGACGCGGTCCAGGGTTACTTTATCGGCCGGCCGGCGCCCCCGCCGCGGAGCGGGGCCGAGCCTGCATTGGTGCACGCGGCCTGAGAGACGGACGGGACCGTCGGGGCTTCACCCGCCGGAAGGCGGACCGGCGATCCATCGCGCCAGGAAACAATCGCGCGGATGCGCCCATGCGGAACCGGACCTCGGCCGCGACACAACCCTTGGGCGCATCGAACGAGATAGGGCTGCCACCTCGCAGGAGAGGACAATCACCCCTCCGGGCTGCAGGGGCGCACCGATGCAGGACCTCATCCGAGCCGGCATAGCATCGCGATGTCGAGCCGAGCCGGAAATCCGGGCCGCGCATGGCCGCAGGAATTCGTCCCTAAAGCGAACTTATCCCGTTCTCTATCTTATGACATAGACGGATACTGCGATCTGTGGTGGTGTTGTGCCGCCTGACCGGCTGCGCACGGACTTGATTTGGACGCGACGCCCCCTTCCCGCCCGGCCTCCTGGCCGCGCCTGGCACCGGAGATCCTGGCGCAGCGGATCGTCGGGCTGGCGCGCGGCGAGCGCCTGACCGTCCTGGGTCTCGGCCCGGACGGCATCGGGGACATTCTCGACGAGATTCCCGAGCGCAGCCGCGGCGCGCTCCTCGTCGCGGGCGAAGGCCTTCCCACCGCCGCGATTCTTGACCGGGTCCTCGACGATCTCGCCGAACTCGCGCTGGCCGGATGGCCGCCGGACGATCTCGGCGCCTCCATCCCGGGGGCGAGCCCCGATCCCTGGCGCAAGGCTGCGGCCAAGTGCGTCCGGGTCGGCCTTGCGCCCCGGTTCCGGCGCATGGCGCGGAACCTCGAATTCGCGCGGCTCCTGCGGGCGGTCGAACCCGCCGGCCCCATCCTGGTCTGGGCGGTCGACCCGGCCTCGGGCGCGCGGGCGGCCCCCGTGATCGAGGCGCTGGAATGGTGCATGCGGCAGGGAGCGGCGAATGTGGCGGCGCTCAGCGTGCCCCCGGCCCCGGCCTCCCCTTACGACCGCATCCTCTACGGGGCCGTGGAACTGGCCCGGCCACCCCGGGCGGCCGGGGCGCGCTTCATCGCGCCGGCCACGGGCGCCCATCATGCCAGCGCCGCCGAGCAGCGCGTTGCCGCCGCCCTCGCGCAAGATGCCGACCTGGCGGGCCTGTTCCTGTGCAACGCGCCGGTGCCCGTCGGCCCCTGGGAAGCGCGGCCACGGGTCGACCTGCTCTGCCCCGATCACCGCATCGTCGTGGAACTCGACGGTCCCGAGCATCGGGCCGAGCCGAAATTCGGCAATGACCGCCACCGCGACTTCACGTTGTTGACGGCCGGCTATCTCGTGCTCAGGTTGACCAACGCACAGGTCGCCGCCGACCTCCCGCTGGCGATCGAGAAGATTCGCGCCGTCGTCGACCTGCGACGGCGCCCACGAGGGGAAACGAGCCCATGAGCGAGACGCCGACGCCCAAGCAGGCGCTGGTCCTGTGGTGCCTGCTAGGACGCTGCGGAACCGCCCTCCAGAGCGCCCTCACGCCGAAGATCGCAAAGCTGGACCGCGAGGCCCTCCTGAAGGCGGGGTACGTCGAGGCACGCCGGCAGGGCCGCTCCCAGCGCCTCACCGTCACCGACAAGGGCTGGGCCTGGGCCGGCGCGCATCTGCGCGATCCCCTGCCGCCGAGCTTTCGCGTGCTCCAGGACTGGCTGGAGCGGCTGCACGGGCATCTCGAAGCCACCGGTGGAACCCTCGCGGACCTCGTCGGCCCGCCCCCGCCGGAGCCGGAACCGGAACCCGCCCTCAAGCGCCCGGCCCCCAAACGGGCGGCGTCGAAGCGTCCCACCGCCAAGGCGCTGCGTGCCCGGATCGAGTCAGCCTACCTCGCCCTCACGGGCGGAGAACGGGCGAAGGCCGTGCGCCTCAGCGCCCTGCGCGAAAAACTCGCCGACCTCGACCGCGAAACCCTGGATGCGGGCCTCGCGGCGATCCTGCGCGGGGACGCGACCGCGCGCCTGAGCCAGTTCAGCGATCCGAAATCCCTCGATGCCGCCGAGCGCGCGGCCGCCTACGCGCCGGCCGGCGAGCCCTTCCACATCCTCTGGATCCAGTCATGAGCGACGCCCTCGACGCCCTCCGGCGGGTGGATTTCGACTGGGTGCGCACCCTCGACAGCATCTGGATCGACACCGAGCCGACCGGCGGCCCCAACGAGCGGCTCGTTCCCGAAATCGTCGCCGACCTGCACGACAAGGCGCGCCAGCCCGCGGAGCGGGCGCCGGGCCGCGTCCTCGTCGGCCAGTCCGGCGTCGGCAAGACCCACCTCGTCGGGCAGCTCCGGCGCGAGGCCTGGCGCAGGGGCGCCTGGTTCGTGCCCCTCGACGTGCTGGGGCTGACGGATTTCTGGCGCAGCACGGCGCTGAGCTTCGTCACCGCGCTCCTCCAGGCGATGCCGGATGGACGCCGGCAATCGGATGCGGTGCTGGCGGGCGTGGCGCGGCGCTTCGGCGTGGAGGCCCAGGTGGAGGCGGCCTTCAACACGCCGAACATGGATGCGCGCCGGATCGTCGACGTTCTGGTCCAGGCCCTGATGCGGGTCGACGCGGGCCGCGCCCTCAAGCATCTCGACGTGTTCCGCGCCCTCTGCCTGCTGCGCTCGCAGGATTTCGCTGCCGTCGGCCTCGCCCATGCCTGGCTCCAGGGCTACGAGGCCGACCCGGCCGAGCGCGCCGCCCTCGGCTTCAGGACGCCGCCGCCCGCCCCCGTCGAGGTGGTGCGCGGCATCTGCTGGATCATGGCGCTGGGCGGCCCGACGCTGATCGCCGTCGACCAGATCGACGGCATCATCGACGGGAGCCGTCTCGCCGGCGGCGACGGCCTGGAGCCGGAGACCAGCCTCACGGAGGTTCTCTCGGCGGGGCTCCTCGAACTCAGCATCGTCTGCGACCGCAGCATGACGGTGGTGACCTGCCTGCAGGAATCCTGGGACCGCCTCGAGACGCGGGGCCTGCGGTCGATGCGCGAGCGCTTCGGCCAGCCCCAGGCCCTGACGGGCATGAACGAGCGCGCGGCCGCCTCCGCCCTGATCGCCGGACGGCTGGCGCCGGCCTATGCGGAGGCGGGCTTTACGGCAGCCACCCCGACCTGGCCGTTCGGCGAGCAGGCGATCGCGGATGCCGCGGCCTTCGGCATGATGCCCCGCACCCTGCTGATGCGCTGCGACGCCTTCCGCCGGCACTGCCTCGCGACGGAGTCGGTGGGACTCTGCACCTCGCTCATCGACGCGAACGTGGCGCCACCGCCACCACCCGGCACCGACTTCGACCTCCCGGCGGCCTGCCGCGCGGCCGACATCGCAGGGATCGACAGCGACGAGGATGCCTGGCTCGGCCAGCTCCTGCGCGACGCCTTCGACATCTACGCCCTGGAGGACGACCCCGACGACACCCTCGACGTGGCCAGCAAGGGCGAGCCCAATCAGAGGATTCCGCCCCTGCACGGGCGCCTGACCTTCATCCACCGGGACGAGAACGACCGCGAGCGCCACGTCTGCTACCGGGCGCTCCAGCACCAGAACGCCATCGCGTTCCAGGCCCGGCTGCGGGCGGCGCTGACCGCCTCCGGCATCTCGGCCCGCATTCCCGACCGCGAACTGCTCATCGCCCGCCGGGGACCGGTTCCGGGCGGGGCCAAGACGAAGCAGCTCTTCGACGCCTTCACGGCGGCTGGCGGCCGGCTGATCGATCCGTCCGACGAGGACCTGCGGATCTTCGTCGGCCTGCGCGACCTGCGGGCGCAGGCCGAGGCCGACGGTGCCTCCGACCGCTTCGAGCGCTGGCTCCGGGCCGAGCAGCCGCTGATGACGAGCGCCCTGTTCCGGGTGGCGGGCCTCGCCCATGCGCCACGGACGGGCGATGGGTCGCCGGAGGACGGGACGAATCCGGAACCGGCCGTGTCCGGGCCGAGTGCGGCCCCAGAGGTGAAGGCGCAGGCGAGCGCGCCCCGGCCGGACGCGCCCGGAGGCAGGCCGGAAGCGATCCCGGTCGGGAATCGCCCCACGCCGGAAGCGATCCCGATCGGGCACCGCCTCACGCCCGAGGCGCCCGTCGTGACCCTGCCGCTGCGCCTGCTGCCGCGCCACACCGCGATCATCGCGGGCTCCGGCTCGGGCAAGACGGTGCTGCTGCGCCGCCTCGTGGAGGAGGCGGCGCTCGCCGGCATCCCCGCCATCGTGATCGACCCCAACAACGACCTGTCGCGGCTCGGGCAGCCCTGGCCCGAGCGGCCGGCGGGCTTCGGCCCGGAGGACGACGGGAAGGCCGCGCTCTACGCCACAGGGGTGGAGGTGGTGGTGTGGACGCCGGGGCTGCATGCCGGCAACCCGCTGTTCCTCTCCGTCCTGCCCGATTTCGCCGGTCTCGGCACCGACCGAGACGAGCGCCAGCAGGCCATCGAGATGGCGGCCGAGACCCTCGGCCCCCTGGCGGGCGTCCGGAACGCGCTCCAGCGCGGCGTGCTCGCCGACGCCCTGCGGCGCTTCGCCGAGACGGGGGGCGGCGACCTCACGGCCTTCATGTCCCTGCTGGGGGACCTGCCGGACGGGATCAGCCAGATCGGCAATGCGCCGCGGCACGCCCAGGCCATGGCCGACCAGCTCCACGCGGCCATTGCCACGAACCCGCTCCTGCGGGTCGAGGGCACGGTGCTCGATCCGCGCCACCTGTTCGCGGGGCCCGACCCGGCGCGCACGCGCATCTCGGTGATCAACCTGTCGGGCCTCTCCTCGGAGGCGGCCCGCGAGGACTTCGTGAACCGCCTCCAGATGACGCTGTTCGGTTGGATCAAGAAGAACCCGTCCGCGCGGGGCCGCCTTTACGTGGTGGACGAGGCCCAGGGCTTCCTGCCGGCGCAGCGCGCCGCGCCCAGCCTCGGGAGCGGCATCAAGCTCGTGGCGCAGGGGCGCAAGTACGGCCTCGGCATGATCGTGGCGACGCAGGTTCCGAAGGGCATCCACAACCAGGTGGTCTCGAACTGCACGACGCAGTTCCTCGGCCGCCAGAGCGCGCCCGCCACCATCGCGGCGGCCCAGGAGATCCTGTCGGCGAGCGGGGGCGGGGGCGGCGACATCGGCAAGCTCAAGGCCGGCGAGTTCTACTTCTCCAGCGAGGGCTCGGGGCGCCCGGCCAAGCTGCGCACGCCCCTCTGCCTGAGCTACCACCCCGCCAACCCGCCGACCCCGGAGGAGGTCGTGCGCGAAGCCCGGCGATCCGGCGCCCGCGCGACGGCCCCTTGAACGCGCGTCAGGTCGCGGTGCGCACGCAGGCGAAGCGCCCGCCCGAGGCGTCGCCGGCACGAAACCGGGCGGGGGCACGCATTGGGACAGACGCTTCCGGCCCGGCACGCCTCGGCGCCGGAGGCGGCGCGGCACGAGCCTTCGCCAGCAGGGCGTGGCGCAGCGCCGTCACCTCCGCGTGCAGCCGCGCGTTCTCGCGCTCGACCGCCGCGAGCCGCTCCACCCCCGCCGGGGCGAGGCCCCCGAAGCGGCGGCGCCAGCGGTAGAACGTCCCGAGGGAGACCCGCGCGGAGGCGCAGATCGCCGCGATCGCCGTTCCGTTCTCGGCCTCCCGCAGGAGGAAGGCGATTTCCTGATCCGTGTGTCGGGATCGACGCATGCGCCAAGGCCCCCGTGTTCGCTGTCGCATTCGGTGCGCCCGCAAGAAACGAACCGCTTGCCCGCAAGACGAATCCCCGGCCTGTTCTGTCAATTTTGACGTATTGGTCGCGCGACCGCCCCTGGCATGGGCGAAACGCCCGGGTTTTGCGCACGAGCGGAGCGCCCTGCAATCCATTTGGCCTTCCGCCCCGGACCCTCACCTCCGACAATCCGCCGGTCACGGCACGGGACGAGAGCGATGGTCGGATTCACGAGACGCGGCTTCCTGGGCACCACGGCGGCCCTGGCCGCCCCCGCCCTCATCAGGCCCGCCTGGGCGGCCGACACGGTCAAGCTCGGCTGCCTGTTCTCGTCCTCGGGCACCATGGCCAATCTCGAAGGGCGCCTGAACCACGTGGTGCGCATGGCCGCCGACGGCATCAACGCGAAGGGCGGGGTCAACGGGCGGCGCATCGAGGTGGTGACCTCGGACCCGGCCTCCGACTGGCCGCTCTACGCGCAGATCGGCCGGCAGATGCTGCAGCAGGAGAAGGTCGCGGCCCTGTTCGGCTGCTGGACCTCCGTCTCGCGAAAGTCCGTGCTGCCGGTGGTCGAGCAGAACGACGGGCTCCTGTTCTATCCGCTCCACTTCGAGGGCGACGAGAACTCGAAGAACATCGTCTACGCGAACTCGCCCCCGGCGAGCTCGGTGCTGCCGGCGGTGGATTACCTGATGGGCGCCGAAGGGGTCGGCGCCAAGCGCTTCTTCATGATCGGTTCGGACTACGTCTGGCCACGCACCATCAACAAGCAGCTCAAGGCCTACTGGACCTCCAAGGGCGTGCCCGAGACCGCGTGGCGCGAGGAATACGTGCCGCTGGGCTTCTCCAACTTCCAGACCCTGGTGAACCAGATCCGCAGCTTCGCCGCGCAGCCCGGCGGACAGCCCATCGTGGTGCTCACCGTGGTCGGCTCCTCGATCCCCGACTTCCTGCGCGAATTCGCCAATCAGGGCATCCGCGCCACCGACGTGCCGATCCTCGGCCTCGACATGGTGGAGGCCGACCTCGAGGGCCTCGATACCGCCCCCCTCGTCGGCCACCTGAATTGCTGGGCCTATCTCCAGGCGGCCAAGGCCGAGGCCAACACGCGGTTCCTCTCCGAGTGGGCGGCCTACGTGAAAGCCAAGGGCGTCCCCTTCAGCGCCGACACGGTCATCGACCCCATGGTCTCGGCCTATGACAGCGTCCAACTCTGGGCGCTCGCCGCCGCCAAGGCGGGCAGCTTCGACGTGCCGGAGGTGCGCAAGGCCTTCCCCGGTCTCAGCTTCGCCGACCCGTCCGGCTACACGCTGACCATGGGGAGCGAGAACAACTACGTCGCCCGGGGCGTCTTCATCGGCTCGGTCAACGAGAAGCAGGGCTTCGACATCCTCTGGCAGTCGCCCGATGCCCCGAAGCCCGTGCCGTTCAGCCCGTATGGTTGAGGGCCCGGGACGGTTCGGGCTCGCCGGTCTCCTCGTCTGGATCGCGAGCCTGGTGATGCAACCGGCCCTCGCGGCCGCCGCGCCCCTCGATCGCGGCGCCTTCGCGGCCGCCCTGTGCGGGGACGGCGCGGCGCAGACGAGGTCCGTCGAGTCTTTCCTCGGCATCGCCTCGGAGGCGGAGAGCAGTGACGTCGCCTGGGCCGGCACGGCCCTGCGCGCCCTCCTCGACCGGCGCCTCGCCTGCCTCGGCGAGACCGCCCTGCTCCTCGATCGCGCCGGCGCCGCCGAGGGCGTCGACGCGGCCACCGGAGCGGCACGGCCGGCGGCGGGCGGGCGCTCGCCGGTGCTCGGCCTGCGCCAGCGCGCCCTCGTCGAGACCGCCTCCGGGGCAGCGGTCCTGCTGACCGCGCCGGGCGTCGAGGCGCGCCGGACCGGTCTCGCCACCCTGGAGCGCCGCATCGCCGCCGTGCCGGAAGCGCTCCTCCTGCGCGCGGCCGCCGCCGAGACGGATCCCGGCCTCAGGCTGAGCCTCGCGGCGGTCGCGCAATCCGCCGCCCTGTCCTCCGCCGATCCGGCCCGCCGTCTCGCGGCGATCCGCGCGGTCTCGGAGGCGCCCTCGGGGGCGGCCCGCTCGCGGCTCTCCGCCCTGAAGGCTGACCCGGCCTACGGCACGGATCCCGCCTTCCGCGCCACCCTCGATGCCGCCCTCGCCCGGGTGGAGCGCGCCGTGTCCATCGGGGACGGCCTCGCGGTGCTCTACAACGGCTTGAGCTTTGCCAGCATCCTGTTCATGGCGGCCGCCGGCCTCGCGATCATCTTCGGCTTGATGGGCGTCATCAACCTCGCCCAGGGCGAGTTCATCATGATCGGCGCCTACGCGACCTACGGCGTGCAGGAGGCCCTGCGCCGCCTCGCGCCGGCCTGGCTCGACAGCTACCTGCTCGTCGCGATTCCCGTCGCGTTCCTGGCATCGGCGGGGGTCGGCATCGCCATCGAAGCGCTCATCCTGCGCCACCTCTACCGGCGTCCGCTGATGAGCCTGCTCGCCACCTGGGCCGTGAGCCTGTTCCTGATCAACGGGGTGCGGGTCGCGGTCGGCTCGCAGAACCTGCAGTTCACGATGCCGTCCTACGTCAGCGGCGGCGTTCCGCTCTACGCCGACTTCGTGGTGACCTGGAACCGCCTCTTCGCCATCGCCTTCGCGGCCGTCACCCTCGTGCTGACCCTCGTCATCCTGAAGCGGACGCCGCTCGGGCTCGATATCCGCGCCGTGACCCAGAACCGCGACATGGCCGCCTGCCTCGGCATCCGCACCCGGCGGGTCGACCGCCTCGCCTTCGGCTTCGGTTCGGGGCTGGCCGGCCTCGCCGGCGTGGCCCTCTGCCCGATCTACAGCGTGAATCCCGGCATGGGCGCCAACTTCATCGTCGACAGCTTCATGGTGGTGGTGCTCGGCGGCGTCGGCACCGTGGTGGGGACCCTGGTGGCGGCGCTCGGCATCGGGGGCGCCAACGTCCTCATCGAGCCGCTCTACGGGGCGGTAGCCGCCAAGGTCATCGTGCTGGCCGGCATCATCCTGTTCCTCCAGCGACGGCCCGAGGGGCTGTTCGCCATGCGGCGGCGGCGATGAGCGGCGCCGTGGACCTGTCGCCCCGCATCCCGGCGGCCCGGCGCATCGGCGCAGGTTTCGGGGGCGACCCGCTGCTCGCGGGCCTCGTCGGCCTCGTCCTGGCCTCGGCCCTCGGCCTCGTGCTGCTCCAGCCCGCCCCCTACCTCGTCAACATGATCGGGCAACTGGCGGCCTTCGCGATCCTGGCCGTCTCCCTCGACCTCGTCTGGGGCTATCTCGGCATCCTCAGCCTCGGGCACGGGCTGTTCTTCGCCATCGGCGGCTACGTCTGCGCCATGCACCTCCTGGCCCACGCCTACGCGGTCACGGGCAGGGCGCCGGACCTGATGCAGTTCATGGGCTGGAAGAGCCTGCCCGCCTATTGGGCCGGGCTGACGAACGCGCCCTATGCCCTGGCGCTCGCGCTGGGGCTGGCCGTCGCCGTCGCCTTCGCGTTCGGCCTCGCCTCGTTCCGCTCGCGGGTGAACGGGGTCTACTTTTCGATCATCAGTCAGGCGCTGGTCTACGTCGCCATGCTGCTGATGTTCCGCAACGACACCGGGCTCGGCGGCAACAACGGGATGACGGGCTTCGACGTCCTGTTCGGCTGGCCGATGAGCACGCCAGGGATCGCCACCGGCCTCGCCGTGGCGACGCTCGTCGCCCTGGCCGGCGTCCTGGCCGGGGCGCGGGCCCTGGTTGCGAGCCCGCTCGGGCGGCGGATGCTGGCCTGCCGGGACGACGAGGCGCGCCTGCGCACCCTCGGCTACGGCACGACGCGCCTCAAGCTCGGGATCTGGTGCCTCTCGGCCGCCATCGCGGCCCTGGCCGGCATCCTCTACGTGCCCCAGGTCGGCATCATCAATCCGCGCGTGCTCAGCCCGGATCTGTCCATCGAGATCGCGGTCTGGGTCGCCATCGGCGGCATGGGCCGCCTCAGCGGCGCGGTGATCGGCGCCGTGGCGGTGAATGCCCTCAAGTTCTGGCTGAGCGCGGCGCTGCCCGAGGCCTGGCCCTTCATCCTCTCGGGGCTCGTCCTCGCGGTGGTGCTCGGTCTCCCCAACGGGCTCCTCGACCTCGCGACCCTGCGGCTGCGGCCGACCTGGCTCCGGCGCGGCGGGGCGCGTCCGTGAGCGCCCTCGTCATCGACGGCCTCACGGTCGTGTTCGGGGCCTTCCGGGCCCTGGACGGGCTCTCCCTCGCCGTCGATCCGGGCGAGGTCCGGGCGGTGATCGGTCCCAACGGGGCCGGCAAGACCACCCTGCTGGATGCGATCACGGGGATCACCCGGCCGAAATCCGGGCATATCCACCTCGGCGACGGCCTCGACCTGACGAAGCGCTCGGAGGCCGAGATCGCCCGGGCCGGGGTACGCCGCAAGTTCCAGAAGCCGAGCGTCTTCCCGGCCCTGACCGTGCGCGAGAACCTCGGTCTCGGCTGCGGGCCCGGATGCCCGGCGGCCACGCGCAGCGCTCGCCTCGCGGCGGCCCTGTCCGAGACCGGCCTCGAAGGGCGGGCCGACGTGCCGGCCGGCGCCCTGGCCCATGGGGAGAAGCAGTGGCTGGAGATCGGCATGGTGCTGGCCTCCGAGCCCCGCGTGATCCTCCTCGACGAGCCGGTGGCCGGCCTGTCGGACGCCGAGACGGCCCGCACGGCCGAAATCATCGGGACGCTGCGCCGGCCCGACCGGGCCATCCTGGTGATCGAGCACGACATGGCCTTTGTCGAGGCGGTGACCGACCGGGTCACGGTGCTGCACGAGGGCCGGACCCTGTTCGAGGGCGGCATGGCGCAGGCGCGGGCCGATGCCCGCGTGATCGAGGTGTTTCTCGGCCGATGAGTACGCCCCACCCCCCGCCTCCGGCCGGTCTCGCGGTTTCGGGGCTCGACCAGCATTACGGCAGCGCCCAGGTCCTGCGCGGGGTCGACCTCGCGGTCGCGCCCGGCGCCTGCCTGGCCGTGCTCGGCCGCAACGGGGCCGGCAAGACGACCCTGCTGCGCTGCCTCACCGGCCTGATCCCGACGACCCGGGGAAGCGTCGCCCTCGACGGCACCGACATCACGCGGATGGCCTCCGACCGGCGGGCCCGGGCGGGCCTCGCCATCGTGCCCCAGGGCCGGGAGATCTTCGGCGACCTCAGCGTCGCGGAGAATCTCCGGGTCGCGGCCCGGGCCCACGGCCTGGACCGGAGCGGGGCCGTCGACGAGGCCGTCGCGCTGTTCCCGGCCCTGCGCGAACTCTGGCACCGGCCGGGCGGAAACCTCTCCGGCGGTCAGCAACAGCAACTCGCCATCGCCCGGGCCCTGGCGACCCGGCCGCGCATCCTCCTCCTCGACGAGCCGACCGAGGGCATCCAACCCTCCATCGTCTCGGCCATCGAGGGCGTGATCGCGGGGCTCCAGGGCCGCATCACCGTGGTCTTGGTCGAGCAGTACCTCGCCTTCGCGATCCGGCTCGCCGACGCCTTCGTCGTCCTCTCGCGCGGCGCCGTGGTCGAGCAGGGCCTGCGCCAGGACCTGAACCACGACGCCGTTTCCCGGCACATCGCCGTCTGACACAGGAGCCCGCATGCCGACGCATCACGAAATCCCCGCGACCCCCGAGAACATGGTCCTGGGTTACTTCGACGCCGCCCTGCCCCCGGTGCTGGAGATCGCCTCCGGCGATACCGTGACGCTGCACTCCTTTCCGGCGGGGGGACGGGAATCGCTCCACCCCGATCCCGCGCGGGTGCCGCAGGATTATCGCCTCGCCCTCGACACCCTCGCGCAGGGGCCCGGCCCCCACTTCGTCACAGGCCCCGTCCACGTGCGCGGCGCCGAGCCCGGCGACATGCTCCAGGTCGACATCCTCGATCTGAAGTTCCGCATGGACTGGGGCTTCGTGGCGATCCTGCCGCTCCTCGGCACCCTGCCGGACGAGTTCACCGACTACGAGACCATCCACCCCGACATCGACGTCGCCCGCGGCGTCGCTGTGCTGCCCTGGGGCACGGAACTGCCCCTCGATCCGTTCTTCGGCATCATGGGCACGGCACCGCCCGCCGCCTGGGGGCGGGTCGGAACCCCGGTCCCGCGCGGGTTCGGCGGCAACATGGACAACAAGGAGCTGAAGGTCGGCACCACGCTCTACCTGCCGGTCTACAATCCGGGCGCGGGCTTCTACGCCGGCGACGGCCACGGTGTGCAGGGCGACGGCGAGGTCTGCATCACCGCCCTGGAGACCGGCCTGACCGGCACGTTCCGCCTCACCGTTCGCAAGGATCTCGGCCATGCCTGGCCCTTCGCCGAGACGCCCACGGACCTGATGTCGATCGGCCTGCACGAGAGCCTCGACGAGGCGATGCGCCAGGCCGTGCGCGAGATGGTGCGCCTCGTCTGCGAACGCACCGGCCTCACCCGCAACCAGGCCTACATGCTGTGCTCGCTGGCCGGGAACCTGCGCATCACCCAGACGGTGGACGGCAACAAGGGCGTGCACATGCTGATGCCGAAGAGCGCCCTGCTCGGGCCGGAGGCGCAGGCCCCGAAGCCGGAGCTGACGCCAGGCCGCTGAAGGCGTCCGCGCGACCCCGAAGCCGCCGCGATGTTGCTCTTACGTTCCTGGCGCACGACGGCCGAATCGGCCATAAGCGCGCCATGCGCATGATCGTCCTCACCGCCTTCCTGTCGATCGGACTCGCCGGCGAGGGCGCGGCGGCCGGGACGTCGTCGGCTCCGCCGGACGATCTCGCCGCCCTGGAGCAGGAATGGCACGACTGCGTGCGGGAGGCGTTCCGGCGCCAGCCCAGGACCCAGAGCCGGGCGGCTTCCGAGCGCAGCGCCCTCGACGAGTGCCGGGCGGGCGAGGACGCCTATGTCGCCGCCGCGATGCGCGCGGAGCCGTCCGGCGGCGGCCGGGGCGGGCGCCGGGGCCTGACGGAACGGGCCAGGGCCTGGGCGGCCTCGGTGGCCGCCGGGGTCATCGATCCCGTCACGTCGTGGTTCGGCGTCCTCGAACGCTGAGAGGGCGGCACGATGCCCGAGGCGCAAATCCCTGCCGCGATCCGGTCCCGCCCGGGCCGGGCACACGGGCGCCCCCCCGCCGCAACGCCTCGGTAACCCTTGCGCCTTAGGCCTCAGAAACCCAGCGATGACAGGACCCTTGCGAACCGCATGATGACCCGAGACCAATTGGCCGCCGAGTTGCTCCGCATCTCCAAGCTGCAGTTGAGCGACATCACCCGCGCCGTGAAGAACGGCGAGAAGTCCATCGCGCTGAACGAGGTCGTCGATCTCGGCCGGCGCCTGAACCGGCTCGCCGACGCCGTGGCGGGTCGGCCGCCGCAGGCGGCCGTGACGGCCGTCCGTCCGGCCGACGACCGCGTTCTCAGCGAGGCGTGAGCACCGCCTCCGAATGGCGGGCGACGCGCAACGTCGCGGCCCGCGCGCGCCTCGAGCGGGCGTTGCCGGCACGGTTTCCGGCTCCGGTGCTCCAGCACGCGCTGGCGCGCCCGCTCATCCCGCCGACGCCGCGCCTCGCGGTCGAAAGCTACTGGCGCGCGCATCTCCTGCGCGCCGACCGCCTCGCCCGCGCCCTCGCCACGCGCTCGGGGCACCCCGAGGGCTGGACGTGGCGGCTGGGCACGGGGAAGGATTCCGGCCTCGCGGCGACCTTCCGCCTGCCGCCCTCGCCCTTCCGCGAACCCGCGCATGCGCGCGGCAAGGGGCATTGCTGCATCTGCGGGCAGCCGGTCTATCGCTTCGGCTGGCACCGCGATCTCTGGGACGCGGGCGCACCGAACAAGAACGCCCGCTGGCACGCCGCCTGCGTCACCGCCTGGAAGCTCTGGGTGGCGCCGAGCGACCAGGTGAAGGCCCTCAAGGCCCGCCAGCGCCACCGCTGCGCCGCCTCGGGCAAACGCCTGTTCAAGACCGCCGAGGTCGACCACCGCGTGCCGCTCTACCGCGTCTGGCGCGAGCACCGCGACGCCCCGTGGCCGACCCTCCTCGACTATTGGGGGGCGCCGAACCTCCAGGTCGTCAACCGCGTGGTCCACGTGGAGAAGTGCGGTCAGGAGGCGAACGAGCGTGCCCTGAGCCGGCGGGCCGCCCGCGCGGCGGTGACCCCGGGCGAGCCGCACGGGGACGCGCGCGGCGAGGACGATCCGCATCCGGACCTGTCCCCCCGCTGAGGGGAAGGCCGCCTCAGAGCACGGCTTCGATCAGCGCGAGTTCCTGCGCGTGCCCCGCCTCGATGTACCAGTTCTCCGGTGCCCGCCGGAGAACTTCGTCCAGGCTCACCTGCGAATCGCGGACGAGGTTGGCGAAGCCCTCGTTCTGGATCTCGATCGAGCATTCGATCTCGTGGAGAGCCGCCTTGACCGAGGCGACGCAGGTGGTCAGCGGGCCGTTGAGCTTGATCTCCTTGGAGAGCTTGCGCTCGTGGATCATCAGGCGCGTGCCGCGGGTGAGATAGCGGTTGGGCCGCGCGAAGAAGCTCATGAAGGTGGTGCCGGCCGAGTAGATCGCGGCCTTGCCGAGGAAGACGAAACGGCGGTTCGGCGAGAGATCCGTGTGGAAGCGGATGTCTTCACCCATCATCCGGGCCACCTCGGGGTCGCCGCCCAGGGTCGTCAGTTCGACCACCACGAGGTCACGGTCGGCCGCCGCATCGAACTGGCTCCGGAAGCTCCGGTACATGTCGTGGTCGACGGGTCCGGAGAGCAGGACGGCGGGGGCGCCGAAGGCGGAGGCGGGCAAGGGATTCGTGTCCATGTGGAGGCTCCCGGCGGCGGACATCGCGGCCGTTCCGACGGTGAACGCCCCAACGCGGCGATGGATCGGCGCGCGCGAATTTTCACTTCCTCGAAGCCGCCCTCCGCGGCGGATGCCTCGCGCGCGCCGCAGATCGCTCTCTGATCATCGCCGCGATCCGCTCACGCCCCATCGGCCGCCGGCCGCACCACGAGGAAACGGGCGTCGTTCGTCGGGTGTGGCCAACTAAGCCGCAGCATGCTTGGCCCCCTCAACCCGACTCGGATCGACATCCGAGCCGGAGACGCCCGTCAGTACGGATAACCGTAATAGGGCTGCCGGCTCGGGCGGTAGCGCTCTCGCACCGGGCGGTCGTAACGTCCTTCGTAGGCCCCGAGATAGGGGTCGAGGGCGGGGGAGCGATAATTCCCGTTGTTCACGCCCGCCGAGCGGTCGTTGCCGCTGAGCGCTGCGTAGGGCGACAGGCCGTCGCCGCTACTGCCGCCGCCGCGCGCAAGCGCAACGCCGGACGTGGCCAACACGAGTGCCGCCACGAGGGCGGGGCGAACGAGGAATGCGGACATGAGAACCTCCTGCGGTTGGAACGCGCCCCGCTGCGGGAACGCCTCCGGTGACATCGGTGCCGGCCCGCGCTCGTCCTAGCGCTCGGCCTGCAGGCTCTTGAGGAAGCGGCGGGCCACATCGCGCACGGCCTCGTCGTCCCGGGTCTCGTCGTCGGCCTTGTCCCAGAGGTGATCGAGGCTTCCCTCGAGCGCCGTCAGCAGGTCCGGGTTCTGCCGGGCGAGATGCTGGATGGTGCCGAAAAGCAGGTGCTCGATGGCGAGTTCGCGATGACGGGCCTGCGCAATGGGGTTCGGATCGGATGGGGTGCGGGTCATCCTCACACAACGAGCGGCACCGCTCCCGGTTCATGTCGATCCGCGACAGCGGCAAGGTTTCGCACGACGTGTCCGCCCCGCCACTTCCGCTTCGCCGGGCTTTCGGCCAGACAACCGGTCGTTTCGAACAGCATGACCGAGCGGATACGAGATGGCACGGACACCGGAGACCGGGGCGGCCCAGGCGGATACGCGGCGCGCCTTCGACAAGGATTTCTACGCCGGCACCGGCCTCGCCTTCGTGGCGGGTTTCGTCGACGCGGCGGCGTTCATCGCCCTTGCGGGCCTGTTCACGGCCCACGTCACGGGAAACTTCGTGATGATCGGCGCCGAACTCGTCTCGACCTCGTCCGGGGTCGTCGCCAAGATCCTCGCGCTGCCGGCCTTCGTCCTCGCGGTGGCGGGCGCGCGCCTGCTCGCCCTCGGCCTGGAACGGCGCGGACGCGCGCCCCTGCCCTGGCTCCTCGTCCTCGAGGTGCTGCTGCTGGCGGGCTTCGGCCTCGCGGGCTTCGCCCTCACGCCGCTGGGCTCGCCCGACGGCGTCGCGGCGGTGTCGGTGGGCATGCTGGGCGTCGCCGCGATGGGGGTCCAGAACGCGATCGGGCGCCTCGGCCTGCCGCATCTGGCCGCCACCACCGTGATGACGATCAACGTCACCCAGGCGGTGATCGATCTCGTGGACTGGGCACGCGGCGCGGTCGCGCCGGACGGGCCCGCCCGCCTGCGCATGCGGCGGATGCTGCCGGCGGTGCTCGCCTTCGCGCTCGGTGCCCTGGCGGGGGCCTTCGGCGTCGCCGCCTGGTCGTTCGGCTGCGTCGCGCTCCCGATCGCCGTCCTGTGTGGCTTGACCGTCCTGCTGCGGTCCTGAAAGCCCGGCGCCGTCAGCCCCGGCAGGGCAGCAGGCCGTAGGCCACCGTCCGGTGCCAGGACACGCCCCCCGGCGTGGTGCGCGCGGTGACGACGGGCGCGGAGAGCGGAAAGATCCCGGCGTTTCCGGGCAGTTCCTGGCGATCCCGCAGGGGGACGACGATCCAGGCCGGCGCATCCGGCGCGGCGCAGAGGGTCGCGACCGCGGCGGCCGGCGGGTCGTCGGGGCGGCGGGGGCCGGCCGGGTGGAACGGCGCGCGGTCATTCGGCGCGGCGAGGCCGGCCGCGATCAGGCGATCCATCCGCTCCGACCAAGCCCGGGCCAGGGCGGGCGAGAACACGATGCCGGCGCCCTGCAGGTTGCTGCTCCAGTTCGCGCGGACGAGCAGGAGCCAGGCCTGGGTCTCGCCGTCGAGCCAGAGCACCGGGCCGGGCCGGCGCGCGACGGCCGCCGCCAAGCCGGGCAGCGCCGTACGCGCCTCGATCGCGCGGGCCGTCACGGTCCGCTCGTCCCAGAGGACGACGAGGGCGAGGCCGAGCCCTGCCCCGAGGACGATCCGGGCCCCCCGGTGCCCGGCGGTCCGCGTCCAGACGAGTCCGGCAACGACCGCCAGGGTCAGCACGAGGGAAAAGTTGCGGATCACGCCGAGGCGGAGGTCGGCCCCCTCGTCCCGGTGGCCGAGGAGCCAAGCGAGCGCGGAGAGTTCGAGGGCCAGCCGGCTCGCCGCCAGAACGCCGATGAGCGCGCCGATCACGAGGATCATCCGGGGAGTCGGATCGATCCGGGTCCGGCGCAGGGCGGTGTGCAGGGCGAGCGCCGTCGCGCCCGCGCCGGCCGCGATGACGAGATCGTCCGCGAACAGCCAGCCGAGGGCGAGGAGGCCGAGGGTGAGCCGGTCCGCGCTCCGCCCCCACAGGCCGGCGGCGCAGAGGCCGAAGGCGGCGGCCCCCACCACGGCGGTCAGCCAGAGGAAGCGCCAGGGCTGAAGCTGGACGACGAGCAGCGCGGGCCAGCGGTCGCCGAAGAGGGCGGACGCGGCGACGCCCATGAGCCCCGCCCCCAGCGCCGCGTACAGGATCGGCCGGACCCGCGGCGGCGCGAGGGTGGCGCCGATCAGGATCGAGGCCCCCTGAATCACGATCGGCCCCCAGGCCGCGCCGGGCCAGAAGGACGGGAAGAGGTCGGCGCAGCGCAGGCGCAGGATGGCGGAGAATTCGGGGTCGAGCCCCTGCAGCAGCCGGTCGAACAGCGGCAGCCCCAGGGCGGCGGCGGCCAGCGCCGCCAGGGGCAGCGCGACGAGGGCGATCAGCCAGCGTCGATCCCGCGCGGCGAGGACGAGGGCGAGGACCGCGACCCCTGCCAGACCCATGATCGGGTGGACGAGGCAGCCCAGGAGGGCGAGCAGGCCCGCGAGCCGGTCGCGCCCGGCGGCACAGGCCGCCAGGCTGGCGAGCACGGCGGCCTCCGCGAGGGTACGGGGCGTCGCCAGGGCCTCGCCCACCCGGAAGACCCCGGGAAAACCGTACGAGGCCGGAAGCGCCGCCATGGCGGCGAGGACGAGCCAGCGCCCGCGCGGGGCCAGGCTCGCCGCGAGGGCCGCGGCGGCGCAGAACCAGGCGCCAAGCCCGGCGAGGCTGACGGCGAGCGCCGCCTGGGCGGGGCCGAAAGCCTCCACCAGCCCCCGCAGCAGGAGGGGAAACAGACTGAAGCGCGACTGGCCGTCATGGACGAACATCAGGTCGCGCCCGATGCCGGCCGGGTCGAGATCGGCGAGCGCCCGCCCGATATAGAGGCGGGCATCGCCGTCGATGCCGCGATAGGGATGCAGGAGCCCGTACAGGCCCGCCGCCCCGAGAATGGGCCAGATGCCACCGCGCCGGTCCGTGGAGGGCGGGGCGGCCTCCGGTGCGGACGACCGGTCCGCCCGCTTCCCCGGCCGGGCCATGGCGCCCGCCCCGTCCCGTGCCGTCAGGCGGCCCGGCGGGGAACCTGGCGCTCGCTGGTGAGCGCCCCGGCGGCGCCCGAGACGCCGGCCTCGGTGTATTCCGCGTCCTCGTTCACGCACCAGGGGTCGTAGCGGCGCTCGCCCGAGAGGATGTTCTCCACGGTCAGCATCGCGGTCATCATCGCGTGGTCCTGGTTGTTGTACTTGTGCATGCCGTTGCGGCCGACGAGGTGCAGGCTCGGATAGGTCCGCTCCAGGTCGCGCCGGATCGCGGCGACATGCGCCTTGTAGTCCGCGTCGTAGACCGGATAGGCCTTGGGCTGGCGCACGACGCAGGCATCGACCACGTCCTCGGGCCGGATCAGCCCGATCTGTCCGATCTCGCGCTTGGCGAGCGCGATGAGGTCTTCGTCCGAGGCGGCCCAGAGGCCGTCGCCCTCGAAGCAGAAGTATTCGAGGCCGAGGCAGGTGTGGTCGGCGTGCGGCACCATCTCGGGCGACCAGGAGCGGAAGTTCTGGACGCGCCCGACCTGCACCTTGGGATCGTGGATGTAGATCCAGTTGTCGGGGAAATCCTTCGTGGAGCGGGCGATCAGCGCCACGGTGAGGAAGTCGCGGTATTGCAGCGCCCGCGCCTGGAAGGTGCTGAGCGGGGCCGGGGTGATCGTGCCCGCGAGTTCGCGCAAAGGTGCCGACGAGACGATGTTGCGGGCCGTGAAGGTCTCGCGCGTGCCGTCGCCGCCCCTGGCGGTCACGGTCCAGAGCTTCGTCCGGGGCTCGTAATGCAGGCCGTCCACGCCGCGGTCGAGGTGCAGGGTTCCGCCCTTGGCCCGGACCTTCGCGGCGGCGGCCTCCCACATCATGCCCGGCCCCTTGCGGGGATAGCGGAAGGACTCGATCAGCGTCTTGATCACGGGCTCGCCCGCGCGGGGCGCCTTGCGCAGGCCGAGGGAGCGCACCAGCGCGTCGCGGATCGCTGCGCCGAGATCGAGGCCGTTGATGCGCTGGGCCGCCCAGTCCGCCGAGATGTCGTCGCAGGACATCCCCCAGACCTTCTCGGTGTAGGTCTTGAAGAAGATCGAGAACAGGCGCTCGCCGAAGCGGTTACGGACCCAGTCGTGGAAGCTCTTGGGCTCGGCGATGGGCCGGGCGCGGGCATACAGGTAGGAGGCGACGCAGGCCGCGCTCTCGATGAGCCCGAGGTTGCGCAGGGCCTCGAAGGCTTTGAGCGGATAGGCGTAGTACTTGCCCTTGTAGAAGATCCGCGACAGGCGCGGCCGCTCGATGAAGTCGTCGGGCAGGAGTTCGTCCCAGAGATCGACCACCGCCTTCGATTTCGAGAAGAAGCGGTGGCCGCCGATGTCGAACAGGTAGCCGTTGTGCGAGACGGTCCGGCTAATGCCCCCGACCTGGACGGGGTCCCGCTCCAGGACCGCCACGGAGCGCCCGGCCTTGGCCAGCAGGTAGGCGGCGGTGAGGCCGGCCGGCCCGGCGCCGATCACGAGCGTTTCCGTATGGTGGCTCATCGGGCGGGGCTCGCGAAGACCGGGGGACAGGTGCCCCCGGCATACGATCGCTTTGGTTAAGGAAGCCCTGTCCCGGCCGGCCGTCGCTGGCACCGCCTCAGGGATAGCGCACCGGCGCCGGCTGCTCCGGCAGCGGGATGAACTCGGATTCGCCCGGCACGGTGTCGAAGCGGGCCTGGCGCCAATCCTCCTTGGCCTGCTCGATCCGCTCGGGCCGCGAGGAGACGAAGTTCCACCAGAGGTGGCGCGGCCCGTCCATCGGCTCGCCGCCCAGCACCATGAAGCGGGCGGCCTGCGTGGCCCGCACGGAGATCCGGTCGCCCGGATTGAAGACGAGGAGCTGGCCGGGGCCGAACCCGTCCCCGGCGATCTCGATCGCCCCCGAGACGGTGTAGATCGCGCGCTCGTCGTAGGTGGGGTCGAGGGGCAGCACGGCACCGGCCTCCAGGGCCACGTCCGCGTAGACCATCGGGCTCGAGGTCCGCACCGGAGACCTCGCCCCGAAGGCCTCGCCCGCGATCAGCCGGACCTGCTTGCCCTCGCCGGTGAGGATCGGCAGGGCCTCGGCCTCGTAATGCTCGAAGGCGGGGGCGGTCTCCTCGTCCCGACCGCTGAGCGCCACCCAGCTCTGGAGGCCGAACAGCCGCGAGCCCGTGGCCCTCAGGCCGGCGCCCGTCCGCTCCGAGTGGGTGATGCCCCGGCCCGCCGTCATCCAGTTGAGTTCGCCCGGGCGGATCGGCAGTTCGGTGCCCAGGCTGTCCCGGTGCATGATCTCGCCCTCGAAGAGGTAGGTCACGGTCGAGAGGCCGATATGGGGGTGGGGCCGCACGTCCATGCCCTGACCGAGGAGGAACTCCGAGGGGCCCATCTGGTCGAAGAAGATGAACGGCCCGACCATCCGGCACTCCGTGGAGGGGAGCGCGCGCCGGACCGCGAAGGAGCCGAGATCCCGCGAGCGCGGCACAATCAGGGTCTTGATCGCGTCACAGGTGAAGTGATCCCCCGGGATGGGATCGTCGGCGCCGTGCCAGCTCATGGGTCATTCCTCTCGAAGCGTGATTCAGCGGTCCAACGTGCGGTGTTTCCCCGGCCGGGCACAGACCCCGCGCGCCGGGGAAACGATCAGGCGACCGAGGGGCCCTGCGGAGCGACGCCCTGCGGGATCGCGCCCTTGAGCGCACCGTAGCTCGTCATCAGGTTGCGGTAGTCGGGGATGTGGTTCGACAACAGGCCGGCCAGCCCCTCCACGTCGCGGCGCCAGTCGCGATGCAGTTCGCAGGCGACGCCGAACCACGTCATCAGTTGCACGCCCGCCGCCGACATCCGGTTCCAGGCGGCGTCCCGCACCAGCGGGTTGAAGGTGCCGGAGGCGTCGGTGACCGCGAACACCTCGAAGCCCTCCGCGATGGCCGACAGGGCCGGGAAGGCGACGCAGACCTCCGTCACCACCCCGGCGATGACGAGCTGGCGCCGGCCGGTCGCCCGGATCGCGGCCACGAAATCGGGATTGTCCCAGGCGTTGATCTGGCCGGGCCGCGCGATGAAGGGCGAATCGGGGAACTTCGCCTTCAGCTCGGGCATGATCGGGCCGTTCGGGCCCTCCTCGAAACTCGTGGTCAGGATGGTGGGAAGCCGGAAGTAGGCGGCCAGGTCCGCCACCGCGAGCACGTTGTTCCGGAACCGGTCCGGCTCGATGTCCCGCACCAGGGAGAGCAGGCCGGCCTGATGATCCACGAGGAGAACCACGGCCTGGTCGAGGTCGAGTCGGGTATAGGGCTTGCTCATCGTCGTCTCCGTCGCCCGGGGCTGGTCGGCTTTCGATGAAGACAGCGTATGGCTCCTCAGGTGACTATGAAATAGAAACGATGGAAACGCATCGTTTCCAGGACCAACCCCATGCGTCTTCCCGATTTCGAGGCCTGGGCCATCTTCGCCAAGGTGGTCGAGACGGGCTCCTTCGGCCGCGCCGCCTCCGATCTCGGCCTGTCGAAGGCGACCGTCTCGAAGGCGGTCGGCCGCCTGGAGGCCCGCATCGGCGCGCGCCTGTTCCACCGCACCTCGCGCAAGCTCGCCCTGACGGAGGCGGGACAGGCCGCACGGGAGGGAGCCGCCCGCATCCTTTCCGAGGGCGAGGCCGCCGAGGCGGAGGCCATCGCGGGTGCCTCCGAGCCGCAGGGCCTCGTGCGGCTCGCAGCACCCATGTCCTTCGGGGTGCTGCACGTGGCGCCGCACCTGCCGGACTTCCTGAGCCGTCACCCCGCCGTGTCGGTGGACCTGCACCTCAGCGACGCCGTCGTGGATCTCATCGGCGGCGGCTTCGACATCGGGCTGCGGATCGCCGCGCTGCCGGATTCGTCCCTGCGCGCCCGCAAGCTCTGCGCCGTGCGCCGCTCCCTGGTGGCCACGCCCGGCTACCTCGAGCGGCACGGTCGGCCGCACCATCCCGACGACCTGATCCACCACGCCTGCCTCGGCTATGCCTACCTGCCGACGCCGGATCGCTGGCGCTTCACGGACGGCCACGGCGCCGAGGCCGCGATCGTGCCCAAGGGACCGATGCGGGCGAACAATGCCGAGGCCCTGGCGCCCGCCCTGCGGGCCGGGCTCGGCCTCGCGGTGCAGCCCGACTTCATGATCTGGGACGACCTGAAGGCCGGCCGCCTGGAGCGCGTGCTGCCGGACTGGTCCCTGCCGCCGATCGCCCTGCACATCGTGATGCCGCCCGGGGACCTGCGCCCGGCCCGCGTCACCGCCCTGATCGCCTACCTGACCCAGGTCCTGTCGGCTGCGCCCTGGGCCGGCGCTTCGTGAGCGCGGGAATCGCCGCCGCCCGCCTCGACGCGGCCGGGGACGGGCGGGCCGGGTTTTCAGTTGCCGCGACCGCGCCGCCGAACGATGATCCGGAGATGCCCGTCGTCCCTCCTGCCCCCGCCCACGACCAGACCCGCGACCCTCGGCGTGCCCGCGCCGGGGATGCGGCGCGGCCGGCCGCACAGTCGCCGGGACGGGCCTGACACCGATGCCGATCCGGCGCGAGCACCGCTTCTTCTACCCGATCGACTGGCCGCAACTCTCCGCCGTCATCCGCTTCCAGCGGGCGCGAGGCCGGTGCGAGGTCTGCGCCCGCCCGCATGGCCAGCGCGTCTTCCACCTCGGCGATGGCCGCTGGTGGGACGGGCAGGAAGGCTCGTGGCGCGACGGCGCGGGCCGCTTCATCTGCCTCGCGGTCGGGGCCGACGACGTCCTCGGCACGGTGCGCACGACCCGCGTCGTCCTGGCGGCCGCGCACCGCGACCACGACACCGCGAACAACGCGGCCCGGAACCTCGCGGCCTTCTGCCAGCGCTGCCACATGAACCACGACCGGACCGAACACCGTCGCCGGCGCTGGCATACCCTGTTCCGGCGCAAGGCCTTGGGCGACCTGTTCCGGGGACCCTATCCCGGGCCCTGACAAGGGCGCGTTCGGGCCCTGCTTTGGTGCCCCTCCCAAAACTCCCGCCGCACCGTCGCGCTCAAAGGCAAGAACCGATCGCGATCGGGCCTTTTGAGAGACGCCGTCTAATCCCTTTCATCATGTGTCGTGCGACACGTCGAGAATGAAAACGGCTTCCTATCTTCAGTTCAGACAGACAGAAACGGACCAGCCACTTGGTTCGTACGAAACTGGAGAGTACAAGCCTTCATGAAGACCCGTATCGCCGCTCTTGCCACCGCCCTTGTCCTTGGCGTTGCTCCGATCTCGTCCGCGATGGCTTACGACAGCCCCTCCCGCTACACCGGCTTCGCGCCCTACGACGTCGAGACCACGGGCTC
>NZ_JAKSYI010000071.1 GCF_022829285.1 Methylobacterium sp. J-078
CAGTACGGCGAGCTCGGCTCGCAGCGGAACAACGCCTCCATCATCGCCGCTAACGCCAACATCCTGACCGTCGGCAACCCGAACGGCCCGTCGTGCGTCGACTACTTCGGCACCGTGCGCGGCCGCCTCGGGTAGGCCTTCGACCGCACCCTGGTGTACGGCGCCGGCGGCTTCGCCTACGGCGGCGGCGGAGGCAACGACTTCGGCCCGCCCAACAGCGGCCGGAAGGACTTCCGCACCGGCTGGGCGGGCGGCGGCGGCACCGAGTACGCCCTGACGACCGACTCGTTCCTGAACTTCTTCAAGTCCTCGGCCGTGACCCTAAAGGTCGAAGGCCTGTACGTGAACCTCGACCGCGACAACGCCAACAACGGCGTGTTCGCCTACTCGCCCGCCACCGGCGCGACCTACTCGGTCAACACCCCCGGCGTGGTCACCACCGGCTACAACAACCGCCGCTCCGACGAGTTCGTCGTCGTGCGCGCCGGCCTGAACTA
>NZ_JAKSYI010000072.1 GCF_022829285.1 Methylobacterium sp. J-078
TGGCGGGCCCCGATGAGGAGGTCGTCGTGGCCGGCGAAGACGAAGCCGAGGGCGAAGGCCCCGTGCAGGCGGGGCAGGCAGGCGGCCACCGCCTCGACGGGGCCGAGCCCCTGATCCATGGCGTGGCTGACGAGCTGGGCCCCGGGATGTGGCTGCCGGTGACCATCACCGCGCAGGCGCCGCGCCGGAGCGCTTCCAGGGCCAGGGCCGGCGTCGGCAGCGCGCCGCAATCGACGGCCGTGAAGCCGGCTCCCGCCGCGGCGGCGGCCACCGTCGCGGCGA
>NZ_JAKSYI010000078.1 GCF_022829285.1 Methylobacterium sp. J-078
TCGACCTGCAGGTCGCCATCAATCGCTACATCGCCGAGCACAACCGTAGCCCAAAGCCCTTCATCTGGACTAAACCCGCCTCTGCAATCTTCGACGCCCTCAGCCGAGCTCCTGAACCATCCGTCTGAGTCAGAGCACTAGGTCGGCGGTCTTACCTCGATTGACGATGGAGATCCGGCGCATGCCCGGTCTCGTTGGTCCAGACCGATGGCTGCGCTCGGTCGGCGATTGGTGCCGTGCAGGTACATGGCCGGACCGCGATGGGCAGGGCTCTGCTGAGGTCCGACCTTTCCCAGTCCCTGCGACCTACATCGCCCCATAGATCCATCTCAGGCTCTTAATCTATTAAGAACGATTTTTTATCATACCCATATTAGACATATGGAGATTTAGCTTTGTCAGTACACGTAATTCATGACGCAGAAATGCTGTCGATCGTATTGAGCATCCGTAACAGCGGCACACACGTCGAAACCATCAAGGATCTTCACAAGGCACTCGCAAAGATCGCGAGCAGTCTGGGCAAAGAATCTCTATACTACAGGGCCATTGATCTATCTGGAACGTGGCGATCCGGTGAGGAAGAGTTCAATCCGTGGGCTCCGCCTAACATAAGCGCCTGGGCCGACCTCGCCCGGCATCCAGAGACTTTGAATGATCTTCGCGCATGGCTGGAAGACGTGGAGCGGCTGCTCTTACGCCACCTCGCTGAGGAGGACACGTCAATCCTGGAAGCTGAGGAGGTGCTTTTGGGTGAAGTTCCCTTGAGCATTCTTGCGGTGATGCATCTGGATTTCGTCCCGCTTTACACGCGCTTCCTGGATGTCTGGCAGGACCAGAACGGGCCCCAGCAAGGCAGCATTGTGCAAGAAATCGTTGAAGCCCATGGACGAAGCAAGGAAGTCGAGGATTTATTGTTTAAGTTGGTTGTCTACATGAGCGGAGATGGCGACCTGATCGAATACAATCTGAGAAAAAATCTCGAACAATTATATGGAAACTTCTCACAGTCCGAGCTTTTCCGTCGTATGGTTGAAGCCATGCATGCGAGAGGATCTGAGTTGCAAGACAGCACCGGAAAAAGGTATATATTCTCCTATCTTCCGGGCTGGCCGGAACTCACCGTGGCTGCTGAAACGATCCTGGCCGAACTGGATGTCGCCCCGCGCGAGCCATACTGACCACTTTCCGCCCGGAGCTTACCTCCCGACGGCACTCCAACCGAGCACCCAACCCGGCCCATCCTTGTCCCTCAGGCCTCGAGGATGTACCGCAGGCCCGATTGCGACAGGAAGGCGAGGCCAAGCATGCGGCTCGTGGTGGTCGGCGCCGACGGGCGAATGGGGCGGATGCTGATCCGCGCGGTGGCGGAGACCGAGGGCTGCACCCTGTCGGGCGCCATCGAGCGGGAGGGATCCCCCGCCCTGGGGCAGGATGCCGGGACGCTGGCGGGCGTCGGCGCGCTCGGCGTGCACGTCACGGACGATCCCCTGCCCGTCTTCGCGGCGGCCGAGGGCGTCCTCGATTTCACGGCGCCCGCCGCCACCAGCTTCTTCGCCGAACTCGCCGCCCAGGCCCGGATCGTCCACGTGGTCGGCACCACGGGGATGCAGGAGGCGGATCTCGCCAAACTGGCGGCGGCCGCCCACCACGCCCGCGTCGTGCGCTCGGGCAACATGTCGCTGGGCATCAACCTCGTCGCCGGCCTCGTGCGGAAGATGGCGGCGGCCCTCGGCGAGGATTTCGACATCGAGATCGTCGAGATGCACCACCGCATGAAGGTGGACGCTCCCTCGGGCACCGCGCTGCTGCTGGGCGAGGCGGCGGCGGAGGGGCGCGGCGTGGTGCTCTCCGACACCCGCGTCTCGACGCGGGACGGCCATACGGGCGCCCGCCGGCCGGGCGACATCGGCTTCGCCACCCTGCGCGGCGGCACGGTGGTGGGCGACCACAGCGTGGTCTTCGCCGGACCGGGCGAGCGCATAACGGTGAGCCACCACGCCGAGGACCGGGCGATCTTCGCCCGCGGCGCCGTGCGGGCCGCCCTCTGGGCCTTCGACAAGCCGCCGGGCCTCTACGGCATGGCCGACGTGCTCGGGCTCTGATGCCAGCCCGGGACCGGGCGCCGATCGCGCGTCATCCGCCATTCAGATTGAGGCGCGCATGAGCGCGCGCGTCACGGTTTCGTTGCGCTGCAACATGTGGCAGATACCAGCCCCCACCCCGTCTCGCAGACCCAACCCGTCAGAGACCAAGAGGATCGTCCCCCGATGGAGCGCCTTCTCGTCCTCGCTCGCCACGGCCAGAGCGACTGGAATCTCAAGAAGCTGTTCACGGGCTGGCGTGACCCCGAGCTGACGGATCTGGGCGTCGAGGAGGCACGCAACGCCGGGCGCTGGCTCAAGGAGCAGGGCTACGGCTTCGACGTGGCCTTCACCTCGAACCTCAAGCGGGCTCAGCGCACCTGCGCGCTGATCCTGGAGGAGATGGACCTCGGCGACATCGAGACCATCCGCAACGAGGCCCTGAACGAGCGCGACTACGGCGACCTCTCCGGCCTCAACAAGGACGATGCCCGCGAGCGCTGGGGCGACGCCCAGGTCCACCAGTGGCGCCGCTCCTACGACGTGCCGCCCCCCGGCGGCGAGAGCCTCAAGGACACCGCCGCCCGCGTGCTGCCCTACTACATCCAGTTCATCCTGCCCCGCGTCATGGCGGGCGAGCGCGTGCTGGTGGCCGCGCACGGCAACTCGCTGCGCGCCCTCGTGATGGTGCTCGACGGCATGACCACGAAGACCATCGCCAGCCTCGAGATCGCCACCGGTATCCCGCTCGTCTACCAGCTCAAGGCCGACACCACGGTGGAGAGCAAGACGGTGCTGGAGCACGACATCGACCACAAGGTCTGACTTCCCTCGCCGTGGCGCCGGATGCTCCGGCCGGGATCGCCCTCGTTCCCGGCCTGATCCATGTCCCGGGCTACCTCGACGGGGCGGCGCAGGCGCGCCTCGCCGCCGCGCTGGACGCGGCGCTGAAGCGGGCGCCAGCCTACACGCCCTGCATGCCGGCCAACGGGCGTCCGTTCTCGGTGCGGATGTCGAATTGTGGCCCCCTCGGCTGGGTTTCCGACCGCGCGGGCTACCGCTACCAGCCCCACCATCCCGGGACGGGACGGCCCTGGCCGCCGATCCCGGACGTGGCCCTGGCCGCCTGGGAGGCCCTCTCGGGCTATCCGGCCCCTCCCGAGGCCTGCCTCGTCAATCTCTACGCCAGCGGGGCCCGCATGGGCCTGCACCAGGACCGGGACGAGGACGATTTCGACGCACCCGTGGTCTCGCTGTCGCTCGGGGCCACCGCCCTGTTCCGCTACGGCGGCCTCGCACGCAACGATCCGACCCGTTCGGTGCGCCTGCGCGCCGGTGACGCTCTCGTGATCGGCGGCCCCGCCCGCCTGATCCACCACGGGGTGGACCGGCTGATCCCGGAGGCGCCCGACCTGCTGCACGGGGGCGCCGGCTTGGCGCCGATGCGTGCTCTACCGCCGGGCGGCCGCTGCAACCTGACCCTGCGACGCGTGACGCGGCCCTCGGGCGCTTGACAGCGGCGGGGTTGTGGGCCGACCCATCGCGTCAGCTTCACGGCGGCGCGCCCACCCTGGCGGACGCGCCGGCCGACCTGCCCGGCGCGCGACCGGGGCCTTGCGGAGAATCGATGCGATGCGTCTGCGTAACCTCGTCCGTCCCATCTCGATCCTGGCCCTCGTCCTGGGGCTGACCGGCCCCGCCCTGGCGGCCGACCCGGTGTTCCCACCGAGCTCGCGCTTCGGCTTCGATCCGCCCTCCGACATGGTCTCCTCGAAGCGCTTCTCCGGGCTGGAGCGGCTGGAGGGCGGGGCGACGGTCTCGGTGGTGGAACTGCCGGCCAACGCGTTCGCCGACCTCGAGACCAACTTCACCGACGAGAACCTGAAGGCGCAGGGCTTCGTCGTCTCGAGCCGGCAGGCCATCAAGGTCGCGGGCGACGTCGACGCGGTGCTGTTCACCGGCGAGCAGCCGGCCCTGGAATCCGCCGGCACGCCCACGATCAAGAAATGGATGCTGCTGGTCGGCGATCCGACCGTCACCGGCATCATCATCGCGCAGGCGACGCCCGACGCCGCGACCGAGGAGACCATGAAGCGGCTTCTCACCGGCATCCACATCCGCCCGGCGCTCAGCCTGGAGCAGCAGGTCGCCGCCCTGCCCTTCCGCATCGGCAACGAGGCCGGCTTCCGGCCCGTGCGGGTGCTCGCCGGCAACTCGGTGCTGCTGACGCAAGGGACGAAGGACGAGATGCTCGGCCTGGAGCAGCCGATCCTGGTGCTGGCGCAGGCCGTGCAGCCGCCGCCGGCCACGGAGCAGCGCGACGCCTTCGCGCGCGCCGCCCTCTACTCCAACCAGACGATGAAGGACTTCGTGATCGAGCGGGCCCAGAGCTACCGCCAGAACGGCGTCGACTGGCACGAGATCGTGGCGCGCGCCGTGGACACGGCCTCGAGCACGCCCGTGGTCATCTCGCAGACGATCCGCTTCGCGCCGGACGGCTACCTGCGGGCGGTCGGCGTGGTCAAGGCCGAGAACCGCGAGGGCGTGCTGGCGAAGTTCCGCGAGGTCGTGGACAGCGTGCAGCTGCGCTAGGGGCCGGAACACGCGCTCCCCTCCCCCTTGTAGGGAGGAGGGGTCAGGGGTGGGGGTGGTTAGGCGACCCTCACGCTGCGGAGGCCGGCGGAGCCACCCCCACCCTCCTCCCTCCCCTCAAGGGGGAGGGAGGAGGTGCAGGGAAGGTGCCTTCGAGGTGGACTAAACGCCCGCTCAGGCCGCGTCGGCCGGGGCCGCGCTCGGCTTCGGGCCGCCCTTTGCCACGCCGACCAGAGCGGGGCGCAGAACGCGGTCGCCGATGACGTAGCCCGCCTGCATGACCTGGACGACGGTGCCGGTGGGAACCTCGGGGTCGGGCACCTCGAACATCGCCTGGTGGCGGTTCGGGTCGAAGCGCTGGCCCTTCGGTTCGATCAGCTTGACGCCGTGGCGCTCCAGGGTCTTGGCGAGGTCGCGCTCGGTGAGCTCGATGCCGTCGATCAGCGCCTTGAAAGCGCCATCGGCGCTCGCCCGGTCCGCTTCGGGAATGCTCTCCAGGGCGCGCCGGATGTTGTCGGCGGAGTTCAGGAGGTCGCGGGCGAAGTTCGTGACCGCGTAGGCGCGGGCGTCGGCGACCTCGCGCTCGGTGCGCCGGCGCAGATTCTCCATCTCGGCCAGCGTGCGCAGGACCCGGTCCTTCAACTCGTCGCGCTCGGCCAGCAGGGGCGCCAGGGCGTCGGCCTGGGGCGCCGCCTCGGCGGCGGGGTTCTCCGGAGCCTGCGGGGCGCCTGAGGTCTCGCCCGAAGTCGCGCCCGGAGTCTCATGGACCGCCTGGGTCGGGTCGCGCCGCTCGTCGTGCATGTCGTTCGCCATCATGGAATATCGTCGGGGACGGGTGTCGGGGTTGGCGCTGATATCAGGCGACGAAGCCGTGAAATCAAGCGCGCCCGGCCTGGGGTCACGCCTCCCGGGGGGGCGGCGAGTCGATCAGCGCGTCGAGCCCTTCGGCCCGCAGGGCCGCGACGTCCCCGGCGAAGACCTCCATCACGGCCGAGCGGATCGCCACCTGGCGGTCGGGCTGCGTCACCCGGGTGCCGGTGAGGTCTGTCACGTAGAACACGTCCACCGCCCGCTCGCCGAAGGTCGCCACATGGGCCGAGGTGATGTTGAGGCTGAGCCGGCTCAGCGCCGTGGTCAGCTCGTAGAGCAGGCCCGGCCGGTCGAGGCCGGTGATCTCGATCACGGTCTCGCGGCTCGACAGGGCGTTGTCGATCGCCATGTCGGGCGGCACCAGGAAGGTCCGCGCCCGCTCGCTCGGGGGGTGCTTGTCGGCCACGAGGTCGGCGATGCGGATCTCGCCGCGCAGGGCCTTGGCGATGGCCGTGGTGATGCGGCCGGCCCGGCGCAGCTCGTCCTCGTCCCGCTCGAAGGCGCGCGAGATGAAGATCGAGTCGAGGGCGAAGCCGTCCGTGGTGGTGAAGATCTGCGCGTCGACGATGTTGCCCCCCGAGGCCGCGCAGGCCCCGGTGACGATGGCGAGCAGGCGCGGATGGTCGGGCGAGTAGATCGTCAGCTCGGTGACGCCGCGCACGGGGTCCGTCTCGGCGGCGGTCGCCACCGTGCGCCCCTCCGCCGTCAGCCCCTTGATGAAGCCCGCGTGCTTGAACTGGCGCGTGGTGTCGACCTTGAGCCAATAGGCCTGGTTGTGGCGCGCCGCGTAGGCGTCGAAGGCCTCCGACTCCCAGTCGCTGAGCTGTTCGCGCAGGGCCATCTGGATCAGGCGCACCCGGTCCGTGCGGGCGATCTCGGAATGGCCGCCGGAGAGCACCACCTCGGTCTCGTCGTAGAGGGTGCGGATCAGGGTGCCCTTCCAGGCGGTCCAGACGCCGGGGCCGACCGCCTTGATGTCGGCCACCGTCAGGATGGTGAGGAGCTTCAGGCGCTCCAGGGTCTGCACCACCCCGGCGAACTTCTCGATGGTCTTGGGGTCCGAGAGGTCGCGGCTCTGGGCGGTCATCGACATCAGCAGGTGGTGCTCCACCAGCCAGGCCACCATCTCGGTCTCGGCCGGGGTGAGGCCGAAGCGGGGCCCGAGCTTCTCGGCGATCGCCGCCCCCGCGATGGAATGATCCTCCGGGCGGCCCTTGGCGATGTCGTGCAGGAGCACCGTGACGTAGAGCGCGCGCCGGTGGCTGATCGTGTCGATGAGCCGGGTGGCCAGCGGGTGCTCCTCCTCGGTGCGCCCCGATTCGATCGCCGAGAGCACGCCGATGGCCCGCAGCAGGTGCTCGTCCACCGTGAAGTGGTGGTACATGTTGAACTGCATCATCGCGACGATGCGGCCGAAATCCGGGATGAAGCGGCCGAGCACGCCGGCCTCGTTCATCAGCCGCAGGATGGTCTCGGGCGAGTTCTTCGAGGTCAGGATGTCGAGGAAGAGCCGGTTGGCCTCCTCGTCCGCCCTCAAGGAATGGCCGATGAGGCGCAGGGCGCGGTTGGCCGCACGGGTCGCGTCGGGGTGAATCGGCAGGTTGTGCCGGTCGGCGAGCCAGAACAACCGGATCAGGTTGACGGGATCGCGGCTGAAGGCGTCGGCGGCACGCAGGTTGATCCGGCCGTGGTCGTCGACGAAGTCCTCCGCCTCGATGGCGGTGGCGCGGAAGCGGTCCCGGAACCGGCCGATCCAGCGGTCGAGCACGGGCGTGCGCTTCGCGTGGCGGGCCTCCAGCGCCGCGCACACGATGGCGGTGAGGTCGCCGACCTCCTTGGCGATGAGGAAATACGCCTTCATGAAGCGCTCGACGCCGGACAGGCCGCCGCGCGGCTCGTAGCCGAAGCGCTCGGCGATCCTGGGTTGCAACCCGAAGGACAGGCGCTCCTCGGCCCGGCCGGTGACGAAGTGCATGTGGCAGCGCACCCGCCACAGGAGTTCGTCGCAGCGCTCGAACACCCGGTACTCCTCCGGGGTGAACAGGCCGGCGGCCACGAGTTCGCTCTGGTCGCGGACCCGGTAGGTGTACTTGGCGATCCAGAACAGGGTGTTGAGGTCGCGCAGGCCCCCCTTGCCGTCCTTCACGTTGGGCTCGACGAGGTAGCGCGAGGCGCCCGCCTTCGAGACCCGCGCATCGCGCTCGCGCAGCTTGGCCTCGACGAATTCGGGCGCCGTCCACATCACCAGCTCGGTGTCGAAGCGGGTGACGAGTTCCTCGAACAGGGCGCGGGTGCCGAACAGGTAGCGCGCCTCGAGGAGCGAGGTCCGGATCGTCATGTCGGCCCGGCCCTCGCGCAGGCACTCCTCCACCGAACGGGTGGCGTGGCCGACCTTCAGCTTGAGGTCCCAGAGCACGTACAGCATCGCCTCGACGACGCTCTCGGACCAGGCGGTCTGCTTGTAGGGGAGCAGGAACAGGAGGTCGATGTCCGAGCCCGGCGCCATCGTGCCCCGGCCGTAGCCGCCGGTGGCCACCACGGCGAGCTGCTCGCCCGTGGAGGGGTTGTCGTTCGGGTAGAGCCGCCAGACCACCGCGTCGTGGATGGTGCGGATCACCGCGTCGGTGAGCCGGCTCAGGCGCCGGGCGCAGGCGATGCCGTCGCGCTCCTCCAGGAGGCGCGCCTCGGCATCCGCCCGCCCCAGCTTGATCACCCGTCGCAGTTCCGGCACCAGCACCGCCCGCAGGCGCGTCGCCTCGCGGGCGTCACGGTCCAGGTTCTCGAGGATGTCGTTCAGGGCGGCGACGGCGTCGAACATGGGCAACCCCGTTAGCATGTTGGCGGAATGACGCCAGCCGGTTCACCGCGCCCGGCGGAAGGCCGATGCGGGATCGGACGGAATTTCCCCCGTGCGACGCGCGCCCCGAGCGCTGCGCCCGCGCCGAAGAGCCACGGTTGCGCCGCAAGGCCGCCGTAACGGTTTTGGCCGTTCTCCCGACGCTTTCGCGTCGCCACGACAGGCCCGGCCCCGTCCGGCCGGCATTCATGAAGGCCCACGATGCGCTCGACCTTTCGTTCGTCCCTGCGTTTCCTGCGCGCCACCCTGCAAGCGGCGCGCCCCCACGCGCTGCCCCCACGCCCGGTCGCGGCGGCCCTGGCGGCCTTCGGGCTCCTGGCGGCCTTCGGCGCGCCGGCCCGGGCAGCCTCGTTCGAGTTCGTGCCGGCACCCCAGATCGACCTCAACCGGGTCTACCGGGTCGACACGGTGACGGGCGAGGTCACGTCCTGCCAGTACGGCCTGCGCGAGGGCGCCGTCGGCAGCGTCGGCCTCACCGTCTGCTACGGCGCGGGCGAGGGCGCGAGTGCGCAGGCCCCCTCGCAATACGGCCTCGTCGCCTCGCGCCACACCCGCGAGGCGGGCGTGTTCCGGGTCAATTATCGCACGGGCGAGATGAGCATCTGCTACGTCCAGCTCCAGAAGGAGGCGGTGGTGTGCACCGCGCAGGCCAATCCCGCGAGCCCGGGCGCCGACGAGCCCGCCAGCGGCCCCGCCCCGGGCCGCGCCGTTCCCAGCGCGACGCCGCCCCAGGGCGGGCGGTGAGATCGCCGCGCGCGCGTACGTTCCCGCCGTCCGTGACCAGGCGTTGACCGGACGGCGGCGCAGGCGGGCAGAGGGCCTCGGCCACGTCGACAGCGTCGCGGCTCGCGGCCACATTCGTTGAGCTCACGGCCTTGACGGTTTATGCACCCACCCCATGGACCTCCAAGCTTCCGACCTCCAAGCGTCCGCGAGCCGATCCGTGGCTCCCCTCGCCTGCAAGCCGCCGCGTCTCGGGACGGCGGCGCCGTTCCTGCCCATGAGCCGCGCCGAGATGGACAGGCTCGGGTGGGACGCCTGCGACATCGTCCTGGTGACGGGTGACGCCTACGTGGATCACCCGAGCTTCGGCATGGCGATCATCGGCCGGCTCCTCGAAGCGCAAGGGTTCCGGGTCGGCATCATCGCGCAGCCCGACTGGCACTCGGCCGAGCCGTTCCGGGCCTTGGGCCGGCCGACGCTGTTCTTCGGCGTCACCGGCGGCAACCTCGATTCGATGGTGAACCGCTACACGGCGGACCGGCGCCTGCGCAGCGACGACGCCTACACGGCCGGCGGGGAAGGCGGCGCCCGCCCGGACCGCTGCACCATCGTCTACACCCAGCGCTGCCGCGAGGCCTACAAGGACGTGCCGATCATCCTCGGCGGCATCGAGGCTTCGCTGCGGCGCATCGCCCATTACGATTACTGGTCCGACAAGGTGCGCCGCTCGATCCTGGCGGACGCGAAGGCCGATCTCCTCCTCTACGGCAATGCCGAGCGCGCCGTGGTCGAGGTGGCGAACCGCCTCGCGGCCGGCGAGGCGCCGCGCGACCTCGACTCCGTCCGGGGCGTCGCCCTGTTCCGCCGCGTGCCCGAGCACTACACCGAGCTGCCCGCCGACGATCTCGATTCGGCCGACGAGGCCGCCGCCCGCAAGCCCGGCGAGACCGTGATCCGGCTCCCCGCCTACGACGAGGTCAAGGACGACAAGGAGGCCTATGCCCGCGCGAGCCGTGTGCTGCACCGGGAGGCCAACCCCGGCAACGCCCGCCCCCTCGTCCAGCGCCACGGCGACCGCGACCTGTGGCTGAACCCGCCGCCGATCCCGCTCTCCAGCGCGGAGATGGATGCGGTCTACGACCTGCCCTACGCCCGCGCGCCCCATCCCGCCTACGGCGACGCGAAGATCCCCGCCTGGGACATGATCAAGTTCTCGGTGACGATCATGCGCGGGTGCTTTGGCGGCTGCACCTTCTGCTCCATCACCGAGCACGAGGGCCGCGTCATCCAGAACCGCTCGGAGGAGTCGATCCTGCGCGAGATCGAGCTGATCCGCGACAAGACACCGGGTTTTACGGGCGTGATCTCGGATGTCGGCGGGCCGACCGCGAACATGTACCGGATGGCCTGCAAGGACCCGAAGATCGAGGCCGCGTGCCGGCTGCCGTCCTGCGTGTTTCCGGACATCTGCCCGAACCTGAACACCTCGCACGACGACCTGATCCGGCTCTACCGCAAGGTCCGCGAGGTGGAGGGCGTCAAGAAGGTGATGGTGGCGTCGGGCGTGCGCTACGACCTCGCGGTCCGGAGCCCCGAATACGTCGAGGAACTCGTGACCCACCACGTCGGCGGGCGCCTGAAGATCGCGCCCGAGCACACCGAGCGCGGCCCCCTCGACCTGATGATGAAGCCGGGCATCGGCACCTACGACCGCTTCAAGGAGATGTTCGACGCCGCCGCCAAGAAGGCCGGCAAGAAATACTACCTGATCCCGTACTTCATCGCGGCCCATCCGGGCACGACGGACGAGGACATGATGAACCTCGCGATCTGGCTCAAGAAGAACGACTATCGCGCCGATCAGGTCCAGACCTTCCTGCCGTCCCCCATGGCGACCGCCACGACCATGTATCACACCGAGATCAATCCGTTGGAGGGCGTGCGGCGCGGCGGCAGCGAACCCGTCGACGCGATCAAGGGGCTGCGGCAGCGCCGGCTGCACAAGGCGTTCCTGCGCTACCACGACCCCGAGAACTGGCCCGTGTTGCGCGAGGCGCTGCGGGCGATGGGCCGGGCGGATCTCATCGGGCCGAGGCCGGACCAGCTCGTGCCGTCCGCGCAGCCGCCGGGAACGGGGGCGGGCAAGGCGGGCGGGCAACCGCGCCCCTCACGCCATCCGGGTGCGCCGCGTTTCACCACGAAGGGCATCCCGCTGCGGAAGTGACGGTCCGGCGCGCCCGGTCACCGGGTGTTCCAGGGGCGCTTCTCGGGCGCGTTGGACGGGCCGCCCGGGCATGCTAGGGGCTCAACCTCAAGCCGGTGGTCGCGCCCGTTGCCCGGCCGCGCCCCTCCTCGTCCCTCGCCCGAGCCGTCCCATGCCGAACGCCCTCCCCTCCCCGGCCCGCAGAGCGTCCGCGTGAGCGGCCCGGATCTCCGCCGCGCCGCCGCCGAGGTCGCCGTCGGGCTCGTCACGCCCGGCATGCGGCTCGGGATCGGCACCGGCTCCACCGCCAACGTCTTCGTCGAACTGCTGGGCGAACGCGTGCGCGCCGGGCTCGACGTCGTCGGCGTGCCAACCTCGGAGGCGACCCGGGTCGCGGCCGAGGCCGCCGGCATCCGCCTCGCCACCCTGGAGGAGATGCCCGAGCTCGACCTCACCATCGACGGGGCCGACGAGATCGACGCCGCGATGCGCCTCGTGAAGGGCGGCGGCGGGGCACTGCTGCGCGAGAAGATCGTGGCCTTCGCCAGCCGCCGCATGGTGGTGATCGCGGACGGCGCCAAGCGCGTCGACACCCTGGGCGCCTTCCCGCTGCCGGTCGAGGTCAACGCCTTCGGCCTCGGCGCCACCCGGCGCGCCGTCGCCGCCGCCCTGCGGGCCGGCGGCTGCACGGGCGAACTCGTCCTGCGGGCCCGCGACGGCGCACCGTTCGTCACCGATGGCGGCCACCACATCCTCGATGCCCATCTCGGCCGCATTCCCGATCCGGAAGCCCTCTCGGCCGCCCTCTGGGCCGTGCCGGGCGTGGTCGAGCACGGCCTGTTCCTCGGCCTTGCCACCGGCGCCATCCTGGCCGAGGCCCGGGACGGGCAGGCCGTGGTGACCCGGCTCGGAACCGTCTGAGGGCGCCCCCCGCCCGCCTCGCCTCATCCCCTTGCCCTGATCCTTTCCGGAGCGTCCGCCATGTCCCGCCGCCTCGCCGCCCTGGCCGCCCCCCTGATTACCCTCATCCTGACGGGCGCCGTCCCGGCCCTCGCCCAGGCACCGGCGCAGAAACCGCCGGCGGCCAAGCCCGGCGCCAAGCCGGCCGCCCCGGCCCCGGCCCCGAGCACGCCCGCCGCGCAGACCCCGACCTTCACGCCGAATCACCTCGCCCTCGCCCGCGAGGTGATGCTGAGCTCCGGCATCGCCCGCTCGTTCGACTCGATCATCCCCGCCTTCAGCGAGCAGATCCGCCAGAACGCGGTGACGCGGCCGGAGCTGACCAACGACCTCAACGCCGTGCTGACCTCCCTCGCGCCCGAGATGGAGATGCAGAAGCAGTCGATGATCGACACCGCCGCGCGCATCTACGCCAGCCGCCTGAGCGAGGCCGAACTGGGGGAAGTCGCGGCGTTCTTCCGCTCGCCCGCCGGCAAGCGCTACGTCGAGACCCAGCCGCAGGTGCTCGACGACATGGTCGGGGCCATGCAGACCTGGACCCAGGAGGTCTCGGAATACATCATGGTTCGCGTGCGCGCCGAGATGACGAAGAAGGGCCACCAGCTCCAGTAACGGTCCGCCGGGGGCCGCCGGCTCAGGCCGCGGCGGCCTCGACGCGGTTGCGGCCGGCGCTTTTCGCCCGGTAGAGCGCCACATCGGCGCGCTTGAGCATGTCGGCGGGGTCGGCATCGCCCGGGCGGCGCCAGGATACCCCGATGGAGACGGTGACGGAGACGGTGCGGGTGTCGCGCTGGATCGCGAAGGGCACGAGCTCGATGCGCTCGCGGATGCGCTCGGCGATGCCGTAGGCGCCCTCGGCCTCGGCGTCGGGCAGGATGATGACGATCTCCTCGCCGCCGTAGCGGGCCACGATGTCGATGCCGCGGGTATGCGTGCGGACGCGGTCGGCGAAGGCCTTGAGCACCTCGTCGCCGGCCTCGTGACCGAAGGTGTCGTTGATCGTCTTGAACCGGTCGATGTCGAGCATCAGGGCCGCCACGGGGCGGTTGCGCAGGGTCGCCTCCCGGAACAGCGCCCCGAGATGGCTGTCGAGATAGCGCCGGTTGTGCAGGCCCGTCAGGCCGTCGGTGATGGCGAGCTCCATCGAGGCCTGCACGGCGCCCCGCAGGGTGTCGGAGAAGCGGCGGCGGCGCACCTGCGTGCGCACCCGGGCCACGAGCTCGTTCCGGTCCACGGGCCGCATCAGGTAGTCGTGCACGCCGAATTCGAGGCCCCGGGTCACCCGCGCCCGATCGTGAGCCTCGGCGATCATCATCACGGGCATGGTCCGGGTGCGATCGAGGGAGCGCAGCTGGCTGCACAGGCGCAGGCCGTCGAAGCCCCGGAGGTCGAGGCTGACCAGGGCGAGGTCGAAGGCCCCTTCCGTGGCGAGCACCAGGGCCTTGTGGGGGTCGGCCTCCACGGTCAGCGTATGGTGCTGGCCGAGCGCGGCCGCGAGGCGGTCGGCGGAGCCGGGGCGGTCCTCCACGAGGAGGATCGAGGCGTCGAGGCCGGTCTCGGCGGCGGCGAGCGCCAGGGGGTCGCCCATGCCGAAATCCCGCGAGGCCATGGCGCGGGAGCGCAACTCGTCCGTCACGGCCTTCAGGCGCACGAGGCTGCGCACGCGGGTGAACAGGGCGGTGTCGTCGATGGGCTTGGTGAGGAAGTCGTCGGCGCCCGCATCGAGGCCCCGCAGGCGGTCCGAGGGCTGGTCGAGGGCGGTGACCATGACCACCGGCAGGTGGGCGGTGTTGGGGTTGCTCTTGAGGCGCCGGCAGACCTCGAAGCCGTCCATGCCCGGCATCATCACGTCGAGGAGCACGAGGTCGCACAGGCCCTTCTCGCAGATCGCCAGGGCGTCGGGCCCGTTCATCGCCGCGAGCACGTCGAAGTATTCCAGCGAGAGCTTGGTCTCCAGGAGCTTCACGTTCGGGAAGAGATCATCGACGATCAGGATTCGGGCCGACATCGGTCCTCGCGCGGGCATCGTGGTCTGGGTCGTCGGGGGACGGCGTGTGCGAGGGCCGCTTGTGTCAGGCGGGGCGGCTGTCGCCGAGGTACTGACGCACGGTCGCGAGGAACTTCGCGACCGAGATCGGTTTCGACAGGTAGGCCTCGCACCCGCCCTCGCGGATGCGTTCCTCGTCGCCCTTCATGGCGAAGGCCGTGATGGCAATGACCGGAATGCCCTTGAGGTCGTCGTCCTCCTTGAGCCACTTCGTGACCTCCAGTCCGGAGACCTCGGGCAGCTGGATGTCCATGAGGATGAGGTCGGGGCGGTGGGCGCGGGCGAGCTCGATCGCCTCGATGCCGTTGGCCGTCTTCAACGTGGCATAGCCATGCCCCTCCAACAGGTCGTTGAAGAGCTTCATATTGAGTTCGTTGTCCTCAACGATGAGCACGGTCTTCTTCATGGCCCGTTGTTCCCGGTGCGTGGACGGCCCATTGTCGTTCGACGCATGCCCCGCCCTAGGAGATTTAGCGGATACATGTTGATGAAACGCAAACCCCATGGGGGAGAGGACGGGCCGGAGGGCCTCGCCCTGGCGGCCCTCGCCTGGATGGCCACCGACGACGAGCGCCTGTTTCCTTTCCTAGAGGCCACCGGCGTGACTCCCGACACCCTGCGGGCGAGCGCTCAGGACCCCGGATTCCTGGCGGGCATCCTCGACCATATCATGGCCGACGAGGCGACACTGCTGGCCTGCGCCGAGGCCCTCGACGTCAAGCCCGAGCGGATCGCGGCGGCCTGGCGCAAGCTCGGCCCGCCGGACTTCGACGACGGGATGTGACGGCTCCGGCCGCACTTCGGCCGAACGATATCCCCGCGCGAATGGCGGGTCGAGGGTCGCCGCCTCCGCTGCGGCGCGGTATGGCTCGGCGGCTCAACTCGTCGCGCACCGGTATCCGGAGATCCCCCGATCATGAACCTCGCCGCCCTCTCGGCCACCTCCCTCTCGGCCACCTGGGCCCCGCGCCTCCTCAGCGTCCTGCGCATCATGAGCGGCCTGCTGTTCCTGGAGCACGGCACGCAGAAGCTGTTCGGCTTTCCCGCCCGCATGGGCGGCGGAGCGGCGCCCGAGCTCCTGTCGCTGCCCGGCATCGCCGGCTGCCTCGAGCTCGTGGGCGGGGCGCTGATCGTCCTCGGCCTCTTCACCCGGCCGGTGGCCTTCCTGCTCTCGGGCCAGATGGCGGTGGCGTATTTCCTGGCCCACGCCCCGAAGAGCCCGTTCCCGGCGCTGAACGGGGGCGATGCCGCGATCCTGTTCTGCTTCGTCTTCCTCTACTTCGCCGCCGCCGGCGCCGGCCCCTGGAGCCTCGACGCGCAGCGCCGCGGCCGGATCTGAGGGATCAGGCGCTGAAGCGCCAGACGCTGCTGCGCTTGATCTCCGCATCCTCCAGGGAGCGGCTCACCGGCACCGTGTAGGTGGCGAGTTCGGTGAGCCGGTCGCGGGGCAGGTAGGAGCGGCCGGGATCGCCCAGCAGCACCGTGGCGCCCCGCGCGTGCAGGCCGGAGAGCCAGCCCGTGACGCGGCCCGCGAGGTCCTGCTCGTAGAAGATGTCGGCGGCCAGCACCACGGCCGAGCCCGGATCGGAGCCGATGAGGTCGCGCGACACCGCCTCGATCCGCTCCGCGACGCCGTTGGCCGCCGCGTTGAGGCCGATGGCCGGGATCGCGAAGGGGTCGAGGTCGCTGGCGGTGACGTGGAGCGCGCCGGCCCGCGCCGCCGCGATGGCGACGAGGCCCGAGCCCGAGGCGAAATCGAGCACCCGGCGCCCCGCGACGAGACCGGGATTGTCGAGGACGTAGCGGGCCAGCGCCTGCCCGCCGGCCCAGGCGAAGGCCCAGAACGGCGGCGGCAGGCCGATCGCCGACAATTCGTCCTCGGTCTTCTGCCAGAGCTCGGTGGCCTCGTCGGCCACGTGCAGGACGATCTCGGGCGCGTGCGGCACCGGGCGCAGCCGGGTGTTGGCCCGGATGAAGGCGAGGGGATCGGCCGAAGCGATCCTGGTTTTCGCGCTCATGCCCGGGCGAACTCGCCGTAGAGCGTCGCGGCGGCGGCTCCGAGCCCGTCCGCGCCCACCAGGGCCAGCGCCGTGTCAGCCGGGTCGAGCCCCAGGGCGGCGGCATCCGCCGTGGTCTCGCAGAGGTACCGGGTGGTCCGGGTGGCGAGCGCCCCCCGCAGCGCCTGACGTAAGGTGAAGCGCGTCAGGCGCCCGGCGGCATCGGTGCGGGCGCCCAGCGCCGCGAGGTCGTCGGGCTGGTAGATCCGCGCGCCGATCCCCGACATCGCCGCCGCCGTGCCGCCGACCACGATCGCCCGCAGGCCGATGGCGTGGAGGAGGTCGGCCTCCAGGGCCTTGAGGATGCCGGCGAGCTGCCCCGCCTCGTAGCCCGCCGCCATCGGGTTGATCCGCGAGGTCCCGAGCGCGAAGGGCACGACACGGGCGCCTGCCGCCTCGATCGCCCCGCGATGCGCATCCACCCGCGTCACCACCGTCGCGGCGAGCCCGGCGGACCGGGCCGCCGCCACCAGGGGGAGGAAGCGGGCCGCGAAGCCCGTATCGTCGGGGGCGAGGAGGACGAGGCGGCGGGGCGCGCCGCCGGGAGCGGGGTTATCCATCGGACCGGATGTAGCACGCCCCGCCCGGAACAGCGCATGGCGCGGCTCCGTTGACGGCCAACGAATCATCACAGGGACGGGAGCCAGCATGGCCACGGCGCGCGACGAAGAGGGCACGGTCGCCGACCCCCGCGACGCCGCCGAGGAGGCGGGCCTGCGCTACGTGGACGACGCGATGCCGGGGCTGACGCGCCGGAAGAGCGGGACGGGCTTCAGCTATCGCGACGCGAAGGATCGGCCGGTGCGGGACGCGAAGACCCTTGCGCGCATCCGCTCGCTGGCGATCCCGCCGGCCTATACCGACGTGTGGATCTGTCCCCGGGCCAACGGCCACATCCAGGCGACGGGACGCGACGCGAAGGGGCGCAAGCAGTACCGCTACCACCCGGATTTCCGCGCCGCCCGCGATCTCACCAAGTTCGAGCACGTCATGGCTTTCGCCGACGCGCTCCCGGCCATCCGCGCCCGGGTGGATGCCGATATGGGCAAGCGCGACCTCCCCCGCGAAAAGGTGCTGGCGACCGTGGTCCACCTCTTGGAGACCACGCTGATCCGCGTCGGCAACGACGATTACGCCCGCACCAACAAGAGCTTCGGCCTCACCACGCTGCGCGACCGGCATGCCCGGATCGAGGGCTCGGAGCTCACCTTCCGGTTCAAGGGCAAGAGCGGCAAGACCTGGGACCTCGGCCTCAAGGACCGGCGCGTCGCCCGCATCGTCAAGGCCTGCCAGGACCTGCCGGGCCAGGAGCTGTTCCAGTACCGCGACGCCGACGGCACCGTACGTGACGTGACCTCGGCGGACGTGAACGCGTACCTGCGCGAGATCACGGCTCAGGACATCACCGCCAAGGATTTCCGGACTTGGGCCGGGACGGTGCTGGCCGCCCTGGCGCTGCAGGAATTCGAGGCTTTCGACAGCGAGGCCAAGGCCAAGAAGAACCTGCGCGCCGCCATCGAGGGCGTCGCCGCGCGGCTCGGCAACACGCCGACCATCTGCCGCAAGTGCTACATCCACCCTCAGGTGCTCGACTGCTACCTCGAGGGCGCGCTCCTCCTGCAGATCAAGGACGCGGTGGAGGACGAATTGCGCGCGGACCTCGGCGGGCTGAAGCCCGAGGAGGCCGCCGTGCTCGGCCTGCTTCAGGCCCGCCTGTCCGGGGTGAAGGACGGACGGGGGCGCGACCTTTCGGACCAGGGTACGGCCAAGAAGGCCGGGACGGCGGCGCGCAAGCGGGTCGCGAAGGCGGCCAAGGCACGTGCGGCGGCACCGGAGTCCGGCCAGGGCCAGGCTGCCTGATTCGAAGTTGCGAGAAAGCTCGGCCTCGGCGCGCGCCCCTCCCCCCTCTGCGGGGGAGGGTGCCTGCGGAGCAGGCGGGAGAGGGGGCGACCTCTCCGAATAAGGCGCTCCCCTCTCGCGGGACTTCGTCCCGGCCCGACCCGCTTCGCGGGCCACCCTCTCCCGCAAGGGGGAGAGGGAGACGCGTGGAGGGCAATCAACCATGACGAACCCGCTTCCCCCGTGTCGTTTGGGCACGCGGGCCGTCAGGCAACAGCCGCCCCCTTGAGCCGTTGGCGCAGGCTGCCGCCGAACGGGAATGTGAACATCATGAAGGTCGCTGTCGTCACGGGGGGAACGTCCGGCATCGGGCTCGCCACCGCCCATCTCTTCGCCCGGCGCGGTTGGGCCGTGGCGGTGATCGCCCGCGATCCCGACCGCCTGCGCGACACGGAGGCCGCCCTGGTCGCGTATGGCCGTCCCGTCCTGGCGATCTCGGCCGACGTCGCCGATGCGGAGGCGGTGGATGCCGCCGCCGCGCGGATCGAGCGGGAGTTCGGACCTATCCGGGCCTGGGTCAACAACGCCATGGCGACCATCGTGAACCCGGCCGACCGGATCACGCCCGCGGAATACCGGCGCGTCACCGAGACGACCTATCTCAGCCAGGTCTACGGCACATTGGCAGCCTTGCGTTACATGAAGCCGCGCAACCGCGGTGCCATCATCCAGGTCTCGTCGGGGCTCGGCATCCGCGCGGCCCCGCTCCAGGCGCCCTACTGCGCGGCGAAGTTCGCGGTCTCGGGTTTCACCGACGCCCTGCGCTCCGAGCTGATCCACGATCGCGTGGATGTCTCCCTCAGCGTGGTCTACCTGCCCGCCGTCAACACCCCGCAGTTCAACTGGGCCCGCAACCGCACCGGCCACGGCCAGTACGCCCCCGACCCGGTCTACGATCCGCGCCTCTGCGCCGAGGCCATCGTCGCCACGGCGGACAAGCCGAACCGCGAGGTCTGGGTCGGCCACAGCACGGTGATGATGGCTGCCGCCCAGGCCCTGATGCCGGGCTACGCGGACTCCAAGGCCGCCACGATGTGGTCGGCCCAGCTCACCGACGAACCCGCCCCCGACAAGGCCGGCAACCTGTTCGCGCCCGTGCCGGGCGATGTCGGCATCGACGGGCGCTTCTCGGACCGGACCAAGACCACGCGCAGCGCCTACTGGACCAGCCGCGACCGCGACCTGCTGGTGGCCGGGCTGACGGGCGTGGTGGCGCTGGGCCTGTTCGGGGTCGCGACCCTGGCCCGTGCCCCGCGCCGCCTGCTGCCGCGGCGCTGAGACGGCGCGCTTCGTGGCGACGGTGCGACCAAGTCGCAATTCGCGAACCGGATGCGGCGCCCGCCTCTTCACGCTATAGCTGTTCCAAGGTTTCCTGAGTCAGGGGACCCGCACCGGACGAGGTTCGCCATGGAAGTCGACGCGCTGCTGCTCTCGCGCATCCAGTTCGGCTTCACCATGGCGTTCCACATCATCTTCCCGGCCTTCACCATCGGGCTGGCGAGCTTCCTCGCCCGGCTGGAGGCGCAGTGGCTCTGGACCGGCAACCCGATGTACCGGAACCTCTACCGGTTCTGGGTGAAGGTCTTCGCGGTCTCCTTCGGCCTCGGCGTCGTCTCCGGCATCGTGATGAGCTACCAACTCGGCACCAACTGGTCGCGCTACTCCGACTTCACCGGGAACGTGCTCGGGCCGCTGATCCAGTACGAGGTGATCACGGCCTTCTTCCTGGAGGCGGGCTTCCTCGGGATCATGCTGTTCGGCTGGGACCGGGTGGGCGACCGGCTGCACTTCGTCTCGACCTGCATGGTGGCGATCGGCACCCTGATCTCGGCCTTCTGGATCCTGTCCGCCAATTCCTGGATGCAGACGCCGGACGGCTTCACCGTCGAGAACGGCCGGGCCATCGCCACCGACTGGTGGAAGGTGATCTTCAACCCGTCCTTCCCGATCCGCTACGCCCACATGGTGCTAGGCTGCTTTCTCACCACGGCCTTCGCGGTGGCGGGCATGTCGGCCTGGATGATCCTGCGCGCCCGCAAGGAGCCGGCCGAGAAGGTGGCAGGCGCCCGGATCTCGCTCTCCATGGCCCTCTGGTTCGCGGTGATCTTCACGCCGATCCAGATCTTCGTCGGCGACACCCACGGTCTCGCCGTGCTCAAGCTGCAGCCGACCAAGCTCGCGGCGATCGAGGCGAACTGGGACCGGCAGGACAACATGCCCCTGCTGCTCTTCGCGATCCCCAACATGGAGGCGGAGAAGAACGACTTCGAGATCGGCATCCCGCGTCTCGGCAGCTTCATCCTCACCCACGACTTCTCTGGCGTGGTGCCGGGCCTGAAGGACGTGCCGCGCGACCAGCGCCCGCCGGTCTGGCCGGTGTTCTATTCGTTCCGCATCATGGTCGCGATCGGCATGGCGATGCTGGGCCTGAGCCTGTGGAGCCTGCTCTTGCGCTGGCGCGGCACGCTCTACACGAACCGATGGTTCCTCAACGCCGCGATGCTGATGACGCCGTCCGGGTTCGGCGCGGTGCTGTTCGGCTGGTTCACCGCCGAGATCGGGCGCCAGCCCTACATCGTGTACGGGCAGCTGCGCACGGCGGACGCGCACTCGCCGCTCACGGTCAACGCCGTGACGACCTCCCTGGTCGCCTTCCTGATCGCCTACGCGTTCATCTTCGGCTTCGGCAGCTACTATCTCGCCAAGCTCCTGCGCAAGGGCCCGGAGCCGCTGGAGGAAGCCATGCGCGGCGGCGACGTTTCCCAGAAGCCAAAGCGCCCCCTCTCGGCGGTCAACGAGAGCCTCACGCCCGCCTAAGGGCGGGTGCCCGCTTAAGAGCGGGTGCCTGCCTGAGGGCGGTAAGACGGATGGGGACCCTCGCCGGCCCGGCTCAGAGCCGGGCCAGCAGCTCCTTCGGGGCGATGCGGGTCACGCGCGTCCGCAGACCGTTGTCCTGGCGCACCGGCTCGGCATCCAGGACGGGTGCCAGCCCGAGCTGGCGGGCCAGGGCGACGAGGTCCTTGAGACGGCCCGTCTGGGTCTTGCGGCGCAGGTTGAGCCGGTGGGTCTCCACGGTGCGCACGCTGAGGCTCAGGCGGCGGGCGACCTCCTTGTTGCTGAAGCCGGCACTGAGAAAGCGCAGGATCTCGGCTTCCCGGGGCGTCAGGCCGTCGGCCGTCGTCGCGTCGGGCCGGGGCGCCGCAGTGAGCTGCGGCTCCTGGTTCGCCGCGAGGCCGAGGATCGCGGTGCAGACGTCGCGCGGCGCGGCGCTGCGGGCCACGAAGGCATCGGCCCCGGCCTGGACCAGCCGGGCCAGCAGGTCGGCCCGCAGGACGTCGAAGGCCACCAGAACGGTGACGCCGGGCCGGCGCCCCTTCAGCGTGGCGATGCGCGACAGGGTCGCCGCGCCGGCCTCCGCGCCGACGAAGACCAGGGCCACGCTGCGCGCAGGCGCACCGGCCCCCGGGAGCAGGTCCGCCTCGCCGACGGTCTGAAGGCGGGGTTCGTGCTCCAGCACGGCGCGAAGGGTCGGCTCGAGTTCGCAAGGCTCGTCGACGACCAAGACGCCCACGGGTTGGTTCATGACTGTCATCCCCCATTGTCCCAGCGCGATACATCGCGCTCTTCCCGGGGGTGATCAGATCAAGTTCCGTTCCAGGGCTCTATTCACCAAGACTCTCGTCGCATCAGGACGGAGTCGAGGCAAGACTCGCGAGACTTTGCCCGAGACTCGGGGACATGCGCCAAATCTGTCACCGCACTGAACAAATCGACGTTTCGCAACGGCACAATCTCCGCCCCGCGTCGACGGCCAAAACGGTACAGGCCGGAAGGGTCAGCCGGCGCGGGCCAGGACGAGGTCGGCGGCCGCGCTGACGACGCGGTTGCGGCCCGTCGTCTTGGCCTCGTAGAGGGCGATGTCGGCGCGCTTGATCAGGCCCTCGATGGTGTCGCCCTCGAACCATTCGCTCACGCCGAAGCTGCAGGTCAGGCGGATCGGCACGCGGCCGCCGCGGATGCGCAGGGCCTCCACGGCGCGGCGCATCCGCGTGGCGGTGGCCTCGGCCTCGGCGGCCGGCCGGTGGGGCAGGACGATGCCGAACTCCTCGCCACCGAGGCGGCCGACGATCCCCTCCACCGCGAGTTCGCGGCAGACCGCCTGGATCGCGGCGTCGCCGACATCGTGGCCGTACTCGTCGTTGATGCGCTTGAAGTGGTCGATGTCGAGGAGGATCGCCGTCATCCGGCCGTGGTCGCCCACGCGCTCGGCCGCGTCGCGGGATTTCTGCAGGAAGGCCCGCCGGTTCAGGAGGCCGGTGAGCGAATCCGTCTCCGCGAGACGGATCAGCTCGCCCTGCATGGTGGTGAGGCGCTCGGCGGCCCGCAGGCGGGCGTGCAGTTCCTCCGGCGTCGGCGGCTTCTCGATGAAGTCGTCCGCCCCGCTGTCCAGGGCCTCGGCGAGGTTCCGGGCGTTGCGGGCCGAGGACATGGTGATGACGTAGAGGGGCCGGTTGGACTCCGCCAGCAGGCGGGCGGACCAGCACAGTTCCAGCCCGCCGAGGGGCCGGACCTCGAGGCTGGTGATCAGCACGCGCACCGAGGCGGTGCCTTCGACATACGCGAGGGCCTCGGCGGAATCCGTGAAGGCCGAGACCGTATGGCCGTTCGGCTCGAGCAGGGCCGCGATCATCTTGAGGACGACCCGACTGGTGTCGACGAGGACGATGTGCATGGGGCCGCCCGACCAAGTTACGGAAGTGTCGGCTAACCTGGCACGAACAGATTAAGGCCCCCTCAATCGAGAGGGCGCCTCAGCGCAGATCCGCCTGCCGCTGCGGTACGCCCACGGTGATCACGCGGGCGCTGCCGGACCGCCGCTCGGCGACCGGCGCGAATTGCGGGGCGGGGGCCCGCGACAGGGCCCGGGCCCGTGTCCGGCGCGATTCGGACGTCGCCGTCCGGGGCGCCTCGATCACGTAGACGGTGGGTGTCCCGACGGGAGCGCTGCGAATGCCCGCCACGGTGGGAACGCCGTAGGTGCCGTAGCCCCAGGCGCTCGGAACGAGTTCGCTCGGCCGGGGAAAGCGGGTGAGGGGCGCACCGATGTAGTCGCCGCGCAGCAGGGGCCCGGCATAGCTGTCTTCGTAGCCGAAAGGCACGGACCGGACGCCGTAGGACGCGACCTGGGCCTGGGCGGAGCCCGCGAGGCCCGTTGCAAGGAAAACGCCGAGGAGGCCGAGGCCGTGGCGCCGGCGGGACGTTGATGACGCGATCATGCGAGGCCGAACTCCTGCCCTGGTCAATTGCCCTGACCGATCGTGGATGAACCGCGCCGGATGCCCCGTCGTTCCAGAATCCGGCCCGGCTGTCCCGCGTCGAAGACTGCTTGGGCCCGCATGCGGGCACGAAAAACCCCGCCTCGCGGCAGGGTTCGGGGACGTCGTCCCGTGTCGGTCGACCCGGGTTCCGCTCAGCGGCAGGTGGTGACCCGGCGCACGATCCAGCCCTCGCCCTCGACCCAGAGCCGGCGGCGGGAGCGGCTGCAATTGGCCGCGTCGTCCTCGGCCTCGGTGACGGCGGCCACGGGGGTGATCGCCGCAGTCGGGCTCGACACCTTGTCCGAACCCTGGCTCGTCAGGGGGGCGGCCTCGACGGCCGTGAGGCCGGCGCTGGCCAGGAGGAAGGCGCCCGCTATTGCGGACGCGCGCAGTCGGTTCGCTCGCATCGAAGGTCTCGCTCGCATATCCGCGTCGGGACATGCTCTCAACGTGTCGGGATCGTGCAGCGAGGCAGGCGCCGCATCTCGAACACTTAAGTCGCGAGGCCGTGAAAGGGTTGCAGTCAAGCTGACCGCAACATCATAAAACCATGATCCCGGGATGCGGACCCGGACGCCTCAGGGCGTCGCCGTCACGCTGAGCATCGGCAGCGTAACAGCCAGTTGCGTCACGGCCGGGCGCGGCGGCGCCCGCTCCGACAACACGAAGGCCCCGAGCCCGAGGAGCAGGCTGAGGGCGATCAGGGACGTCTCGATGCCGCGATAGAACCCGTCCATCTCACTGCTCCCCCCGCTTCGGGCCGGCGGCCGGTCCCCGGCCGTCCGCCATGATCCGCCCGGGAGTGTGAGGGAATCGTAACCGGCCGCGCCTGTCAGGCGTGCCCGAGAGTCACCATGCGGGCGAGGTCGGGCTCGGGCGGGTGCAGCAGGGCGGCGGCGAGGTTGGCCTCCAGCACGATGAGGTCGCAATCCGGGTCCGGTTCCCAGCCGCAGCGGCAGCCGTTGGGCCCCTCGTGCGCCTGGGCCACCTGGCGATAGAGGGCGCCCACCACCCGAGCCGCCACCTCCAGGGCCGCCATGGCCGGCAGCGGCGCCCGGTTCAGGCTCTGCCAGAACGCCCGGCGCAGGGCCTCGTCGAGATGCCCCTCGGGGGACTGGATCTCGGCACAGGACGCGGCCGTCGGGGTCGCGGCGGGGCCGATGCGGCCGTCGCGCGCGCTCATGCCCGCTCTCCCAGGCGCTCGCGCCAATGGGCGGGCACCAGGGCGGGCTCCGCCTCCGGCACGCTCGCGAGGGCATCGATGAAGTCGGTCAGCCGGTGCAGGCGCAGATCGAGGGCGGACCCGTCCCACCACGCGATGCGCGCGCAGCCGCGCACCCAGTCCAGCGTGCGTTCCATCATTCCGCTCTCCTCGTCCATCGGGCCTACGGGAGCGTGTTTGAAAGCTTATCCTGCACTTAGCAAGCAATTCGCGAAACATTGGAACAGATGTAATTCCAACCGAAAACAGTCTTTCGAAGTTCTTGATTTGGAAAAATTCCAGTCGTCGCGAAAATGGCTGCTTCCGTCCGGGCTTATCGCCGGGCCCGCCCCCGCGCTGCAGCATCGGCTGCGACGGAGGCGGCGGCGCCGGGCCGATCGGGCCACCGGCGCGCCCGCCCCGATCAGGCCGCTCGGGCGATTCGCGCTCCGGAATCGGAGCGCGCTTCGGCCTTCACAGCACGAGGCGCATGAGCATCAGGCCGAGGAGCAGGCCGGCGAGGCCGAGGACCACCGATCCGAGAATGTAGATCAGGGCCGCACCCACCTCGCCCCGCTCCAGCAGGAGGATGCCTTCGAGGGCGTAGGACGAGAAGGTGGTGAAGCCGCCGAGCAGGCCGGTGGCGAGGAACAGACGCACGGGCTGGCTGCCGCCCCGCATGGCGTACCACCCGGCGAGCACGCCCATCAGGAGCGAGCCCAGGATGTTGATGCCCATGGTGCCGTAGGGAAAGGTCGTGCCGTAGCGCAGGGCGAAGAGCCCGACCCCGTGCCGGGCCATGCCGCCGAGGCCCGCCCCGAGGAAGACGATGAGGAATCCCATTCCGTGACTCTCTCCTGAAGCCCGGCTCCGAGGCATGCGGCGCGCCAGACTAGTCGGAAAGTCCGGGCGCTTCGCCGGGCGGCGACGGCTTACCCCCGAGGTCCACAGGGACGGTCCTGCCTTTCGCGCCGTCCCGATGCGATCGCCTGCACGTTTCCGCCAAGTGACGGCATCCCTGCGGGCCGCAAAAGGTTTTTCGTCAGATCACCCGGCGTCCTTCAGACCGGATTAACCAAGATCTGGCTGAATTGCGCCAGTCAAGGTTGATGTTCTCCTGACAGGCACTGTCCGTTATCCGTCCCTGTTTTAACCTTTTCTTGAGGTTTGCGGGATCGCGGCGGTGCCCGTGCGGGGACTGCGTATCCGAGTACCGCCCGCATGAACGACGCTGTGTCCCTGTCCGGCCGTCGCATCCGCCGCCATCGCCGGCCGCGGGGTCGGGTCCTTCTGCGGAGCTCGGCGGTGGCGCTCCTCTGCGCCGCCTTCCCGCACCTGACCGCGCAGGACGGCCCCGTTCCGGCAGGGCCCGGACGCCCCGCCCTGGCGGTCACCGCCGCGCCGAGCGCCTATGCGTGGATGCTCGACCCGACACCGACCCTCGGCGCCGCCGCCTACGGATCGGGCAAGGCCGCCGGCTTCACCGCCGCACCGCTCACCGCCGCCCTGGTCCCGCCGGCGGCGCCCGCCACGCTCCTGGCGATGGCCGCCCCCCGTCCGGCGCGGGCGCCGGCCGTGATACCCGAGCGGGTCGCCCAGTTGATACCCCTGCCCGTTCCACGCCCGGCCGGCCTCGCGGCGCCCAGCGAGCCACCGCGGCTCGCCCTGCGCGCGGCTCCGGCCCTGCGCAACCTCGCGGCGCGGCGCACCCAGATCGCGCGGGCCGCGACCGAGGCTGAGGCCGAGCGCTCGTTCTTCGACACCGTGTTCGGCACCCGCCCGGAGCCGGAAACGCCGGCTCCCCGGACCACCCTCGCCTACGCGGCCGTCGACCCCAGCGTCGATCCGGGCCCGCGCCGGACCCTGGAGAGCAACCCCGGCGTGAGCGCCGGGACGGCCGTCTACGACATCACGGCGCGCACCGTGACCCTGCCGAGCGGCGAGCGGCTGGAGGCGCATTCGGGGCTCGGCGAGAGCATGGACAACCCGCGTCACGTCCACCGCCGCATGCGCGGCTCGACCCCGCCGGGCACCTACGACCTCACCGAGCGCGAGGCGCTGTTCCACGGAGTGCGGGCGATCCGCCTCAACCCGGTGGGCGGCAGCGCCGCGATCCACGGCCGCGACGGCATCCTGGCCCACACCTACATGCTCGGCCCCAGCGGCGCCTCGAATGGCTGCGTCTCGTTCAAGGACTACAACCGCTTCCTCCAGGCCTACCTGCGCGGCGAGGTTCGCCGCCTCGTCGTGGTCGCCGGGGGCCGGGGCGATGCCGGCCCGAGCTTCGCCGAGCGCCTGTTCGGCCGCGCGACGCGCTAAAAAAAGAGCCGCGCCCCCGGAGGTGCGCGGCTCCCGATCGTCGGGCCCTGCTGCCCGAGGGTCAGCCGATGATCTTGTCGATGGTGATCGGCAATTCGCGGATGCGCTTGCCGGTGGCGTGGAAGACCGCGTTGGCCACCGCCGCCGCGGTGCCGACGATGCCGATCTCACCGAGACCCTTCACGCCCATCGGGTTGGCCTTGTCCTCCTCGTCCACGAAGATCACCTCGATGTCGTGGATGTCGGCGTGCACCGGCACGTGGTACTCGCCGAGATTGTGGTTCATGAACCGGCCGATGGTGTGGTCGAGCATGGATTCCTCCTCCAGCGCCGAGCCGATGCCCATCACCACGCCGCCGAGGATCTGGCTGCGCGCCGTCTTGGTGTTGAGGATCTTGCCCGCCGCGATCGCCGAGACGACGCGGGTGACGCGCACCACGCCGAGATCCTCGTCGATCTTCACCTCGGCGAAGACGGCCGAGTGGGTGTAGCCGGCGAACGCTTGAGCGTGGTTGGAATCCGGGCCGGCCGAGCCGGTGGCCTCGATCTTGTCGATGCCCCCCTTCGCCATCACCTCCGTGATGGCGATGCTGCGGGACGGATCACCCGCCACCGAGATGCGCCCCTCCTTGAAGACCGCGCGCGCGAAATCGACGTTGGCCAACGGCGAATCGTCGAGGCCGCGGGCCAGGGTGAAGACCTGGGCGGCGATGTCGTGGCAGGCCCGCATCACCGCCGTGCCGGAGGAGGCCGCCGTCCACGAGCCGCCCGCGAGTGGCGCGTCCGCGAGCTTCGAGTCGCCGAGCTTCGTCGTCACGTCCGTCATCGGCAGGCCGAGCGCGTCGGCGGCGATCTGGGCCAGGATGGTGTAGGTGCCGGTACCGATGTCACCGGTCTGGTTGCCGACAACGAGCTTGCCGTCGGCGGTCAGGGTCGCCTGGGCGCTCGACTGCATCATCATCGACTCCCAGATGCCGGTGGCCATGCCCCAGCCGACGAGTTCGCGCCCGTCCCGCATGGAGCGCGGCTCCGGGTTGCGGGCCGACCAGCCGAAGCGCTCCGCACCCTCGGCATAGGCCGCCCGCAGGGACTTGGAGCTGAACGGCTTGTCCTGCGTCCGGTCCTTCTCGGCATAGTTCTTCAGCCGCAGGTCGATCGGGTCCTGGCCGGTTTCGTGAGCGAGTTCGTCCATGGCGACTTCGAGGGCGAACACGCCCGTCACCGCGCCGGGAGCCCGCATGTCGGAAGGGGTGTAGGTGTCGATCTTGGCGAGCCGGTAATCGAGGGCGACGTTCGGGCAATCGTAGAGGGCGCCCGACCAGTTCACGACGACCTCCTGGTAGTCCTCGAAGCCGGAGGTGCCCGAGATCGCCTCGTGCCGGATGGAGGTCAGCGCGCCGTCGGCCTCGGCCCCGAGGGCGACGGTCTGGCGCACGTCGGGCCGGTAGCCGAAGGTGAACATCTGGTCGCGGGTGAGCACCACGCGCACCGAGCGCTCGAGCTCCCGCGCCGCCATGACCGCGAGGAAGAGCTGGTATTGCGGGCGAAGCCCCGAGCCGAAGCCACCGCCGAGATAGGGATTGAGGACGTGGACGTCGTCCTTCTTCATCCCGAACACGCCGGTGATGTAGCCGAGGCTGTTCGAGACGCCCTGGATCTTGTCGTAGACCGTGATCTTGCCGTCACCCTCCCAGACCACGGTGGAGGCGTGGGGCTCCATCGGGTTATGGTGCTCCACGGCCATGTGGTAGTGGTTGGTGAGTTGGACCGGGGCGGCCTTGTAGGCGCCGTCCGCATCGCCCCAGGGGGCCGGCGGCGGCTTGATGCCGGAGCGCTTCTTCGGCGGCACGTAGGCCGCATCTTCCAGATTCCGCAGGTCGGTGGTCGGCGCATCGGCCTCGTAGGTGAGCTTCACCAGCGAGGCGGCGTGGCGCGCCGTGTCGAAATCCTTCGCCACCACCAGGGCCACGGGCTGGCCGCTGTAATGGACCTTCTCGTCGTAGAGCGGCCGGAAGGGCGAGCCGGGGGGCGCGACCTGGTCCTGGTAATTGTAGTCGAGCCAGGCCGTGCGCGGCCGGTTCTCGTGGGTGAAGACCTTGAGGACGCCCGCCACCGCCTCGGCAGCCGTCGTGTCGATGGACAGGATGCGGCCGCGGGCGATGCCGCTCGACACCACGTAGCCGTGGGTCAGGTCGGGGGCGGCGAACTCAGCCGCGTACTTCGCCTGACCGGTGACCTTGGCGGGGCCGTCGACGCGGCTCTGCGCGGTGCCGACATAGGTGTCGGTGCCTGAAGTGCTGATGCTGTGGGCCATGGGGGTTCCTTCAGGCGATGCGCTTGTCGGACTGCGACTGGGGCGTGCCGGCGGCCGCCTGGGTCAGGCCGCGAATGATGGCCCGCCGCGCGAGTTCGATCTTGAATGCGTTCTCGGATTGGGGCTGCGCCTCGGCCACGACGATGTCGGCGGCGGCCGCGAAGGTCTCAGGCGTGGCGGGCTTGCCGATGAGCGAGGCCTCGGCTTCCCGGTTGCGCCAGGGCTTGTGGGCGACGCCGCCCAGGGCGAAGCGCGCGCTCCGGATGGTGTCGCCGTCGCGCTTGATCACGGCCGCCACCGAGACGAGGGCGAAGGCGTAGGAGAGCCGGTCGCGCAGCTTCAGGTAGGTGTGATGGGCGCCGAACTCCTCGTCGGGCAGGTCGACCGAGAGCACGATCTCGTCGGCCGCCAGATTGGTGTCGCGCTCCGGCGTGTCGCCCGGCAGGCGGTGGAAGTCGGCGAAGGGAATCGTGCGTTCGCCCCCTGGGCCGGCGACCCGGACCGTCGCCTCGAGGGCGGCGAGCGCCACGCACATGTCGGAGGGGTGGGTGGCGATGCAGGACGGGCTCGTCCCGAAGATGGCGTGGATGCGGTTGACCCCGCCGATGGCGGCGCAGCCCGAGCCGGGCTCGCGCTTGTTGCAGGGCGTGGCGTCGTCGTAGAAATAATAGCACCGGGTGCGCTGGAGCAGGTTGCCGCCGGTGGTGGCTGCGTTGCGCAGCTGGCCCGAGGCACCCGCCAGGATCGCGCTCGACAGGAGCGGATAGCGCGCCTGGACCCGGTCGTCGTAGGCCACCGTAGAATTTGTCACCAGGGCGCCGAGGCTGAGGCCGCCGTCGCGCTCCTCGATCCGGTCGAGGGGCAGGCGGGTGATGTCGACGAGGCGCTCGGGCCGCTCGACATTGTACTTCATCAGGTCGACGAGGTTGGTGCCGCCGGCGATGAAGCGGGCCTGGGCGCTCGAGGCGATGGCGCGCACCGCCTCGTCCACGGTGGTGGGGCGGACGTAATCGAAGCGGTTCATTTCGCGGCTCCCGCGTGCATCACGTCTTCGATGGCGTCGACGATGTTGGTGTAGGCGCCGCAGCGGCAGATGTTGCCGCTCATCGCCTCGCGAATTTCTTCGCGGGACTGGGCGTGGCCTTCCGACATCATGCCCACCGCCGAGCAGAGCTGGCCGGGCGTGCAGTAGCCGCACTGGAAGGCATCGTGCTCGACGAAGGCGGCCTGGAGCGGGTGCAGGCCCTCGGCGCCGGCCAGGCCCTCGACGGTGGTGATGCTGGCCCCGTCCTTCATCACCGCGAGCGTCAGGCAGGAATTGATGCGGGTGCCGTTCACCAGCACCGTGCAGGCGCCGCACTGGCCGTGGTCGCAGCCCTTCTTGGTGCCGGTGAGGTCGAGATCCTCGCGCAGGAGGTCGAGGAGGGTGGTCCAGGGCGCGACCTGAAGCGACCGGCTCTCGCCGTTGATCGTCAGGGTGATGCCGATGGTGTTCGCCCCAGTGGGCGAACCGCTTTCGATGAGCATGGCGGTATCCGTGACTTGCGGGCCGGGACGGGCACGACGCCGCTGGATTTCGAGTCGGGGTCGCAGGGACCACGGCGGGGGAAAAGTCATCCGCCCCGGGCCGGTTCACTCGATAACAGTTCCAAAAAGCGGGTGTTCCCGCCGGCCGGGCACGCCGTTGGGCCGCGCACGGCTCCCGGACACGCTGCGAAGGGGCTCGGACACCCGGCGATGGCTGGAGCGCCCCGCCTGCTCCGCCCGGTTGCTTGGCCCATCCCGCATGGGCTAACCCGGTGCCGCCCGCCTTCGCTCAAGGACGCCCGATGACCGCGCTCGCTCCCGTTCTCAACGACATCGACCGCGACCTCGACAACGCCCTGGAGCGGCTCTTCGCGTTCCTGCGCATCCCCTCGATCTCCACCGACCCGGCCTTCGCGCCCCAGTGCCGCGATGCCGCCACCTGGCTCGCCGGCACCCTGACGGCGCTCGGCTTCGAGACCGGGATCCACGAGACCTCCCTGCACCCGGTGGTGCTGGCCCATGCCCCGAAGCCCGGCACCCCGCACGTCTTGTTCTACGGACATTACGACGTGCAGCCGGTGGACCCCCTGAACCTCTGGGAGACACCGCCCTTCGAGCCGCGCATCGCCCTGAACGACAGGGGCGAAAAGAAAATCGTCGGGCGCGGCGCCTCGGACGACAAGGGCCAGGTGATGACCTTCGTGGAGGCCTGCCGGGCGCATCTGGCGATGGCGGGCGAGTTGCCCTGCGGCGTCACCATCCTGATCGAGGGCGCCGAGGAGAACGGCTCGCAGGGGTTGCCCGAATGGGTCGCGGCCAACCGCGACAAGCTCGCCGCCGACATCGTGCTCGTCTGCGACACCAGCATGTGGAACCCGGCGACGCCCGCCATCACCACCTCCCTGCGCGGCCTCGGGTATTTCGAGGTCAAGGTGACCTGCGCCGACCGCGACCTGCATTCGGGCTTCTTCGGAGGCGCGGCGCGCAACCCGATCCACGTCCTGTCGAAGATCATCGCCGACCTGCACGACGCCGACGGGAAGGTGGCGCTGCCGGGCTTCTACGAGGGCGTGCGCGAGACGCCGCCGGAGGTGCTGGAGCAGTGGCGCGGCCTCGACTTCACGGCAGAGAGTTTTCTCGGGCCCATCGGCCTGTCGGAGCCGGCCGGCGAGCGCGGCCGTATGCTCATCGAGCTGATCCAGTCGCGCCCCGCCTGCGACGTCAACGGCATCATCGGCGGCTATACCGGCGAGGGCACCAAGACGGTGATCGCCGGGCAGGCCAGCGCCAAGGTCTCGTTCCGCCTCGTCGACGACCAGGACCCTGAGCAGCTCGCCCGCACCTTCGAGGCCTTCGTGCGCGAGCGCATCCCCGCCGACTGCTCGGTGGAGGTGATCTGCTACAAGGGTAGCCGCGCCATCAGCCTGCCCTTCGACATGCCCGAACTCGAGACCGCGCGCGCAGCGCTCGCCGAGGAATGGGGCGTGCCCGCCGTGACCATCGGAGCCGGCGGCTCGATTCCCATCGTGGGGGACTTCAAGCGGCTTCTGGACCGCAACACGCTCCTGATCGGCTTCGGCCTCGACGACGACCGCATCCATTCGCCCAACGAGAAGTACGACCTGAACAGCTTCCACAAGGGCACCCGCTCCTGGGCCCGCATCCTGGCGGCGTTCGGGGCGCAGCGGGTGGGCTGAGGCCGGGTCCCGGCTTCGCCCGTACGAGCGCCGGCGGACTCTCCTCCTCAGCGGATCTCGCGCCTGCCTGCGATCCGTCGAGCCTGGGGGGAGGGAATCCGTTGCGGCAGGATAGTCCTCGACCGACACGGGGCAACGCCCGAAGCCACACGAGCCACCCTCAGTCCCAAGGCCGCATGACCGCCACCCCCGCCAGTTCAGACCACACGGAAGGCCGCCTGTTCGCGGCGGGCAACGGCGTGCTGGTCTGCCGCTACCCGGTGGCCACCGACCTGCCGATCCCCCTCGGCATCACCGCGCCGGCCGGATTGCGCCTGCTCACCTGGGCCTTCACCGGCTTCGGGGGAGCCGAGCCCGATCCCGCCGGGCTCCTCGTGCTGCACGACGCGCAGGCCGTCCTCGCCGAGGGCGGCGCCCTGACCCTGGAGACGCATTTTCGTGACGTGGCGATCGCCTGCCCGCGTCCGCGTCCCGTCGCCGAGCTGACGCACCCCGAGCGGGGGGCCCTCGGCGGCGCCGTGCTGGCGGCGGTGACGCCGGAGACCCTCGACGCCCTGGCGACGCTGTTCACCCTGCTGGCGCCGGCCGTCGCGGACGCCCCCGTACCGGCGAACGCCCCGCGCCTCACCCTGGCGCGCGACGGCGACGGCGCCGCGACGCTCAGTGGCGCCAGCGTGCCGAACTATCTGCTGATCCGGTCCCGGACGACCTGGAGCTGCGCCCGCGTCGCCCAGGCCACCCTGCGCTTCGGCCCCGCCCCGGAGGCGAGCCTCACCCTGGCGCCGGCCTGGGGCACCCCGCGGGACGCCCCCGTCGAGGCCGCCCTGCTGCTCGGGGCCGGAACCGCCACGGCCGCCGCTCTGCAGGCCGGGGGCCGCCGGTGAGCGCCCCCGCGATTCTCGTGGTCGCGCCGATGCCGGCCTTCCCCACCAGCGCCGGCAACCGGCGCCGGCTGCTCACCACCTGCACGGCGCTCCAGCGCGGAGGATTCGCCGTCGATCTGGCGTATTACGCGCACGAGGACCAGATCTACCGCCGGTTCGGCCAGCATCCCCCCACCGACGCGGCCGAGGCGGCCGGGCTGTTCCGCCACACCTTCCGGATCGAGCCCCGCGCCACCATCCCGCTCACCACCCGCGCGCGCTGCTTTACCATCGACGATTGGTGCCCCGAGGCGCTCGACGACTTCGTGGCCTGGTACGGTCAGGCCTACCCCGAGACCCGCGCGATCCTGATGAACTACGTGTTCCTGTCGCGGGCCCTCGGGGCCGCGCCGCCGGGGATGCTCCGGCTCGTCGACACCCACGACCGCTTCGCCGACCGGCAGCGCCAGTACCGCCCGTTCCGGGCCGAGCCGAACTTCTTCTACACCGACCGGGCCGGCGAGGCGGCGGGCCTCGCCCGCGCCGACATCGCCCTGGCGATCCAGTCGGAGGAAGCGGCCTACTTCCGCACGATCACCGACCGCAGCGTCCACCTCCTGCCGCCGCGCTTTCCCGCGCACCGCCCCTTCGCGACCCCGGCGCGCCTCGCCCGCATCGGCTTCATCGGCCACGGCAACGACCCGAACCTGTTCTCGATCCGGCGCTTCGCCGCGACCTGGTCGGAGGGCTGGACCCCGGACCGGCCCGAACTCGTGATCGCGGGCGAGATCAGCGCCAGCTTCGGGCAGGCCCCCGGCCCCGGAATCCGGCTGGCCGGCTACGTGGCGCGGCTGGAGGATTTCTACGACGCGGTCGACCTGGTGGTCGCGCCGATGCTGATGGGCAGCGGCCTCAAGATGAAGGTCGCGGAGGCGCTGTCCTTCGGCAAGCCGGTGGTGGGCACGGGCCTCGGCTTCGAGGGCTTCGACCCGGTCGTGCCGGAGCATCGCGCGCGCACAGCGGAGGAGGTCCGGGACGCGGTCCTGGCGCTGGTCACGGATGCCGAGGCCCTCGCGCGGCTGACCCGGGCCTGCGCCGACCTGCTCGCCGGCTACAACGCGATCGCGGACGCGGCGGAGGCGGACCTGCTGGCGATGCTCGCACAGGACAGCCTCGGACGGCTGGATCATAGCGACTCCGCTTTCCCGGAAGACGACGGCATTCCTTCATCGCGCGGGCATCGCGGGTCCCCTCTCCTGGAAGGAGAGGGACAGGGTGAGGTGCGTGACCTATCCGGAGATGCACCACACCTCACCCCAACCCTCTCCTTCCAGGAGAGGGAGCCCGGTGGCGCCTCGTCCGCCGGCCGGCTCCCGGATGCCCAAGCGACGTGGGAAACCGTCACCCTCGCGGGCGGCACCCTGACCCGCGAGACCTCCCTGCGCTCGAACCTGACCGACGATCCCGAGCGCGGCCGGCTCGTGGCGACGGAGCGCGGTCCACCGCCGGGCGCCGGGCCCTATTCCCCGCTCCGGCGACGCTGGTTCGCGAAACCCGGGCCCGGCTCCACCGAGGCCGCGCCCGATGCCGGTCTCGCGGGCCTCGACCTCGCCCTCGCGCCCGAATGGGTGCGCGACCCGCGCCTGCCCACCGCCTTGCGCGCGGAGATCGCGACGCAGCTCGCCGGGATCGCGGCCGATTGGGAGGCCGAAGCGCGCCTCGTCGGGCTCACCGGCAGCGGCGCGATCCTCGCCCTGTCGCTGCCGCGCCACCTCGTCACCGGCACCCACCCCAATGCCGCCTTCCTCATCGGCGCGCCGACGCGGGCGCTCCTCCTGGAGCGGGTCACGCCCCTGAACGCCGCGCCGGACCTCGCCTACGGGGCGCGCCGGCCCGACCTGCCCCGCGCCCCGGCCGCCGTGACCTTCACGGGGCTCACGGAGCAGGCGGGGCCGGGGACCATCCTGGTCCTGCACGACGACCTCGTCGGCCGCATCCGGATCGTGGCCGAGGCGCCCGTTCCCCAGGAGAGCCCGCCATGATGGCCGCGCCCGACATCCTCGACGCCCCCTCGGGGCGCAAGGCGGCCCTGGTCGAGGCGGCCCTGATCTGGAACGCCCTGTTCCTCAACGACGTGCGCATCGCGTTCCGCGCGGAATCGGCACCGACGATCTCCGTGGTGATGGTGTCGCGGGGCGCCCGCCACCTCCTGGCCTGGACCCTGACGAAACTCGCCGCCCAGCAAGCCGTCGCGGGCGTGCGCTTCGAGGTCATCCTGGTCGACAACGCCTCCGACCCCGAGACGGCCACGCTGTTCGGGCGGATCGACGGCGCGCGCATTCTGCGAAACGCCCAGAATGTCGGCTTCGGCCCGGCCTGCAACCAGGGCGCGGCCGAGGCGCGCGGGCGCTACCTCCTGTTCCTCAATCCCGACGTCGACCTGATGCCGGGGGCCCTCGACGCCCTGGTGGCGGCGTTCGCGCAGGCCGACGACGTCGGCATCGCGGGCGCGCGGCTCGTCTTTCCCGGCGGCATCCTGCAGGAGGCCGGCGCCGGCTTCCAGGACGACCCGCAGCTGACCCATCCGTACGGGCGGGGCGGGCTCGACCCTTTCGCCCCCGAGGCGTCCTATGCCCGCGACGTCGGCTACGTCTCGGGTGCGGTCCTGATGATCGAGGCCGGGCTGTTCGCCGAACTCTGCGGCTTCGACGACCGCTTCGCGCCGGCCTATTTCGAGGACACGGACCTCTGCCTGCGCTGCCAGCAGGCCGGCCGGCGGGTGGTCTACCAGCCGCGCGCCATCGCGATCCACGTGGAGAACGCCACCAGCGTCCGGCGCTCCGACGTGGAGGCGCTGCTCGACCGGAACCGCGCGCGCTTCCGCGAGCGCCACGGGACCTGGCTGTTCGGGCAGGGACCGCCGCGTAGTGGCTTCGCCCCCCGGGACGATGCGCCCTTCGCCCTGCGGGTCCTCTACGTGGACGACCGGGCGCCGCACCAGGACCTCGGGGCCGGGCTCCCGCGCGCCAACACGATCCTCAACGCCATGGCGGAGCTCGGCTACGCGGTGACGCTCTGCTCGGTCTACGGCGAGCGCGAGGAGCCGGCGGCCACCTACCGCGACCTCTCGGACCGCATCGAGGTGATCGAGCCCTGCGGCCGCGAGGGATTCCGCCGCCTCGTCACGGAACGCGCCGGCTTCTACGACGTGCTCTGGGTCAGCCGGCCGCCCCATATCCGGATGGTCTGCGAGGTCCTGCGGGACCTGGGCCTGACGCCCCGCGACGTCGGGCGCAGCCGCGTGGTGTTCGATTCCGAATCCCTCTACGCCCTACGCGAATTCGTGGTCGACGCCCTCAACGGCCGCCCGGCCTCCGGGCCGGGCCTGGCTCGGGCCTCGGCGGAGGAGATCCGGCAGGCGGCGGCGGCCGACCACGTCGTCTGCGTCTCGGAGGCCGATGCGCGGCTGCTGCGCCGGGCCGGCGTCCCCGACCCGGTGGTGCTCGGCCACGTCCAGGCGCCGGATGTCCGGGCACCGCACGCCGACGCGCCCGGTTTCTCGGCCCGGCGGGGCTTCGTCTTCATCGGCTCGCTCGCCCGCGAGGGCGAGCCCAACATCGATTCCCTCGACTGGTTCTTCGGCCATGTCTGGGAGCGCCTGCGCGCGGCGCTGCCCGACGCGCATCTCACGATCATCGGCACCGTGGCGCCCTCCATCGCCGAGCGCCTGTCCCGCCCCGGCGTCACCGTGCTCGGCCGGGTCGACGACCCGGGGCCGGCGCTGGACGCGGCCCGGGTCGCCCTGGCACCGACGCGCTACGCCGCCGGCCTCCCGCACAAGGTGCTGGAGACCGTGACGCGGGGCCTGCCCGGACTGGTGACGCCGATCCTCGCCGGCCAGATGGGCTGGCCGGACGGGACCGGCTACCGGGTCCGGGACTGGCACGATCCGGAGGGGTTCACCCGGGGCCTCGTGGACCTTCACGAGGATGCGGACGAATGGGCGCGGGTGCAGCGCGCCGGGCTCGACCAGGTCGGCCGCGAATGCGACGCGGACGCCTACCGGGCGATCCTGCGCCGACTCTGCGAGGCACCGGTTTTCGCATGACCAGCCCGCTCCGCCTCCGCGTCGTGCGCGCGGCCACCGCCCTGTATCGCCGCCTGACCCTCGGCCGTGTGCCGAAGCTGTTCGACGAAGGCCATTACCGGGCGACCTACCCGGACGTCGCGCGCTCGGGCATCGACCCCTACCTGCACTACGTCCGGCGCGGGGTGGCGGAGGCGCGCGACCCCGCCCCCGACTTCGACACCGCCTTCTATCTCCGCCAGAGCGGCCGGACCCGGCTCGACCCCGTGCGCCACTACCTGCGCGTGGGCGCCAAGGCCGGGCTCGACCCGAATCCGGGCTTCAGCACCCGGATGTACGTCGCCCGCTACCCCGATATCGGCGTGGCCGGCGTGAACCCGCTGCTGCATTACCGGAGGGACGGCCGGGCGGAGGGGCGGATCGCGGTCCCCTCCTCCGCCGAGCCGGCCGATTGGGTGCCCCTCCAGGGCGTGCGCGAGGCCCAGCGCTGGACCTATCCGGCGGAGGGCGCGGCGCGCTTCGCCCTGACCCTGCGGCGCGACGTGCCGGTCTCGGCCTGCCCCACCCACGTGCCCCGGCTCTGCCTCCTCCTCCTCCTCGACGGCGGCGAGATCGAGGGGCTGGTCCGGAGCTTCGAGATCTTTCCCGAGGCCGCCGCCGATGCCGTCACCCTGGCCATCGACACCCTGGCGGGTCCGCACCCGCCTCGCCCGACCCTGATCCTCGCCCTGGAGCAGTGCTTTCACGGCCCGGGCCCGGACGGCACGGTGCTCCTGCGCTACGCCGAGGCGCGGATCTGGGACGTGCTGACCGAGCGCCCGCACGTGCTGCACGTCGCGCCCGCCGGGGCGCTCGCGATCGGGTGAGGATCGCTCATTCCAAATCCGTTTGATCCCTTCCGGCGATCCCTGCGGGATCGCGTTCGGGATGGCGGATTTGGGCTTCGCTCAAGCGCCGCGCGGGCTTGCTGATACGTCATCCGCTCTGATCAAGCGGATGACGTATCATTCGAGGCGCACCACGACGCTGTCGCTGGCCCCCGTGGCGTCCATCACCGAGATGCGGGCGAACCCGGCCCCCTCCGGCGCCCAGGCCGATTGGCGCCGGGCGCCGCCCGCCACCGGCAGGCCATCGACCATCCAGGTGAGCGGGGGCACGCCGCCGAGGGCCTTCAGGGCGAGGCTCGCCGGGGGCGCCGGCTCGGGCTCCGAGAGGCCGAGGTCGATGCGGGCGCCGTCCGGCGGGTAGGCGATCTTCAGGGTACCGCCCAGGGCGGCCGACAGGGTCTTGGGAATGTCCCGCCGGATGTGGCGCAAGGGGGGCGGCAGGCCGGCCGTGGTCGTCACCAGGGCGTCGCGCGGCATCGGCACGGGGTCGGGCTCGCCGCCGAAGCGCGCGAAGGCGTCGAACAGGATCGGCGCCGCGACCACCCGGCCGACGAGGCCCGGCACGGCGTTGCCGTCCGGCCGCCCGACCCAGACCGCGATCGCGACGCGCCGGTCGAACCCCACCGCCAGGGCGTCCCGGTAGCCGTAGGAGGTACCGGTCTTGTAGGCGATCCGGCCCGCCAGGGCGTTCTCCGGCGGGGGCGCGCCGCGCAGGGTGTCGGCGACGTACCAGGCGGCGACGGCCTCCGTGATGCGGGCCTCCGGGGCCGCCTCGGCGGGCGGCCCGTCGAGGCGGCGCACCACGTTCGGCACCAATCCCTGCCGGGCCAACCCCGAAAACAGCCGGGCGAGGTCGGTGAGGGTGATGCCGAGGCCGCCGAGGGCCACCGGCAGGCCCGGCGCGGTGTCGCGGGGGAGATCGACGCGGGCGCCGCCCGCCCGCAGGCGCGCGATGAACCGGGCGGGGCCGACCGCCTCCAGCAGGTCCACCGCCGGCACGTTCAGGGAGAGCTGGAGGGCGCGCCGCGCCGTCACCGTGCCCTGGTAGCCGAGGTCGAAATTCTCCGGGGCGTAGGCGCCGGCAAAGCGCACGGGCCGGTCGTCGAGCTGCGTCTCGGGATGGGCCAGCCCCGTCTCGAAGGCCAGCGCGTAGATGAAGGGCTTGAGGGCGGAGCCGGGCGAGCGGATCGCGCCGGTCATGTCGATGGCACCCGCACGGCTCGCATCGAGGTAGCCGGGGCTGCCGACCTGGGCCAGGACCGCGCCGGTGCGGTTGTCGATAGCGAGGATCGCCGCCGAGATTCCCGGCCCCAGGGCGGCCGCGCGCTCGGTGGCCAGGGTCTCGAGGCTCGCCTGCAGGCGGCCGTCGAGGGTGAGGCGGACCACCTGCGCGGCCGGGTCGGCGACGTGCGCCGCCTCCGCCGCGTGGGCGGCCAGCATCGGGAAGGGTCTTCGCAGCGTCGGCACCGACTCGGCGCGGGCGGCCTGCGCCTCGGCGGCCGTGATCACGCCCTGCCGGGCCGCTATGTCGAGCACCCGGTCGCGGGCCCGCCGGGCGGCGTGGGGAAAGCGGTCCGGCCGCCGCGCTTCCGGCGCCTGCGGCAGGGCGACGAGGAGCGCGCTCTCGGCGAAGGACAGCCGCGCGGGTTCCCGCCCGAAATAGGCCAGACTCGCCGCCCGCACGCCCTCGACGGGGCCGCCATAGGGGGCGAGCGCGAGGTAGAGGTCGCGCACCCCGTCCTTGCCGAGGCGCCGCTCCAGTTGCACCGCGCGCACCATCTGGCGGAGCTTGGCGGCGAGCGAGCGCTCGGCGCGGGGCTCGACGAGGCGGGCCACCTGCATCGACAGGGTCGAGCCCCCCGAGACGATGCGCCCCGCCGTGAGCCACTGCCCCGCCGCCCGCAGCGTCGCGGCCGGATCGATGCCGGGATGGGATGCGAAGCGCCGGTCCTCGTAGGCGGTGAGCATCGCCAGGAAGCGCGGATCGACCTGGGATCCCGTCACCGGCAGGCGCCAGCGCCCGTCGGCGGTGGCGAAGGGGCGCAGCAGACGTCCCTCCCGGTCGAGCACCACGGTGGAGCGGAGCTGGGCCTGGGTGAGGTCGAGGGGTGGGAGGGTGTCGACGAAGCGCCAGAGGGCGAGGGTCGGGAGGAGGAGGAAGAGGAGACCCGCCACGAGCGCAAGGCATCCGGTCCATTTTGCGGAGAAGGATGATCGCGGTGTGACCGGTAAGGCGGTAGCGCCATCGCCAGTGAAAGCGCGTCCCCCTCCCCCTTGTGGGGAGGGGCCAGGGGTGGGGGTGGTTGGGTGACCCTGATGGTGCGGCGGCTGGCGGCGCCACCCCCACCTCCAACTCCTCCCCACAAGGGGGAGGAGGGCCGCGTCGAGCCGTGCCCGATGCCCCCTTTTGAACCTGAGAGGATCGACGCGCCCCGTCTCCACAGCCTACTTCGCGCTCACCGACATCGCACCGAATCCCGTGCGCCCGAACCGCTCCGGCCGGTACATGTCCTCGATGGTGGCGGCCGGGTGGACGTAGGTGCCGGGCGAGACCGCCCGCACGGTGTAGGCGACCCGGAAGAAGGCCGATTGCGCGGGGGTCCGCTCGTAGGCCGCCACGAAGCGGTCGTCGCGGAACTCGGTGTGGACGGGGGCCACGTCCGATTTGGCGAAGGCGAGCCCAGTCAGCGCGTCGGCGTCGAGGAGCTTCGGACTGTCGATCTCCAGGCCGGCGGGCAGGCGGTCGACGAGGAGGAGGCGCCCGGCGCTGGCCTTGGCCTCGGTCACGGTGAGCACCACCACGAGGCGGTCGTTCTGGCGGATCCCTTGAGCGAGGTCGACCGGCGTCCCGTCGAGGCGGTGGTAGCGCCGCTCGATCGTGTAGCCGCGCGCCTCCGCCGGCTCCGGCGCGATCGGGTTGCCGGAGACGCTGACCACGGCCTGCACGGGCTGGTTGCCGGCATTGACCAGGGTGACGGGTTTGCCGTCCAGGGCGGCGGCCCGGTAGCTGCGCGCCACGGCGCCGCTCTCGGGGCGGCCGTCCAGGGTGAAGCGCAGAGCGTCGGACTCCGCGCTCAGGCCTTCGGCGGCCAGCACCATCCAGGCCTCCTCCTGGGTGCTGGTCGGCCGGCCGCTGGCGCGCTCGGCCGCGATGAGCGCGCCCAGCGGCTGGATGCTGTCGCGGGCGAGCCCCGTCTCGGCGGCCAGCGCCAGGAGGCCGGCGCCGTCGCGCAGGCGCGAGCCGTAATCCGGTCGGTAGCCCGGGCTCGCGGGCGTCTCCCGGAAGCCGGCCATCGCGGCGGTGAACGCCTTGGCGGCCCGGCCGCGATCCCCCAGCAGGGCCAGGGCGGCAGCGATCTGTCCCCGCGCGAGCGGCGTGGCGAAGGCCGCGAGCTTGGTGTCGGCGAGGTAGCGCAGGTCGCCCATCACGGGCCGGCCGTTGCGGGCGAGCACATAGGCCGCGTAGGCGATGTCCATGCCGCCCTCGCCGACCTCCGTGGTGTTGGCGACCGCGTTGCGCAGGCGGTCGAGGGCGTTGGCGAAGGCGGTCTGGGGCACGGCGAAGCCGCGCTCGCGGGCCCGGGTCAGGAAGTCGGTGACGTAGGCGTTGAGCCAGGTGTCGCTGGCCCCGTCCGTGGACCAGAGCCCGAAATCGCCCGCCCCGTTCTGGCGGCCGAGCACGCGCTCGATCGCTTGGCGCACGCGCTCGTCGGCTTGTGTGTCGAGACCCAGCTTGTCGAGGGCCGCGAGGCGGTTGACGTAGAGGAGCGGCATCGCGCGGCTGACCGTCTGCTCGGAGCAGCCGTAGGGATAGCGGTCGAGGGACTGGAGCAGGGCCGGCACGTCGATGCCGGCCAGATTCGAGGCCGAGAGCGAGACCGTGCCGGTGCCGGGCAGGATGTCGGCCAGGAGCTCATCCGAGAGCTTCAGGCTGGCGCCGGGTTCGAGGGTCTGCACGGAGCGGCGGGCGAGTGCCCCCGTGCCGGGGCCGATGTTCAGGGCAAAGCTCTGGCCGACGCCCTCGGGCAGGCCGGGGCCCCGCAGGGTCAGGTCGATCCGCGACAGGCCCGGCCCGGCGGCGGTGATGGGGATCACCAGCGCGCCCTTGGCGCCCGCCTCCAGGCGCAGGGTCCTGTGCACCGCCTCGGCGCCGACCAGGACGGAGCCGGCGAGATCGAGGTCCACCGTGTAGTCGCCGGCCTGCCCCTCCACGTTGTCGATGGCGACGTGGAAGCGCGAGCGGTCGCCGACGTTGAGGAAGCGCGGCAGGGTTCCGGTGAGGACGACGGGATCGCGGATGATCACGTCGGCCTGGGCCGCGCCCACCTTCGCGCGGCTCCAGGCGGTGACCATCACCCGGCCGGTACCGTTGAAGGCCGGCAGGGGGAAGCTGACGCTCGCCCGGCCGTCGGGGCCGACGGTGATCGGCCCGGAATAGAGCGCCAGCGGCGCCTGGGTCGGGGGCGAATCGGCGAGTTCCGCCGCCCCGCCGTCGCCACCGGAACGGATGGCGCCGAGCGTCCCCTGCATGCCGTCGATGAGGTATCCGTAGAGGTCGCGGATCTCGGGGCCCAGCGCCTTCTGGCCGAAGAAGTAACCGAACGGGTTCGGCGCCTCGTAGCGGGTGAGATTCAGGATGCCGACATCCACCAGCGCCACGCCGACCCGGGCCTCCTCGCCGGATTTGAGGCCGGCGAGCTGGATCGGCAGGGTGAGGGTCTCGCGCGGGCGCACCTTGGCCGGCGCCGTCAGGGTGACGCCGAGGGTGCGGCTGTCCCGGTCGACCCCGAACCAGGCCACGCCCAGCGCCCGGCCCGGCAGGCGCTTGGCCGCCTGGTCGAGGGGCCGGTAGGCGGTGGCGACGAGGTAGGCGCCCGACCCCCACTCGGCCTTCACCGGGATGTCCACGGTGGTGCCGGCGGCCGGCACGTCGACCGTGAGGAGCGCGTGCAGCTTGTCGCTGACCACGGCCAGCGTCGCCTGTCCCTTGAACTTCGGCTGCAGGCGGGCGTGAAGCGTCTCGCCGGCGGCGTAGGCCGCCTTGTCGAGGCGCAGGTCCAGGAGGTCCGGCACGTCCGCCGTCTCACCGCCGCTCCAGCCCACCGTGAAGGTCACGCTCGCGGTAGCCGCCGGGCGGCCCGACACGCTCGCCTCCAGCCGGTAGGTGCCGTAGCTCACCGTGGCGCTGACGCGGCCCGGCGCATCGGGGGTCAGGTCGAGGCGGCCGTCGGCGACGCGCCGGGTGCTGGTGACCGGCTCGTAGGACCAGCGCCCACCCTCGCGGTACCATTGATAGGTCTTCTCCACGCGCTGGAGCGTCCAGGCGACGTTGCCCTGCGCGAGGCGCTGCCCGTCGGGGGCGGCCATGACCACGTCGAAGCCGGCGACGCTGCCCTCGGTGAGGTCGCCGCCGAACCCCTTGCGGATGGCGAGCACCGGTCCCTCGGGCAGGATCGGCAGGGTGAGACTGCGGCTTAAGGCACGCCCGCCCGGCTCGCCGACCTGCAGGGTGATCTTCGCCTCGACGGGGCGCGGGGCGGCGAGCGCCTGCACCGGCACCACGAGGCGGGCCTTGCCGGTGGCGTCCGTGGTGGCGCGGGCCTCGATCTCGGTGGAGGCGGCTTCCACGCGCTCGTCGTCGAGGCCGACCGAGAAGCCCTCGAGCCCCTTGATGCCGTTGCCGGCCGCCTGCTGCACCAGCACGGTGCCGGAGACCTCGAGGCCGGCGCCCGGCGCGCCGTAGAGGTAGCGTGCGGCCACGTCGATGGTGGCGGGCGCGCCCTTCGTCAGCGTCGGCGCCGCACTCGACAGCGTCACCTCCAGGCGTTCGGGGACGTAATCCTCCACGAGGAAGCTCGCCTCGCCGATGGCCGGCGCCTTCGGGTCTGTGTAGGCCGCCACCCGCCAGGTGCCGTGCGGCGCGCCCGGCATCAGCGGCAGGGCGAGGGCGCGCCCGCCGAGGCCTGCATCCGCGACCTGGGCGCGGCGGTACTCGACGCCGTCCGGGCGCTTGACCACCAGGGTCAGGGGGATCTCCGGCACCGCGACCCCTTGCGCGTCGCGCAGGAGCCCGGTGAGGTTCACGGTCTCGCCCGAGCGGTAAACCCCGCGCTCGGGAAACACGTAGGCCTCGACGGCGCCGGGCTGCGGCCGGCCCTTCACGCCGCGATCGGTGAGGTCGAAGGCCGACTGGCCGAGGTCGAGGAAACCGTAATCGTCGCCGATCTGCGCCACCACGAGGCCGGGCGCGATGCCCCCCTCCCCGCGCGCGAGGCCGGGCGCGAAGGCGGCGTGGCCCTGGCCGTCGGTCTTGGCGGTGGCCAGGATTTCGTTGTTGCGCGCGATGAGCCGGATCTCGGCGCCGGGCACGGTCGCGGCGGAGGCGAGCGAGCGGGCGAAGACGTGGACGCCGTCGCGGCCCTTGAAGGCGGTGAGCCCGAGATCCGAGACCACGAACCACTGCGTGGCCTGCTGCTCGTAGCCGCCCTCCTCGTCGGCGGAGGCGGCCGCTCCGCTCGCCTGCGCCAGCATGATGTAGATGCCGGGCTCCAGCGTGCCGACGGCCTGGAGCACCGGGAAGGCGGTGACGGCCTCCTGGTTCAGCTCGGCCTTGGCGGTGTCGAGCACGCCCTTCCAGACGCGCTGGCCCTTCTGGTCGGCGATGGTGCGCGCCGTGGCGCCGTTGAGCTGGGACAGGAAGTCCTCGGCCCGCAGCGAGGGCAGCAGGCCCCGGTCGCCGACCCGCAGCACCTCCACGTCGATTCGGGCCGCGTTCACCGAGACCAGGGGCACGCCGGCCTGTCCGGTGCGGGGCAGAACGTAGTTGCGCCCGGTGAAGCGAACCTGGGGCGAGCGGTCCCGGACATAGACCTCGTAATCCGCCGCTTTGAGCAGCCCTTCGCCCGCCGCCGAGGGCAGGCCGGAGCGCACCACGAAGGCGTAGCGCTCGCCGTGCTTGAGGCCGTCGACGCAGACCTGCTGCCCGGTGGCGGTGACGGCGGCGTTGGCCGCGCCCGAGACAGCGATGTAGGGCGTGAAATCGGTCTTGGCCGCCACCCCTTCGGAGAACTGGAAGCAGATGCGGGGCGCGGCGGCATCCGAATCGACGGTGTAGTTGAGGATGCGGAAGCCGTGCTCGGCGCGCAGGGATTCGTAGGTCTCGCGCACCTCCGCGTCGTCAGAGAGGGCGAGGCTGGCGCGATAGGCTTCCAGCGCCGGGCGCCACTCGGATTCGGCGGCCTGGACCGCGCCGAGGCCGGCCAGTGCCTCGGCCTCCGCCGACGCGTTGCTGGCGCGCAGGTAGCCCTGATAGGCGGCGGCCCGTGCGTTGCGGCGCAGGCGCAGCCGGCTGGCGTAATCGCCAGTCTGATTGTCGTTGCCGACCGCGCTGGCCGCGCGCGCATAGGCGAGCCAGTTCGCGGGGTCGCCGGGCTCGGCCGCCACCGCGAGACCGAGCGGCTTCAGGGCCTCGGCCGGCTTCTCGGCCTCCAGCAGGGCCTCGCCCTCGGCCCGGGCCTTGCCGGCCGGCTTGGCGGCCCCCGTCCCCGCCTCGCTCTTCAGGCTGGCTTCGAGGCGCACGCCGTCGCTGGCGAGATCCTCGCGCAGGAACGTCTTGGAGGCCGGCTTCGGCATGACCTTGGCCAGCGCCCGCGCGGCCAGGGCCGGATTCGGGGCCTGAGTCTGTGACTGGGCCAGTGACTGGGCTTTGCCGGGCAGCGCCGTCAGCCCGGAGAAGGCCAGCGCGCACAGGAAGGGCGCGGCCCAGAAGCCGCCTCTGGTCGATCCCGACATGTTTCCACCCCGCCGCCCGGATGCCGACGCGTCGTGCCGGCACCGGGCGGAACCGTACCACTTCGGGCTTGGCCCGCAACGGCCTAGAATTCAGGCCCGGGCTCTGCCACACCGGACGGGATCTCGCAGGGGGCGCGACTCGACCATGACGCGACGCGGGCGGACCATCCGGGGCATGGCCGGAATCGTGATCGGGGCTCTTTCAGGGACCGCCGCCGCTCAGACGCCGCCCGCACCGGCCCCCGTCAAGGCGGCGCCCGTCAAGCCGAAGCCGGCGGCGCCCGATCCGGCCTTCGAGGCGGCCCGGACCGCATTCGAGGCCCTGCCGGAGGCCGAGCGCAAGGGCCTCCAGGATGCCCTGGTCTGGACCGGCGCGTACAACAGCGTGGTCAGCGGCGCCTTCGGACGACGCAGCTACGAGGCGCTGCAGGCCTATGCGGCGCGAAAGGGGACGAGCGGAATGCCCGACGCGGCGGCCCGCGCGGCCCTGCTCCAGGAGGGCGCCGCGGCGCGCAAGGCCGCGGGGTTCGCGGTGAAGCCGGACGCGGCCAGCGGCGCGGTGCTGGGCGTGCCCGAGCGAATCCTGCCCAAGCGGACCGCGCAGCCCGGCGGCACCCGCTGGCAGAGCGCGGACGGGCGCATCACCCTCGAGACGAAGTCCTTCTCCCCCGGCGAGACCGGGCTCGAGGCGGTGTTCGCCCGCGTCACCGCGCCGACCCCCGAGCGGCGGGTGACCTACAAGCTCCTGCGGCCCGACTTCCTCGTCGTCACGGCCGAGACCGCCACGGGCAAGTCCTACATCCGCTACGCCGCCGGGGAGGCCGGCCTGCGCGGCGTGACCCTGGGCTACGACAAGGCGCTGGCGGGCGAGGTCGACCGGCTCGCCATCGCCATCGCCAACAGCTTCGTGCCCTTTCCCGACGCAGTGCCCGCAGCGGCTTCGGGTCCGGTCGCGGCGGCTCCGGCGCCCGGTGCGCTGTCCGCACCGGCCCCGCTGCCGGCCCCCGTGCGCAGAGCGCCCATCGCCACCGGGCTTATCGTGGCGCCGGGGCGGGTGCTCACGGCTGCGGCGGCCCTCGCCGGCTGCCGCTCGCCCACCGTCGCGGGGTTGCCAGCACGGGTGGTCCCCGGTTCGGGGACGGATCTGGTGCTGCTGGAGAGCGCATCGCTTGCCGGCCGTACGCCGGTGATTCCGGCCCTGCGCGCGGGCGCGCTCGCGGCGGGCGAAGGGCTGGTGGTTCTGGGCGCGGAGGCGGAGGGCGTCGCGGTGGCCCCGGGGGAGGCCGGCGCGGCGGGCGCGCGGATCACGGCGCCGCTGCAGCCCGGGGCCGGGGGCGCCCCGGTCCTCGACCGGTCGGGTGCCCTGGCGGGCCTCGTCGCGGCCTTTCCGTCGGCGCCGCGCCTGGTCGCAGGTGTGGTGCCGCCGGCGAGCTACGCGCTCGTCCCGGCCGGCACGGTCGCGGCCTTCCTGGGGCAGGCGGGACTGGCACCGCCGGCGGCCGCGCCGGCGACCGGCGCCGGCACGCTCGGCGCGGCCGCCGCGTCCCTCTCGGGCGCGGTCGTCGCCGTCACGTGCCGGCCCTGAGACGCGCTCAGATTCGCCCGGTGAGGAGCAGCACGATCAGGATGATCACGAGCAGGCCGCCGAGGCCGAAGCTCGGACCACGGTAAGCGCCGCCGCCGAGGAAGTTTCCACCGCCGAGAACGATCAGGATCAGGACGATGAGGAGAATGGTGGTCAGGGTCATGGATGGGAACTCCGTCACGCGCCCAACCGGAATTGCTTGAGCTTGACCGTACAAACGTCGTCGCGGCGATTCCGTTCAACGATCCGTGCGGCATAATCCCTGCCGTTTCATCTTTCTTGCGAAGCCGGTTTTTCTGGGCCTGATCAGGCCCGCCAATCCGGCAGCGAGTCGGTGGCGGGGCCGAGCCAATCCGGCACCGGCAGGCCGCGCTCGGCCAGGAAAGCGGGGTTGAACAGCTTCGAGGCGTAGCGCGCGGCGCCGTCGCACAGGATCGTCACGATGGTGTGGCCGGGTCCGAGTTCCCGGGCCAGCCGGATCGCGCCGGCGACGTTGATCCCCGAGGAGCCGCCCAGACTCAGGCCCTCCTCACGCATCAGGCGGAAGACGATGGCGAGGGCCTCGGCGTCCGGGATGCGGTAGGCGTGATCCGGCGTGAAGCCCGCGAGGTTCCCGGTGATCCGGCCCTGGCCGATTCCTTCGGTGATCGAGGAGCCCTCGGCCTTGAGCGTGCCGGTGGTGTAGTGGGCGTACAGAGCCGACCCCTCCGGATCCGCGAGCCCGATCCGCACATCGGGCTTGACGGCGCGTAAGGCCTGCGCGGTGCCCGCCAGCGTGCCTCCGGTGCCGGCCGCGCAGATGAAGCCGTCGACCCGGCCCTCCGTGGCGGCGAGGATCTCCGGCCCGGTGGTCTCCACGTGCGCCTTCCGGTTGGCGACGTTGTCGAACTGGTCGGCGAAGAAGGCGCCGCCCGGCTCGGTCTCGGCCAGGCGCGCGGCCAGCCGGCGGGCAGCGTGGACGTAGTTGTTCGGGTTGGCGAACGGCACCGCCGGCACCTCGACGAGGCGGGCCCCGGCGAGCCGCAGGGTCTCCTTCTTCTCGGCGGACTGGGTCTCGGGAATGACGATCACGGTGCGGTAGCCCCGCACCGCGGCCACGAGCGCCAGCCCGATGCCGGTGTTGCCGGCCGTGCCCTCCACGATGGTGCCGCCGGGGCGGATGGCGCCCCGCGCCTCGGCCTCGCGCACCATAAAGAGGGCCGCCCGGTCCTTCACCGACAGGCCCGGATTCAGGAACTCGGCCTTGCCCAGGATGGTGCAGCCGGTCTCTTCGGACGCGCGCGCGAGCCGGATCAGCGGCGTGTCGCCGACGGTCGAGAGGATGTCGGGATGGGGGGTCATGCGCGGGCCTCCGACGCGTTGAGGATTCCGGGAGGCGGCGGCTGCCGCGCGCCTCAGGCCGCGAGCGCCCGGTTCACCGTGGAGCGCAGGTCGGCCAGGGAGAAGGGCTTCGTCAGCACGTCGGTGACGATGGCGTCGAGGCCGCGGGCCCGCTCGCGCTGGTCGGCGAAGCCCGTCATCAGCAGGATGGTGAGGTTGGGAAAGTCGCGCTTGGCCGCCAGCGCCAGGGCGATGCCGTCCATCAAGGGCATGCGGATGTCGGTGAGCATCAGGTCGAACGCGCCGTCCGCCTCGGTCAGCCGGTCGAGCCCGTCGCTGCCGTCGCTGGCCGTGACCACGGCATGGCCGTCGATCTCGAGGCCCCGCTTGAGGAAGCCCCGCACCGTCTCTTCGTCATCCACCAGGAGGATGCGGGCCATCGCGCGTCTGTGTCTCTCTCGGATCCGGACGTTCAGTCACGCAAGGGCCGGCGCGCCCTGTCAAGGGACAGGCGGGCACAGCCGGCGCGGCAGCGGCGGTTTTGCCGCGAATTGTTCGCAGCCGCGGCGGAAATGCGTCTCCCCCGCCCGCGCGACGGAGCGCGCCGGCCTCAGGTGCCGCCGAACAGGTCCGGCTCGCGGCTGTCGTAGTCCACGAGGCCGACGAAGGGCAGCTGCCGGTAGGCATGGGCGACATCCATGCCGTAGCCGACCACGAACACGTCCGGGCAGGTGAAGCCGACGAAATCCGCGTCGATCGTCACGGCGCGCTTGCCGGGCTTCTCCAGCAGCACGGCGGTGAGCACCCGCTTGGCGCCGCGCGCCATCAGCAGGTCCTTGGCGAACACGATGGTGCGGCCGGATTCGAGGATGTCGTCGATGAGGAGGACGTCGCGCCCGCGCACCTCGCTCTCCACGTCGCGCAGGATCTCGACTTGGCCCGAGGAGACCGTGGCGGTCCGGTAGCTCGACAGGTGGACGAACTCGGCCTGCGGCTCCAGCCCGACCCGGTGCAGGGCGCGCAGGAGGTCGGCGGCGAACATGAAGCTGCCCTTGAGCACCGCCACCACGAGGAGGTTCTCAGGATTGGCGGCGGCGATGGCGGCCGCGAGTTCCTCGGTGCGCCGGGCGATGGCGGTTTCGTCGAAGAGGACGCGCACGCGTCGGGAAGTGCTGGTCATTCGCGTTCCATATCACGGGTGTTTCGCGCTGGCATCGCCCTTCGCGGGCGTCTCGTCCGCCGCATTCGCAAAATGCACCCGCACCGAGCGCCCCTGGGCCGGCGGGGCCGACAGGCTCGCGCGGAAGCGCGCCGTCTCGCCCTTGTCCAGGGTGGCGCGCGGGGGCGCGATCTGCCAGCGGTACAGGGGTTGGTCACGCCCGTCGCGCACCTCGACCGCGATGGGCGGGACCTCGGCCCCGGCGGCGGCGACGCCCACCAGATCGCCCTCGACGACGAGCTGCCCTTGCGCGCCCTCGCCCGGAACCTGGAACGCCACCACATCGCGCAGATCGAGGCCTCGCAGGTTCACGGGCAGGCCGGCGCGGGCGTAGAGCCCGGCGCTCTGGGGCATCGCCCGCACCACCCCGGTGCGTCCCAGGACGGCGAGGCCGAGCCCGGCCACCAGGGCGAGGCCGAGGGCGGCGCCGGGGGAGGCCAGGGGGAAGCCGCGTCCCTTCGCCTTGACGGGCTTCGGCTTGGTGCGGGGCCGGGGTCGCGGCTCCTCGACCGGCGGCGGCTCCGGCTCGGGGGCCAGGGCGGCTTCCCAGGCGTCGAGGTCGGCCTGGGCCGAGGCGCGGCTCTCCGCCGCGTCGGGACCCGTCCCGGAGGCCGCCATCATGGCCGCGCTCATCTCGGCCTCCAGGGCGGCCGAGACCTCGTCGGGGGAGATGAACCAGGTCTCGCGGCAGGCGGCGCAGCGGACCGAGCGGCCTTCGGCGCCGACGCGATCCAGGTCGATCTGGTATTCGCTGGCGCAGGCGGGGCAGACGATCAGCATGTCCAGGCGATCAACATGGGCAATCGGCGCCTCGGGTGGCGATCGGCAGTTGCCGGTTCGGGCAAAAAGACTCACACGGTTCTCGGGCAACGCGGTTAACCATCCGTGAAGCGTGCGGTCCGTAATCGTGTCCCGGCGGGTTACGCCGAGGGTTCGCCCGGACGCGGATGGCCCGGCGGCCGGGCGGGCATGAGGGAGGGACCGTGGCGGATCGGGTGAACACGCAGTCGCTCCTGACCGGGGCCGAGGAGCCGGTGGTCCAGTTCGAGAGCGTCGGCATGCGCTACGGCCTCGGACCGGAGGTGCTGAGCGACGTCAGCTTCCAGATCGCGCCGCGCTCGTTCCACTTCCTCACCGGGCCGTCGGGCGCCGGCAAGACCACCCTGCTGCGCCTGATCCTGCTCTCCGTGCGCCCGACGCGGGGCCTCGTCTCGGTCTTCGGCGAGGAGGTGAGCGGCATCTCCAGCGAGGCGCTGACCAACCTGCGCCGGCGCATGGGCGTGGTGTTCCAGGATTTTCGCCTCCTCGACCACCTCACCACCTACGAGAACGTGGCGCTGCCCTTGCGCGTCCAGGGCCGCTCGGAGACGAGCTACCGGGCCGAGGTCGTCGAGTTGCTGCGCTGGGTAGGTCTGGGCGAGCGCATGCACGTGCTGCCGCCCCTGCTCTCGGGCGGCGAGAAGCAGCGCGCCGCCATCGCCCGCGCGCTCATCGCCCGCCCCGAATTGCTGCTGGCCGACGAGCCCACCGGCAACGTCGACCCGGGCCTCGGCCGGCGCCTGCTGCGCCTGTTCATCGAACTCAACCGGCTGGGCACCTCCGTGCTCATCGCCACCCACGACTTCGCCCTGATGGACCTCGTCGAGGCCCCGCGCTTCGTGCTCGGCGACGGCCGCCTAACGGTCGAGACACGGTAGGCATGATGGGAGAGACCGGAACCCCCTCCGCCCCGCAGGCGAAGGCTCAGGCGGGCCAAAAACCAGCCGGCCAAGTATCGGCCGGCAGGGCGCCGACGGGCGACCGTCCGCCGGTGCGGCCGCCCGCCGCGCCGGATTCGCGCGGCGCCCCCCTGCCCCCGACCCTGCGCCGCAACGCCCCCCTGGTGCCCACCGATTCGGCGGCGAGCCGGGCGCTGGCCGCCGTCATCGCCATCCTGACCTTCCTGGCCGCCCTGTGCGCGGGCGCGGCCGAGATCGTGGCCTCCAGCGCCGTCCAGTGGCAGGGCACCGTGGCCCAGGAGGTGACGATCCAGGTGCGCCCGAGCCCCGGGCGCGACATCGACGCCGACGTCGCCCGCGCCGAGGGGCTGGCCAAGGCCACGCCCGGCATCGCCGGCGTGCGGGTGTTCTCGAAGGCGGAGGCCGAGCGCCTGCTCGAACCCTGGCTCGGCAGCGGCCTCGACCTGTCGGACCTGCCGGTGCCGCGCCTCGTCACCCTGAGGCTCGCCGAGACCGCGCCGGACCTGAAGCCCCTGCGCGCGTCCCTCACCGAGGCGCTGCCCGGGGTCGCGAGCCTCGACGACCATGCCCTCTGGCTGCGCCGGCTCTCCACGGCGGCCAACACCTTCGTGGGCGTCGGGATCGGCATCGTCGTGCTGGTGCTGGTGGCGACAGGCCTCGCGGTGGTCTTCGCCACGCGCGGCGCCATGGCGGGCAACCGCGAGGTGGTGGAGGTGCTCCACTTCGTGGGCGCCAACGACGATTTCATCGCCCGCGCCTTCCAGCGCCGCTTCTTCGGCCTCGGCCTGCGCGGGGGCATCATCGGGTCGGGCGCGGCCATCGCGGCCTTCGCGCTGGCCGGGCTGGTGGCGCGCAACTGGCGCTCGGGACCGGCCGGCGAGGAGATCGAGGCGCTGTTCGGCAGCTTCCACATCGGCTGGCGCGGCTACGCCGCCGTCCTCCTCATCGGCGTCATCGCCTCGGTGGTCACCGGCATCGTCTCGCGGTTGACCGTGCGGCGCTTCCTGTCCTGACGGGAGCCGCGAAAGGCCGGACGGATCTTCCCATTCCGGCAGCCTCGGCGATCCCGTTAACCCTTCGTGAACCTTTCGGGGCGGAGATACTTGCCTCGTGAACGCCCCAATCGGGGTTATCTTAAGGGGGAATGACGAGGCGGATGTCAGCCAGCGGCACCATGAGGCCCTCCGAGGCTTTCGGATGGGCCTGGACAGACGCCCCTCGCGCGGCCGCGCCGCAGGCGCGCCATGCCCCGACGGGCCGTCGCCGGCTCGGCCTCCGAGCCAGTCTCGGCCTCGCGGGTGCCGGCGCGGCGGCTCTGTTCTGCGGCTTCCTCACCTTCGTGGCCTGCCTGGAGCGGGACGAGCGCGTGCCGAGCGGCCGGGCCGACGGGATCGTGGCGCTGACCGGGGGGGCGCAGCGCATCGGCGACGCCATCGATCTCCTGGCCAACGGCTACGGCCGACGCCTGCTCATCACCGGCGTCAACGAGCGCACCAGCCGCGAAGAGATCGCCCGCCTCAACCCGAGCCAGCGCCACTGGATCGCTTGCTGCGTCGACCTCGACTACCGGGCGCGCAACACCATCGGCAACGCCATCGAGACCCGGCGCTGGATGCGCCAGCACCGCTTCAGCACGGTCACGGTGGTGACCTCGAACTACCACATGCCCCGCACCCTGGTGGAACTCGACCACGCCCTGATGGGGGACGACCGCGTCGTGCCCCATCCGGTGATCGCCGAGGGCTTCGACCCGGACGGCTGGTGGCGCCACCCGGCCTCGGCCCGGCTCCTGGCCTCGGAGTACCTGAAGTTCCTCGTGGCCTGGGTTCGCACGCGCTTCGAGAGCGATCCCGAGCGCTCCCGCGCCGCGATCCTGATCGGACGCGGCAAGCCGATCAAGATGGTGGCCGAGCCCCTGCTGCTGCGCGGCCAGGAATAGAACGACCTGGAATAGGACGGAGCCTAAAGGCCCTTGCACTGGCTCCGGATCAGCCCCGAGAACTCCTTCTCGGAGGTCTGCACCTGGGCGAGGCGCTCCGTGCGCTCGGCCCCCGAGAGGCAGCGCCCGTAGACGCTGGCGACCCGGCGCATCGTCTCCACGTGGCGGCGCCAGACGCGGCACTGGTCGGCCGCCTCGCTTCCCGCCTGTTCGAGCTGGTCGATGGCCTGGCGCTGCATCGAGCTCGCCACGAGCACGTCGCGGGCGCAGGCGGTGTCGCCGGCGCCGCGCTGCTGCGCGAGGGCCGGATCGGCCAGGAAGCCGGCGGTGAGGCAGGCGGCCGCGAAGGCCCCGAAGCGTTGCGAGCGGCGCATGGTCAGGCGGCCTGCGAGGCCGAGGTGTGGGTCAGGAGCGCGTAGAGCGCGCTGGCGTCGCGGGCGGCGCGGATGCGCTCCAGGATGCCGGGCTCGCGCAGGAGGCGGGCGACCTGGGCCAGGGCCTTCAGGTGGTCCGCCCCGGCCCCCTCGGGGGCGAGGAGCAGGAAGGCGATGTCCACGGGCTGGCCGTCCAGGGCATCGAAATCCACCGGCTTCTCCAGTCGGGCGACGAGGCCGAACAGCCGGTCGAGGCCCGGCAGCTTGCCGTGCGGGATCGCGACGCCGTCGCCGATGCCGGTGGAGCCGAGGCGCTCGCGCTGCAGCAGGGTCTCGAAGACCTCGCGTTCGTCGAGCGCCGGGAGCTGGCGCACCGCGTGGGCGCTGATCTCCTGCAGCATCGCCTTCTTGGTACGGGCGCGCAGGGACGACACCACGGAATCCGGAGAGAGGAATTCCAGCACAGGCATAGAACGACCGTCACCCCGTCGGCAGCGGCCAGCCCGGCCGCCGCGCCATGAAAGGTCGGGTCACCCGCGCGACCCTTCGGACTCAATCGGCCAGGTTCAGGCTCTGTTCCCGCCCGGCGCTAGGGGGCCGCCTCGGCCGGATCGACCCAGCCGATCGCCCCGTCAGTGCGGCGGTATACGACGTTGATGCGCCCGGTGCCAGCGTGAACGAACACGAGAACGGGGGCGCCCGTGAGATCGAGGGCGGTGACCGCCTCGCTTACGGAGCGGCGCGTCAGGGTCTTGGTGCTCTCGGCGACGACCGGCGGGTGGGCGGCCTCGCCGTCGTCGGCCTCCTCGTCGTCGAAATCGTCCGATTCGTCGCTCGGGGCGGCGAACACCGCGTAGGCCGCCTGCACGGTCGCGCCGTCATGGCCCGCCGCGCCGTGGTCCTTGAGCTTGTGCTTGTAGCGGCGCAGGCGCTTCTCCAGGCGGTCGGCGGTCTGCTCGAAGCTCGCATGGGCGTCGTGGGCGGCGCCGGAGGCCTCCAGCGTCAGGCCGGAGACGAGGTGGAGCACGCAATCGGTGCGGTAGGCCGCCCCGTCCCGCCGCAGGGTGACGTGGCCCGAGCAGGTCCCGCTCATGTGGCTGTCGAGGTATTTCGAGAGGGTGGCCGCCATTCGCTCCTCGACGCGACCCCGCAGGGCTTCGCCAAGATCCAGGCCGTGGCCCGTCACGCGCAATGACCCCATGATCCCTCCGATTTTCGTTGCCTTCGGGACACGAGTTAAGGAGCCTCGTCCGGAGAAGTCAACGCGAGGCCCGGAACGGGGCTTGGCGCATTTGGCGAACTGTCGCCGCCTCCCGACGGACCCGACGGATGGCCTCAGCGGCCCGCGTAGGCGAAATGCTCGCGCCGGCGCTCGATCGAGGAGGGGATGCGCAGGGATTCCCGGTACTTGGCGACCGTGCGGCGGGCGATGTCGATACCCTCGTCGCGCAGGCGCTGCACCAGGGCGTCGTCGGAGAGCACGTCGCTCGGGGCCTCGCCGTCGACGAGCTGCTTGATGCGGTGGCGCACGGCCTCCGAGGAATGCGAGGCGGTGCCGGCGGCCCCGGGAATCGCGGCGGTGAAGAAGTACTTCATCTCCAGGGTGCCGCGGCTGGTGCCGATCGACTTGTTGGAGGTCACCCGCGAGACGGTGGATTCGTGCATGCCGATGGCCTCGGCGACCGTCTTCAGGTTGAGGGGGCGCAGGTGCGCGACGCCGTGCAAGAAGAAGGCGTCCTGCTGGCGCACGATCTCGGAGGCGACCTTGAGGATGGTGCGGGCCCGCTGCTCCAGGCTGCGGGTGAGCCAGTTGGCGGTCTGCAGGCATTCCGACAGGAAGGCCTTGTCGCCCTCGGCGGCCGCGCCGCGCGAGACGCGGGCATAGTAGCTCTGGTTGACCAGCACCCGCGGCAGGGCCTCGGCGTTGAGCTCCACGAGCCAGGAGCCGTCGGAGGCGGCGCGCACGAACACATCGGGGATCAGCACCTCGACGGCCCGCGCTCCGAAGGCGCGGCCGGGCTTCGGGTCGAGCCGGCGCAGTTCGGCCAGCATGTCGACGAGGTCCTCGTCGTCGACGCCGCAGAGGCGGCGCAGAGCCGCGAAGTCGCGCTTGGCCACGAGGTCGAGGCGCGAGACCAGGGCCTGCATGGCCGGGTCGAAGCGGTCGCGGTCGCGCAGCTGGAGGGCGAGGCATTCGGCGAGATCGCGGGCGGCGATGCCGGCCGGCTCGAAGCTCTGCACCAGCTTCAGCACCCGGGCGACCCGGTCGAGGGAGGCACCGAGGCGCTCGGCCACGTCGTCGATGGATTCGCGCAGGTAGCCGGCATCGTCGACGGCATCGATGAGGAAGCCGCCGATCAGGCGGTCCGTGGGGTCGCGGGTGGCCAGATCCAGCTGGGCGCCGAGATGTTCGCGCAGGGAGATCTCGGCCGTCAGACTCGCCTCGAAATCCGGGGCCTCGCCATCGAAGCTGCCGCCGGTGTTGCCGTAGGGCGCGGGCGTCAGCGAGAGCATGTCGCCCGAGGCCGCCTCGCGGGCATGCGTCGGGTTCTCGTCCGCGAAGACGTTGTCGAGGCGGGTGTCGAGGGCGCTTTCCATGTCGGCGCCGCTCGCGGTGAGCGTCGTGGCGATCCAGGGCTCCTCGCCGTCGTAGTCGCCGCCCTCGCCGTCGCGGTCCACGGACGATTCCGAGGGGGTCTCGGCGGGCGCCCGCTCGATCTCGGCCTCGCCCTCGGCCCGTTCCAGGAGCGGATTGCGTTCGAGTTCGGCATCCACGTAGGCGGCGAGGTCGAGCTGGGAGAGCTGAAGCAGCTTGATCGCCTGGAGAAGCTGAGGCGTCATCACCAGGGCTTGCCCCTGGCGCATTTCAAGCCGTTGCAGCAAACTCATGGTGGTGCCCCGATGCTGAGTCTCACCTTTGCCCGGCAGCGCACGTCGCCGTGGGCCGAACCTCGGCACAAATCTTGCTTCTTGTTGACTGTCCCTAGGTCTAGCGCCAACCCGGCCGCGCGTCAAAGCGCGTTGGCGGCCATTTGCACGGAAATGAGGCACCCCGGCAAAAACGTCACGGACGGGTTGCGGGGATCGACGCCGAGGTTCGCCCGTCAGGAACTAACAAAAGCTTGCGCCACAAGGGGAATTCGCGTCGTGCCCGCCATGCTGGGGAGGCCGGGCGTTTGCCGAGCCACGCCGCAAATTTTTCACGGGGCGAAGTGCGGAGACTGGCTAGAGCCGGAAATCCTCGCCGAGATAGAGACGCCGCGCCTCCGGATTGGCCACGATCTCCTCGGGCGTCCCCTCCGTCAGGATGCGGCCCGAATGCGCGATGTAGGCGCGGTCGATCAGCCCGAGGGTCTCGCGCACGTTGTGATCGGTGATGAGCACGCCGATGCCGCGCTGCTTGAGGTGCTTCACCAGGTCCTGGATGTCGCCAACCGCGATGGGGTCGATGCCCGCGAAGGGCTCGTCGAGGAGCATGAAGCTCGGCGAGGAGGCCAGCGCCCGGGCGATCTCGCAGCGTCGGCGCTCGCCGCCCGACAGGGCGATGGAGGGCGACTTGCGCAGGCGGGCGATGTCGAACTCTTCGAGCAGCGATTCGAGCTTGCGGGCGCGCTCCTTGCGGTCGGGCTCGGCCACTTCGAGCACCGCGCGGATGTTGTCCTCCACCGTGAGGCCCCGGAAGATCGAGGCCTCCTGGGGCAGGTAGCCGATGCCGAGGCGCGCGCGCTGATACATCGGCAACCGGGTGATCGGCAGACCGTCGAGGGTGATGGTGCCGCGATCGGCCGTGACGAGGCCGGTGATCATGTAGAAGATCGTGGTCTTGCCGGCGCCGTTGGGGCCGAGGAGGCCCACCGCCTCGCCGTTGCGCACGGTCAGCCCGGCCTCGTGCACCACGGTGCGGGCGCCGTAGCTCTTGCGCAGGCCCCGCACGCAGAGGATGCCGGGCCCGCCGCCCTCGTCGGCGATGGCGGCGGCTTCCGCCGCGTGCCGCCGCTTGGCGCGGCCGAAGAGGCGGCCCAGGAGAGAGGGCGCGCGGGCCTGCGCGGTGTCGGACGAGCGCTCCGCCAGGACGGGCGCCAGGGGGGCGGCGCTCAACGCGCCGGGGCCCCGGTCTTGCCGGCCGAGGCCTCCACGGGCTTGTCGGAGGCTGGCCGGGCCGCCGGGCGCGCCGCGCCGGCCGGCTGCGCGCAGCCCTTGCCCTTCGCGCCGTCCTCCTTCTGGGGCACGAACAGCGCCGAGACGCGCCCGCCCGCCACCGGGTCCATGTTCGCCCGGCCGGTGTTCATGTCGTAGACGAGGCGCGACCCCCGCGTCACGTTCTGGCACTGGCTCAGCACGACGTTGCCGGTGACCACGATGCGCTTGGCCTCCTGGTCGAACACCGCGTTGTCGCCGGTGGCGACCTGGTCCTTCTGCACCACCGTGACGGGCCCGGCGCACTCGACGCGCTGGATGCCGTTCTCGCTCAGGCCGGCGGCGCGCTCGGCCTGGCTGGCGGACTCGCCCGCCGCCTCGCCCGGCTCCTTCTTGTCCTTGCCGCGCTTGTAGCGCACCGTCATGCTGGAGCAGCGGATGGTGCTGTCGCCCTGCACGGCCACGACGTTGCCGGCGAAGATCGCCTTGTTCTCACGGTCGAACACGTCGAGTCGGTCGGCGTCGATCTTGATCGGTTCCTTGCCGCCGCCGCCGAGATTGCCCAGGCCGGACGCCGGCTTCTCCTTGCGGGGCGCGGCCGGTGCCGTCTGCGCCTGGAGGCCCCCCGCCGGCATCAGCACGGCCGGCATCAGCACGACGAGCGCGAGGCCGAGGCGCGCGCGCTGCCCGCCGGCCCGGCGAATGAGGCGGTTCACCGACGGCGCTCCCCGTCATCGGGCTCGGCGGAGGTGGTGCGGATGCGGGCCGGCCTGTCGCTCGCGGCCGCCACCGGCGTCGCCTCCGACCTGTCCTGTGCCTTCTCCTGCATCTTGGCATCCGCCTTGTCCTGCGCGTGCAGAACCGTGTGGACGTTGCCCACGAAGGAGATCACGCGCCCGCTCTCCAGGACCTCGAGGGTGTCGGCCACGACGGTGCCGCTCGGGACCGTGACGGTCACGGCCTCGTTCGAGCGGACGCTACCGGCCTTGAAATCGACCGCCGCCGTCGAGAGGCGGACCTCCTCGTTCTTGTCGGTCCAGAGGCGGATATCGCGCTCGAGGGTCAGGGATTCCCGGGTGGAATCAAACACGCCGGAGGCCGCCTCCAGGTGAAGCAGGCCGCCCTTGTCGTCGGTGTTGAGATGGCCCCGCATCGCCTGCAGTTCGATCACGCTGGGCTTGCGCACATCCTGGAACGCGGCGTTGGCGGTGACCTCGTAGCCCCGGTCGCCCTTGCGGAAGCCGGACAGGCGCGGGCTCTCCATCTTCACCTTGCTGCCCGACAGGCTCACCTGCCCCACGGACACGTCCGGCAGGCTGGCGCCGAAGGGGTTGAACAGGGTGACGGCGAGGAGCGCCAGTACGGCCGAGCCGGCGGCGAGCGGGATGACCCGGCGCAGGGTGCGGACGCGGGAGCTGTGGCTGCGGGCCCGCGCATGGGCCCGTGTCCGGCGCGCGTCGGCCCCGTTCAGCTGCTCCGTACCGATGGCCGCGCCCACGTGCATGACATTCCCAACATCGCGACCCGCCGATGAGGGCACGCGAGGCGCGCCTCAGGCAGGGTCGACCGCCGGATGCCCGGGGGCAATGGCGAAGTTATGACGGCAAGCTTGCCAAAGCATCAAGCCTGCCGGTGCGTTCGCCGGAGGAATGATCCCGCACGGGCGCCGGGCGATGTGCGCCGGCGCACGATCGGGTGTCGCCGCGCCCCGGCGGGCTCGCGCGGTGGAGCCCGCCTCTTGGGTTCAGGCGTGCGCGAAGATGTCGGTCTCGGGCCAGCCGGCTAGGTCGAGGCGGGCGCGGGTCGGCAGAAAGTCGAAGCAGGCCTGGGCCATCTCGGTGCGGCCCTCGCGCGCCAGCATGGCGTCGAGGCGCGCGCGGGCCGCGTGCAGGTAGAGGACGTCGGAGGCCGCGTAATCGACCTGGGCCTGGCTCAGGGCCTCGGCGCCCCAGTCGGAGGATTGCTGCTGCTTGGAGAGGTCGACGCCGACGAGTTCGCGCACCACGTCCTTCAGCCCGTGCCGGTCGGTGTAGGTGCGGGCCAGCTTCGAGGCGACCTTGGTGCAGTAGACCGGCGCCGGCATGATTCCGAGGCCGTGGAACAGCACCGCGAGGTCGAAGCGCGCGAAATGGAAGATCTTCAGGGTGGCCGGATCGGCCAGGACGCGCCGGAGCGTCTCGGGGGCGGGCCCGCCGGGCACGATCTGCACCACGTCGGCGCTGCCGTCGCCGCGGGAGATCTGCACCACGCAGAGGCGGTCGCGATGCGGGTTCAGCCCCAGCGTCTCGGTGTCGATGGCGATGGCCGGGCCGGCGACGTAATCGGCCGGCAGGTCGCCGCGATGCAGGCGGATGGCGGGGGGAGACGGCATGGCGGGGGAGGTTCTGCGCTCGGGTTTTCGCATCTCGAGGTCCGGCGCGTATCACCCGGCCCCTCCCCCGACAAGCATCGCCCGACCGCGTGGGCCGGTAAGCCCGCGCGGCGCGTGGCGCTGAACCGCCCGCCGCGCCGAACCTCACTTCTGCTTGGCGATGACCTTGTCCTTGATGCCGTCATAGGCGTTCTGCGGGATGATCTTCTTGGTGATCAGCTCGTCCTTGCCCCGGTAGGGCCGCCCCTTGATGATTGCGGCGGCACGGGCCGCGCCAATGCCCGGCAGGGCATCGAGTTCGGCGGCGGAAGCGCTGTTGATGTCGATCAGGGCGCCCTTGTGCGCGGCGGCCGGGCTCTCGACGGTGGGGGCCTTCGGCGGCGTCGGGTTGGTCGGGGCGGGCGTCGCCGGAGCCGGCTTGGTGGTCGGCGTCGCGGGGCTCGGGGCTTGCGCCAGGGCGGGGACGGCGGCGAGGCAGGACAGCACGGCCATCGTGCGCAGCAGGGAAGACATCATGGGAAACTCCCGGGGTCGATGACGCGATCGCGGTGCCGCGTCAGCCCTCGACATCTAGGGTGGCGCGGTTGAACCGCCGCTTAACATCGTGTTGTTCGGCCAGTCATCGCGTCGAATGCGCGCCGAATGCGCGCGAAGACAGGGCCTGGACTTCCGAGCGACTTGCGCCGGGGCCACAGGGGCATTCGCCGGGGAGGCCCTAGCCAGGACCCCGGCACCCGGTTATAAGGCCGGCCTCGAATCTCCGTTTGAACACGGTGCCGAGGCGATCCTTCCGAGAGGGGGAGCCGCCCAGGCACCCTTTTTGCCATCGACAGGATCCTCCCATGGCCGTTCCGAAGCGAAAGACCTCCCCCTCGCGTCGCGGCATGCGCCGCTCCGCCGACGCCCTCAAGGCCCCGACCTACGTCACCGACAAGGATTCGGGCGAGCTGCGCCGTCCCCACCACATCGACCTGAAGACCGGCATGTACCGGGGCCGCCAGGTCCTCAAGGTCAAGTCGGCCGAGGCCTGAGCCGTCCAGGGCGCCCCGGCGGGCGCCCGCGAGACGCTTCCACCACGACATCCTGTCGACACGAATGAGCCGAGTTCGCCCCGCGAGCCCGGCTTCTTTCGTGGTCGCAGGCCACTTCCTCAGGCGCGCCGGGCCGTCTCGGCGTAGCGCGCCGCAGCGGCGCGGGTGCGCTCGCCCCGCGACGGGCGCAAGGTCGGCTCGACGCTGACGATCAGCTGGGCGAGGAATCCGGCGAGGGGGCGATTCGGGACGGGGCCGCGCCCGCCTGCCGAGGGACCGCCTGCGATCACCACGAGGTCGTGGCTGCGCGGCGCGTCCGTTTCCCGATCCGTGTCCGGCCGCTCCATCGCCATCCGTTCCGGCGCCGTGAATGGCGCATGGGACGAGAATTGGCGGCCGTTAACGGGACGTCAACCTTTGGTCAGGCGGCGATCACCGAACAGGGTTACTTCTTCGCGAGATCCTCGAGCCGCGACTGCATCTCGGCCATCTGGCGCTTGAGGTCGTCGAGGTCGCTGCCGCCCGCCCCGTGCGGCGCCGGCGAGGAAACCGGGACCCCGCCGGACTTGCCGGCCGACGAGGGGTGACTGCCCATCCCCGAGAGGGGTCCGGTGCCGAAGGTGGTGAACATCTTCATCGCATCGCCGAAGAAGCTCATGTTGGCCCGCACCTGCTCCTCCATCGCGCTCTGGAACGCGGTGGGGGCGAAGCTCTGGGTCATCTTCTCGCGCAGGCCCTCCTGGTCCCGGGCGAAGTTCGCCATCGAGAATTCCAGGAAGCTCGGCACCATGGTGCGCATGCTGTCGCCGTAGAAGCGGATGAGCTGGCGCAGGAAGGCCACCGGCAGCAGGTTGTCGTCGCCGGCCTTGTTCTCCTGCTCGAAGATGATCTGCGTCAGGACCGAGCGGGTGATGTCGTCGCCCGAGCGCGCGTCGTAGACGAGGAAATCCTCGCCGTTCTGCACCATCGTCGCCAGGTCCTCGAGGGTGACGTAGGTCGACGTCCCGGTGTGATAGAGGCGCCGGTTGGCGTATTTCTTGATGACGGTGTGATTGGACTTACCGTTATCCGCCATCTCTCGTGGCCTCTCCCGACACGTTCCGCCCCATGCGCACTCTTCTCGGAGACGCCGGGACCCTTGCCCGATCTCGCGGCGCACAAGTTCATCTTAAGGCGTTCGCGTGCCGACGAAAACAGCAATTTCACGCCCGTCCCGCAGAATACCACGCAAGCGCCTGCCGGCTGTCACGGCCGAAGCCCCAAACGAACCCCGGGTGCCTTGACTTCGCGGGGTCGACGGCTTTCATCCGAGGGAACGGCACAAAGGCGCCCACGCTCAACCTGTAGGAGCGTCAAGGGAGCGCTGGCCGGGATGAGGAGAACGTCACCATGGCAGCAGAAGACATCGTCATCGTCGGCGCCGCGCGCACCGCGGTCGGCTCGTTCGGCGGCGCGTTCAACACCGTGCCCGCGCACGATCTCGGCGCCGTGGCGATCAAGGCGGCCCTCGAACGCGCCGGCGTACCGGCCGACGACGTGGACGAGGTGATCTTCGGCCAGGTGCTCACCGCCGGCGCCGGCCAGAACCCCGCCCGTCAGGCTGCCATCAAGGCCGGCATCCCCGAGAAGGCCACCGCCTGGGGCGTCAACCAGGTCTGCGGCTCGGGCCTGCGCACCGTGGCGCTGGGCATGCAGCAGATCGCCAACGGCGACGCCACCGTCATCGTGGCCGGCGGCCAGGAATCCATGTCGCTCTCCCCCCACGCGCAGTACCTGCGCGGCGGCCAGAAGATGGGCGACGTCAAGCTCGTCGACACCATGATCAAGGACGGCCTCTGGGACGCCTTCAACGGCTACCACATGGGCACCACCGCCGAGAACGTGGCCCAGGCCTTCCAGCTCACCCGCGAGCAGCAGGACGAGTTCGCGACGAAGTCGCAGAACAAGGCCGAGGCCGCCCGCAGGGAGGGCCGCTTCAAGGACGAGATCGTCCCCGTCACCGTGCCGGGCCGCAAGGGCGACGTGATCGTCGACACCGACGAGTACATCCGCGACGGCGCCACCGTGGAGGCGATGGCCAAGCTCAAGCCCGCCTTCTCGAAGGACGGCACCGTGACGGCCGCCAACGCCTCGGGCCTCAACGACGGCGCCGCCGCCATCGTGCTGATGTCGGCCTCGGAAGCCGAGCGCCGGGGCATCACGCCGCTGGCCCGGATCGTCTCCTGGGCCACGGCCGGCGTCGACCCGAAGGTGATGGGCACGGGCCCGATCCCGGCCTCGCGCAAGGCCCTGGAGAAGGCCGGCTGGAAGGCCTCCGACCTCGACCTGATCGAGGCCAACGAGGCCTTCGCCGCCCAGGCGCTCGCCGTGAACAAGGACATGGGCTGGGACACCGACAAGGTGAACGTCAATGGCGGCGCCATCGCCATCGGCCACCCCATCGGAGCGTCGGGCGCCCGCGTCCTCGTCACCCTGCTGCACGAACTCAAGCGCCGCGACGCAAAGAAGGGCCTAGCCACGCTCTGCATCGGCGGCGGCATGGGCGTCGCCCTCTGCGTCGAGCGCGTCTGAGCCACGTCCCGAGCGGCACCGCACGAATTCTTGACGGTGCCGCAAAATTAAATCGGTCGCGCAGCGCGCGGGCGCTCCGCTAAAGCGCGACCGGCCAATCAAAATCACAAGAAACCAGGACCATCGGAGGAAAGCATGGCTCAGGAACGCGTCGCACTCGTCACCGGCGGCACCCGCGGCATCGGCGCCGCCATCTCGAAGGGCCTCAAGGCCAAGGGCTACAAGGTCGCGGCCAATTACGGCGGCAACGACGAGGCGGCCAACGCCTTCAAGGAAGAGACCGGCATCCCGGTCTTCAAGTTCGATGTGGGCGACTACGCCGCCTGCGAGGCCGGCATCAAGGCCGTCGAGGCCGAGGTCGGCCCGGTCGACGTGCTGGTGAACAATGCCGGCATCACCCGCGACGGCCTGTTCCACAAGATGACCTTCGAGAAGTGGCAGGCGGTCATCAAGACCAACCTCGACTCGGCCTTCACGGTCACCCGGCCGGTCATCGAGGGCATGCGCAACCGGGGCTTCGGCCGCATCATCCTGATCTCGTCGATCAACGGCCAGAAGGGCCAGATCGGCCAGGCCAACTACTCCGCCGCCAAAGCGGGCGTGATCGGCTTCGCCAAGGCGCTGGCCCAGGAGAGCGCCTCGAAGGGCATCACCGTCAACGTGATCGCGCCGGGCTACATCGCCACCGACATGGTCATGGCGGTGCCGGAGGACGTGCGCAACAAGATCATCTCGACGATCCCCGTGGGCCGCCTCGGCGAGGCCGAGGAGATCGCCCGCGCGGTGGAATACCTCGCGGCCGAGGATTCCGGCTTCATCACCGGCTCGACCCTGACCATCAACGGCGCCCAGTACATCGCCGGATAGTGGTTCCGCGCGGCGCCTCCGGGCGCCGCGCCCCTCACTCGATCCCCATGCAGTTGGCGTAGAACGTCGCCGTCGCCGGCCAGTCCGAGAAGACGCCCTTCACGCCCACTTGCCCGTACAGCACATCCAGGAGGGTGAGCACGTCGCCGTCCCGGTCGATCACCGGGCGGATCGACTTGTAGTAATAGCCGCCCCCATCCTTCAGCGGTCCCGAGCGCTCCAGCGACCAGGTGATCAGGTCGAAGCCGGCGGCCCGCGCCGCGCGGGCATAGGCCGAGGGCTCGATTCCCCCGTTCGGCCCGACCCGGACCAGCATCCAGAGGGGCGGCGCCAGGGTGCGCAGGCCCAGCGCCGCCAGTTCCGCCATGCCGGGCTTCCAGCTCTCCGGCCGCTCGGGGTCGAAGCCCGGGTCGGTCTCGTCGCGGTTGTCGAGCCAGAGCGCCTGCCGCCCGAATTCTGGTTCCGCCCTCAGCCAGTACAGGATGTCCCGGAGCTGGAAGCTCTGCGGCCGCACGTCGACGGCCGGGATGCCGGCCTGCTTGTAGGCGTCGATCATCGCCTGGGCGTACTGGTCCTGGCCGTAGCCCGCGAACGGCATCGGCACCTCGGGCGCCTTCAATTCCGGCGTGAACCGACGCCTTAAGGATCGGACCAGCGCGATGTACTCGTCATGGCTCATCAGCGTGCCGGTGGTGGCGTAGAGGTCGGTGCGCCAGCGCGGGGTCGCATTCATGTAGGCCTCCCGGGTGGTCGCCTGGGGGTCGCTGGCGTCCATCTTGCCGTTGAGGCTCTTGAACTCGGCCAGGGTCAGGTCGCTGGTGCAGCAGCGGGCCGAGGCCTTGCGCCCGGCGACCGGGTCGGCGGGCTGGAAATCCTGGCTGCACCTGGCCGCCAGGTCCGGGCGGGCGAGGATGTCGGTGGTGGTGTGGAGATCGCACTGGGCGTGCCGGCAAACCAGCTGCCGGTCCCGCGTGAAGGCGACGTCGCACTCGATGACCCCGGCGCCCATGCGGGCGGCGGCCAGGATGCCCTCCCGGGTATGCTCGGGAAACTGCAGCGGCGCGCCCCGGTGCGCGATCGAGAAGGTGCGTGCGGTGTAGGGCCTGTCCGCGCCGCAGGCCTGCAGGCGGTCCTTGAGGGGTCCGGGCTTCATGCTGTCCACGAGATAGAAGGGCCGTGGCCCGAGCTGGGCGGGCTCGCCAGCCACCGCCGGGGCTGCGGCCATGAGCAGGGCGGCGCCCAGCGCCGCTGCTCTCCGGAGGCGTCCACGTCCGGGAGATGCAGCGCCCATATTCCCCTCCATGCCGGTTGCCTCCCCCAGGAGGTAGGGCCGGCCCGTGACCTGTCGATGAAGGTGCCCGGTCCGAACCGGCTCCGCCTTGCCCGGCACGGCCCCGCATGGGAGAGCGGCGCGGCCTCCCGCCTCGGACATCCGGTCTCCCATGCCCTCCGCGACCCTGCTCGGCTTCGGCGCGATCCTGCTCTGGTCGCTGCTCGCCCTGCTCACCGCCCTGTCGGGGGCGGTGCCGCCCTTCCAGTTCGCCGCGATGACCTTCGCGCTCGGCGGCCTCGTCGGCTGCGCCAGCTGGCTCGTGCGCCCCCAGGGCATCCGCGCCCTGCGCCAGCCCTGGCCGGTCTGGCTCCTCGGCGTCGGCGGCCTGTTCGGATACCACGCCCTGTACTTCACCGCCCTGCGCCTCGCCCCGCCGGCGGAGGCGGGCCTGCTCAACTACCTCTGGCCGCTCCTCATCGTGCTGCTCTCGGCCCGGCTTCCCGGGGCGGCGGGCCTGCGCGCCGGCCATCTCGGCGGGGCCGCCCTCGGGCTCGCCGGCGTCGTGGTGCTGTTCGCCGGGCGGGGCGGGATCGACTTTTCCGCCGGGGCCGTACCGGGCTACCTCGCGGCGCTGGCGGCCGCCTTCGTCTGGTCGGGCTATTCCGTGCTGTCGTCCCGGGTCGGGGCGGTGCCGACCGACGCGGTGGCGGGCTTCTGCCTCGCCACCGCCACCCTCAGCCTCGCCTGCCATCGGGCCTTCGAGACGACCCTGTGGCCGGTGGGCGCGGTGCAATGGGCTGCCGTCGTCGCCCTCGGCCTGGGGCCGGTGGGCGCCGCCTTCTACCTCTGGGACATCGGCGTGAAACGGGGCGACCTGCGCCTCCTCGGGGTCGCGGCCTACGCCGCGCCGATCCTCTCGACCCTGACCCTCGTGCTCGCCGGCTACGCCGAACCGAGCCCGGCCCTGGCGCTGGCCTGCCTCCTCATCGTCCTCGGCGCCGGGGTGGCGGTGCGGGCCTCCCGCGCCGGGCGCTAAGCAGGTTCGCCTTGGCAAGCCAACGCTTCACCCTGCTTCGCTCTTTGATATGTCGCAGGGTTTAGCCGCAAAACCAGCGGCCGCTCTTGCGAAACCTGCTGAGATCCCGAGCCTCAGGTTCTGGGCATCGGCCGCCAGTCCGGGGGCGCCATCTCGAAGCCGGCGAACTCGAACGCGGGCGAGACCGTGCAGCCCACCAGCGTCCAGGCGCCGAGGCTGGTGGCGGTCTGCCAGTGGCCGGCGGGAACCACGATCTGCGGCTGCTGCCCACGCGTCAGGTCGGGTCCGAGATAGGCCGCATGCGCATCGTGACCGTTCGGGCTGACCGTCAGGACGAGGGGCGCACCCGCGTGCCAGTGCCAGATCTCGGCCGCGTCCACCCGGTGCCACTCGGAGACCTCGCCGAGATCGAGCAGGTAGTAGATCGCGCTGCCCACCGAGCGCCCGTCCACGGTCCGGGGATCGCGAAAGGTCTCGCGGTAATGGCCGCCCTCCGGGTGGGGCGCGAGGCCCAGGCGAGCGATCACCTCGGCGGCGGTCGGTCCCTGTGATCCGGCACTCATCGGCGACCTCTCATCGAAGACTCTCTCGGCGAAGAATTCCCGCGGACCGCGTCACTCGATGGCCCCTTGCGGCAGGCTGAGGCCGGGGGGCGCCTTGGGGCGCGACGCGCCCTGCTGCGATTTGTCTTTCTTGGGCTTGTCCTTGGCGGCGACCGGGGCGGCCTTGACGGCCGGCGCCTCGCCGCAGGACTGGAAGGCGAGCTGGGCCAGGGGCTGACCGGCCTCGGAGACGATGTTGAGCGTGTCGGGCAGGGCCGTCGAAACGGGGTCCCAGCGGATCGGGCCGCCCAGCAGCGCTTCCAGGGAACCCGGGCTGCCGCCCCGACGCAGGGCGAACAGGTCCGGCCCGTAGGCGGTGGCGGCCTTGCCCCCGATGACGACCTGCAGCACCCGCGTCGTCTCCGGGGTGAGCGGGCGCAGCGGGTTCTCGACCACGAGGGCGCCCGTGCGGGTGACCCAGACCGCGAAGTCCTTCGGGCCTTCGTAGAGCGCGGCCTTGGCCTCGCACTGCACCGTCAGCCCCGGCAGGTTCGCCGCCGGCATCGGCGCGGGAGCGGGCTTCGGCTCCGGGACGGGCTCCGGCGCTGGGGGCGGCGTGGCGGCGGCCCGGATTGGCCCTTCGGCGGGTGGCGCTTCGGCGGCCGGTTTTGGCTTGGGCGCGGGTTTCGGTTTGGGCTTCGGTTTCGGCGGACGCGTCTTCGGCGCGGGCGCGGCCGGCGCCTCGGCCTCGGGCGACCCCTCCGCCTCGGGCGCCTGCGACAGGGCCGGGCCGGCGCCGAGGATCAGGAGCACCGGCAGCAGGGCGCCCCACAGGCGCGTGCGGGACCGCACCATCAGCGCGTCTCCCGCTGCGTGTCCGACGGCAGCGGCCGGGCCTTCGGGTCGGCCGCCGGCTCGACCTCGAGGATCGTCGCCGTCCGGTCGATGGGACTGGGGCGCGGCGGTTCCAGGCTGCGCATCAGCGTCTCCTCGTCCTCGGCCTCGTCGATCAGGTCGACCTCGCGCCCCATGCGCAGCTCGGGCCGCCGGCCGCGCATCAGCAGCGTGACCACGACGAGGCCGCAAAACAGGAGGGCCCCCAGGGCGCCCAGGATCAGGGTCATTTCCATGCCGGGTCCAGCGTTAGCCCAGGACGCGCCCCGTTGCATCCTTTCCCGACGAAGCGACAAACCGAACCTTGCGCACATCCCCGGGCCGGAACGGTCCTTGCGTCTTCGCACACGGATGTCAGAAGCGGGGGGTCCGCGCCGGCAACACGGCCCGAGGCCGGTCGTCCCGAGCACCTCAGTCCAAGACCTCACGCCAAGACCTCAGTCCAAGACCTCAGTCCAAGACCTCACGCGCGAAAAAATCCACGCCCACGAACCAAGGTCGATCGATGCGCATGCATGACCTCAAGACGGCCGATGCAGCCCCGGACGCGGAGCGCCGTCCCGGCGGGGCGGAGGGCCTCGAGCAGGAGCTCCTGCGGCTGATCGAGGAGTCCCGCGAGCAGGCCGCCGAGGACCCGTTCCGCAATCCCGTCCTGGCGGTCACCCTGGCCATCACCCGGCGCTTCGACCGGGGCGAGATCGGCGAGGACGACCTCGACGCCCTGTTCCCTCAGCTCCGGACCCAATCCCTGAGCGCCCGCGCCGAGCGCCTGCGCGCCTATGTGGGCCTCGACCGCGATGCGGCCGCCGCGCCGGACACCCGGATGGCCGCCCGCCTCGTGGCGGCGGTGCCGGAGCGCCAGGGCGCCTTCGAGACCTTCCGCGATCTCGTGAGCCGCACGGGCTTCGCCGTGGTGTTCACGGCCCACCCGACCTTCGGCATGCCGCGCGCCGTCGCGGCGCTGATCGCCGAGGCCGCGAGCGAGGCCGACGCTGCGGCCCGGACGCCGCTGGTGGCACGCGCGGCCGGCCTCTCCACCCGGCCCGACCCGAAGATCAGCCTCGACGACGAGTTCGACCAGGCCTGCGCCGCGGCCAATCACGGCCGCACGGCGCTCGACGCCTTCAACGCCGCCCTGCTGGACGCCGCCCGCGCGCGCTGGCCCGACCGCTGGACCGAACTCGTGCCCAAGCCCTTCGCCATCGCGAGCTGGGTCGGCTGCGATACGGACGGGCGCACCGATATCGGCTGGTGGGACACCCTGCGCTACCGGCTGGAATCGAAGCGGATGCAGCTCGACCGGGTCATGCGGCAATTGCCCCAGCTGCCGGCCACGAAGGTGGTGCGCGACCTGACGGGGAACGCGCTCGCGGCCGTGAACCGCCAGCTCGCCGTGGCCCCCCGCCTCGGCACCAAGCCCTCCCTCGAGGCGGTGCATCGCTTCGCCCTGGCCCTGATCATCGAGCGCGAGCGGGCGCAGACCGATTCCAGCGCGATCCTGGCCGGGCTCGCGGGCGCGGTCGGGGGCGTGGAATCCGAGGCGGACAAGCGCAGCATCGCGCTCCTGCGCTCCGGCATCGCCACCCACGGCCTCTCGAACGCCCTGCCGCATTTCCGGCTCAACGCCAGCCAGATCCACAACGCGGTGCGGCGGGTCACCGACCTCGAAGGCGAGCCCAACGACGCCGCCCAGCGCCGCTCGCACCTGGCCACCATCCACGCGCTCCTCAACGACGTGCAGGCGGTGGACGTCGATTTCGGGGCGCTCGCCGCCGAGCGCGCCTCGGCCGCCCGGCTGATGATGACGATCACCCAGATCCTCAAGCACGTGGACGGCACGCATCCCGTGCGCTTTCTCATCGCCGAGACCGAGACGGGCTACACCCTGCTCGCCGCCCTCTGGCTGGCGCGGCATTACGGGATCGCCGACAAGGTCGAGATCACGCCGCTGTTCGAGACCGCGAGCGCCCTGGAGCAGGGCGTGCGCGTCCTCGACGATGCGCTCCGCAACCCGCACTGGCGGGCCTACCTCAAGCGCATCGGCCGGCTCACCGTGCAGTTCGGCTACTCGGATTCCGGGCGCTACGTCGGCCAGCTCGCCGCGAGCTTCTGGATCGAGCGCCTGCGCCTGCGCATCACCGAGCTGATGGTGCAGAACGACCTCACGGGGGTCGAGCTCGCGATCTTCGACACGCACGGCGAATCCATCGGCCGGGGCGCGCACCCGACCAGCTTACGCGACCGCCTCGCCTATCTCGCCCCCGAGGATGCGCGGCGCCGGAACCGCGCGGCGGGCATCCGGGTGCGCCTCGAATCGAGCTTCCAGGGCTCGGACGGCTACCTGATGTTCGGCACCCTGCCGCTGGCGCAGGCGACGGTGGAGCGCATCGCCGAGCACGTCTTCGCCCTCGATGTGGCCGACGACGATTCGTTCGCCGACTACGTGCTGTCCGATCCGGCGAGCGGAGCCGACGAGACGGACGACCCGATCTACGCCGAGCCGGACTTCGCCGCCGAGTTCTTCACCGTGGTGCGCCAGGACATGGAAGCGCTGGTGGACGATCCCGGCTACGCCGCGCTGCTGGGCACCTTCGGCCCGAGCCTGCTCGACCGCACCGGCTCGCGGCCCGTGGCGCGCCAGACCGATGGCGGCGGCCCGACCATGATCACCCATCCGCGCCAGATGCGGGCGATCCCCAACAACGCGATCCTGCAGCAGCTCGGCTTCCTCGCCAATTCCCTGCACGGCGTCGGCCGCGCCGCCGGCCGGACGCCGGACCTGTTCCGCGACATGCGGCGCGATTCGGTGCGCTTCTCCCGCGCCTTCCGCCTTGCGCAGCACGCCTCGAACGTCTCCGACCTCGACGTGCTGCGGGCCTATATCGACACCCTCGACCCGGCCGTGTGGCTGGAGCGCGCCCGGCGCACCCAGCGCGACGGCCGGCGCGAGGAACTCGTGGTCATCGCCAACGCCCTCGACCGCCTGCGCCTCGCCCCGGATCTGCGCCACCTGTTCGGTCGCCTGACCTGCGACTGGCTGAGCCTGCGGGCGGCCGCCCCCGACCTCGGCCGGATGTCGGCCCGCCTGACCCTGCTGCACGCGATCCGGCTCGCCCTGATCCACCGGATCTGGTTCCTGGCCGTGCACATCCCGGGCTTCCGGCCGCAATCGGGGGTGAGCCGCGAGGCGCTGATCGAGCGCTTCCTGCGCCTCGACATCGACGGCTGCCTCACCCTGCTGGAAGACATCTTCCCGATCACGCCGGACCCGACCCTCGGGCTGAACTTCGGCGAGCCGGCGGGTCCGCGGGACGTCGGCACCTACGAGGCCGAGCACCGGACGCTGTTCGAGCCGATCCGGCGCAGCTTCCTCCGCGTGCGTGAGATCTCGGGCATGATCCAGCACGAGGTGGGCGCGTTCGGCTGAGGCCGAGCGCACGGGGCGGACCGCCCTCGTTCGGGGCGATCGAGGTCAGTCCCGGCCCGTCAGGGTCGCCGGATCGCCCTGACGGATACCGGGATCTCGATCAGTGCGGATCGGCGCCCGTCCGCGCTGCGTCCGCCTTCATCGCGGCGGCGGCAGCCGCCAATCCCCAGCGGACGAGGTCCTCCGCCGCGTCGGCCGTTCCGGCCTCGGCGTAGCAGCGCAGCTCGGGCGCGTTGCCGGATGCACGGAAGTGGATCGTGCGGCCGCCATCGAGCTCCATCCTCACGCCGTCCTGCTCGTCGACGGACCGCACGGCGCCGATCGGCCGAACGAAATCCTGCCGGAACGCCTCCTGGCCGAGCTGGCGCAGGAACGGCCCACTCCGCTCGGCCGGCGTCTCGGGCAGGCGGTCGCTCGCCGTCTCGCCCACGGAGAGGGACGTGACGAGGTCGGCGAGGGACAGCCCGGCGCGCCGCGCCGCCGCCAGGGTCGCCAGGATGGGGAGCATCGCATCGCGCGTCGGCAGCGCGGGCAGGGTCCGGCCGTCGATCGCGACGTCCGAACCGAGCAGGAAGCCGCCATTCGCCTCGAAGCCGACGACGGCGCGGGCGCCCTCCTGCTCCGCCCGCGCCATGCCGGCGATGACGTAGGGCGAACCGACGCGGGTGCGCAGTACCCGCCGGAACCCGCCCGCCTGCTCGATAGCCGAACCGGCGGTGACGGGCACGACGACGGTGTCGACGTCGAGGTACCGCGCGGTGATCAGCCCGAGCACGTCGCCCCGCAGGATGCGGCCGGCCGCATCCGCGACCAGGGGCCGGTCGGCGTCGCCGTCGGTCGTCACCAGGGCGTCGAAATCGCCGGACGCCATGGCCTGGCGAATAAAGGCGACGTCCTCCGGACGATGGGCCTCCGTGTCGATCGGAACGAAGCGGTCCGCGCGCCCGATCGCGGTCACGTCCGCCCCCAGCGCCGTCAGGAGCTCGACGAGCAGGTCCCGCGCCACGGAACTCTGCTGGTAGACGGCGATCTTGAGGCCGGCCAGCATGTCGGCGGCGAAGGCCTCGCGGTAGCGCTGGCGGTAACGGTCCGTCGCCCCGGTCTCCGGCGTGGCGGGATCGGCCGCCGCCATCGCGCCCGGCGTGGCGACGTCGCCGAGGGCGGCCAGGATGGCGGTCTCGTCGGTCTTGGTGATCTCGCCGTCGGGCCGATAGAATTTCAGGCCGTTCCGGTCCTCCGGGATGTGGCTGCCGGTGACCATCACCGCGCAGGCGCCGCGCCGGAGCGCTTCCAGGGCCAGGGCCGGCGTCGGCAGCGCGCCGCAATCGACGGCCGTGAAGCCGGCTCCCGCCGCGGCGGCGGCCACCGTCGCGGCGA
>NZ_JAKSYI010000079.1 GCF_022829285.1 Methylobacterium sp. J-078
GTGCCGGCGGGCAGGGTTGGGGGGTTTGGGGCGCCCAAGCCGCCGGCCAGGAAAACCGCCAGGGCGGCCCGGGTCAGCGCGAGCGCGCCGTAGAAGGCGGCCTGCGTGGCGGCGGACCTGGCCGGCAACGCCGCGGGCCCGGCCTTCTGCTTGGGCGGCGCCACGGTTTTGTCGTACTGCCTGCCGTAGTCCTGGATCTGCGCCTTTGCCTGGTCGACCGGGATGCCCTGGGCCTTGGCCAGCGCGTCGGCCGCGCGGGTCTCGGCCTGAGCCTTCTGGGCCGGGTCACCCGTGAGCAGGGCGCGGATGGCCGCCACGGCAGCGTCCTTGGCCGCCTGCGGGTCCTGGCCGGCGGCCTGGTCGCGCACCGACTGCTCGATGCCGTCGAGCGGATTGCTGATCTTGGACAGCGAGGGCGCCGCGGCCTGGGCCGCCGTCTGCACGGTGCCCCCCACGAGGGAGCCCGCTCCGCCGAGCGTGCTGGTCACCCCCGAGAACGCGCCGCCGATCAGCCCGCCGGCCGCCGACGTGAGCAGGTAGAGCACCACGAGGGTGGTCACCGCCCAGGAAACGAGGCCGTGCAGGCCGGCCGCCCCCGTGACGGGCTTGCCCGAGAGACGGCCCGCGATGAACCCGCCGGCCAGCGCGGCCAC
>NZ_JAKSYI010000082.1 GCF_022829285.1 Methylobacterium sp. J-078
CTAGGAGCTTGTCCGAGTAATCCTCTCGACGACGAGGCTGCGAGGTGATTCACTCGGCTCATGGCCAAGGTGTTTCGCTCCTGGGACGTCGATCAGGGCTGGCTGTTGCCGCCCTCGCTGCACGAGTTCGTGCCACCCGGACACATGGCGCACTTCGTGCGCGATACGGTGCGGGAGGCGCTCGACCTCTCGGCCATCCTCGGTACCTACACGGAAGAGCGCGGCTACCCGCCCTACCATCCCGGCATGATGGTGGCACTGCTGCTCTACGGCTACAGCCGCGGCCTGTACTCGTCGCGCCAACTCGCCCGGGCCTGTGAGGAGCGGGTCGACGTCATGGCTGTCACCGGCCTGAACCGGCCGGACTTCCGCACCATCGCCGACTTCCGCAAGCGTCACCTCGTGGCCATGTCGGACCTGTTCGTGCAGGTGCTGCGCCTGTGTCGGGCGGCCGGTCTCGTCGAGTTCGCCCACGTGGCGGTGGATGGCACGAAGCTGAAGGCGAACGCCTCGCGCCACAAGGCGATGAGCTATGGGCGGATGAAGACGGCCGAGCCGGCGCTGGCGGCTGAGGTGAACGCTTGGCTGGAGCGCGCGCGCGAGGCTGACGCGGCAGAGGATCAGGCTCACGGTGCCGGCCGTCGGGGCGACGAGACGCCGGCCTGGATGGCCGACAAGCAGCGGCGGCTGGAAACGATCCGCGCCGCCAAGGCCGCACTGGAGGCGGAGGCGGCCGACCCGCCCGATCCGGAAGACGAGAACGGGCCGGGCGCCTCGTCGGGCATGCGCTGGCAGGGCCGGCCACTGCGCGGTGAAGACGGCGCTCCGCCCGACCGAGCGCAGCGCAACTTCACCGACCCGGACAGCCGGATCCTGCCCACGCGCGACGGCTTCGTGCAGGGTTACAACGGTCAGATCGCGGTCGATGCCGCGCATCAGGTCATCGTCGCGCATCGGCTCGTGACCAACTCGGCCGACTACCGCGCGCTCGTGCCGCTTGTGGACGGGGTTCGCACTCATCTCGGGCGCAAACCGCGGGAGGTCTCGGGTGATGCCGGCTTTGCCAACGAAGCTAACCTCGTCGCGCTGAAGGAGCGCAGCATCACAGGCTACCTTGCTCCGGGCCGGGCGCGCCATGGCGAGGCAGACGCGGCCGGCCGCCGGAGGCTGACCAAGATGCCGTTGATGAGCGCGATGGCTGCCCGCCTGAAGCGGGCTGGGCGCCGCAGTCGCTACCGTCTCAGGAAGCAGGTGGTCGAGCCGGTGTTCGGGCAGATCAAGCAGGCCCGAGGCTTCCGACAGTTCCTGATGAGAGGGCTCGGTCAGGTCCGGGGCGAATGGGCGATGATCTGCACGGCCCACAACCTCCTGAAACTGGCACAGGCCGGCCGATGAGGCCGCCGATCCGCCCTCACCGGCTCTGGTCTCGCCCCTCCAACCTCGGCTTCAATCCCCTTACTCGGACAAGCTCCTAGCGGTTGGTTCTTAAGCGTCCGGGGCGGTCCAGGGGCCGCCCCGGGTCAGGCCTTGACGACGTCCCTTGGCTGGGACGTCCTCGCGGAGGCTTCCATTATCCCTCGATGGCGCCGATCTGCTTGAGGATGCCGAGTTCGTCGGAGGAACCCCACCGCTCGACCATCTTGCCGTCGACGAAGCGGCCGATCTGCATGCCGCGGACCTTGATGGCCTTCCCGGTCGGCTTGTGGCCGTTGAAGTCGCCCTGGTGCGTGCCGGTGAGCGTGTAGGCGAAGGCGACGCTGTCCCCGTCGGCGACGAGCTTCTTCACCTCGACCTGCATGTCGGGAAAGGCGGAGCGAAGCTGCGTGAAGAACATCTGGTATCCCTCGGGACCCATGTGCTGGCCCGGCGCCGGGTCGTGATCGTGGCAATCCGGGGCGACGACCTCGGGGAAGGCTTCGAACCGGCCGCCGTTGACGAGCTCGCCGAATTTCTCGGTGGCTTGGACGCTGGTCTCACGGGACATGGAGTTCCTTGCAGTTTGGGGGCGGCGACACGGCGCCGGGTATCTCGACGCACGGGAAACTCCCGCCAAGGTCGGACGTTGCCTGTGCCGCGCACGACAGGGTCGGAATGACCGCCGGGCGTCACGTCGGATCGTGGCGGGATGCCGGGTCGGCAGCTGTGTGGGAAGTCGTCCACGAGGGCGGAGGTAGGCGATAGGCCAGGTCGCCTGTCCCTAGACGACGTTCACCCGTACCCGATGCCAGCAGGCGCACAGGTAGCCCTTGTGGTTCCAGATCTCGTTCGACGTTGCCGGCTGCGTTTGGCCCGCTTCGTCCCAGGCGCGCACGGCGAGTTCATGCTCGCCCGTAGGCAAGTCGAGGTTTGTGCTCCAGAACGTCCAGGCGAACGGAGCGTCCGCCTCGTGTTCGAGCTCGGCCTGTACCCAGGACCGGCCGCCGTTCCCGGAGACGTCGACGCGTACGACGGCCCGATCCCCGCTCACCGCGTAGCCGCGGACCCTATTACCCCCTGACTTAAGGGTTTCCCCAGTCCCGGGCTCGCAGATCGCGGCGTTCAGCGGCATCGTATCGATGGTGTACCCCTTGGCCGGATCGGCGGCCTCGGCGGTCACGTCCGCCGGATACAGCTTGTAGTCGCCGGCCTGAATCGGGTTGTCCGAGGGGTGGTCCTGGACGCTTAGGCGCCGGAGCCATTTTGGGCTGCGTACGCCGGCGAAGCCCGGCACCACCGCGCGAACCGGAAAGCCATGCTCGGGGAGCAAGGCTTCACCGTTCATGGCGTAGGCCAGCAGGGTCTCGGGGGCCATGGCTTTGGCGAGCGGGATCGAGGCGCCGTAGGGACGGCCTTCCACCATGTCGTAGCTTTCGAAGGCGACATGGTGGCCCACATGCTCGGCGACCCCCGCCTCGCGCAGGACGTCGCCGAGACGCACCCCGGTCCATTCGGCGGTGCCGATGGCTCCGGCATCCCACGGGTCGCCCGAGACCGGGGCGACCGCCCGCATGTCGGCGCGGCGATTGCCGGCGCACTGCATCGTGGCTGTGACCGTGGCTTCCGGGAAGCGGATTCGCAGATCGGATAGCGACAACTCAAGCGCGGTGCTGGTGCCGCCATCGATAGTTAAGCGCCAGGCTGCCTCGTCGAGGTCCGGCAGGTTGCCGTGCGAGCGGACGTAGAAATCCTTCGCCGGCGTCCGGTAGGAGGCTCGCAATCGGTCGAGGGGCGGTTCGGCGTTGTAGGGTTGGTCGCCGTGGACGATCAGGTGTGCCTTGCGCTCGGTCAGACTCGACATCGGGGCTCCCGTCCCAGTGGGGTTACAGGAGTGAACGCGTCGGCGGCGGCAAAGCTCAACCGGCGATGCAGGGGCCAGGGCGGCGGCACGGCATCATCGTTCTGTTTGGTCGAGCCTTCACCAAGCGTCGCAAATACCCGCCAGGACCGACCTATTCCGTGCCGTTTCTCGTGCCCTGCCGGAAAAAAGCCGAGTCCCGCCCAGGGGATGAATGGTTTGGACGGACCGTTATGAGCGGCCTGGTTAATCCATTGAGCTAGCGTTCAGATTGATGCTCACCTTAGGCATGTCGGACTTTTGGATTGAATCGAGCTTCGACCTGGCGTGGGTTCCACGCTCAGGGAAATTGATTTTTTTAGTTGTCTGGCGGCCTTTAGGGCAACGTCCGCTTTCGGGCGACGCTCGCAACGGGATGTACGACTATGTTGGGTCGCCAGTAGCCTGTCTGCTCTGCGACTGGGTCGGGTGGGTTTCAGCTGGTCTGCTTTCGGAAGGTAGATGCATCGGAACGGACATAGCCCCGGGGACCGCTCACGACCCCTTGCCGACCCCTGAGCGGTCCGCTCTCAAGGGTTGAGGCAGAGGCCATCGACCAGGTTGGGTGGCCTGCGGTCTCTCTGCTTTCAGGCTGCACATCAGCGAAGCAGATACACGCTTGCGTGCCGACCTCCGCATTCTTGAGCTATACGTACCAACCGCGTTGCGCGATGTGGCCCGTCTATATCGGGGGGCCCATCCGGGCAGCAGGCCGCGATACGGACATTGACGCTTTGCCGTCTCAGCGCACTGTCATTCATATCCTAAATTATGACGCCACATAGGAATAGAGAATGTCGATTACACAGCTGACGAAGCTACCCACAGAAGCAGACCTCGAAGCGCGAATCGTAGCTTCGATGCGAGCTGCCTTTTCGTGGTTGCCGCCGGATGGCTTAAAGCATCAGCTCAAATTTGAATTTAAGTTCGGCCATAATGTCGTAACCGTCAACGGAGCCGTGGTGTCTGCTGCGCAGGCGCGGCTCGACATACTTGTCCTCTACGAAAATATCCCGCTTGCAGTAATGGAACTAAAGCGAGAGGGCTTGCCTCTAACTGCCGATGACGAGGAACAGGGGTTGTCCTATGCCCGAATGCTTCATCCCCGTCCTCCCCTTGTCGTAGTGACAAATGGCGCGAATACGAAAGTTTTGGAAACGCATTCTGGCGCTGAGTGGAAAGACGAAAAACCTACAGAGGCCGCAGCTTATAAGCTGATCGCAAATGCCGCCACGATCGCCGCAGATGATCTCGCGCGAGCCGTCGAAACGCTTCTCGGTCCTCAATCAACCGTATGGATTTCTGCTATCCGAGCAGCATCGGACGCCGTTATGACAGACCTCACAGGAACGTTTCAGGAAGTTACGCAGCCCTTCGTCGACGGTTTCCTAATACCAAGAAATACTACAAAAAAGATTATTGAGGCGCTCTCATCTAATAAGAAGATCGTTATTGTTGAGGGTCCGCCGCTTGCTGGAAAGAGTAATGTGCTTCGTGAGCTTACTGAACTTACGCGCGACTCCAATCAGCTCGTGACCCTTTTTGTAGAGGCAGATGGTGGTGGTGGCTCCGGCGTGTTCCAGAGTATTGCAAATGTTATGGCAGAATCGCTCGGCTGGAACGTGACGAATAACGACACGCGCACTTGGCTTCGCAGCCTATCGCATCAGTCCGGCCCAAAGCTGGTCCTCGTCATCGATGGAATTTCGGCGACACGAGACGAAATCCGCCGGGATATCGAGGAGCTGACAGGAGATGCGTTTGGTCCAAATCTTAAGGTCGTCCTTGCAGTAGACGATGCATTAACGTCAAAATTGGTCAAAAGCGAGACGGGCCGCAAAGCTACACGGATCGGTAGGCGCGCAACCACTGTTTCGGTTGACGCGCTCGCCAATAACGAGTTTCAGAGAGCCGTTGGAGTTCTTTTAGACCACCGTATAGGTATCATCAACGGCGGGGAGCACGCTCCTGAGTACCGCGTGCCGTGGGTTTTGCGTGCGCTTGCCTCCGACGTAACTGCCTCACCGAGATATGCAGACGAGAGCATGATGGCCGGCCTTCGTCCGCTTCTCGGTCCGCAACTCCTGAACTCAGACTCGCGAGCGGTTTCAGAATGAAGAAGAGACACGCCACCTATTTCAGGGATTAGAGCCGTTCCCGCTTATGTAGCGACGGCCAAGTCGGTGTCGTATCCGGCGGCGGTGAGGCAGTTGCGGCATTCGTCCGGGGTGAAGCGGGTGAAGGCGTGCCGGATGGCGTCCCAGAGGTCGGGCACGGTGCGGGCGGCTGCGGTCCGCAGCAGCGCTTTCAGCTTGGCGAAGACCTGTTCGATCGGGTTGAACTCGGGGCTGTAGGGCGGAAGGTAGAGTAGCCGCGCGCCGGCCGCCTCGATGCGCTCGCGGATGCCGCTGACCTTGTGAGCCTGCAGGTTGTCGAGGATCACGGTGTCTCCGGGTCGCAGCACCGGGACGAGGCGATGGGCGACGTAGTCGCGAAAGCGCTGGCCGTTTGTGGCGCCATCCCCGAGGTCGAGCGCGCACGGGCCGGTGGTGCGCAGGGCGGCGGTGATGGTGGTCGTTTTGTAATGGCCCTGCGGTACGAGGAGCTGGCAGCGCTCGCCGCGCGGGGCGCGGCCGTAGCGGCGGGCCATGTTGGTGGCAGCCGCCGTCTCGTCGAGGAAGACGAGCTTGTCGGGGTCGAGGTCGGGTTGAGCCGCAAACCACGCCTCACGCGCCGCCTTCACGTCCGCCCGCTCCTGCTCGGCCGCGTACACCGCCCCTTTTTGCGGGTGATGCCGTGGCGGGCGAAAAAGCGTGATAGCCCGCTCGTGCTGGTCTGTACGCCATGCTCGGCCAGGGCGTCGCGCAACTCGCGCAGGAAGAGTTCGGGCCGGGCTTCATCTATGGAGAGGATCAGATCCGCATGCGCCTCGATCGCCGGCAGGCTGTCGTCGCCATGTGTCGGTTTGGGGGCGACGTGACCCTGCTGCGCAAACCGCTGAGACCAGCGGCTGGCGCTCGACACGCTCACCCCGAACCGCGCCGCCGCCCGATGAAAGGACGCGCCCCCTGCCACGGCCGCCACGACGCGCTCGCGTAGATCGACAGACAACGGTGAAGGCATCGCAGACTCCTTCACCGGTCAACGCTTCAGCCGCCCTCCCGTCGCAACACTGCCGGGCACAGCTCTAG
>NZ_JAKSYI010000090.1 GCF_022829285.1 Methylobacterium sp. J-078
ATCTGGCCCGGATAGATCAGGTCCGGGTTGCGGATCTGGGGCTGGTTGGCGTCGAAGATCACCGTGTAGCGGGTGCCCTTGCCGTAGATGCGCCGGCTGATCTGCCAGAGGCTGTCGCCCCGGACGATCCGCGCGGTGCCGATCTCCGGCACGAAGACCGTCGGGGTTCCGCCGGACGGGCCCGCCTCGGGCGCCGGCCGCGCCGCCGTGTCCGGCCCTCCGACGGCGACGGGCCCCCCGGCAGGCGGTGGCGCCTGGTTCGGCGACACAGCCTGATTGGGCGGCACCGCCGGGTTCGGCGGCACCGCCGGGTTCGGCGGCGCCATCGCCGCGAGGGCGCCGGGCGCTGCGGCCGGTGGAGCGGGGGGCTCCGTCCGCGCGGCCCCGCCGGTCGTCGGGCGGGCCGGCGGGGCGGTCCGGCCCTCGGGCGCCTGCGCCTGAGCCTGACTCTGGGCCTGGGCCTGGGCCTGGGCCCGACCTTGAGTCTGGGCGGGTGCCGGGGCCGCGCCCGCCGATGCGTCCGGCCGCGCGACGCTGGCCGGCACCGTGAAGGCGACCTCGGAGCGGGTCTTCACCGTGCCGGTGACGGGATCGACCTGGTCGACCCGGATCCGGTAATCGCCCGGGCGCACGCCCCGCCCGATGGTGAAGCTGACGCGGCCGTCGGCGCCCGCGCTGCCGGGGGCCACCAGGGTGTCGTTGAGGTAGAGCCGCACCGTGGCGCCGGGCCGGGCCTGGCTCGTCACGTAGAGCCGGCCGCCCTCTTCCGCCTCGACGCTGACGATCTTGATCGGCGCGGCCTTGTCCGCCTCGGGCTTCGCGCCGGCCGCCCCGGGCACGTTCGTTGCGAGCCGGTCGGCATCGGGCGTCGTGCCGGCGGTGTTGCCCGGCGCTTTGCCCGGTATCTGGCCTGATGTCTTGCCCGTCCCGGCCATGCCGGCGCCCGGTTTCTCGCCCCCGGGCTTCGCCGTCGCGGCCTGCCGGGTCCCAGCTTGCGCGGGTGGGGCGGCCACGGGATCGGGCTGCGAGAGCACGATGGTGGGCTTGTCGGGGGAGGTCAGGGCGATGAGGGGCTTGGCGGTGCGGTTCGCGGCGACCACCACCGACACGCTGTCGCGCGAGACGCGCGCCCGGCCGTCGGCCCCGGTCACCCGCAGGGTGATCTCACTGTTGCCGGGGGGCAGGGCGGGCGGCACGATGGCGAATTGTCCGGACGGGTCGACCAGCGCACGGGCAATCGGCCCGTTGTCGCGCAACAGCTCGACGGTGGTGTTGGGCGGCGCCCGGCCCGCGATCACGGCCTCGCCGCTGGGCTCGATCCGGATGATGTCGAAGCTCGGCGCCTCGCCCTGCGGCGGAGCCGGGCCTTGATCCGCCCCCGGCTGCCCCTCCAGGGCCGCCCGGGGCTTTCCCGGCTGGGGCGTGCCTCCCTCCCCGGCGGGGGCAGGCGCGGGAATCGGGGCGGGAACGGGAGACGGCGCGGCCGACCCGGGCCCGGTGGTCCCGTCGCCGGGCGGCGCGGCCAGGGGAACGGCCTCCCCCTCGGATGCGCCGCGTCCGGCGAGACCCTGCTTGAACATCGTGCCCGCGCCGTAGAGGGTGACCACGAGGGCGAAGCCCGCCAGAAGCCCCACGCAGGCGAGAAAGATGCTCCGTCGCAACTCCGCCCTCATGACACTCCACTCCTTCGTCCACCGGCGCGGCGGCCGAATTCCGCCGTGCGGGGATCAGGCCCGTCGACAAACCGGCGATTGATGGCGACATATTAACGAACATGACCGGAACACCAAATCGAGCCCGCCGCCCCAAGGCCGGATCTCCCGTAAAATCAGCACTTTGGCGCGTGGACAGCACGCGCGCCCTGGTCGCTTCCCGCAGGGGAGGTCCGTCATGGCGCCGTTGAGGACCGTCTGCGTCTATTGCGGCTCGGGCTTCGGCGGCGACCCGGCCTTCACGGCGGCGGCCGTGACCCTCGGCAAGGCCCTGGCGGAGGCCGGGATCGGCCTCGTCTACGGCGGCGGCAATGTCGGGCTGATGGGCACCGTGGCCCGCGCGGTCATCGAGAACGGCGGCCACGTCACCGGCATCATCCCCGACTTCCTGAAATCGCGCGAGCGCATGCTCGACGAGATCCAGGAGACGATCGTCGTGGAGGACATGCACACCCGCAAGCGGCTGATGTTCGAGCGCTCCGACGCCTTCGTGGCCCTGCCGGGCGGCATCGGCACCCTGGAGGAGCTGGTGGAGCAACTCACCTGGGCGCAGCTCGGCCAGCACAACAAGCCGATCCTGCTGCTCTCGGTGGCGGATTTCTGGACGCCCCTGCTGACGCTCCTCGACCACATGCGCGCGCAGGGGTTCATCCGCCCGGGGCTCGACCTGAGCTACCTCGTGACCGCCGAGGCGTCGGACGTGGTCGGCCTCCTGCGCGATGCCGCCGGGGCCACCGAGCCGGCGCCCGCCGCCGAGGCCCTGGTGGCCGAGCGCTTCTGACGCAAGCACTTGAGGCAAGCGCCTCACCGCAGGGCGCCGGTCTCCCGGAGATAGGCGGCGCTCTCGGGGTGGAGCCACGCCGCCGGCACCGCCGAGGCGAGGTTGCGCGGGGCGGCATCCCCGCCCGCCGGATAGGCGCGCGCCAGGGCCGCGTTGCCCCGGTCCATCGCCCGCACGAGGCGCGCGACCGCGCCGGCCTCGACGCCGGCCCGCGCCAGCACGAAGCTCCACGAGCCCACCGTCTCCACCGGCGTCTCCTGTCCCCGGAGGGCGCCGGCCGGCACGCGCACCCGCCGGAGCGACGGGTGCAGCGCCAGGATGGGCTCGATCGCCTCGGGCGCCGGCCCGAAGAAGCGCGCGCCCCCGGGCGCGTCGGCGAGGACATGGAAGCCCGGCCAGCCGGTGCCCGCGCCCCAGAGGGCGTCGGCCCGCCCGTCCAGCACCATGGCGGCCCCGTCGCCCGCACGGTCGAGCAGGATCGGGGTGATCGCGTGGTCGGGGTCGATCCCCGACCCGCGCAGGACGCTGCGGCCCATCACCGTGAGGCCGGAGGCGTGGGTGCCGAGGGCGACGCGCCGGCCGCGCAGATCCGCGACGGCGTGGATCGGGCTGTCGGCCCGCACTACGAAGAGGCCAGGCGAGGCGCTCACCGGCGCGACGACGCTGAGGCCCGTCTCGGAGCCCTTTTCCACACCCAGGGCATCGTAGGCGTATTCCCCCTGCACCAGGGCGAGGTCGACGCTGCCGGCCCGCAGCAGCGCGAGGTTCTCCTGCGAGCCCTTGCTCGGCCTCAAGGTGAGCATCAGCCCGGGATCGGTCTCCCGCATCGCCTCGGCCAGGGCCTCCCCGAAGGCCGGGAACGAGCCGCCCGGCGTCGCCGTGGCCAGGACGAGCCGCGTCGTCCGGCCGTCCTGCGCCCGGACCCGGATGGGAAGTGCCGCCAGCGCGGCGCCGAGGACGAGGGTGCGCCTGCGCATGGGCCGGCTCCGTGAGGTCTGGTCGCGCACGCGTCCGGTGCGGGCCGCGATGGTTGCGGCGCGCGGGGCGATTTGGCAACCGCCCGCGGTTGACAGGCGGCCGGACCTGCCGCCTCTGGCGGGGGAACCGAAGGGAGCAGCGTCATGAAGGTCGTCGCGGATCTGTGCATCGTTCCGATGGGCGTCGGCCCCTCGGTCTCGCCCTACGTGCGGGAGATCAAGGCGATCCTCGATGCGAGCCCGCTGAACGCCGAGATGCACGCCAACGGGACCAACATCGAGGGCGAGCTGAGCGAGATCTGCGCCCTGGTGGAGGCCTGCGAGGCCCGCTTGAGCGAGCTCGGCGTCCAGCGCGTCTTCTTCACGATGGCCTTCTCGTCGCGCCGCGACAAGGATCAGGCCATGGCCGACAAGCTGAAGGCCGTGCTGTAGGGTGGACATGCAACCAGCCTGACCGTTCTTGGGACTGGTTGCGACCCAACTCTGCAAAGGCCCGCTTCCCGGCGACTTGATGGATTATGGTCTACGATCGGGATGGGTGAATAGTTGCCCGTTCGCTCCGGGATGGATTGATTGCGTGGCGAACGTAGAAGTCCGCTCGTTGATACGAAGCTGGATCGTCGCGCTTTTTTTTGCCTGGACCAGCCGCAACAGGCGACTCTGGAAGGATCTCGAGGCGACACTCGTTCCGCTTGAGCCTTCCCCTATACCGCCTCCGTGCTCATCTCCGTCATGCGGTTGGCGCGTTCGTCATGAGTTCCGGGGCGGACTCTCAGCAACAACCAGCCGCTAAGACCGTCAACAGTCGAGCTGCAGCGATGAATGATGATCTTGTTTTAATCGTTAGTCAGATTGTAGAAGTAACGTCCTATACCTACCGAGGCATTGGTCATCCCGATAATAAAGCTCACATATCCTCCTCCACTAACATTTTTAAGCTCATCTAAATTAAGCTCGCTGTCAGATGGAATTTGTTTTGCGGCCTCGGTTGCGCAGTCGACCGAAAGCGCGGCATTGTGGTTGTCTTTCAACAGTTCGTCCGCCATCGAAGCCTCCATAGGACTGGTCGAGTTCTCAAATGTAAAACAGAATCGAACAAGTTCATAGACACCAATTATCGGCGCGCGCAGGTGCTTTTGTGCACATTCCTCTGCAAGCAGTCCAACTGGCCAATCACCGAGGCAGATGCGGGGGAGGAATGCGGATGCGAAGCTCATTCGACCTCTCTTGAACAAACATCTTCGTCCGAGGATCAGTTCGAGCGCCACCGCTAATCAATCTACCCATCTCATCTCGGGCTTGCACCGGATGCTGACGAGGGTACATCCCGTTGCAAGCTGTAGGACATCACTCAGAGGTATCCTCCTGTGAGAGCATCGCATCGATGCTTCCGCCGACAACGTCGTGCCGCAGACGGAAGCGTCCGCTTCGAGGCGGAAGGCCAGGGTCCGGTCGCCACCCTGAACAACCCTTCGCACCGTCAAGCTGATCGGGTTCGAACCCTGGAGCGCTGTCCGGCGACGTGGCCGCAGGTTCGCCGAAAGACAGCGCGTCGGGAAAAGGGTCCAGAGATGTGACCCGATCCGACGGGGTCGGGCTCGTCTCGGCGGGCCGACGCTTCGCTGGCGCGGGCCGTCACCCGTGGTGGAGGATGTCGAGCCGCAGGGCGCCGGCGGCGTTCAGCATGTGGGCCCGCATGCGCCCGGCGGCGGCGTCCCCGTCGCTCTCGGTGATCGCCGCGAGGATCTCGCCGAGCTCGTCGTGCGAGCGGTGGATGCGCGCATCGTGGCGCAGCCGCGTGCGCCGGAAGGCGGAGAGCCGCGTGCGGATCGCCAGCGCCTGCTCGGCGAGGACGCCGTTCTGCGTGCTCCGGTAGAGGGTCTCGTGGAACGCCCGGTTGAATCAGTCATCGGCGTCGTAGTCGCCGTCCCGGGCCGCCGGGGGCCGCGCGCCGGTGCAGGTCCATCAGGGCGCTGAGTTCGAGCGGCCGGATGCGGTGGGTGGCCTCCAGGTGCGCCTGCCCGTCGCCGGGGCCGCCGTGCCCGCGCGCATTCGACGAGGTCGGCACACACGGCGCGCCGCAGGGCGAGGCTGCGCTCGTGGCGCCGGAGCAGCAGTGCGGCGGCAGCGATGTCCTGCCCCCGCCCGGCCGCCTCGCTCAGAATCGTCGCCTTGCGCATCGACGCGGGCTTCGGCCAGGGCCACGGCGCCGCTCATGCGGATCACCGCGTCCGACCAGGCGATGTCCATCGAAGTCGCCCCCGATCCTGGCTCTCGGTCCGGAATCGCACCCCCATCGGGCCTGACGGTGCGACAAACGCGAAAGCGCGTGCGTGGGCAAATTCGTCTACACGCAAAGCGTCGCGGCCGCGTTCTCGGCATTCCGCGCTTGAGAGACGGTTGTGCTCCCGCCCTCGACGTGTGGAGAGCCCTTTGCCGCGCTATTACTTCGACATTCACGACGGCGCCGACATCCAGCGCGACGTTCAGGGCCTCGAATGCGCCAGCGTGGCCGCCGCGACCGTGGAAGCCAAGCGGGTGCTGCCGGCCATCGCCGCCGACGAAGTCCCCCGCGACGGGGACCATCGCAACTACACCGTCGTCGTCCGGGACGCGGCGGGCGCGCCCCTCTACACGGCGTGCCTGTCCTTCGTCGGGACCTGGCTGAACTGACGGTCCGGTCCCCGGGAGGCGCCGACCGGATTGCCACGGGCCGGCGGCTCCCGGGGCTTGTTTTGCCGTGCATTTTCGCGACGAACCGGTTCCCGCTTCGTCGGAATGCGCCCTAGGCCCGCGGCATGGTGAGGACCACCGGGCCGTTGCGCGTGGCGATCACGGTGTGCTCGTACTGCACCGTGAGGGCCCGGGGCCGGCTGTAGAGGGTCCAGGGATCGTCGCCGTCCTCGGCGAAGTCGGCCCCCAGGGACAGGAAGGGCTCGACGGTGAAGACCAGCCCCTCCGTCATGATCCGGCGCTCGGAGGCGTCGGGCCAGGTCGCGATGGCGGTCGGCTCCTCGTGCAGCGACAGGCCGACCCCGTGGCTGGCGAGGTTGCGCACCAGCGTGTAGCCGTTCTTGCGCGCGAAGCTGCCCACCGCCTGCCCGATGCCCGCGAGCGGCCGGCCGGTGCCGACCGCGCGCAGGCCCGCCCAGAGGGCCCGGCGCCCGTCCTTGCAGAGCCGCTCGACCGCCCGCGTCACCGGCGGCATCGCGAAGGAGGCGCCCGTGTCGGAGAAGTAGCCGTCCTTCTCGGCGGAGACGTCGATGTTGACGAGGTCGCCCGGGCCGATCCGGCGCTCCCCCGGGATGCCGTGCGCGATCTCCTCGTTGACACTGATGCAGGTCGCGCCGGGAAAGCCGTAGGCCAGCTCCGGGGCCGGCCGGGCGCCGGCGGATTCCAGGAAGGCACGGCCGATCCCGTCGAGCTCCCGCGTGGTCATGCCGGGCTCGATGGCGCGGCCCATCGCCTCCAGCGTGTCGGCGACGATGCGCCCGATCCGCGTCAGCCCCGCCACGTCCTCCTCGCTCGACGCCGTCATGGGGTCTCCTCGCTCCAGGCCGCGACGCGTCTCAGGGCACCACGCTCCAGGTCGTGCCCGCCTTGCCGTCCTTGACGGCGATGCCCATCGCCAGGAGCTCGTCGCGGACCCGGTCGGAGGCGGCCCAGTCCTTGGCGGCGCGGGCCGCGCGGCGGGCCTCGATCAGGGCTTCCACGCGGGCGATGTCGATGCCGGCCGCCTGGATCGAGCCCTGCTCGCGGGCCGACTTGGTCTGCGTGAGCAGCCCGAGGAGGTTCGCGCCGGCCTTGAGCGCGGCCGGATCGTCGAGACGGTGGAGTTCGGCCAGCGCCGCGGCCGTGTTGAGGTCGTCGAGCAGCGGCTCCAGCACGGTCTCGGGGAGTGTCGGCGCGGGGGGCGTGTCGCCCACGAGCCCGTACCAGCGCTCGATCATCCGGGCGGCCTCCTCGAGGCCGCGCAGGGTCCAGTCGATGGGCTGGCGGTAATGGGTCTTGAGCATGGCGAGACGCGCGACCTCGCCCGGCCAGTCCTTGAGCACGTCCCGGATCGTGATGAAGTTGCCGAGCGACTTCGACATCTTCTCCCCCTCCACCTGGAGGAAGCCGTTGTGCAGCCAGACATTGGCCATCACGTCCGTCCCGAAGCAGCAGCGCGACTGCGCCACCTCGTTCTCGTGGTGGGGAAAGACGAGGTCGATGCCGCCGGCATGGATGTCGAAGCGCTCGCCGAGATGCTTCCAGGACATCGCCGAGCACTCGATGTGCCAGCCCGGGCGCCCCGGCTCGGCGATGCCGCAGGGGGAGGGCCAGGCGGGCTCGTCGGGCTTGGAGGGCTTCCAGAGCACGAAGTCGAGGGGCGAGCGCTTGTAGGGCGCGACCTCGACGCGGGCGCCGGCCTCCATCTCGTCCAGCGGCCGCTTCGAGAGGGCGCCGTAATCGGGCATCGAGGGGACGTCGAACAGCACGTGTCCTTGCGCCACGTAGGCGTGGCCCGCCCGCACCAGCCCGTCGATGATCGCGTGCATCTCGCCGATATGATCGGTGGCGCGGGGCTCGACGAAGCGCGGGCGCTCGCCCGCCACGTTCACGTCCTCGGGCATCAGCACGCCGAGTTCGCGGATGTCGGCGTGGAAGGCTGCCAGCGTTCCGTCGGTGAGTTCGCGGATCGTGATCCCGCGCTCGGCCGCGCGCGCGTTGATCTTGTCGTCCACGTCGGTGACGTTGCGCGCGTAGGTGACGTGGGCATCGCCGTAGAGGTGGCGCAGCAGGCGGAAGAGCAGATCGAAGACGATGATCGGCCGGGCGTTGCCGATATGGGCCGCGTCGTAGACCGTCGGGCCGCAGGCATACATCCGCACATGGCTCGGATCGATCGGCGCGAAGGCGGCCTTCTCGCGGGTCAGCGTGTTGTAGAGCCGCAACATCGAGGCCATCAAACTTCCCTCAACCGACGCGGGCCTCCGCCTGCCCGCGCGTTCCTGGATCACCGCAGCGCCTTGGTTTCGCGCGGCTTTCGCGGCGGCGCACCCAACCGTCCGCCACATCGCCGCCGCGTTCCGCCCCGCACCCTGTTGCGCGGAGGCGACGGCCCGGCGGTGGTTCCTGGGCTACTCCAAAACCATGAGCAATTCGAGAACGACGCCGGACCGGCTTTCCTCGAAAACGGTCCTCGGGCGAAAGGGTTTGTTAACCCGACCCTCCGAGATTTTCGCCACCCATGCCCCCGTCATCAGCAAGGTTCTGCCCATGCGCCGCGCGGCCGCCACTTTCGGCGCTCTCCTCGCTCTCGCCCTGACCGCCCAGGTTTCCCTTGCCCCGGCCTTCGCGGCCGGCGACGGCGAGAGCCCCGCCAGGGCGCCCGCCGCGATCGAGAAGACGTTCCTCATCCCCTCGAGCGAGGGCTACGGCGTCGGCGACTGCCTCACCAACGGCGAGAGCGCCTGCGGCCAGGTGGTGGCCAATGCCTGGTGCGAGGCGCAGGGATTCGCCTCGGCCGGCTCCTTCGGCGTCGCCGCCCAGGACGAGTATACCGGCGCGATTCCCGCGCCCCCGGTGGTCAAACCCGCCGAGCGCCCGATCCGGATCACCTGCCAGGATTGACCGGTCCCGAGCCGCCCAAGGGACGGCCCGGATCCCAGGCGATCATTTTTCCATGCCCCGCATGGCTACTTCTCCATGAACGCGTCGCATTTCGGCGGCGGCTCGGTGCCCCAGGGCATCAGGGGGACGGCCGAGGTAGAGTTCTTGGGCGAGCCCTGGATCACCTTGTCCGAATAGACCATGTAGATCAGCGTGTTGCGCTTCGCGTCGCAGCCGCGCACGATCTGCATGGACTTGAAGATCAGCGAGCGGCGCTCGCTGAATACCACTTCGCCCTGCTTGAACTTGCCCTTGAACTGCACGGGGCCGACCTGGCGGCAGGCCAGCGAGATGTCGGAGACGTCCTCGGCGAGGCCGAGGGTCCCCTTGATGCCGCCCTTCTCCGGCTGCGTGTACCAGCAGGCGACCCCCGCCACGGACGGGTCGTCGATGCCGTAGACCACGAGCTTGTCGTTGGGCGTCAACGGGCGCCAGACCGTCGACTTGTCGAAGATGCGGTCCGCATCGTCCGCCCGCGCCGCCGGTGCGGCGAGCCCCATTCCCAGTGCCAGCGCGCCGGCTGTGAGACCCCGAAGCCACATCATCGTATCATTCCCCTCCGTTTGTCCCGGGCGCATGTGGGAAGGGTGTCGCCACCGCGCGAGGGCCGCTAATAAACTTGTGTTGACCCGCTTCGCCGCCCCGCTCCCGGTCCGCCGCGCGGCGCGCCCCGTCCGTCCCCGTCCCCACCCCGCGCAATCAGGTCATGCCGCTGATTCCCGTTCCGATCCGCACGCTCGTCCGGGTGCTTGCCGGCTCCCTCGCCGGCCCCCTCGCCGCGCTGGCGATGCTGGGCGCCGCCGAGGCGCAGACCTCCGCCTGCCTGCGCTACCGCTCCGAGCTCGCCGGCCTCAGCGACGGCGCCAGCACGGCGCGGGCCCTGCAGAACGAGATCGGGCGCCTCAACGCCTATTACCGCACCCTGAACTGCGAGGGCGGGCGGTTCCTGTTCTTCGATTCGCGGCCCCCGCAATGCGGTGCCGTGGAGCAGCGCATCCGCGCCCTCAACGCGGGCTACGGGGCCGAGAACGGCGAGGTCACGGCCGCGCGCCGCCGGCAGCTCACGGAGGCGATCGCCGCCGCCTGCACCGATCCGGCGAGCCGCAGCGTCATCCAGGCCGCGGACGGCACCCCCGGCGAGAGGCGGGCGCGGGGCGGCGCGCAGGTGATCTGCGTGCGCAGCTGCGACGGCGCCTACTTCCCGATGACGAACCTGCCCGATGGCCGCGAGGGCGCCGACGAGCTCTGCCAGGCCCTCTGCCCGGGCACCGAGGCCGCGGCCTATTCCATGCCCTTCGGCGACGAGGCCCTGAAGCACGCCGCCACCCTGAAGGGCAGCCGCGCCTACACGGCCCTGCCGAACGCCTTCAAGTTCCGCACGAGCTTCACCCCGAACTGCTCCTGCAAGCGTGAGGGCCAGACCTGGGCGCAGTCGCTGGTCAAGGCCGAGAGCATGCTGGTCCGGCACAAGGGCGACATCTTCGTGACGCCGATGCAGGCCGAGGCCCTGTCGCGTCCGCCCAAGGTGCGCCTCACCCTGGTGGGCCGCGCGGACAAGACCGCCGCCGGAATCGCCGCCGACGCGGCCTCGCGCAGCGGAGCCATCACCTCGGACGCGGTCCCCGCGCCGGAGTCGGCCGCCGGCCCGGAGGAGCGCCAGCCCGTGCGGATCATCGCGCCGAACCTGTTCTCGACGGCACCCCGCCAGGGTACGCCCTGACGCGGGCGCCGGAGACGAAACGGCGGAAACGGGAACCATTGGGCCCGCATTCTGTTCCGAAGGCCTCATCAACGACCGTGAGTGACCTTCGATGCGGAGCATCCGCCTTCTCCTCCTGACCGGCACGATCCTGCCCGGCCTCGTCCTGTCCGGCCCCGCCTCGGCCCGTCCGGATGCAGAGACGGGGGGCACGATCGTGCTGGCGCAGGGGGGACCGGGCGAGGGCCCGCGCGGTGGCGAAGGGCCTCGCGGGGGCGGTGAAGGCCCGCGTGGCGGCGGTGGTGGCCGCGAGCGTCCCGAGCCCCGCCAGGAGCGCCCCGAGCCCCGCCAGGAGCGCCCCGAGCCCCGCCCGGAACGCCCCGAGCCCCGCCATGAGGTGACGGAACCCCCGCAGCAACGCCCAGCCGCACGGCAGGAACGGCCGGCACCCCGCGAGGAACGACCCTCGCACAGCGCACAACCCCCGCCACCACGCCAGCGACCGCCGCACCCACCGCCAGGAGCGCCCCGACCGTCGCGAGCGCCCCGGCCGCGCCCCGGGCCCGCCCCGGCGCGCGCCCGCCGCCGAGACCCCGGCCGCCCCCCCGCCCGCCCCCGCC
>NZ_JAKSYI010000092.1 GCF_022829285.1 Methylobacterium sp. J-078
CCCGCCGGCCGCCGACGTGAGCAGGTAGAGCACCACGAGGGTGGTCACCGCCCAGGAAACGAGGCCGTGCAGGCCGGCCGCCCCCGTGACGGGCTTGCCCGAGAGACGGCCCGCGATGAACCCGCCGGCCAGCGCGGCCACCACGCCCGAGGCCACGAACCAGACGCCCGCGCTCAGCGACAGGGTCGAGGCGGCCGGGTTGTCGGCGGCCACCGGGCCGACGCTCGACAGGCCGACGCCCACGCCGACCATGTTCAGGATCACCTGCGTCACCAGCGCGGTGACGGCGCCCGCGAAGATCGCCCCCCACGAGACCTGGTTCAGGAGCACCGTGCGGGTGTCGGCCGCGGGGAGGGATGCGGGCGGAATGCTGGACGAGGTAGCCACGTTGAGAAACTCCGGTTTTCGAGAGGGTTGATGCGCGGGCGTCAGAGCTTGGCTCAGAGCTTGGCGACGAGGAGGCCGAGGCCGAAGCCGACGAGGCCGGCCACCAGCAGCGAGGCGTGCGGCCACTCGGTGGAGCGCTCGTGGACCTCGTGGAGCTGGCGACGGCCCTGGTCGTAGGCGTCCTCGGCATAGTCGTAGGCCTGGTCGGCGGCATGCCGCACGGTGTCCTTGGCCTGGCCGTACACGTTCTCGGCGGTGCCCAGAGCCTCGCGGGCGCGGCCCTCGAACGAGTCCCGGTTCGAGCCCGTGAGGTCGCCCACCGCGCCCTGCACCTTGCCGCCGAGTTCCTTGACGGCGCCCGTGATGCGATTCGTATCCACCATGATTCTCTTCCTCTTCCGTTGGGTTCCGGTCCGATGGGCGTGATGCCGACGGGACACGCAGGGTCCCGGGTCTCACGGCGCCGGTCGGACAGGTCAGACGAGCGCCGTCCGGGTGGACGCGCCGCCCTCCGCCGATCGTGGTCCGCATGATCGTGGCCACGCGGTTTCAGGGCTGATGTGGTCCGCAACGAGCCCACATCAATAGTAAAAAAATATTAGTCAGTGGTTTTTTCTACCCAGTCGAGCCGGTGGGAAATCCGTTGTTGCGACCCCACACGATGGCCTCCGAGCGCTTGTGGACGTCGAGCTTGCGGTAGAGCGCGGCGGCGTGGTTGCGCACGGTGTTCTTCGACAGGTTGAGGCGCCCCGCGATCGTGTCGTCCGAGAGCCCGGCGCAGATCAGGTCGAGGATCTGACGCTCGCGCACGGTCATGTTGGGCGAGACCGTGTCCCCGTGCTCGCCGCCCGGCTGGCGCAGGTTGGCGAGCTTCTCGATCAGGCCGCGGCTGAACCAGGAGGTGTCGGCCATCACCGCCTCGATCGCCTCGAACAGATCCCGCTCCGTGCGCTTGCGCTCGGTGATGTCCTGCAGGACCAGGAGCGCGAAGGTCTCCTCGCCGATCTCGACCCGCTCGGCCGAGACCAGGCAATCGAGGTTGTTCCCGTCCTCGTGCCGGAGGCAGACCTCGAGGCCGAGCACGTAGCCCGTGCGCGCCACCGCCGTCTCGAAGCGGGTCCGCGCGGCCTCGTGCACCCAGAGATCGAGGTCGGCGGGCGAGCGGCCCGTGACGGCGTCGGCCCCGTAGCCGAAGACCCGGGAGAAGGCCTCGTTGACGCCCGTGACCGTAAAGCCCTCCGCGCGCACCAGCAGGGTCGGCACGGGGGTGAGGCGGAAGGCCTTGGCGAAGCGCTCCTCGCTCTGGCGCAACGCCGTCTCGGCCTTCCGGCGCAGTTCGAGATCGGCGAAGGTGAACAGCATGCAGGGCTCGTCGCCAAGCTCCATCGGCTGCCCGGCGACGATGACGAAGCGCGAGCCGCCCTCCGGCAGGTCGAGGCAAGCCTCCATCTGCGGGATGGTGCCGCCCGCGTTGAGGCGGGAGATCGCCAGTTCGCGATTGCGGGCCCCGGCCAGCACGTCGACCTCGTAGACGCTGCGTCCGATCACGGCGTCGCGGGTGTAGCCGGTCATCTCGAGGAAGCCGAGATTGACCTTGACGTGGCGCAGATCCGACAACCGGCAGATCACCGCCGGGGCCGGGTTGGCGTTGAAGGTCGTCTCGAAGCGCTCCTCGGCCTCGAACTGCTCGGAGACGTCCTTGAGGATGAGCGCCAGGCAGCTCGGCCGGCCCGCGCGGTCGGTCGCCACGAGGCTGCGCAGGGAATGCACGAACGCGACGTCGGGCTGATCGGTGCGCGTGACCTCGACCACGACGTCGTGGAAGGTCTCGCCCGAGACCACCCGCTCGATCGGGTAGTGGTCCGGCGCGCGGTTGTTGCGGTAGCGCAGGGCAAAGCGCTCACGGTAGGCGTCCACGGTGGCGCCGAGCTCGTCGAGGGAATCGGCCCCGTGCATCGCGAGCGCCGCCGCGTTGGCGTAGGCGATGGTCTGATCGGGCTCGACCAGGATCACGCCCTCGCTCAGGCCGGCGATGATCTGCCGAAGCTCATGCCTGTCCACCCCGACAACCACCGTCGCCCCACCTTCCGCATCGCCTGCATCGGACGGGGTCGTAACGGGGACCCGCCCGGGCAGTTCCGGTACGGAGCGTCGGAGAACTGGTATATCCGGATTACTGACGTGAACGTGATCCACCAGGGGCGAGCGCCGGGCTCGCCGGATGCCACCGGGTTCGGCGGACTCCGAAGCCCGGGGCGCGGGACCGGCCTTCGCCCCTGCGCGGGCGCCCTAGAATCGCCCGGCCAGGGTGAGCCGGACGGCGGTCGGCTCGACCGGATGGAAGTGCCTGTCGGCGACCCCTTCGGCGGCCTCCCCGGGCAGGCGGGAGGTGTAGAAGTAGGTGATCTGGTCGGCCTTGGCGTTGGTCAGGTTCAGCACGTCGAGGGACAGGCTGACCCCGTTGTCGAAATTGTAGCCGACCCGGCCGTTGACGAGGGCGGTCGGGCGCGAGCGCACCGAATTGTCCTCGATCAGCGGCCGCGGCCCGAAATAGCGGAAGCGCATGGAGCCGAACCAGCCCGGGCCCGCGCCGAAGGTGAAACCGGCCGAGGCGATCGTGGTCGGCGCCTCCGGCACCCGGTTTCCGGCGGGGTCGCGGTCCGCGAAGCGGGCATTGGTCACCGTGAGATCGCCCTCAAGGGAGAGCCAGGGCGTCACCGCGTAGCGGTTGGTCCACTCGATGCCGAAGCGGCGGGTGGGGCGGCTCGGCTCGGTGGTGCCGCTGTCGCCCTGGAACAGGTTCTCGGACGCGAAATCGAGCTGGAACAGGCTCACCGCCGTCTCCAGCCCACTGAGGCTGCGGTTGCGCAGGCCGATCTCCGAGCCGGTCGAGGGCACGAGGAAGGGCGAGCGACTGATGTTGAACAGGGGGCTCGTCGGATCGACGGTGGCGGTGACGCCGCGGGCGTCGTTCGAGTGGAAGCCGCCGCCGTAGTTCACGTACAGTTCCGTGTCGAACCAGGGCCCGAGCACGAGACCGAGCTTCGGGTTGACGATGCCGTCCCGCGCGCGGCCCGAATTGGCCGGCGTGTCCGAGCGGACATCGGCGTAGTAGCCGTCGGCGCGAAAGCCGACGCTGGTGCGCAGCCAGTCGGTCCAGCGCACCCGGTTCTCGACGTAGAACGCGGCGCTCGCCTCCAGCACGCGGTCGTCCAGCACCGTCGAACGGAATTGCCGCGCCGTGGTGTTGAACAGGCCGACCCGGATGTCGTCGGTGCGGGTCTGGACGCCGATCTCGTTCTCCATGGCCAGGCCGAACAGGTCGCCCTGGACGGTGTGGCTGACCTCGCCGCCGCCGAGGATGCGACTGTCCCGCTGGCGGAACTGGTCGCCGGCGACCGGATCGTTGAGGAAATAGGTGAAGTCGTTGAACAGGTTCATCTGATATCGGATGACGTAGGCGCTCGCTCGGGTGATCCCCGCCTCGCTCGTCCGGCTCCAGCGGCCGGACAGCGAGAAGCGGCCGGTATCGCCGCCATCGGTGGGGTTCAGGGTGCCGAAGCGGCCGATGATCCCCTCCGCGACCGCCCGCTCCGGGATCTGGTTGGTGGCGTTCCACTTCGCCCAGTAGGCCATGCCCGTCAGGGCGAAGCCGTCGAGGGCCGTGCCCTGGCTGTAGCGGACGACGCCGTTGAGCTTGGCGAGCCGGTCCGGCACGTCCCAGGGGCCGTCATAGGTCTGGGCCTCGCCCGCCACGAGGAGGTGGCCCTGCCCGAGGGGCGCGGAGGCGATGCTGAGCGCGCGCTTGTAGCCGAAGCTGCCGATGGAGGTCAGCGCGAGGTTGCGCTCGACCGTGTCGAGATAGTCGATCCGCACCGAGCCGGCCGAGGCGAAGTCGCCGTCGCGCACGAAATACGGTCCCTTGTGGAACTCGACCGTGCCGACGAGTTCGGGGATGAGGAAGTTGAGGTCGGCATAGCCCTGGCCGTGGGCGTGGGTGCGCATGTTCACCGGCATGCCGTCCACGTGAAGCGCGATGTCGGTGCCGTGGTCGAGGTTGAAGCCGCGCAGGAAGAACTGGTTGGCCTTCCCTTCCCCGGAATGCTGCGTGACGATGAGGCCGGGCACGCTCTCCAGGGCCTCGCCCGGCCGGGTGATCGGCCGGCTGTTGAGGGCGGCCCCCGAGATCACGCCGGCGCTCGCCGCATCGACGCTCGGTAAGCCGCCGCCCGTGCCGGTGCGCCCGCCGACGAAGCCCGCATTCGCGGCCGGTCCCGCCGAGGCCGGGGCCGGGGCCGGAATCTCCGCCGTCACCGAGAGTTCGGCGAGGTCCGCCTGCGCGGTCTGGGCGGCGGCCGCGCGGACCAGGGCGCCGCAGGACACGAGACCGGCGCAGGAGGCCAGGAGGAGGGTTCGGCAGGCGGGCCGTGGACGGGGGGATGTCATGGAACGGAGGGACGGCATGGGGCCTCGGGCGACGTCTGTGGCACGTCACCGCGAAGACGCCGGTCCGTTCGCGGCATGCGAACGCCCCGACACCCACCAGGACACCCCGCCCGATGCGTTCCGCGTGTGACCACGACTGACGGCAGGTCTCCTGGCTCGCGGGTCACCGCCCTCTCATCGTCTTCCCAGGTTCCGGGTCCTCACGGACCGTTCAC
>NZ_JAKSYI010000093.1 GCF_022829285.1 Methylobacterium sp. J-078
CCCGCCGGCCGCCGACGTGAGCAGGTAGAGCACCACGAGGGTGGTCACCGCCCAGGAAACGAGGCCGTGCAGGCCGGCCGCCCCCGTGACGGGCTTGCCCGAGAGACGGCCCGCGATGAACCCGCCGGCCAGCGCGGCCACAACGCCCGAGGCCACGAACCAGACGCCTGCACTCAGCGACAGGGTCGAGGCGGCCGGGTTGTCGGCGGCCACCGGGCCGACGCTCGACAGGCCGACCCCCACGCCCACCATGTTCAGGATCACCTGCGTCACCAGCGCGGTGACGGCGCCCGCGAAGATCGCCCCCCACGAGACCTGGTTCAGGAGCACCGTGCGGGTGTCGGCCGAAGCCGCGGCGGAAGGGGTGGCGAGGATGGGAGAGGTGGACACGTGACTGGTACTCCGGGTCGTCGGTCGTCCGAGAAGCTCGGTCGTTTGCGAGGGGTCGTTGGTTAGGGGTCGTGGGGGGATGACGCCGCGATGCCGGGCCGCGCGTTCCAGCGCGGCCCCGTCGATCAGTCGCGGCCGTGGATGAGCAGGCCGAGGCCGTAGCCGAGGAGACCGGCCACGAGCAGCGCGGCCACGGGGTGCTCGGCGACCTGGTTCGTGGCGGCATAACCGCCCTGGCGCAGGTGCCGGCCGCCGTTCTCGTAGGCGTCCTCGGCCCTGTCGTAGGCTGCACGGCCGGCGCTGCGGACGGAGCGCTCGGCGCGCTCATAGGTGTCGCCGACCGCACCCTGGGCCCGACGCGCGCGGTCCTCGATGTCCTCCGAGCCGACGAAGTCGCCGACCGCGTCGCGAACCTTTCCGCCGATGTCGCGGGCGGTGTCGGCGACATGCTCGGCGGCGTCGCGCACGGTGTCCTTGACCTGACCGTAGACGTTTTCGGCGGCGCCCTGCGCCTCGCGGGCCCGGCCCTCGACCGAGTCCCGGCGGGAACCGGTCAGGTCGCCGACCGCGCCCTGCACCTTGCCGCCCAGTTCCTTAGCGGTCCCCGTGATGCGATTCGTATCGACCATGCCGTTTCTCCTTTTGATGTTACGGGTGATGTTCTGGAATTTCGATGTGCGTCCGAAGCTACGACTCAGGGGTGGACTTCGGTTTCACGCCGGACTTCGGTAATTTCTGCGCAGACGTCCGCTCCCGCTCAAATTCGTTCTGCTCGAATTTTCCCTCGGCCTCGACTTTCGGATCGCCGACCAGCTTCCCGATGGCTTCCTTCACGGAGGCTTTGAGCTTGTCGGCCCCGTCGTTCGTCTTCTGTGCGCTCACGGGATGCTCCGTTGCCCAGGCGAGGGAGACCCCTCAAGTGGCCCGGCAGGTCCGCCGAACAATGGTATATACGTACCGGTAGACCGGTTTTTATTGCCTAAGTCCGGACTGGACGAGCCCGGCTTTTTGGGACCAGCCGGCGGCGTCTGATCGGCCTCGGATGCACCGCGCGCCTCTGGATGCAGCGTCGCGCTCATTGCAGCCGACGCCGAACGCTCAGGGGAAGAGCGGCCCTCGCCATGCCTTCGCGGTGCCACCGGCGCGGGCGGCGAGTCCGTCGGACCCGACCAGGACTCTCCCCTTGCCGGGCCCGGCCGCTCCCTCGCGGACCTCGCGCCTGTTCGCGCCACTGACCACCGTCCCGTACTCCTGACCGCTCGCGTGAAGTCAGGCCGTAACAGGTCTTCGGATACGTCGGTTCCGGCGGAAATCGCCGAAAGACTGGTATATCCGCATCATTGACGTGAACGTGAACGATCAGCCAGACAGCGCGGCCTACAGTGCACGGTAGAAGCATGTCTTCACGGAACCGTGATCTCGGACTGGGAGTCCGACCCAGGATGCATTTCAGCACAATCGCCGACGAAACTTCCGCGCGCGGGGTTTTGCCTCGTCATGCCCAGGATCAGATCGGGCGAAGACTGAACGAACTGATCGCGCGGGCGGAGGCGGTCGAGGCCGGCACGCGGCTTGGGCAGGTCCTTCAGCGCCTCGGGATTGCCCTGCAGGAAGCCGAGGCGGACCGGCAGATCACCAAGGCGTTCGGCGACGAGCTGATCGCCCTCGTACCGCGCCTGCGCCGCTTCGCCCTCCTGCGCACCGGCAACGCGGCGGAGGCCGACGATCTCGTGCAGGCGACCCTGATGCGGGCCTGGGAGCACCGCGCCCAGTTCCAGACCGGCACCAACCTCGTGGCGTGGCTGTTCACGATCCTGCGCAACGGCCACCTGAACCAGCGCAAGCGCCTGCGACGCGAGATCGAGGACATCGACGGCGCCATCGCGGGCACGCTGTCCACCCCGCCGGAGCAGGAGCACCGGGTCGCGCTCTCGGAGTTGCAGGAGGCCCTGAACGACCTTCCGGCCGAGCAACGCGAGACTCTGCTGCTGGTGCTGGTGGACGGCCTGATGCACGAGGAGGCGGCCATCGTTCTCGGGTGCCGGGTCGGCACCGTGAAGAGTCGCGTGAGCCGGGCCCGCGACCGGCTGGCCCTCGCCCTGGGGCTGTGACGAGGCAACCGACGCCCCGTCCAGTCATCGCGCCCCCGGACCGAGCCGGTCGCCCTCGGTCGAGGCGGCGTGTCCGTGTTGTGCACGAGATGGCCGACGCGAGCGGAGCCCCGTGCCGAACGCATTTTACCAGGCAACGGACCGTCAAAATGATGCATCTGCATCATTGAGCGTCGGTCCAGCAGGGTTATTTCCTCCGCAGCACCGCCCCGACGACAGACCTCCCGATAGGAGACCGGGCGGGCGCCGGTGAGACATTTCAAAGTTATGCCGGACCTTGCATGTCCCCCGATCAGGTCCGGCATGGCCGCAGGGCCGGACGCCGTGCCGCTCCGGGCACACGTCCGGCCCGTAGGGCAACGCGACGAACAGGTGAGGATCTCCAGCGTGGCCAATCCCGGCATGCCCGACCCGATCCCGGGCGGCGATATCCCCTCGCAGCTGCCACCCCGGCCGTTCCCGGGCGAGCGTCCGCTCGGCTCCGACGAGCCCTCGGCCCCGTTCGAGGAACCACCCGAACCGGGCCTGGATCCGGACCGTCCGGCGGAGGGCCCGATCGAGCCGGGTATTCGCGCCTGAACGCGTCGCTGGAGGCCTACGAGGCGCAGGCGATCCAGGAAGCCGTCGAGTCCGGAATGGCGCGCCGCGAGCTGGCGGCAACCCTCGACGGGCGGCGCGTGACGGATCTCGTCCCGCCCGCGGCCGGCGAGCCGATGCGGGACTACGCGGTCCGGGCCACCGGCGAACTCATGGTCCGCTACCTCGCCCAGGTCGGGGACGCCCCGGCTCCGCTGGCCCGTCCGCCCCTCTAGTGCTCTGACTCAGACGGATGGTTCAGGAGCTCGGCTGAGGGCGTCGAAGATTGCAGAGGCGGGTTTAGTCCAGATGAAGGGCTTTGGGCTACGGTTGTGCTCGGCGATGTAGCGATTGATCGCCGCCTGCAGGTCGACGACGCCGGTGAAGGTGCCCCGCTGTAGACGGCGACGGGTCAGGGCAGAGAAGAAGCCCTCGACGGCGTTAAGCCATTAGGCCGAGGTCGGCGTGAAGTGGAAGCTCCAGCGCGGATGGCGGGCAAGCCAGGCGCGGACTCGCGGGTGTTTGTGACTGCCATAGTTGTCTAGGATGACGTGGACGAGCTTCCCGGCCCGCACGGCGGGCTCGACGGCGGTAAGGAAACGCGTGACCTGGCCGTGGCGATGAGGCTGCCTGCAGCGGCCGAGCACGGTGCCGTCCAGGACGTTGAGGGCCGCGAACAGGGTCGTGGTGCCGTGCCGAGTATAGTCGTGGGTCTGAGCGGCTAGGGGGCCTGGACAGAGGGGCTGGTCGGGGCGGGTGCGCTCCAGGGCCTGGATCTGATGGGGTGGA
>NZ_JAKSYI010000095.1 GCF_022829285.1 Methylobacterium sp. J-078
CGAGGTCGATACCGACCGTAGCAAGCTCGGACATGGGTGGCTCCTCAGCGTGAGGCGACAACATCCCGACTATGCCCCAACGCAAACCCGGGAGCAGGAGCCATCCACACCATCAATCGAGCAGGTCTTTGCCAAGGTAAAGGCCCTCCTCCGAACGGCTGCAGCACGGACCGCCGCCGATTTAACCACCGCCATCGAGAACGCGTTCGCCGCCGTCCGACCGGATGAGTGCCGAAACTACCTCGCCGCTGCCGGATACGATGCCTACGAGCCAACCTGAAAGGGAACGGCTCTAGCTCCAGAAGCGCGATACAACATTCAGAAATCTGCCTGAAGGGGTTAACTAATCAGGAGGCTCCGTATACAGCAGGTCTCTGCTCTACCCCTTTGATATCAGAAAGGTTGCAAAGTGACAGAATCTTCTCAAATACAGGTAAGAATGACGCCGAACGAGAGGCGCGTCTTCGAGAAACATCTAGCTAATAAGCCTGTATACTTAGAGTACGGGTGCGGCGGCAGTACAGAGATTGCTGTTGAAATGGGCTGCAGATTCATCGTTTCGATAGAAAGCGATAAGTCATGGGTGGATCAGCTGTCTAAAAAGCCGGCTATTTCCTCCAGGATAGCTGATAAAACCCTGATGTTAGAGCATGTAGACATCGGGCCCGTTAGAGATTGGGGTATTCCTATTGATAATTCGAAGCTGGCGAATTGGCCGAATTATTTTCTTACTCCGTATATTAAATATCCCAACGACTATAAGTTTATCTTAGTAGATGGTCGGTTCCGAAATTGCTGCGCTTATGCGGCATATCCATTCATGTCAGACGAAAGTATCTTGGCCGTACATGACTACACTCTAAGGCCTTCGTATTATGACATCGAAAAGTTTTTTGACATCGATGAAGAGATTGACACCTTGATTATTCTTAGAAAAAAGAAAAATATCCTACTTAAGTCGTTATTCATATCAACTCTGACTAATATGTTCAATTACTGACCGCCTCAACAAAATTTTATTGTTCTCGATACCAAGCATTGGAGATCGAATCCCAGCGAACTCGAAGGCCGGTGTTGGCCGCAAGGGTACTGCCGTTCGTCCAGCCATTGACGGTCGGCGAGAATGTCAGCGCCGTGATGCTACCAGCATAGTTCACGAACTGGATTGGTTGCCCGTCCGCGAGAGCTACAGGTAGTGTCACGGTCGAAGAAGCTACGGTGTCTGCCTGGATGAACCGGACAAGGCTCGTGTTCGCCGGCACCGTATAGGCCCCGCCCAAAGACTGACGGACGCCGCTGTTGTCGATCATTGCGCCAAGCGACATCATTGGAGACCCGGCCACTCCGCTAACTCCGATCTTCGAACCCGTACTGTCTAAGAGAAGCTGGCCTCCTCCGGCATTTGCCGTGAAGGACGCGGACAGATTGCCCGTTGCAGACGCAGCGACCGTGCCCGCTTCCCCAGACGAAAACGTGAAGGTTGGGGAAGTGGTGTAACCTGCTCCCGCTGTAAAGGTTATGTTGGCGGCGGTAACACGCCAGGCTGCCGTCATGCTCAGGCCAGACCCCGTGCCGCCGGTCGTTGCGATTGGGTAAGCGGCTGGCGAGTTACAGCGGGGCTGCGTTCCGCCGTTCTGAGCCGTATTGTTCGAGGTAAACGCCGTAACTGAGCCAGCCCCGTCCACGGCCGCCACTTTGATCATCGGGTAGACAGAGCAATTCAGCCCACCATAAGTGATTGCATCATTGACGGTATAACCGGAGCCACCCGCTGAGATGCTTCCATAGCTCTGCAAGTCGACGGTGTTCACGATGCATCCCGCCTGCTGCCCCCCTGACGGCGGAGCAGTCACTGTGCAAGACGGCTTGATAGCGCGGAACGAACCAGTCGCCGTGAACGAGAGGCTCCCGACACCGCCTGGATTGCTGACTGAGCTTACCGTGAGAGCGCTGGGGATGGTAACGGTCGGGGTGCAGACCGACCCAAGGCATAGGGTGCCGGTGAAGCCCGGAACGGGGGTTGGATAGTACGCCGTGGCCGGCACCGTGATCTTGCCCGCAACGGTCCATTTCGTTGCATCATCAAATAGCTTCACGACCAACGAGGCAGGCTTGGAGATCCTGAACACCGCATCGGTCGCCGTGACGGAAGACACACCAGGGGCGAGCTTGAAGTAGCTGTTGGTGCCGCCGCTCGTGTGGTCGATGAAGGAGAAGCCGTACAGCGAGATACTTGTCGACCCCGCGATCAGGAAGGCGTCGGTCATGACCGTGCCCTCCACGTGGAAGTCGGCGAGCAGTTCTGTGTGCGGGAATGCGCCGTTATCGAAGATGGTGACGCCGTAGGGGGAGCCGAGCGTGAGTACGTAGGCATTGTTGAAACGATGCTTCATGGTGCCGTTCAGCCAGACCGCGCTCTGCGATCCCGATCCGACGTACGTGGGCATGAAGTGCTCGTTGCCGATGAACGAGGCCCCGTAATTTTGGCCGAGAGTGATCGACGTAAACGCGCTATGAACGTTCCAGTAATTAGGACCGTCCGCGACGTAGGCAAAGCTGTTGCCTGTATCTCTGTTCTCGAAGTGCTCAGCCGTGAAAGAGACGGTTTCGCAGCCAACCTCATAAAAGGCTGCAAACGTGAAATATCCCGTCGTTTTCGGATAGTCAAAACGCTGCTCTGCACAGTCGATAGCATTGGAGCGCCGGGAAATCTGGATGCCGACCCGGGGGCGGTTTGTCTGATCCCCCTTCACGTGGGGATGTATCCAGTTAAGATGATCGCTGCCGGTTGCGTCAAGACAGACTGCGCCGGTTGCAGCGCAGAGGATCGAACCGCCCGTGACGTCGATGAATGCGCTATAGATCGGGCTCGTGATGTTTGTCAGGTTGATCGCGGAGTTGATGCGACATTGCCGAGGGATGCGAAGCGTTCCCGACTTTCCTGCATTGATTGCGGTCCGAAATGCCGCTGCGGCGCTGTTGATCGCAGTCGCATCATCGGTCAGGGCATCGCACTTGGCACCATAATCCATGACGTTGAAGGTGTCTGCTGCGCGATCAGCATTCGTCCGCGCCGTCGTCCCCCCCTGTGCCGTCACACTCAGTCCCGACGCATCGCCGGTCGAGCCCGGCTGAAGGCCAGAGGTTGGCGGGTTGAACAGCGTGCGCAACTCGGTGTCCGCCATAATTGGTGCGACGAGGAGGAAGAATATGGTAGCGAACCGAATGGCGCATAGCATGTTCATCGAGCTCCTTCTCAATCGAAGATGGAGACAACAGACGTAGCGTTAGTCCCGGTGAAATTAGCTTGTGAAATCAAGCAGTTTGTGAATTGAATTCCTCGGTCATTCACTACCTGCGCGGTCAGGCGTTCGGAGGAGAGCAGGACAATGCGAGCCCGCAAGATGTGCTTAAGGGGACGGGAGCGGTCACCCGCAATCCCAGCCAACTGGGACATCGTGGCGCTAGCGAGGAGTACACAGACAGTCTGAGCCATAGCCCAGACTCGCACGCTTCACGACCCGCGTGTATCCTCAGTCCGCGTCACTGCACTAAATCGCAGGAGGGGGCACCTCTATTTTATCAATGCTCCAATAGATATTTGGATCATAGCGCTTCCTACACAGCATGGCGATGTGCCGCAAACAAAAATGCTACAAAAATCAAGCAAAGGCAAATCTTTAATCTATATGTTGAAATATTAGAAGTCTGATTACTTCGAATAAGGTATTTCCACGCCTATAGTATTGAACAAATTTGATATGTCGATTATATTCGACTTTTGTAAAAATCCACCAATATATTCGATCTCTGACATTTGAAAATATTTAATTAAATGAGATCCGGCGCCACTATAATTCAGTAAAGTCTCTTTACTAAAATCTCTCACTCTGGCCGAAAGCTTTAATCGAGCAAGCTTTAGAACGTCATAGAAGTATCGATTATGAAAATGCAGATGCTCGATATCGCCACTATAGACTAAATTTTTATCGATGAGCTCTCTGTCAGAAAACAAATGGAACCCTAAATCAATATCGGGTCTAAATCCGCGCCTTAGGGCAATTTTTTTTGCACGTGCGGGATATGTGTTATTGGTGTACGGAATATTCCACAGCGCCGAATCAATTCGATATAGTGCTTTATCAGCAGGTACTGTAGAAAGCAATTCTTCGATAATTAGACGTGAGTGAAGTGGATTAGTGAGCTGGCGCCTGTGGAATACGAATTCGTCTGCGTCTGTGAGAAAAATCCAGTCAAAATCATCGGCAAATGTTCTAAGTGCATCTGAGACATATTGGCCTTTTTTCTCAAAATCATTATACCCACGCTTTACCAAGCCACCATCTTCCGTAAGCTTTCCCAGAACATTCTCAGTGCGAAGATCTGATGAGTTGTTGTCGAGAACTATTAATGAACTCACGCCAAAGATTGCGCTGTGATACTTAATCCACATATCAAGTAGATCGCCTTCGTTCTTTTGCATTGTGATGACGCCAATTTTCATTAAAAGCTTCCTTATATTGTAAAAGATCTGATGCCTAAGAGAGGATACATAGTTCGGGAATATGGACGGCTTACAACATCACAATTTTTCTTTACCAGATAACAGGCGTCGCATAAGTCTAAAATCTTCTTAGGGTTGCGCGAAGAGATTATATGCACAAAAATGAGCTGTCGGAAAGGGTACGCGATGCGGGAAATGCTTAACAATGACGATGAATAATAAAACGTGAAATCTTATTGATTGGGTTTCTAATTAGAATTACCATAATATAATTTCCTGCATCGCGCTGAATGATCGTAATTATCTCGTGGTGAAATTTTCTTTGACATAGCGTTAAAGAAAAATTGCCTGAGATATTCCCGCTTATCCTGAATCGTAACCGGAGGCATTGAAGTAGTTTGCGCTCTCGGCTGGGGTGAAGGCGTCAAGCGGTTCGCCGACGACACTCTTGAGGTCGAGTCCTGCCGGGCCCACCACCTTTTCCCCTCTGTAGACCACTCGAAATCGACCCGTCGGCGGAGCCTTCCCGGGGCGGCCGGAACCGAAACCGGAACCGCAAACGTGTTTTGACCCCACTCGGAGGCTCTCCGGCGGG
>NZ_JAKSYI010000120.1 GCF_022829285.1 Methylobacterium sp. J-078
GGCGGGATCGATCGCCGGCGATCGCGGCAAGCGCTGACTGGGTGGCGGCGTCGAGGAGCACGCAGACGGTCTGAGCCATTGCCCAGACTCGCATGCATCGCCCGCCTCGTGAATCCTCTGACCGCGTCAGTGCACTAGCCAAGTCGCGGTGCCGGCGGCGCCCAGAAGCGCGAGAAGATCACGACGATCGATCCGATGGGTCATAGGGCTCTCCTGCGATGTCGAAACGGACGGGATGCGCGCGCGGAGTGTGCCGGACGCACGGTGTTCGGGCCCTGGATGGGATCAGGCAGTGAGTAGACCGCAGCGGTCGAGATCCGCCCTGAGGCGGCCGCGCTCGGACTCGGTCAGGGGGGTCAGGGGGGCACGGACCGAGCCGCCCGCCATGCCGATCAGGTCGCACCAGACCTTCACGGCGGCGCCAGGCATGTGGCCCCGCCGCAGCGGGTCCATGACCCAGGCGTTGAAGACGGCGCGGATGTCGGAGAGACGCGCGGCCATAGCTTCGGCCTCCTCGGTCCGGCCACCGGCCAGATGAGCGATGTAGTCCGCGATCGGTCGCGCCGCACCGACTTGGTAGAGATAAGGTTCCGGATCGGCAAACAGCACGCGTTGCCCGAAGTCGCGATAATTGCCGAGGAAATTCTCCTCCAGCGGATCGGATACCGCGACGCCCCTTCGTGCGACGTTGCGCAGGGCATTGTTCTCCGCCGCCGACGCGGTGGTCTTTAGAAGCGTCAGATTGGGCAGGGTGGAGATGCGCGCGAAGGCGGCGGGATCGAGGGCACTGCCGGCCGCCGTCGCGGCGTTGAAGAGCACCACCGGCATCTCCAGGCGAGGACAGACATACTCGAAATAGGCAACCTGCTGGAGGGAGGAGCGGGGCCCTGAGGTCGGGACCATGAGGACGGCACTGTCGGCGCCGACCGACTTGGCGTGCGCCCCGAATTCCAGCGTCTCCGGGATCGAGGTCGCCGTCACGACGACGGAAACCTTGAGCCGCCCCGAGGCCTCGTCGAGGATCGTCTCGAGAACGTGCCGACGCTCCGCGACCGTGAGCGCCCAGACCTCGCCGATCAGGCCGTTACAGAAGACCCCAGCCAAGCCGAGCTCGATGTAGCGACGGACATTGGATCGAATCCCGTCGTCGTCGACGGCGCCGGTCTTCGTGAACGGCGTATGGATCGCAGCCCAAACCGGAACGCCCTCGGAGGAAACATCAACCATCGGTGCACCTGGATGACCTGAGCCGAAAACGGTTCGCCCGTTTCAATGACCGAATCGTCATTCCTCATATTTATCATGATAAATATGAGGAGCAAATCGATTTCGGCGGCACGATGCCTATGTTCTCGGCAGGCCCATGGACTGGCGCTGTTGCCACGCAGCCCCGGAACCTTCAGCTAGGCCGCGTGAGCGGGTGGCCCCGAACGATACGATCTGCAGGCGCGAAAGACGTTCGATGAGTGAGAAAGCAGACCTTCAGCCCGGCGGACGACGCGTACGGACGCAGAAGCGGGCCGACATGGTCGCCGAAGATATCAAACTGCTGATGACGCAGAAGAACCTGAGTGTCGGCGACCGATTGCCGACGGAGCGCGAACTGCAGGACCATTTCATCGTCAGCAAAGGCACGATCCGCGAGGCGCTCAAGTCCCTTGAAGTCCAAGGTCTGGTCCGGATCAGTACCGGGCCGCGCGGCGGCGCGACGCTCGTCGAGGTCCCCCTGAACCGAACGGTGCAGTTCGTGCAGAACTACCTGTTCTTCAAGGACATCGACATGAGCGGCATTTACGCCTCGCGTCGTCTTCTGGAACCGGAACTAGCGGCTGGTGCCGTCCCTTACCTGACGGACGAGCATTTTCGAATGCTGGCCCAGAATATTGAGATGTGCAGCTCTCATTCCGAGGGGATCGACACGATCGTCAGCCAGAGGCAGACCGATCTGGATTTTCACGACATCCTTGCGTCCGCAAACCCGAACGCATTTCTTCGGTTTAACTGCGAGTTCATCAACGCACTCCTGCGAAAGCTCGTCGTCTACAGCACGGATACCCCGCACGAAGAGCACGCCCGGTTCGGATGCGCGAACGTTCGCTGTCATGCGGGCATTCTGGAGGCGGCGCGGCTCGGCGATGCCGAGCTCGTTCGCAAGCGCATGCGTGCGCACATGGATGAAGCCTTCGAGTTCGTCCAGCATCTGAAAGGACGGCTCGATGGCCGCCTGCTCCTGGACTCCGATATGGCCCCCGTGAGGGAAAAACCGCGCTGGTGAAACTCTTCCGCGATCGAATACCAACCCTCGTTGATCAGCACCGATGCGCCTATTGGCGCAGTCCGATGGACATGATGCGCCAAAGCTGGGCGATGCGCTTGTTCCAGGCCTCGCAGCACGGGTCGAGGATGTCGGCATAGGATTGGAAGATCCGGTTGCCGAGCCAGTTCTCACGCATGAACTGCCAGAGGTTCTCGACTTGCCAGAGGTTCTCGACCGGGTTGAGTTCGGGTGAGCGACCCGGAACAGGCACCAAGGCGATGTCGCCTGGAACGAGCCGCCTCTTCGTGGTGTGCCAGCCGGCCCGATCGAGCAGGAGCACGGCGTGGACGCCGGGCGCGACGGTTGCGGAGATCTCTTCGAGGTGTTGGGCCATGGCCGAGGTGGTGCAACGGGCATGACCACGGGGAGGCGTCATGGGGTGCGAGAGGCCGACCGTCCCGGGCCGACCTCCTATGCCCTATGCCGGAATGGTGCCCGTCGCGGCGGTGGCCGGCAAGGACGGGTCTGTGCGCAAAACGCACATACGAGGCTGACGGAGCCATCGCGGCGCGGGCACGAGCCAGTTCCAAGCCCTCGGGGCGAGGTCCTGGCGAACCATGATCTCGTCCTCCGGTCGTCCTTGATCACGCGCCAGGCGCTCAGGGAAAACCGAAGTCCTTGAAAAGGCTGGCGACCCCGGTTGGGCTCGAACCAACGACCTGCCGCTTAGAAGGCGGCTGCTCTATCCAGCTGAGCTACGGAGTCATGCGGCAGAAGCCATTTAGCAGCCCGGTTTCCGGGTGTCATCAGGAGTCTCCGGCCCGCGGCGCCGCCCTGCCTTCCCGTGCAGGCCGACGCCGCCGACAGGACCCGGCCCCGTCAAGGCGTCGGCACCGCGCCGCCGTCCTTGGAGGCCCGAACCTCCGGGTTCTTCATCTGGCTGTAGACAATGCTGGAGAAGCTTCCGATCACCGCGTGCCAGGCGAGCTTCTCGTAGGCCGGATCGTTGCGACCCGCCTGACAGAACGCCGTGGTCAGGCCGTTGACGATGTCGTCGCCCTTGGCGCCTGGCACCGCTGCCTTGATCGGGGGCAGCAGGGTGTTGATGACGGGGATGAAGTCTTCCTGGGCCAAGCCCTTGAGCTTCTGCGAGGCGCCGGATTCGGCGATCGCCTTCGCGATCTCGGGCTGCGCGATCTCGGCGCAGGGCGCGGATCCGGCCAGCATCGTCTCCGTCGCCTTGCGTGCGGTCGCCACGATGCCGCGCTCGCCGATCACCGGGGCGGCATTGCCCCAGGCGTTGCGCACGTAATCGGTGACGTCGGCGACCTCCTGGTCGGTCATGCCGGCGCCGATGGCGGGCATCGGCGCGTAGCCGTTCTGAGCCGCGAGGCCGCCCAGGATGACCCGAATCACCGTCTCGGGTCCCTTGGCCTGGACCGAGGTGTTGCCGGCGAGCGCGGGAATCGCGCCCTCCACGCCCCTGCCGTCCGGCTTGTGGCAGGAGGAACAGTAGCTCAGGTAGGTCGCGGCCCCCGGGGCGCCGGCGGCGTTGAAGGCCTGAAGGTCCTTGGACTTGTAGCTCTCCTTGGCCTTCTGCGTGCGCAGGTAGGCGACCATCGCCTTGAGATCGGCGTCGGTCATCTTGGAGAGGGATTCTTCGATGGTCTGGCGCATCGGACCGGCGGCCACCCCCGGCAGGTTACCGGGCGCCGCGCCGGTCTTGAGGTAGGTCACCACCTGATCGTCGCTCCAGGCGCCGATGCCGGTGTGATCGTCGGGGGTGATGTTGGGCGCGTACCAACCGTCGATGACGCCGCCGCCGAGCTTGCCGGCCAGACCGCTGTTGCCCACGATCTTGTTGGCGTTGTGACACATGCCGCAATGGCCGAGTCCCTCGACGAGGTAGCCCCCGCGATTGACCTCGGCGCTGGCCTGCGGATCGGGCTGGAACTCGCCCGCCGTGAAGAAGGCCGTGCGCCAGGTGATGAGCGCGGTGCGGATGTTGAACGGGAAGGGGATCTCGGAATCCTTGCGCGGCTCGTGTACCGCCGGCAAGGATTTCAGGTAGGCGAAGATCGCATCGGAATCCGCCCGCGTGACCTTGGTGTACCAAGCGAACGGGAAGGCCGGGTAGAGATAGGACCCGTCCTTGGTGATGCCCTCGTGGAAAGCGCGGTAGAAATCGTCGGCGCTCCAGTTGCCGAGGCCGGTTTCCTTGTCCGGCGTCAGGTTGGGGGTGCGGATCTTGCCGATCGGCGTATTCAGCACGTAATTGCCCGCGAAGGGCTTACCGCCCGGCGCCGTGTGGCAGGCCACGCAATCGCCGGCCGTGGCCAGATACTCGCCGCGCTTGATCAGGTCCGCATCCTGTGACGCGACGGTTTGGGCCGAGGCGGCCCCGACCCCGAAGCCGAACGTGAGCGCGGCTCCCAGGCGGAGAGCGGTGCGGCGATTCCTCATGGCGTCTCTCCGTGCTTCGGGTCTGGTGGCGTGAGCTCTGTGCGGAACGTCAGGCGTGCGGATCGAGTCGGACGGGCGTCGCTCCTGGATGTGGGCGGCCGCCGAGGCGCAGGACCATCTCGCCACCATGGGCCAGCCCCGACAGGGCGAGGCACCCGGCGATCGCGGTCCAGTGCGCACCGGTGAGCGCTCCGCGCAGGGCGAGCATCAGCGCGGCCCCCGAGGCGAGGTTGCACAGATAGGGAGGCAGGGCCGTCTCGCGTCGCCGGAGGATCAGGGACAGAACCACGGCCTCGATTGCGACGAGGACCAGGATCGCGTCGATGATGCGTCCGCCGGCGAACAGCGATTCCATCGGGGTCAGGCGCTCCGGAAGGGCCCGTTGAGCCGGACGATCGCCCTGTTGAGACACGCGGCGATCCCGACCCAAACGAGATAGGGCAGCAGCAAGGTGGCGGCGAGACCGGAAACCCGTGCCGTGACGAGGATCAGCGCCGCGATCGAGACCCAGAGGAACACAACTTCGAGAAGTGCCCAGTCCGGCCGGCGCATGCGGAAGAACAATCCGCTCCACGCGATATTGAAAACCGCGTTGATCCCGTAGATCACGACGAGGACCGTGCGGGAGGCCAGACCCGAATCGGCGTTCCAGGCCATCACGCCCGAGATCGCCGTCAAGGTGAAGATCGTCGTCCAGACCGGGCCGAAGGCCCAGTCCGGCGGCTTCCAGGAGGGGCGCCGCAGGGCGTGATACCAGGGCCCGGTCGTCGTCAGGAGGCCGCCGGCCAGGGCCACCATCACGGCGACTCCAGCCGCGACCACGGGCGGACCCCAGTCGCCCATCAGCGCGGCGTTCACGGCGAGACCCAGCGGAACAGGTGGGCGAGATCCTTGAAGAAGATCCGTGCGTGCGCCACCGGCTTCGCCCGAACCAGTTCCTTGTTCATGTAGGAATCCCAGGTCAGCTGCTGCACGTCGCGGTCGCGGCAGATCGAGACGAAGCGCTCACGCAGGCCGTCGTTGCGATACCAGACGCCCTGCATGATCCGCAGGATCAGGAAGACGCGGCCGTGCAGGCGCATAAAGCGCCGCCGCGCCTCGGCGAGGGCCTTCGCCCGCCCGGTGACGAGGAAGGTTTCGGCCGCCTCGGCCGCGAGGCGCCCGCCGAGCATCGCGTAGTAGATGCCCTCGCCGGAGGCGGGGGCGACGATGCCGGCCGCATCCCCGGTCAGGAGGACGTCGCGGCCGTTGTCCCAGCGCTTCAGCGGCTTGAGGGGGAGGGGGGCGCCCTCGCGGCGAACGGTCTCACCGGCCTCCAGGCCCGTGGCGGCTCGCAGGTCCCGGATGGCGCCGCGCAGGGAGAAGCCCTTGCGGGCGCTGCCGGTGCCGATGCTCACGGTATCGCCGTGCGGGAAGACCCAGGCGTAGAAATCCGGCGAGAGCTTCCCCTGGTAATAGACATCGCAGCGGGTCGCCTCGACATCGTGGTCGCCGGTCTCGGGCAACTTGACGATCTCGTGATACGCGAAGACCTGCCGCATCGTGGCGTGACCGGGAATCTCGGCCCGGCCGACCGAGGAACTCGCGCCGTCCGCCCCGATGACGAGGCGGGCGCGGGCGGCCCTCGGAAAGCCGTCCTCCAGATAGTGCACCGTGGCGCCGTCCCCGTCGCGCTCGATGTGGCGGAAGCTCGCCGCCCGCAGGACCGCCCCGGCCTCCGCCGCGCGAGCACGCAGCCAGGGGTCGAAATCGGCGCGGTCCACCATGCCGACGAAGCCGTCGCCGATGGGCATGTCCACGCGCTTGTCCTTCGGGGAAACCATGCGGGCGGAGCGGATGCGCGCCACGAGGAGATGATCGGGAATCGCGAAGTCGCGGATCAGGCGCGGCGGGATCGCGCCGCCGCAGGGCTTGATCCGGCCGGGCTTGTCGAGGAGGAGGACGCGCCGCCCACCGCGGGCGAGGTCGGTGGCCGCCGTAGCGCCGGCCGGACCGCCGCCCACCACTACGACATCGTAGGTTTCCGGCCCGGTCCCGTTCACGGGCGCATCGGTTCGAACGGCCGGGCTCTCGAGACCTCTCGACATGACGTCACCTCGCTCGTGGAATCATCGGGCGGACAGGGGAGTCCCGAAGGCAGAGACGGCGCGCCGGGCGCGCGGAACTTGCGTGGCGGGCGCGTGGGCGATCCGTAGCGCCAGGGCGGCGGCGGCCACGAACAACACGGCCTCGACCGCGAAGACGCCCGCATAGGCATCGACGGCGCGGGGCGTGACGAGGCGGGCCAGATCGACCGCGACGGTCCCGAGGAAGCCGCCGGCTCCGAAGGCGAGTCCCTGGGCCGCGCCCCACACGCCCATGCGGGTGCCGCGCTCGGCCTCGCCGCCGGCCCCCGCCAGCGCCATCATCGAGCCGATGGCCGCCACCGCGAAGATGCCGTTGAACAGGCCGAGGGCGAAGACCGGGACGCGCAAGGGGAAGTCCGCGCCGATCAGGCCGCCGCCCGCGATGCCGAGGAGCGCCGCGCCGGAGCCGAGGCAGCCCAGCGTCGTCCACAGCTTGAGGGATCCGAGGACCGCGCCGCCGATGCCCATGGTCAGCCCCGCCACGGTCAGCATGCCGGCCAGGACGCCCCCGTGCTGGAGACCGGCGAGCTTGGTGGTGACGCCCGGCGACATCGCGAAGACGAGGCCCGCGAAGGGTTCGAGGATGAGCTCCTGCGCGCTGTAGGCCAGCATCGCCACGAAGATGAAGATTGTGAACCGACGCGAATCGGGCTCGGCCCAGACCCGGGCCAGCACCTCCCCGAAGGGGGGCTTGGGCGCCGCGTCCTCGCTCCGGTCGGGTGCGCCGCGCGCCGGCTCGATCCCCCGCACCGCGAGGAGCGCCACCGCGAGGGCGAGGAGCGAGACCGTGCCGGAGACCGCGACCAGCCGGGCGCCGGAGAACGGATCGAGGAAATGGCCGGCGATGGGCGCCGTGATGGCGAAGCCCGCGATCATCATCACCCAGACGATCGTGGCCGCCGCCCCGCGCCGGCGTGGCTCCACGCCTGTGGCGAGGAGCACGAGGAGCGAGGTGCCGGCGGCCCCCGCGCCCATGCCCACCGTGAGGAACGACAGGACAGCCAGGGCGAGGCCGGCGGCCTGATGCGTCTCGGTGAGCGCTGTGGCCACCGCCGCGCCGAAGCCGCCCAGCGCCAGGGCCGCCATGCCGCCGACGATCCAGGGCGTGCGCCGCCCCGTCCTGTCCGAGCCGTAGCCCCAGCGCGGGCGCAGCACCTGCACCGCGTAGTGCAGGGCGACGAGGCCACCGGGCACGATGGCCGGCAGAGCAAGCTCCACCACCATCACCCGGTTGATGGTCGAGGTCATCAGGACCACGACAGCGCCGAGCGCCGTCTGCACGAGGCCGAGGCGGACGATGGCGGCCCAGCCGAAGGGAAGCGTCGCCATCATGGGCCTCCCACCAGGGGCCGCAGGGCGAAGGCCGCCACCAGCATGCCGAGGACGTAGAGCGTGGTGCCGGTGCCGTTGTACCAGGCGGCGCGTCCGCGCGGCTCGGCGAGGAGCCGGCGCATCAGCACGAACTGCCCGAGGAGCAGCGCGCCGATGAGCGCGCCGTGCCAGGGGCGCTGCCAGGCGAACAAGGCCAGGATGACGGCGACCTGGGGCAGAGCCATGACGAGGCAGGCGAGGCGCGCGGCGCCGAGCGTGCCCAGCTGTACGGGCAAGGACCGGATACCGGTGCGCGTGTCGCCCTCCACCGACTTGAAGTCGTTAAGGGTCATGATGCCGTGGGCGCCGACGGAGTAGAGCAGCGCCACCAGGAGGACGCGCCCGTCCGGCACCGCCGCGGCCATCACGGCGGCGCCGGTGAACCAGGGCAGGCCCTCGTAGCAGAGGGCGACCGCCGAGTTGCCCCACCAGCCGTTCCGCTTCAGCCGCAGGGGCGGCGCGCTGTAGATCCAGGCCAGCACCAGGCCGAACAGGGCCGCGCCCAGGATCCACGGTCCGAGGGCCGCTGCGACGATGAGGGAGAGCCCGGTCCAGCCCGCGGCGACGTAGAGACCCCAGCGGCCCGGCATCCGCCCCGAGGGGATCGGCCGGTGCGGCTCGTTGATGGCGTCGACGTGGCGGTCGTACCAGTCGTTGACCGCCTGCGAGGTCGCGCAGACCAGGGGACCCGCGAGGATCACCCCGGCGGCGATCACTGGCCATTGCCCCGTGGGCGAGGCGCCGGAGGAGACCACTCCGCAGGTGAAGGCCCACATCGGCGCGAACCAAGTGATCGGCTTCAGGAGCTCGACGAGGGCGCTGGGTGCGGGCGTTGCCATGAAGCCGACGCTAAATTAACGCCGCGAAGTGTCAAGTTTGATTTACATCAGCACCGTCTGAGCATCCTCCCGGAACCGCCATTGGGGTCTGAGGGGCGCCCGCGTCAGGCCAGGTCGTCGGTGAGGTCGGGCGCATCGAGATCGCCGATGCCGTAGCGGCGCATCTTGGCGTAGAGCCCCTGACGGCTGAGGCCGAGCATTTCCGCCGCCGAGGCGCGGTTGTCGCGGGTGATGCGGAGCGCCGCCTCGATGCAGAGGCGCTCGATCAGGTCGGTCGATTCGCGCACGAGGGTCTTCATCGAGACGCGGCCGACGAGTTCGGTCATCTGCTCGACGGAGCGCGGCAGGTCCCGTCCGCCCGTAGGCACAGCGGCCCGGCGCGGCGCTGCCCGGAAGGTGAAGCCGAGGTAGGCCTGCCCCGAGCCGCCCGCCGACACGGCGGCGACCTCGACCTCTTCGAGCGTTCCATAGGTTCCCCGGATATGGGTGGGGAAGTGCCGGACCGAGCCGTGCTGCGCCAGGGTGGTGAACAGGGCGGTTGCCTCGGTCTCCTCACGGCCGAGCCACTGGTCGAGGCGCTGACCCCGGACCTGCTCCTCGGTGGCGAGCTGGACCAGATCGAGGAAGGCCGGATTGGCGGTGAGGATGCGCCGACCCGGATCGGTGACGACGAAGCCTTCGGGCAGGCTCCGAATCACGTCGAGGGCGCCGGTTCGGATCGGCCCCGTATCCGCCTCCTGCACTTCGGCGGAGGCGAGGCGCAGGAGCACGCTCGTGGAATTGTCTTGCCGGAACAGGGAGGCGGCGACCCGCACCGCTCCGCGCCCGTGACCCAGGCGGGCTTCCAGGTCGGTGGCCTGACCGGTGACGCGCAGGCCCGCGAAGAGCGATTCGAGGTCGCGCAGGCTGCTGGCGTCGAACAACTCCACCGCATCCTGCCCGACGATGCGCTTGTCCGCGCGGCCGATCAGGCGCGCGGCGGCCGGATTGGCCTCGGTGACGCGGCGGGTGCCCGCATCCACCACCAGAACGGGTTCCGAGCCGAGCTGGAACAGCAGGCGGTAGCGGGTCTCGGCGCCGCGCATGCGCAGGTAATCGCGCTCGAGGGCCTGCTGCGTCTCGGTCAGGGTCCGCTGCAGGGAGGCCATGGCGCGTAGGTTGCGCCCGAGCACCAGGATCTGCCCATCCTTGGCCAGCCGCATGGCGGCGTACCGCACTGGCAGGTCGGTGCCGGTGGGCGAGACATGGTTGACCTGGCGCCACCGCGTGACGGCGTTGGGAGCGGCGTCTTTGAGGAGGGCGGCGATCTTCGGCCGGCTCTCCACCGTGACCGTATCGATCCAGGGGCGGCCGAGCCAAGTCTCGCAGCCCTCGCCCGCGAGGTCCGAATTGCCGAAGGTCGCGTCCCGGATCACGCCCTCGCCGTCGATGACCAGGGAAAGATCCGTCGCGGCGGCAACCAGCAGCCCGACCGCCTGCGCGTCGAGAGGGCCGAGAGACTTTTGAAGGGCCGCAAGCGCTTGGCTCGCGGCGGGAAGCGCCAAGCTGGCCACGGATCACCAGATCTTGAGTTGAGCGAGCAGGACAGTTCGGTCAGGCAGGCCGACTCGGGTAGGGGTTTGTCTTTCAGCAGGGTCTGGCCGGCAGATCAAGCAGGCTTTCGGCAAGGGCGGGCGCTTCTCGGGCATCGGCGGCGGTCGCATCGGCCCCTATTTCCCGGAAGAGATCAGGTCTCCCAGCGAAGGCCGCGCCGCCCACGATCACACGGATCGCGGGATTGCGCGAATGCCGCCGCAGCGCCGCGATGGTCTCCGCCACCTTCGGAAGCAGGACCTCGCTGGCGAGGGAGAGGCCCACCACGTCGAACCAGCTTTCCCGCGTCAGCACCTGAAGCTCGCCGTCCGGCCGGGAGCCGGGACACGAAACGTCCCATCCGGCGGCCACGAAGAAGCGTTCCACCACCGCGACACCAAAGCTGTGAGAATCTCCCGGACAGGGCAGCAGGAGGATGCTGCGTCCCTCTGAACCATCGCGCGGTTCGCAGCCGAAGCGCTGGGTGAGGTCGCGCATGACGCGGTGCAGGCGCCCCATGGCGCGCGTCACCTCCACGAAGTCGCAAATGTCTTCCTCCCAGAGGGTCCCGAGGTGCCGGGCCGTCGGGGCGAGCAGATCGAGGAGCAGGCTGTCGAGGGCGAGTCCGCCGCCAAGGAGTTCGGCGAGGCCATTCTCGAGGCCATCCTCGCCCGGCGCGAGCATCAGATCGGCGAAAGCCGCGATCTGCTCGGCGTCCGGAAGTATATTGCATTCCGATACAACCGGTTCCGCCCGATGGGCCAGCATCAGCCTCGGAATGATCTCCGCCTCGACGATGGAGGCGAGATCTTTCTGGAGGCTCAGCTTACGGCGGACATCGACCTGTTTCGACCCGACATGCATGTCAAAGAGTTCGCTGAGATCCCGGCCGGATATCTCGTAGTGCAAGCAATCACCGAATTGCCTCACATCATCCATTGGTCCCTCCCCAATGTCTCTGACGGCGTGACGATCGATTCGATCTTGCGTGTCGAATTCCGGATTTTATACGTTGCGCGCCTTACCGCCATCGGCGACCGGGGAAACTGCCGGACGTGATGCACGTACCGGACGCACGATACGCCGCGAGGCTGCTTTATCAATGCAAATTCTATAACTATTTTGCATCGAAGATGTAAATTCGTTTTGACGTAAAGCCAGCTTGACACTCCTGTGAGGGGTTCCTAACCTCCTGTTCAACGAGACCGACCGACCCAGTCGAACGGTCTCCAGAAAGGGGGCACAGCATGATCCGGAGACCGGACAAGGCCAGACGTCCCCTCTACGACGCCGACCAGCGCGCCCGCCGCGACGCCACCCGCTGGACCCTGGTCCAGGGCATCCTGGCCCCGCTTCAGTTCCTCGTGTTCGCCGTCAGCCTCGGCCTCGTCCTGCGCACCCTCTCCACGGGGGAGGGCGCCTTCGCCGCCAACCTCTCCGTCGTCGTGAAGACCCTGGTCCTCTACGCGATCATGGTCACCGGCTCGATCTGGGAAAAGGCCGTATTCGGGCGCTACCTCTTCGCGCCGGCCTTCTACTGGGAGGACATGGTCAGCATGCTGGTGCTGGCCCTGCACACCGCCTATCTGGCGGCGCTCGCCACCGGCGCCCTCGACACAGCCGGCCTGATGGTTCTGGCGCTGGCGGCCTACGCCGCCTACGCCGTGAACGCCGCGCAGTTCGTGCTGAAGCTCCGGGCCGCCCGGCTCGAGGCCATGCCGGCCCGACTCGTCGCGGAGGCCGCGCGATGAACGCCCACGCGCCGCTCCCCAGCCTTCAGACCGGCTGCGACATCCGCCAGGAGCGGGGCCAGCGGGCCGTGTTCTGCGGATTGACCGGCATCGTCTGGCTGCACCGCAAGATCCAGGACGCGTTCTTCCTGGTGGTCGGCTCGCGCACCTGCGCTCACCTCATCCAATCCGCCGCCGGGGTGATGATTTTCGCCGAGCCGCGCTTCGCCACCGCGATCCTCGACGAGCGGGATCTCGCCGGCCTCGTCGACGCCAACGAGGAACTCGACCGGGTGGTGCGCCGCCTGATCGAGCGCCGACCCGACATCCGGCTGCTGTTCCTCGTCGGCTCCTGCCCCTCGGAGGTGATCAAGCTCGATCTGCCGCGGGCGGCCCAGCGGCTGTCGCGCAGCTTCCATCCCGACGTGCGGGTGCTGAGCTATTCCGGCAGCGGCATCGAGACGACGTTCACGCAAGGGGAGGATGCCTGCCTCGCCGCCCTCGTGCCCGAGATGCCGGCGGCGGCAGCCGCCGCCGCGCCCTCGCTTCTCGTAGTCGGCGCGCTCGCCGACGTGGTCGAGGACCAGTTCGCCCGGATCTTCGCGGATCTCGGCATTGCCGACGTGGCGTTCCTGCCCGCGCGCCGGGCCGGGGACCTGCCGGCGCTCGGTGTCGGTACCCGCTATCTCCTCGCCCAGCCCTTCCTCGCCGATACCGCGCGCGTCCTGGAGACTCGGGGGGCCACGCGGATCGCCGCCCCGTTCCCCCTCGGCGCCGAGGGCACTACGGCGTGGTTGAAGGCCGCCGCGGAGACCTTCGGCGTCTCGGCGGAGCGTTTCGAGCGCGTCACGGCTCCGGGCCGGGCGCGCGCCGCCGTGGCCCTCGACCTCTATCGCGAGCGGCTGACGGGCAAGCGCGTGTTCTTCTTTCCCGATTCGCAGCTCGAACTACCGCTCGCCCGCTTCCTGTCGCGGGAGATGGGCGCCGAGCTCATCGAGGTCGGCACGCCCTACCTGCACCGCCAGCACCACGCGCCGGAACTGGCGCTGCTGCGCGCCGGCACGCGGGTGGTGGAGGGCCAGAACCTCGACGTCCAGATGGATCGCTGCCGGGCGGCCAAGCCCGACTTGACGGTGTGCGGCCTCGGCCTCGCCAACCCGCTGGAGGCCGAGGGCCTCGCCACCAAGTGGTCGATCGAGCTGCTGTTCACGCCCATCCAGGGCTACGACCAGGCCGGAGACCTCGCCGAACTCTTCGCGCGCCCGCTCAAGCGCCGCGCCCGGCTGGAGGTCTGAGCCGATGCAACTCACGCTCTGGACCTACGAGGGCCCCCCTCATATCGGCGCCATGCGAATCGCCACCGCCATGAAGGGCCTGCACTACGTGCTGCACGCCCCTCAGGGCGACACCTACGCCGACCTGCTCTTCACCATGATCGAGCGGCGCGACGCCCGCCCACCTGTGACCTACACCACCTTCCAGGCCCGCGATCTCGGCGCCGACACCGCCGCGATCTTCCAGGATGCCGTGGCACAAGCCTACGAGCGCTTCCGCCCGGACGCGATGATCGTTGGCGCCTCCTGCACCGCCGAGCTGATCCAGGACGATCCGGGTGGCCTCGCCCGCGCCCTCGACCTGCCGATCCCGGTGATCCCCCTCGAACTCCCGGCCTACCAGAAGAAGGAGAACTGGGGCGCCTCGGAGACCTTCTACCGCCTCGTCCGGGCCCTGGCCGCCGGTAACGCCACGCCGCGCGCGGATCGCCGCCCGCTCTGCAACGTCCTCGGCCCCACGGCGCTGGGCTTCCGCCACCGCGACGATCTCGCGGAGATCACCAAGATCCTCGGGGCGCTCGGCATCGACGTGAACGTGATCGCGCCGCTGGGCGCGACGCCGGCCGATCTCGGACGCCTCGGCGCGGCGGATTTCAACGTGATCCTCTATCCCGAGATCGCGCGGGCCGCCGGCCTGCACCTGCAGAAGACCTTCGGGCAGCCCATGATCGAGACCGTGCCGATCGGTGTCCAGGCCACCATCCGGTTCGTCGAAGAGGTCGCGGCCATCGCGGGCGTCGATCCCGCGCCCGTCCTCGCCGGCGCCCCCTCGCGCCTGCCCTGGTACTCGCGCTCGGTCGATTCGACCTACCTGACCGACAAGCGGGTTTTCATCTTCGGCGACGCCACCCACGCGCTGGCCGCCGCCCGGGTCGCGACCACCGAACTCGGCTTCAAGGTGGTGGGTCTCGGCACCTACACCCGCGAATTCGCCCGCGAGGTCCGGGCCGAAGCCGCGCTCCACGGCATCGAGGCCACGATCACCGACGATTATCTCGACGTCGAGGCGGCCATCCAGGCGGCGCAGCCGGAACTCGTGCTCGGCACCCAGATGGAGCGCCACATCGCCAAGCGCCTCGGGCTGCCCTGCGCGGTGATCTCGGCGCCGATCCACGTGCAGGACTTCCCCGCCCGCCACTCGCCGCAGATGGGATTCGAGGGTGCAAACGTCCTGTTCGACACCTGGGTCCACCCCCTGATGATGGGCCTCGAAGAACACCTTCTCGGGATGTTCCGCGAGGATGCCGAGTTCCACGGCGCGGCCGCGCCCTCGCACCTGCCCCGGCACGGCGTCGAGGCGCCGGTCGCCGTCGAGGCTGCCCCCGTACCTGCGTCGATCGACCCGATCCTCCTGACCTGGGCGACCGACGCCGAGAAGGAACTGAAGAAGATCCCGTTCTTCGTGCGGGGAAAAGCCCGCGCGAACACCGAGCGCTTCGCACGGGAACGTGCCCTGCCGCTCATCACTGTCGAGACATTGTACGATGCCAAAGCGCATTTCGGACGCTGAGCGCCCGGCGCTCCGGGTCGTCCTCGTGACGATGGACAACCATGTGGCGAGCGCCCTGGAGCGCGCTCGCCAGAGGCTCGCCCACGACCTGCCCGGCCTCGTCCTCGACTTCCACGCGGCCGCCGCCTGGGACACGGACCCGTCCGCCCTGGAGGCCTGCCGGGCCGACATCGCGCGGGGCGACATCGTCATCTCCACCATGCTGTTCATGGACGAGCACGTCCGCGCCATCCTGCCGGCCCTGCTGGCGCGGCGCCCGCTTTGCGACGCGATGATCGGCTGCCTCTCGGCCAGCGAGGTGGTGAAGACCACCCGCCTCGGGCGCTTCGACATGGACGGCACCAAGCGGGGCGCCCTCGAATTCCTGAAGAAGCTGCGCGGCAAGCCCGGCGCACAGGGCAACGGCGCCCGCCAGATGGCGATGATCCGGAAGCTGCCCAAGATCCTGCGCTTCATCCCGGGCTCGGCTCAGGACGTGCGGGCTTACTTCCTCACCCTGCAATACTGGCTCTCGGGTTCGGACGAGAACATCGCCAACCTGGTGCGCTTTCTCGCCGGGCGCTACGCGGCCGGTCCGCGCGAGGGCTGGCGCCGGATCGCGGCCGCTCCGGCGCCGCTCAGCTACCCCGAGACCGGCCTCTACCATCCGCGCATGGCCGGCCGGATCGGCGAGGACGTCTCCAAGGTGCCCGCACCCGCCGGCCCCGTGAAGGGCCGCGTCGGCCTTCTCGTCATGCGCTCCTACGTGCTTGCCGGGAACACCGCCCATTACGACGGCGTCATCGCCGCCCTGGAGGCGCGCGGCCTCGCTGTGGTGCCGGCCTTCGCCAGTGGCCTCGACAACCGCCCGGCGGTGGATGCCTTCTTCCGCCGCGACGGCCGCCCCACCATCGATGCCCTGGTCTCGCTCACGGGCTTCTCCCTGGTGGGCGGCCCCGCCTACAACGATGCCGCTGGTGCTCAGGCGCTGCTCGCCGAACTCGACGTGCCCTACCTCGCCGCCCATGCCCTCGAGTTCCAGACCCTCGAGCAGTGGGAGGCGTCCGACCGGGGCCTCTCGCCGGTCGAGGCCACCATGATGGTGGCGATTCCCGAACTCGACGGCGCGACCGCTCCGATGGTGTTCGGTGGCCGCTCCAGCCGCTCGCTGGGCTCATCCGCCCGCGACATGGTCGTGCACCCCGAGCGGGCCGACATGCTCGCCGCGCGCATCGAGCGCCTCGTCGCCCTTCGGCGCAAGGCGCGGGCCGAGCGCCGGGTCGCAATCGTGCTGTTCGGCTTCCCGCCCAATGCCGGCAGCATCGGCACCGCCGCCTTCCTGTCGGTCTACCACTCGCTCCACAACACTCTCTCGGCGATGAAGGCTGAGGGCTACGTGGTCGATCTGCCCGAAAGCATCGACGCCCTGCGGGACGCCGTACTCGCCGGCAACGCGACCCGGTTCGGCACCCCCGCCAACGTCCATCACCGTATTCCCGCCGACGATCACGTCCGGCGTGAGCGGCATCTGGCCGAGATCGAGGCGCAGTGGGGTCCGGCGCCCGGGCGCCAGAACAGCAACGGGTCGCAGATCTTCGTGCTCGGCGCCCAGTTCGGCAACGTCTTCGTCGGCGTGCAGCCCGGCTTCGGCTACGAGGGCGACCCGATGCGCCTCCTGTTCGAGCGCGGTTTCGCCCCCACCCACGCCTTCTCGGCCTTCTACCGCTACCTGCGCGAGGATTTCCGCGCCGACGCGGTGCTGCATTTCGGCACCCACGGGGCGCTCGAATTCATGCCCGGCAAGCAGACCGGCCTGTCCGGCGCCTGCTGGCCCGAGCGCCTGATCGGGGCGCTCCCCCACGTCTACCTCTACGCGGCCAACAACCCCTCGGAGGGCCTGCTAGCCAAGCGCCGGTCCGCCGCGACCCTGGTGAGCTACCTGACCCCGAGCCTGGCCCAGGCCGGCCTCTATCGCGGGCTGATCGACCTCAAGGCCTCGATCGAGCGCTGGCGCGCCCTGGAGCCCGAGGCGGTGGCCGAGCGCCGGGATCTGGCCGAGCTGATCCAGGCGCAAGGAGCCGGCCTCGATCTCGTGGCCGCGGAGCCCATCTGGACCGCCGACCTCGCCGGCCACGTCCATCGCCTCGGCGCGGCCCTGCACGAGTTGGAGCACAGCCTGATCCCCCACGGCCTTCACGTGGTGGGCCAGGGGACACCGCCCGACCAGCGGGTCGACATCCTGCTGGCGCTGGCCGAAGCCACCCACGGCCTCGCCCCCGCCCGGGCCGGCCTCGACGCCCTCTTGGCCGGCGCGACCCTCGATGCGGCCCTGGCGTTGAGCGAACTCGCCGCGACCGAACCGAACCGCGCCGCCCTCGCGCGCTTACGCGAGACGGACCGCCTGTTGTCACAGGATCACGAGATCCAGGGCCTGCTCCGGGCGCTGGACGGCCGCTTCATCGCCCCCGTTGCGGGCGGCGACCTCCTGCGCAACCCCGATATCCTGCCCACGGGCCGCAACCTGCACGGCTTCGACCCCTACCGGATCCCGTCCGCCTTCGCGCTCGCCGACGGCACCCGCCAAGCCGCGCGCCTGCTCGCCCGCTATCGCGACGAGGGCGCGGCGCTGCCCGAGAGCATCGCCCTCGTGCTCTGGGGCACCGACAACCTGAAGAGCGAGGGCGGCCCCATCGCCCAGGCGCTCGCACTCATCGGCGCGGCTCCGCGCTTCGACGGCTACGGCCGCCTGAGCGGCGCCACCCTGATCCCGCTGGAGACCCTCGGGCGCCCTCGCATCGACGTGGTCGTCACCCTCTCGGGGATCTTCCGCGATCTCCTGCCCCTGCAGACCCGGCTCCTGGCGGAGGCCTCCTACCTCGCCGCAACTGCCGACGAGCCGGTGGCGTGGAACTTCGTCCGCAAGCACGCCCTGGCGCTCCAGGCCGAGCACGGCATCGACCTCGAGACCGCAGCACTCCGGGTCTTCTCGAACGCGGAGGGCACCTATGGCGCCAACGTCAACCAGCTCGTCGAATCCGGCCGCTGGGAGGATGCCGACGAGATCTCCGAGACCTTCGCGCGGCGCAAGTCCTTCGCCTACGGTCGCACCGGCGTGGCGAGCCCCCAGCGTGCCCTGATGGGGGCGGTGCTCGCCACCGTCGATCTGGCCTACCAGAACCTCGACTCCGTCGAGGTCGGCGTGACCTCGGTGGACCATTACTTCGACGGCCTCGGCGGCATGGGCCGCGCCGTCGCCAAGGCCCGCGGCGAGGCCGTGCCGATCTTCATCAGCGACCAGACCCGCGGCGAGGGCGTGGTGCGCTCGCTCACCGAGCAGGTCAGCCTCGAGACCCGCACCCGGATGCTCAACCCGAAATGGACCGAGGGCATGCTCGGCCACGGCTACGAGGGCGTGCGCCAGATCGAGGCGCACCTGACCAACACCCTCGGCTGGTCGGCCACCACCAACGGCGTCGCCCCTTGGGTCTACCAACGCATCACCGAGACCTACGTCCTCGACCCCGCCATGCGCGAGCGCATGGCGGCCCTCAACCCGACCGCTTCGGCCAAGGTGGCACACCGGCTGATCGAGGCGCACCAGCGCGGCTTCTGGACCCCCGACGCGGAGACGCGCGACGCGCTCGACCGCGCCGAGGAGGAACTGGAAGACCGCGTCGAAGGCATCACCGCAGGGGTCGCCGCATGAACATCGCCATCCGCAATCCGGTCGCCGCGCGCCGGCCCGAGGGAAGTGTTCAGGTCGAACTCGACCCGAACCTGAAGATCGGCACCGCCAAGGTCTTCGCCGTCTACGGCAAGGGCGGCATCGGCAAGTCGACGACCTCGTCGAACCTGTCGGTCGCCTTCTCCAAGCTCGGCAAGCGCGTGCTGCAGATCGGCTGCGATCCGAAGCACGATTCGACCTTCACGCTGACGAAGCGCCTCGCCCCGACCGTGATCGATGCCCTGGAGGCCGTGCAGTTCCACTCCGAGGAACTGCGCGTCGAGGACTTCGTGGCCGAGGGCTACAACGGCGTGATGTGCGTCGAGGCCGGCGGCCCCCCCGCCGGCACCGGCTGCGGCGGCTACGTCGTCGGTCAGACGGTCAAGCTCCTGAAGGAGCACCATCTCCTCGAGGACACCGACGTGGTGATCTTCGACGTGCTAGGCGACGTGGTCTGCGGCGGCTTCGCCTCGCCCCTCCAGCACGCGGACCAGGCCCTGATCGTCACCGCCAACGACTTCGACTCGATCTTCGCCATGAACCGGATCGTGGCGGCGATCCACGCCAAGGCGAAGAACTATCCGGTGCGTCTCGGCGGGGTCATCGCCAACCGCTCGGCCAAGACCGACGAGATCGACCGCTTCAACGCGGCGACCGGCCTGGAGCGGATCGCCCACTTCCCCGACCTCGACGTGGTCCGACGCTCGCGCCTGAAGAAAGCGACGCTGTTCGAGATGGAGGAGACGCCCGAACTCCTCGCCGTCACCACCGAGTACATGCGGCTCGCGGCTCATCTCTGGGCCGGGGGCAAGCCGCTGAACGCGATCCCCATGAAGGACCGCGACCTGTTCGAATTCCTCGGCTTCGATTGAGCGGGCGCCCCACCATGACCTCGCACAGCTACGCCGCTCGCCGCTCGCAGCTCACCACCTACTTCGACCGCACCGCCGTCGAGGCCTGGGCCCGTCTGACCTCGGACGCGCCGGTCTCGAAGATCCGCGCCACGGTGCGGGCCGGGCGCGACGCCATGCGGGCCAATCTCCTGTCCTGGCTGCCCGCCGACCTCACGGGCAAGCGCCTGCTCGATGCCGGCTGCGGCACCGGGGCGCTCAGCCTGGAAGCGGCGCGACGCGGCGCCGAGGTCGTCGCCATCGACGTCTCGCCGACGCTCATCGACCTCGCGCAGGAGCGCACGATCCTGTCCGGCCCGGGGCGCATCGATTTCCGGGTCGGCGACATGCTCGATTCCGGTCTCGGCCGCTTCGACTACGTCGTGTCGATGGATTCGCTGATCCACTACGCCACGCCGGACATCGTTCAGGCCCTGGCGACGCTCGCGGATCGCACCGACGCCGCGATCCTGTTCACCGTGGCCCCGCGCACGCCGCTCCTGACCCTGATGCACATGGCCGGACGCGTCTTCCCGCGCGGCGACCGGGCACCCGCCATCGTTCCGGTGGGCGAGGCGGACCTGCGCCGGCGGGTCGCGGCCGAGCCGGCCCTGTCGGGCGTCCGGATCGAACGGGCGCACCGGGTGAACAGCGGGTTCTACCTCTCGCAGGCCTTCGAACTCCGGCGGGCCTCATGACCCGCCTCGGCGCCTCCATGGCCCGGGCCCTCCAACGTGTCGGCCCCGGCATGCTGCCCTTCGCCGACGCGGCGACGGTCGAGCTGCCGATGGGGCGCCTGCTGCGGCTCGCCCTGTTCCAGGTCACTGTCGGAATGGCGGCCGTGCTGCTCATCGGCACCCTGAACCGGGTGATGATCGTCGAACTGGCGGTGCCGGCGTGGATCGTCGCCGTGATGCTGTCCCTGCCGCTGATCTTCGCGCCGTTCCGCGCGCTGGTCGGCTTCCGCTCGGACACGCACCGCTCGGTGCTGGGCTGGCGCCGGGTGCCCTACATCTGGTTCGGCACGCTGCTGCAGTTCGGCGGGCTCGCCATCATGCCCTTCGCCCTGCTGATCCTGTCGGGCGACACCACCGGCCCGGCCTGGCCCGGCCACGTGGCGGCCGCGCTCGCCTTCGTGATGGTGGGTGCGGGCCTCCACACCACCCAGACCGTGGGCCTGGCGCTCGCCACCGACCTCGCCCCCGCCCATGCCCGGCCCCGCGTCGTCGCGCTCCTCTGCGCCATGCTGCTCGTCGGCATGGTGGTCAGCGCCGTCGTCTTCGGACTGCTGCTGGCCGACTTCTCGGCCCTGCGCCTGATCAAGGTGATCCAAGGCGCGGCCCTCGTCACCGTCGTGCTCAACGGCATCGCCCTGTGGAAGCAGGAGCCGCGTTCGCCCAGCCGCACGGCCCGCAACCTGCCCCGTCAGTCCTTCTCCGAATCCTGGGCGCTCTACGCCGGCAAGGGGCGGGCGCGCCGCCGCCTCGTCGCCACCGGGCTCGGCACCGCCGCCTTCTCGATGCAGGACATCCTGCTGGAGCCCTATGGCGGACAGATCCTGCACCTGCCGGTGGCCGCCACGACGGCCCTGACCGCGCTGCTGGCGGCGGGCGGCGGCATCGGCCTGCTGGTGGCCGCGCGCTGGCTCGACCGGGGTGGCGACGCCTTTCGGGTCGCGGCCTCCGGGGCGGTCGTGGGTATCGCGGCCTTCTCGGCGGTGGTCTTCGCCGCGCCGCTGGATTCCGCCCGGCTGTTCGCGGTCGGCGTCGCCCTGATCGGCCTCGGCGGCGGTCTGTTCGCCCACGGCACGCTGACGGCCTCCATGGCCAAGGCCGGGCCGGAGGATACGGGCCTCGCCCTCGGGGCCTGGGGCGCCGTTCAGGCGAGTGCCGCCGGCCTCGCCATCGCGGCGAGCGGCATCCTCCGGGATCTCGGCGCGCATCTCGCCGAATCCGGACATCTCGGCGAGGCGCTGAACCTGCCCTCCACCGGATACCTCATCGTCTACCACATCGAGATCGCGCTGCTGTTCGCGACGCTGCTGGCCATCGGCCCGCTCGTGCGCGCCGAGAGCCGCACGCATCTGCCTCGATCCCTGCCCCGCTCAGCCTGAAGGAGACCGGCCATGCCGAGAGGTGAAATCACGGGCTACGTCGACGTCGCACAGGTCGTCCTCTACGCGTTTTGGATCTTCTTCGCCGGCCTGGTCTTCTACCTGCGCCGCGAGGACCGCCGCGAGGGCTACCCGCTCGAATCCGAGGCCGCCCGCGGCCGGGCGATGCCGCCGGACCCGTTCCTGATCCCGTCGCCTAAGGAGTTCCTGCTCTCCAACGGCCACGTGAAGTACGCCCCCCAGCGCGGCGAGCGCACCCCCTGGAACTACCGCGGCCACAAGAACGAGGTCTGGCCGGGGGCCCCCCTCGAGCCCGACACGGACGGCTTGCACGACGCCATCGGCCCCGGCTCCTACGCCGACCGCGAGGACAGCCACGACGAGACCTGGGACCGCGAGAAGCGCATCGTGCCCCTGCGGGTCGCAGACCACTTCGTGGTCCACGAGCTCGGCCCGAACCCCATCGGCATGTCGGTCTTCGGCGCCGACCGGCAGGTGGCCGGCACGGTGAGCGACCTCTGGGTCGACCGGGGTGAATCCATGGTCCGCTACTACGAGGTCGAACTCGGGGCGGGCGGGCGCCGGGTGCTGATGCCCGCCACCTTCTGCCGGACCGGCCGCTTCTCGCAGAGGGTGACCTGCGAAGCCCTGCTCGCTCAGCAGTTCGCCGACATTCCGACCACCAAGGACCCGGATTCGGTCACCCTTAACGAGGAGGAGCGGATCATGGCCTTCTTCGGCGGCGGCACCCTCTACGCCACCCCCACGCGCCAGGAGGCCATCCTGTGAGCCGTCTCGCCAAACCCTCCCGCGCCAAGCGCCCCCTGGCCAAACGCTCCGGGCCCCACCTGCCCGCCAACGCCTTCGACGCCCCGCCGGGCCTGCCGGCGCCGCTGCCGGCCGGCGAGCACATTCTCTGGCAGGGCCGCCCCTGCGGCTTCGGCGTCGCCTTCCGGGCGCTGCACCTGACCCTCGTGGGTCTCTGGTTCGCCGGCCTCGCCCTCTGGGCCGCGCTGCCGGCGGCCCTCGCCGGACAGGCCCTAGAGGCCGTCTCGCTCGCCCTGCCCACCCTGGCGATCGGCACCGGCGCGCTGCTGCTCCTGGGCCTCCTCGGCTGGCTCTCGGCCCGCACCACCACCTACACCATCACCAACCGCCGCGTGGTGATGCGCGTCGGCATCGCCCTGCCGATGACCCTGAACCTGCCGTTCGCCCTGGTGGAAGCGGCCGAGTGCCGGCTCTACCGTGACGGCAGCGCCGACCTTCCCTTGCGCCTTCGCCCGGGCAACCGCGTCGCCTATCTCCATCTCTGGCCCCATGCCAGGCCCTGGCACGTCAACCGCCCCGAGCCGATGCTGCGCACGGTCGCCGATGGCAAAGAGGTGGCCAAGATTCTGGCCCGCGCGCTGGCGGCCCATCGAGCGGTGCCGGAGGAGGTGGCCGGTCCCGTCGTGCTGCGGCCGCGCGTGGCCCCCGGCCCTCGCCTCGCCACCGCGAGCTGATCCGATGAACCCGCATCCCCTCGCACGCACCGCCGGCCGCACCTCGCGGAGCCTCGTCGCCGGAGTCGGCCTCCTCGTTGGCTTCGTGGTCCTGGCCATCACGGTCGGCCGCGTCGAGAGCGTCGGCCTGACCCGGATGGAGCCGGCCCGTCCGGTCCAGAGCCTCGCCCTGCGTGTGGACGACGCTGCGGACGGCTCGATCGCGCTGCGGGATGCGGAGCGCGGCGATCTCGTCGCGACGGTTCGGCCGGGGGAGGACAATTTCATCCGCGCCACCCTGCGGGGCTTCGCGCAGGGGCGCCTGCGTGCCGGCCTCTCCCGCGAGGTGCCGTTCCGGCTGACGCGCTTCGACGACGGCTCCCTGCGCCTCGACGATTCGCTGACCGGCCGCAGCGTGGATTTCGGCGCTTTCGGCCCCTCGAACTACGCCGCCTTCGCCCGGTTGCTGCCCGCCGGATCCCCGCCCTCCGAACCCATGCCCGCCCAGGATGTGTGCCGGACCGCCTTGCCAGCGGACGGTATTCCGGGGTCTTGTGGCACAGCGCCCATGAACGCCGAACCGGTAAGGAATTCGGCGAAGGGCGCGATGGGAGCCGCACCATGATGGCCTGGCTGAACGGACGCCGCACCGTCGACGTCCCCTGTACCGTCGAGATCGAGCAGACCTCGGAAAGTCTGCACGCACACGTGGTCCTCGACGCCAATTTCGAGATCGAGCCCGGCGACGCCGTGCAGGTGCACGACGCCCCGACCTCCGTGCCCTACGGCGAGCGCCTCGTCGTCCAGCGCACCGCCACCGTGACCCGTGCGGGCCGCCTGGAACGGCTCTGGACGAAGCTCGCGGGCCACCTCGAACTCACCGAACTCTACGAAGTCAGCTTTTCCGAGAGGAGGCGCCTGTGACCGCAGCGATCCAGCAGCCCACCCCGAAATTCGCACCCAAATTCCCCATGAACGAGGGGACCAAGGCCGCTCAGGAAACCACCTTCCTCAGCCCACGCTTCTACACCACCAATTTTGAGGAACTCGACCGCACCGACGTGGAGCCCGTGCGGGCCGAGTGGAACAAGCTCATCGCGGAGCTGCGCGCCGATCCGAACAAGCGCCACTTCACCCGCAACGAAGAATTCGACCTCGACATGTCCGGGCTCGACCCGGCCCTGCGCAAGGAGTTCATGGACTTCCTGGTCTCGTCGATCACCGCCGAGTTCTCGGGCTGCGTGCTCTATGCCGAGATGAGGAAGCGTGCCAAGAACCCCGATATCCGTGAGCTGTTCGGATTCATGAGCCGCGACGAGGCGCGCCACGCCGGCTTCATCAACGACGTGCTGAAGGATTTCGGCATCGGCGTGGATCTGGGCTTCCTGACGAAATCGAAGAAGTACACCTTCTTCCGGCCGAAGTTCATCTTCTACGCCACCTACCTCTCGGAGAAGATCGGCTACGCCCGCTACATCACCATCTTCCGCGAACTGGAGCGCAATCCGGATCGCCGTTTCCACCCGATCTTCAAGTGGTTCGAGAAGTGGTGCAACGACGAGTTCCGGCACGGCGAGGCCTTCGCGCTCCTCATGCGCGCCAACCCGAAGCTGACCTCGGGCGTCAACCGCTACTGGATCAAGTTCTTCCTGCTCGCGGTCTTCGCGACCATGTATGTCCGTGACCATTGCCGCCCGGCCTTCCACGAGGCGCTCGGCGTCGATCCGAGCGATTACGACTTCCAGGTCTTCCGGATCACCTCCGAGATCTCGAAGCAGACCTTCCCGCTGACGCTGGACCTCGAGAACCCACGCTTCAAGCAGGCTCTGGACCGGCTCCTCGCCTGCTCCATCGGGATCGCCGACGCCAAGGCGCAGGGCGGGGTTCTCGGCAAGCTCAAGCACGGGTTCTGGATCGCCGCCTCGGCGGTGAACTTCGCCCGGCTCTACGCCCTGCCGACCCTCGACAACCCGATGCCGGCGCAGATCCGCCTCGAGCCGGTCTGGTAGGATGGCGGCCTACGCGCTTCCCGCCCTCTACGCGGTGCTGGTCTGGTGGTTCTCCACCGGCGTGATCCTGCTCCTTGACCATCGCCCGCGCGCCACGCACGGTGTAAGCATGGCGGCGGGCACGGGCGTCCTCGCCCTGGCCCTCTGGGCCATCGGCGCCTCGGCCGGGGATGCCAGCGCGGGAAGCGCCTACGTCGCCTTCACGGCGGCCCTGGTGGTCTGGGGCTGGCAGGAGATGAGCTACTACATGGGCTTCGTCTCCGGCCCGCGCACCCGGGCCTGCCCGCCCGGTGCCGAGGGCTTCGCGCGCTTCCGGGCGGCGGCGGCCACCAGCCTCTGGCACGAGGCGGCCATCGTCGCGGGCGGCCTCGCGATCCTGGTCCTGACCTGGGGCCAGCCGAATCTCTTCGCCCTGTGGACCTACCTCGTCCTGTGGGGGATGAACCTCTCGGCCCGTCTCAACCTGTTCCTCGGGGTGCGCAACCTCAACGCCGAGTTCCTGCCCGAGCACCTCGCCTATCTCGGCAGCTACCTGCGCGTGCGCGCCATGAACCCGCTTTTTCCGGTCTCGGTGACGGCGGCCGGCCTCGCCACCGCCGCGCTGGTGTTGGCCGCACTCGCCGAGGGCATCACGGCCCACGAGGTCGCGGGCCTCAGCATCCTCGCCACCCTGATGGCGCTGGCCACCCTGGAGCACGGCTTCCTCATGCTGCCGCTGCCCTCGGCCGCGCTCTGGCAATGGAGCCTGCCGAAGATCTCCGATCGCGGCGCGGTGCCGTCGCCAGTCGCGGCGCGCAGTGACGCCGAGGGCCACTGAATGACCGCTCCGCATCCGCGGATCGGCTCAAACCACGCCGCCAGCGCGGCAGACTACGCGAGCGGGCTCGAAAAGCCCGCCGTCCAACGAGGGAAGGGGACGGGCATGAACTACGAAGAGATCTTCGGCTCTGCTTTGGCCGGCCTGCATCGCGAGGGACGCTACCGCGTCTTCACCGACCTCGAACGGCAGGCGGGCCGCTTCCCGCACGCCACCCACCACACGCCGGCCGGCACGCGCCCCGTCACGGTCTGGTGCTCCAACGATTATCTCGGCATGGGCCAGCATCCGAGCGTGCTCGGCGCCATGCACGAGGCCCTGGACCGCTGCGGCGCCGGGGCAGGCGGCACCCGCAACATCTCGGGCACCAATCACTACCACGTGCTCCTGGAGCGCGAGCTCGCCGACCTTCACGCCAAGGAGGCCGCACTTCTGTTCACCTCCGGCTACGTCTCGAACTGGGCGGCCCTCGGCACCCTCGGGTCGCAGATGCCCGGCTGCGCGATCTTCTCGGACGCGGGCAACCACGCCTCGATGATCGAGGGCATCAAGGCTGCCCGCGCCGAGCGCCACATCTTCCGCCACAACGACCCCGAGGATCTCGACCGCAAGCTGCGCCTCGTTGATCCATCCCGCCCGAAGATCGTAGCCTTCGAATCGGTCTATTCGATGGACGGCGACATCGCCCCGATCGCGGAGATCTGCGACGTGGCCGAGGCGCACGGCGCGCTCACCTATCTCGACGAGGTCCACGCGGTCGGCCTCTACGGCGCGCGCGGCGGCGGCATCTCGGAGCGCGACGGCCTCGCCCATCGCCTCGACGTCATCGAGGGGACGCTGGGCAAGGCCTTCGGAGTGCATGGCGGCTACATCACCGGCTCGGCCAAGCTCTGCGACTTCGTGCGCAGCTTCGCCTCGGGCTTTATCTTCACAACTTCGCTACCACCCGCCGTGGCCGCCGGTGCCGCCGCCAGCATCCGCCACCTCAAGGCCAGTGGGGCCGAGCGTGCTCGCCACCAGGACCGCGCGGCCACGGTGCGGGCCCGGCTCGATGCCGCCGGCATCCCCTACCTGTCCAACGAGAGTCACATCGTGCCGGTGATGGTCTACGACCCGGTGCTGTGCAAGGCGATCAGCGACACCCTGCTCGACGAGTTCGGCATCTACGTCCAGCCGATCAACTACCCCACCGTGCCCCGCGGGACCGAGCGCCTGCGCATTACGCCCTCGCCGCTGCACTCGGACGACGACATCGCCCACCTCGTCGACGCGCTCAGCACCATCTGGGGCCGGATGGGCGTGCAGCGCGCCGCCGCCGAGTAGCGCCGGCGGCCGGGCGGCGCCGTCCGTGCCGAACCGACTTGTCCGAGGAGGCCCCATGCCGATCAACGGATCGATCCGACCGATGGCCTCACCGCCCCCGGAGGCGCACCCTGGCGGGCGCAAGCCGCGCCGTCCGGCGGGCAGGAGCATCGAGATCGCGGGGCCGCTGGCGCACGACGCGCCGGCCGAGCGCCCCGACGACGGGCCGCCGACCTTCCCGTTCTCCGCCATCGTCGGCCAGGACGAGATGCGCCGCGCGCTCCTCATCGCGGCCGTCGATCCGTCCGTCGGCGGCGTGCTGGTGTTCGGCGATCGCGGCACCGGCAAGTCCACTGCAATCCGGGGCCTCGCCGCCCTCCTGCCGCCGATGGCGGCCGTGGCGGGCTGTCCCTATGCCTGCGATCCGGCCGAACCGCCGGGGCGCTGCCCGCACTGCGCCGGGGCATCCGGCGCGCGCAAGGCCCATGCGATCCCAGTGCCGGTGGTGGACCTGCCGCTGGGCGCCACGGAGGACCGCGTGGTCGGCGCCCTCGACCTCGAACGGGCCCTGACCCGGGGCGAGAAAGCGTTCGAGCCGGGCCTGCTGGCGCGAGCCAATCGCGGCTTCCTCTACATCGACGAGGTCAACCTTCTCGACGACCACATCGTCGACCTGCTCCTCGACGTGGCGGCCTCCGGCGTCAACACCGTGGAGCGGGAGGGCCTGAGCGTGCGCCACCCGGCGCGCTTCGTGCTCGTGGGCAGCGGCAACCCGGAGGAGGGCGAGTTGCGGCCCCAACTCCTCGACCGCTTCGGCCTCGCCGTCGAGGTGACGACCCCCACCGACCTGCCGACCCGCATCGACGTGGTCCGGCGACGCGACGCCTACGAGCGCGACCCGGCGGGGTTCTGCGCCGCCTACGCGGAGGCCGACCGCGCCATCCGCCGGACCCTCACGGCCGCCCGCGCGCGCCTGCCCGCCCTGAGCGTTCCCGACGCCACCCTGGAGGCCGCGGCCCGACTCTGTCTGGCCCTTGGCACCGACGGCCTGCGCGGCGAACTCACCCTCATGCGCACGGCCCGGGCGCTCGCCGCCTACGAGGGCGCCGAGACGGTGGACCTCGACCACCTCGCCCGCATCGCCCCCTCGGCCCTGCGCCACCGCCTGCGCCGCAACCCCCTCGACGAGTCCGGCTCCACCGCGCGGGTCGCCCGTGCGGTGGAGGACGTCCTGGCGCTATGAGCACGCCCTGGTCCCGTGCCCTGCGGGTCGCGGACCTGACCGCCGCCGATCCCGTGGGCTGCGGCGGCGTCGTTATCCGGGCCGGCGCGGGGCCGGTGCGCGATCTGTGGCTGGATCACCTGCGCGGGCGGCTTCGCCCCGGTACACCCCTGCGCCGTATGCCGGCCGGCATCCCGGACGACCGCCTCCTCGGTGGAATCGACCTCGCCGCGACCCTGGCGGCCGGCCGCCCCGTGACCGAGGCCGGCCTCCTGTCCGAGGCCGATGGCGGCCTCCTGGTCGTGCCGATGGCCGAGCGCCTGACGCCCGGCACCGCCGCGCGCCTCGCCGGAGCCCTGGATACCGGCCGGGTCCCCGGCGGCGCGCCCGCGCGTTTCGGCCTGATCCTGCTCGACGAGGGCACGGGCGACGACGAGCGCGTACCCGACGCCCTCGCCGACCGCCTCGCCTTCCATCTCGACCTCACCGGAATCGCCCTGGGGGAGACCCGCGGGGCGTTCGACGATCGCGATCCGTCCGAGGTCGACGAGGCCCGTCCGGTGGACGCCGCCGTGGCGGATCTCTGCCGGGCGGCCGCCGGACTCGGCATCCTCTCCCTGCGCGCGCCCCTCCTGGCCATGCGGGTGGCGCACCGTCTTGCGGCCGAGGCAGGGCGGGCGACGCTGGCCGGGGACGATGTCCGCGAGGCGGCGCGCCTCGTCCTGGCGCCCCGGGCGATGCGGATGCCGCCGGTCGCGGAGGAGACCCGGGAGGCTCCGCCGGAGACCGCCCCGGGCGAGGCGGCTCCCGATCCCGCCGAGGCCGGCGACACCTCCGAGCCAGATGGCACCGCCGAAGACGGCGACACCCCCGAGGCCGGCGGCAGGATGGACGCGCAGGCGCAGAGCGTGGTCGAAGCCGCGCGGGCGGCGATTCCGGCCGGGCTCCTCGCCGGCTTCGCCGCCGCCGGGGCGCGCACGCCGCCGCCGCGCGCGGGCAAGGCCGGCGCCCTCCTAAAGTCCGTCCGCTCCGGCCGCCCGGCCGGCACGCGCCCGGGCCATCCCCGCGCGGGGCGCCTCGCCCTCATCGACACCTTGCGGGCCGCCGCGCCGTGGCAGCGCCTGCGCGCGGCCGAGGGCGGGGCCGGCCCCGCCTTCCGGGTGCGGGCGAGCGACGTCCGCATCACCCGGTTCCGCCAGCGGGGGGAGACCACCACGATCTTCGCGGTGGACGCCTCCGGTTCGGCCGCCCTGGAGCGCCTCGCCGAGGCCAAGGGCGCCGTCGAGCTTCTCCTCGCGGAGGCCTACATCAGGCGCGACCGAGTCGCCCTGGTGGCCTTCCGGGGCACCGGCGCCGAGATCGTCCTGGCCCCGACGCGCGCGCTCGCCCGGGCCCGGCGCGACCTCGCGGCCCTGCCGGGGGGCGGGGGCACGCCCCTCGCGTCGGGCCTCTACGCAGCCGCGGATCTGGCCCGCACCGTCATCCGGGCGGGGGGCGCCGCCACCCTCGTGGTGCTCACCGACGGGCGCGCCAACGTGACCCGCGCGGGCATGCCGGGCCGCGCACAGGCCGGTGCCGACGCCCTGGACGCGGCGGCCCTTCTGAGGGCGCACGCCATCCGCAGCATCCTCATCGACACCGCCGCGCGGCCCCAGGATTCCGCCCGCCGCCTCGCCGAGGCGATGGGTGCGCGCTATCTCCCGCTTCCCTACGCCGACGCGACGGCCATGAGCCGCGCGATCCGCGCGGTGGGGTAGAGGACCGACTATGCCGGCGCCGAGCGACCGACCCCAGTGGGAGCGCGATGGCGCCGACTGGCCCAACCGCGCGGCGAGCCGCTTCGTGGAGGCCTCCGGCCTGCGCTGGCACGTGCAGGAGATGGGGCCGCCGGAGGCGCCGGTCCTGCTGCTCCTGCACGGCACCGGGGCGGCGACCCATTCCTTGGCCGGCCTCGCCCCGCGCCTCGCCGAGCGCTTCCGGGTGGTGGCGCCGGACCTGCCCGGCCACGGCTTCACCGATCCGCTCCCCGCCGGTCGCCTGTCCCTGCCCGGCATGGCGGCGGCGATCCGTGACCTGCTGGAGCATCTCGGCGCCGCGCCCACCCTCGTGGTCGGGCATTCGGCCGGCGCGGCGATCCTCGCTCGGCTCTGCCTCGACGGCCTGAATCCCCGCCTGCTCGTGGCCCTGAACGGCGCGCTGACGCCGTTTCCGGGCCTCGCCTCCGTGCTATTCCCGGGGCTTGCCCGGGCGTTGTTCCTCAACCCGATCACCCCGCGGATCTTCGCCTGGAGCGCCGACCGGCCCGCGGTCGAGCGGTTGATCCGGGGCACCGGCTCGCGCCTCGATGCCCGCGCCCTTGAGCTGTATCGCCGCCTGTTCCGCTGTCCCGGCCACGTGGCGGGGGCGCTCGGCATGATGGCGAACTGGGATTTGGCGAGCCTCGACCGGGCCATCGAGGGCTTGCGGGTTCCGGTGCTCCTGGTGGTGGGCGGTGACGACAAGGCGATCGCCCCCGAGACCGCCTTCACGCTGGCGGACCGGTTGCCGAACGCCCGGGTGAGCCTGCTGCGCAACCTCGGGCATCTGGCGCACGAGGAGGCGCCCGAGCGGGTGGCCGCGCTCATCCTCGAGGCCGCCGAGACGGCCCTGGCCGAGCCGTCGACTGCTCTCTGAACCCGCCGCGATTCCGGACTTGCGCAAACAAGGTTTCACTGGATAGTGTCAGTTTATGTTGACACTCGCCGACGCGCCGAGCCAAGCGACCAGGATGCCGGACCTGCCGCACGCGGTGGTGATCGGCAGCGGGTTCGGCGGGCTGGCGGCGGCCGTGCGGCTCGGCGCGCGCGGCTACCGGGTGACGGTGCTGGAGCGACTGGAGCAGCCCGGGGGGCGGGCCCGCGTGCATCGTCAGGACGGTTTCACCTTCGATGCCGGCCCCACCATCGTCACGGCCCCGTTCCTGTTCGAGGAACTGTGGGCTCTGTGCGGGCGGCGCATGGCCGACGACGTCACCCTGGCGCCGATGCTGCCGTTCTACCGCATCCGCTTCTCCGACGGAGCGACCTTCGACTACAGCGGCGACCCGGAGGCGATGCGGGCCGAGGTGGCCCGGTTCTCGCCCGAGGATGTGACCGGCTACGAGCAGTTCATGGAGCGCAGCGCCGCGATCTGCCGGGTCGGCTTCGAGGAACTCGGGCACGTCGCTTTCTCGTCGGTCTCCGACATGCTGCGGATCATGCCGTCCCTGCTGCGGCTCGGCGGCCACCGCTCGGTCTACGACCTCGTGGCCCGCTACATCCGCGACGAGCGCCTGCGCACGGTCTTCAGTTTCCACCCGCTGCTGATCGGTGGCTCGCCGTTCCGGGCGAGTGCGATCTACTGCCTGATCGCGCATCTGGAGCGGCGCTGGGGCGTCCACTTCGCCATGGGCGGGACCGGGCGGCTGGTCGAGGGCCTCGTCGGCCTGATCGCCGGCCAGGGGGGCGCCGTGCGCTGCGGCGCCGAGGTCGCCCGCATCGAAGTGGCGGACGGGCGCGCCAGGGGCGTGAGCCTCACGGACGGAACGCGGATCGCCGCCGACATCGTGGTCTCGAACGCGGATTCCGCCCACACCTACCTGACCCTGCTGGCGGGGCAGGGACCGGCCTGGCGCCGGGCCAAGCTGAAGGCCGCGCACTCCTCCATGGGGCTGTTCGTCTGGTACTTCGGCACCGACCGCAAATTCCCCGACATCGCCCACCACACCATCCTGATGGGGCCGCGCTACCGCGAACTCATCGCCGACATCTTCGAGCGCAAGGTGCTGGCACCGGATTTCAGCCTCTACCTGCACCGGCCCACCGCCACGGACCCGCTCCTCGCCCCGCCCGGCTGCGACGGCTTCTACGTCCTCGCCCCCGTCCCCAATCTCGCGGGCGGCCAGGACTGGTCGCGCCTCGCCGAGCCCTACCGGCAGGCCATCGCGGATCACCTGGAGGCCACGGTGATGCCCGGCCTGTTGGGGTCGATCGTGACCTCGCGGGTCACCACACCGGCGGATTTCGAGACCGATTTCCTGAGCTTCCGCGGCTCGGGCTTCGGCTTGGAACCGGTGCTGACCCAGTCCGCCTGGTTCCGGCCGCACAACGCGTCCTCGGTCGTCCGCGACCTCTACCTCGTCGGGGCCGGCACCCATCCGGGCGCGGGTCTGCCCGGCGTGCTCTCCTCGGCCAAGGTTCTCGATACGGTGGTGCCGGATGCCCGCGTCGATGCTTGACTCCAGCCGGCCGCCCCTCTGGGCGATTCCCCACGCCGACGCGGCCGACCACGCGGCCTGCCGCGCCGCGATCCGGCACGGATCGCGCAGCTTCTTCGCGGCTTCCGCGCTGCTGCCGGCCCGCGTCCGGCGCCCGGCCTACGGGCTCTACGCCTTCTGCCGCCTCTCCGACGACGCCATCGACGAGGTCGACGGGCGCGACCGGCCTGCCGCGCTGGCGCGCCTCGCGACGCGGCTCTCCCGGATCTACGAGGACGCGCCCTGCGACGCCCCCGCCGACCGGGCCATGGCCGACCTCGTGACCGCCCACCACCTGCCGCATGCCCTGCCGGCGGCCCTGATCGAGGGCCTGGCCTGGGACGCGCAGGGGCGGCGCTACGAGACCCTGTCGGACCTCACCGCCTACGCGGCGCGGGTGGCCGGCAGCGTCGGCGCCATGATGACGGTGCTGATGGGGGTGCGCGACCCCGCCATCCTGGCGCGGGCCTGCGACCTCGGCGTCGCCATGCAGTTCACCAACATCGCCCGCGACATCGGCGAGGATGCCCGGGCCGGGCGGCTCTACCTGCCCCTGGCCTGGATGCGGGAGGCCGGCATCGATCCGGCCGCGTTCCTGGTCGAGCCCGTCGCCGGCCCCGCCCTCCAGGGCCTGGTGGTGCGCCTCCTCGCGGTGGCGGACGGGCTCTATGCGCGCTCGGAAGCCGGGCTGTCCGGCCTGCCCCTAGATTGCCGGCCGGCGATCCGCGCGGCGCGCCTGATCTATGCCGAGATCGGCCGTGAGATCGAGCGCGGCGGCCTCGACCCCGTCGCGACCCGTGCCCGCGTCGCCGGCCGCCGCAAGGCAGCACTCCTGGGGCGCGCCCTGGTGCCGGCGCCGGTGCGGCCGGGCCGCGCCGACCCGCCGCTGGCCGAGACGGCCTTCCTGGTGGAGGCCGTCCAGAACCGCCCCGTGCCCGCGTCCCGGCCCTGGTGGGACGTCGCCGGACAGGCGGTCCGGGTTCTCGAACTGATCGAGGCTCTGCGCGAGCGCGAGGGCGCCGCCACGGCGAATCCGTGAGCGACGGGCTGTTCGCCGCCTTCGATATCGGCCTCGTCTTCGCCCTCGCCCTGGGGCTGGCGATCTGGCAGCTGATCGTCCTGAGGCGCGGCATCCGCCGCGACCGGGCCGAGGCTGCCGCACGGGCGGAAGCGTCTCAGCCGCCCGAGCAACCTTGAGCCCGGCTTCGCTTCGGCGGCGCGCCGGTCAGAGCATCGCGCCCGCATTCATGATCCCGTCGGGATCGAGGGAGCGCTTCACCGTCTCGATCAGGCGAAGGCGCTCGGGATCGGAATAGCGCACCAGCAGGTCGCGCTTGAACCGGCCGATGCCGTACTCGGCGCTGAAGCTGCCGCCGAGTTCGATCGCGGCGGCGTAGAGCTCGTGGGCGAAACCGGCCTCGACCGCGCGGGTGAAGTCGAGGCGGTCCCGGCCGGCCGGCACCACGAGGTTGTAGTGCAGGTTGCCGTCGCCGACATGGCCGTAGACGGAGAGGCGCACAGCCGGCATCCGCTCGGCCAGGAGCGCGGCGCCCCGGTCGAGGAAATCTGTCAGGCGCGAGACCGGCAGCGCGATGTCGTGCTTCACCGAGCCGCCGGCATGCTTCTCCCCCTCGGGAATCGTCTCGCGCACCGCCCAGAAGGCCCGGCGCTGCGCCTCCGACTGGGCCAACACCGCGTCCTCCACCCAGCCGCGCTCCATCAGCGTCTCCAGGCAACCCATCAGCACGTCGTCGAGGGGAATCCGCTCCGAGGAGGCGGTGAGTTCGAGGAGCACGGCGCCGCCGGGGCCCGCCTTCAGGCCGGTCTCGGCGCCGCGCATCTCGGCCACGAGACCGAGGGAGGAGGCCGAGATCAGCTCGAAGGTTGATGCGAGGTCCGAGGTCTCCCGGCGCACCAGGGCGGCCATCTCGGGGATCGGGGCGCCCTCTGCGAGTTCGAGCCAGGCCGTCGCCCTTTGCCCCTGCGCCGGCCAGAGCTTGAGCACCACGCCCGTGATGATGCCGAGCGTCCCTTCCGCGCCGATGAAGAGCTGCTTGAGGTCGTAGCCGACGTTGTTCTTGCGCAGGGTCCGCATGTCGGAAAACAGCGTTCCGTCCGGCAGCACCACTTCGAGGCCGAGGACGAGGTCTCGGGCCATGCCGTAGCGCAGCACCTGCAGGCCGCCCGCATTGGTGCCGAGGTTGCCACCGAGGCGGCAGCTTCCCTCCGCCCCGAGGCTCAAGGGCAGGAACAGGCCCTCGGCGTCCGCCGCCCGCTGCGCATCCGCCAGGATGCACCCTGCGTCGCAGGCCAGGGTGAAGTTCAGGGGGTCGACGGCGCGGATTCCCGTCATCCGCTCGAGGCTGACGACGAGCTGACGCCGGCCGGGCTCCGGCGTCGCCCCGCCGACATAACCGGTGTTGCCGCCCTGCGGCACGAGGCCGAAGCCGTGGCGGCGGGCGAGCCGCACGAGGTCCTGAACCTCTTCGACGCTACGCGGGCGCAGCACCGCCGGGGTCTCGCCCTGCATCAGGTCGCGCTGGTCGCGGGTGTAGCGCGCCGTCATCGCGGGATCGCTGAGGACGCCGCTCTCCCCGAGGAGCGCCAGGAACGGAGTCAGGTCGTCGAATTCCGACATGGGTCAGGGCTCTTCGGTGCTGGGGCCGGCCTTGGGGACGGACCATGTCGCGCCCTGACCCGGAAAGGAAGCGCCGACCTGTCAACCTGTCCTAAGTGTCAGGCCCGCCCGGCCAGCAATCCCGGCACCGCGCCCAGAAGATCGCGCGTGTAGGCGTGCTCGGGTGCGCGGAACAGTTCGGCGGTCGGACGCATCTCGACGATGCTGCCGCGATGCATCACGGCGATGCGGTCGCAGATCTTGGCGGCGACGCGCAGGTCGTGGGTGATGAACAGCATCGCGAGGTTCAGGCGCTGCTTCAGGTCTTCCAGGAGGTCGAGCACCTGCGCCTGGACCGAGACGTCGAGGGCCGAGACCGCCTCGTCGGCCACCAGCACGTCGGGCTCCATGGCCAGCGCCCGGGCGATGCCGATGCGCTGGCGCTGGCCGCCCGAGAAGGCGTTGGGGTAGCGCTCGGCGGCGCTCGGGGAGAGACCCACGAGGTCGAGGAGTTCGCGGGCCCGGGCGCGGGCCTCGTGGCGCGGCGTACCGTGCGCGATCGGACCGGCGGTGATGATCTGCTCGACGGTGCGGCGCGGGTTGAGGGACGCGAACGGGTCCTGGAAGATCATCTGGATGCGCTTGCGCTCATCGCGCAGGGCGCGTGGCCCGAGAGCCGTGTAGTCGAGGCTGCCGAGGCGCACTGTCCCCCGGTCGGGTTCGATCAGCCGGATCGCCAGGCGGGCGGTGGTGGATTTGCCGGAGCCGGATTCGCCGACGAGGCCGAGGGTTTCGCCGCGCCGGACGTCGAAAGCCACCTCCTTGACCGCCGCGACCACGCGCGGCTTGCCGAACAGGCCGGCACGGCTGGTGTAGGTCTTGGTCAGGCCGATGGCCGAGAGGGCGAGGGGCGCGGCCTCGCGGGAAGCGCGCCCCGGCGGCACCAGGCTCGGCACCGCCGCGAGCAGGGCCTTGGTGTAGGGGTGCTGCGGGTCCTTCAGCACCGCCTCGGCGCTGCCCTGCTCCACCAGCCGGCCGCGCTGGAGCACGGCGACATGGTCGGCGATGTCGGCCACCACGCCGAAATCGTGGGTGATGAACAGGACGCTCATGCCGCGCCGCCGCTGTAGGTCGCGGATCAGCTTGAGGATCTGCGCCTGGGTGGTGACGTCCAGCGCCGTGGTCGGCTCGTCGGCGACGAGGATCGAGGGTTCGAGGGCGAGCGCCATCGCGATCATCGCGCGCTGGCGCTGGCCGCCGGAGAGCTGGTGCGGATAGGCGCGCACGATCTGACCTGGGTCGGGCAGGCCGACCTCGGTGGCGAGCGCAATGGCGCGGGCCTTCCGCTCGGCGGGCGTGAGCAACCCGTGCGCCTCGAACATCTCGGCGATCTGGTCGCCGATGCGCATGACCGGGTTCAGGGCCGTCATCGGCTCCTGGAACACCATGGCGATGCGGCGCCCGCGAAGGTTGCGCCAGCCGCGCTCGTCCAGGGTGAGGAGGTCCTGGCCCCCGAACAGGATCTCGCCGCCGACGGGCTTGAGGGCCCGGGGCAGCAGGCCGGTGAGCGCGTAGGCGCTCATCGACTTGCCCGAACCCGATTCGCCGACGACGCAGAGGATCTTGCCCGGCATCAGATCGAGGGAGAGGTCCTCGACGGCGTGGGGCCGGTCCGAGCCCTTCGGCAGCGCCAGGGTGAGGTTCCGGATGCGGACGACGGGCTCGCTCATGCTCAGGCTCCCTTGAGGGCTTCGCGCCGGGCCAGCACCGCCGGCCCGGTCTCGGCAAGGTCCCAGTACAGGCCCGCCATCAGCATCAGGGCCTCGCGCGAGGGCGGGCCGAGGAGGTGCTCGTCGGGGCCGTGCTGGAGGCAGGCCGGGTAGGAATGGGGCACCCACAGGGTGGGCAGGCCGAGGATCTCCGAGAAGGCGTCGTTGGGCAGCGAGCCGCCGAGATTCGGCAGCAGGGCCGGACGCTTGCCGGTGCTCTCGGCGATCGACGCCAGCGCCCAGTCGACCCAAGGGTCCTCCACGGGGAGCCGGGTCGCGCGGAAGACTTCGGTGCGGGCGGCGCGGACCTCGACCATCGGATAGCCGTGCGCGTCGAGATGGGCCCGCAGGGCCGGCAGGATCGCCTCCCAGTCGGTGCCGACGACGAAGCGCAACTGGAGCGTCGCCTTGGCGGTGGGCGGCACCGCGTTGAGGGGGCCGTCCGGGTCGCCGGTCTTGAAGGCCAGCACTTCGAGAGTGTTCCAGGCGAAGACCCGCTCGGCGGCGGTCAGGCCGGGCTCGCCCCAGTCCGCGTCGATCGCCGGCGCGGTCGGATCGGTGCCGACGGCGATGTCGGCCAGCGCCGCGCGGACGTTGTCGGGGATCGCGGGCGGGCGCAGGGCGTCGAGCAGGATGGTGCCGCGCCCGTCGACGAGGGAGGCGATGGCGTTGGCCAGAACCGTGCCGGGGTTGCGCAGCAGGCCGCCCCAATTGCCGGAATGGTGGGCGCCTTCGCGGAGATCCAGCAGCATCTCGAAGGTGTAGCCGCCCCGTGAGCCGAGGAAGATCGTCGGCCGCTCGGCGCTGACGCGCGGGCCGTCCGACGCGATGAGCACGTCGGCCTTCAGGGCCCGGGCTTCCGCCCGGCAGAGGTCACGCAGGCCCGGCGAGCCGGCTTCCTCGCCCATCTCGATCAGCAGCTTGGTGTTGAAGCCGAGGCGCCCGTCGCGCGCCTCCATCACCGCCGCCAGCGCCCCGAGGTTGAGGATGTGCTGGCCCTTGTTGTCGGCTGTGCCGCGCCCGTACCAGCGCTCGCCCTCGATGGTGATCGACCAGGGGGCGAGGCCTTCGCGCCATTGCTCGGGGTAGCCCCGCACGGTGTCGCCGTGGCCGTAGATCAGGACCGTCGGCAGGTCGGCCCCCTCGATCCGTTCGGCGACGAGGAAGGGCCCGTGCGTGCCGTCCGGGTTGTCGAGGATGCGGCTGGCAAAGCCCAGCGGCGCGATCAGGGGCACGAGAAAGTCGGCGAGATAGGCGCGCAGCTTCGGCAACTGCCCCGAGGTCTGGCTCTCGGTGGGACGGGCGACGGCATCCTGCAGGACCTTGAGGAAACCGCCCTCGTCGTAGTGGCGCGCGGCGCGCGCGATCGCATCGTGTCGGGACATGGCTGCACTCGGGATGGGGTGGGGTCGGATACGGAGCGGCGCTTAGCGCCGCCCCTCGGGGGCGGTGACGTCGCGGATGCCGTCGCCCAGCAGGTTGATCGCCAGGACGAGGACCAGGAGGGCGACGCCCGGGATGGTGATGACCCAGGGCTGGAAGAACATGTACGGCTTGCCCTCGGCGATCATCAGGCCCCAGGAGGGCAGGGGCGGCTGCACCCCGAGGCCGAGGAAGGACAGGGCGGCTTCGAGCAGAATGGCGTGCGCCATCTCCAGGGTCGCCACCACGATCAGCGCGTTGAGGATGTTGGGCAGAACCTCCTGGAACAGGATGCGGGCCGGGGAAAACCCGGTGGCGCGGGCTGCCGCGATGAAGTCCTGGTCGCGGATCTGCCGGGCCGCCGCGCGGGTGACCACGGCGAAGCGGTCCCAGAGCAGGAAACCCAGCACCAGCACCACCACCTTCAGCGAGCCGCCGACGAGGGACGCCATGGCGAGCGCCACCAGGACGACGGGCATGGCCAGCCGCGTGGTGACGACGTAGCTCACCACCGCGTCGACCCGGCCGCCGAAATAGCCGGCGCAGATGCCGAGCGTGGTGCCGATGACGCCCGAGATGGCGGCCGCCGCGATCCCGATGAGCAGCGAGATCTGGCTGCCGTAGATCAGGCGGCTGAGATAATCGCGCCCGAGCTTGTCGGTGCCGAGCACGTGGTCCCAGTTGCCCTTGGCCTGCCAGATCGGCGGGATCAGGCGCCGGGAGACGTCCTGCGCGTAGGGATCGTGCGGGGCGATCAGCGGGGCGGCCAGCGCACAGAGCACGATGGCTCCGAGGAGACCGGCGCCGATGAGGAAGCCGCCGTGGTGGAGGCCGCGCCGCAGCGCCAGGGCGGTGGGCGAGCGGGCGGCGGGGAGCGGCGCCGCGGTGTCGACCGGGAGGGTCGTCGGCGTCTCGGGCAAGCCGGCGGAGATCGGGGAAGCGGAGGGCTGGAGGGTCATTGGCGCAGCCGGGGATCGAGGAAGGCGTTGAGCAGATCGGCGGCCAGCGTCAGGGCGATGTAGATCATCGCCAGCACCAGCACGATCGCCTGCACCACGGGGAAGTCGTTGCGGGCGATGGATTCCCAGGCGAGTTGGCCGAGGCCCTGGAGCGAGAACACCGCCTCGATCACGATGGAGCCGCCGAGCATGAAGCCGAACTGCACGGCGGCGAGCGCGATCACCGGGATGACGGCGTTGCGCAAAGCATGCCGGATCAGGATCTTGCGCGGTGGGAGACCTTTCGCGCGGGCGGTGCGGACGTAATCCGACGCGAGGACTTCGAGCATGCCGTTGCGGGTGAGCCGCATCACCGCCGGCATGGCGTAGTAGCCGAGCGCGATCGCCGGCAGCACGAAGTGCTTCCAGGTCGTGTTGCCCGAGACCGGCAGCCAGCGCAGGTTCACCGAGAAGATCATGATCAGGGTCAGGCCGAACCAGAAGCTCGGCATGGCCTGCCCCAGCACCGAGACCGAGAGGGCGACCCGGTCGATCCAGGTGTCGCGCTTGACGGCGGCGAGCACCCCGAGGGGGATCGCCACGAAGAGTGCCACGGCCAGGGCCACCAATCCGAGGAACAGGGTGATGGGCATGCGCGCTGCGAGCAGGTCGATCACGCTCTCGCGGAAGTAGAACGAGTTTCCGAAGTCGAGCCGGATCGCCCGGGCGGCCCAGGCGAAGAACTGCGCCAGGAGGGGCTGGTCGAGCCCGTACTGGGTCCGGATCGCCTCCACCTGCACGGAGGTCGCTTCCGGCCCCGCGATGGCGGTGGCGAGATCACCGGAGAGGTGCAGCAGCATGAAGCTCGCCACCGACACCGTCACGGCGACCGCCAGGGCGACCAGACTTCGTTGGATCATGAACCTGAGCATGGCCGGGTTCCTTCGTTCGGTTGCAGCGTTGTCTCGTCCGAATCCTGATGAATCGACACGGCTGTGCTGGTCGCGCAGGGCTCCCTCTCCTGAAAGGAGAGGGTTGGGGAGAGGTGTGGTCCATCTCCGGAGAGGTCACGCACCTCACCCTGTCCCTCTCCTTTCAGGAGAGGGGACCCGCGCCATGACTCCAACCGACGGGTAGCGACACCGCACACCATCGACCGTCACTTCCACGACGCCGCGTAGAAGCGCGGCAGTTCGTCGGGCTGCGCCGTGAAGGCGAGGTCCGTGGTGAAGGCGTAGTTCGTCGAGTACGAGAACATCGGCAGCGCGTAGGCTTGACCCGCGATGCGCTTGAGGGCTTCCGAATACTTCGCCTTGCGCAGCGCCGGATCGGTGGCGCCGTCGCCGGCCTGGAGGGCCGCGATGGTCTCCGGGTCCTTGGTCAAATCCTCGTCGCCGCCCTTGAAGTACACGCCTGTGAAGGCCGAGACGTCGAGCACCGAGAACGAGCCCCAGGTCTGGAAGGCGATCGAGACCTTGCCGCCGCGGATCAGGTCGCGCAGGGCCGCATAGCGCAGGTAGTTCAGGCGCGCCTTGATGCCGACCGCGCGCAGGTAGCCGATCACCGCCTCCGCGTAGTCGCGCTCGCGATAGGCGCCGAGATCGATCTCGAACCCATCCGGATAGCCCGCCTCCTTGAGGAGCGCCTTGGCTTTGGCCGGATCGTAACCGTAGCGCGGCACGCCCTCGTCGGTGCAGCCGAATTGGTCGATGAAGCAGGCCGCGTTCATCACCCGGCTGCCGCCGCGCACGAGGTTATCGACCATGGCCTTGCGGTCGATGGCGTAGGAGATCGCCTGGCGGACGCGCACGTCCTTCAAGGGCGAGTTGGCGGCGGCCCGCCCCAGGGTGTCAAACTGCAGGAAGCCGACCCGCATGGTCTCGGCGCTGAGCACCGCGACGTTCGGCGCAGCCTTCAGCTGGTCGGCCTGGTCGCTCGGCACGCGCCAGATCCAGTCGATGCCGCCGGTGACGAGTTCGGCCATCCGGCTGTCGGCGTCGGGGATGACACGGAATTCGAGCTTGCCGATCTTCGGGGAACCGATCGGACTGCCGGGCCAGTACTTGGCGAAGCGCTCCATCTTCACGCCGCGCCCGTTCTCCACCGCGGTGATGCGGTAGGGGCCGGTCCCCACGGGCGCCTTGGCGAAGCCGTCGAGGCCGACGCGTTTGAAGTAGGCGGCGGGAAAGATCGGGGTCGGACCGGCGAGGTATTCGAGCGCCGCCGGGAAGGCCGTCTTCAGGTGGATACGGACCGTACGGGCATCCACCACCTCCGCCGACTTCATCCAGTCGACGTTCTGCTTCGTCACCGTGCGGGCTTCCGGCGTCAGCACGTAATTGAAGGTGAAGGCGACGTCCTCGGGCCCGAACGGGTCGCCGTTGTGGAAGGTCACGCCCTCGCGCAGGGTCAGGTCGAGGGTGACGGGGTCGACCCATTTCCAGGCGGTGGCCAGCATCGGCTGGTACGCGCCGGTCTTCGGGTCCCGGTAGAGCAGGGTGTCCCAGACGTTGCGGGCGAGGATAACCCCCTCGCGGGCACTGTTGTGATACGGGCTGACGTTTTCCGGCTCGGTGTCGGAGGCGTAGACCAGGGTGTCGTTGGCCTTGCCTGCGAGTGCCGGGACGCTGGTCGCCAGCATCAGCAGGGTGAGCGCTCCGCGCGCGACTGAGCTCTGTCTCGCCATCATTCCGATCCTTCTCGCCCGTTCACGCCCCGGCGAACCGCCGGGCGCATCGAACTGCCGCTTTTTTCGTCTTGCCATGGTGTTGTGCATTTTGCATCGCAACAAGTAGAATTTCGCGATTGCTGCCGTGCCTAAACGGCAAAGGTCAGTCGTCATGAACCACTCAGGATTGCGTTACTTCTTGTCGGTTGCACGAACTGGGTCGATCACCTCGGCCTCGGCGCAACTGAACGTCGCCGCCTCGGCAATCAGCCGGCAGATCGCCAATCTCGAGGCCGAACTCGACTGCGTTCTGTTCGAGCGGCGTCCGCGCGGCATGGTGCCGAGCCCGGCGGGCGAGCTTCTGGCCGCGCACGCGCACCAGACCCTGATCCGGGCCGAGCAGGTCGCGGCCGAAATCCAGGAATTGCAGGGGCTTGCGCGCGGCTTCATCCGCATCGCCACCTCGGAGGGGTTCGCCCTGGATCTTCTGCCGAACGCGATCGCGGAGTTCCACGCCGCCCATCCGGGTATCCGCTTCGAGGTGCAGATGCTGCCTCCCGCCCAGGTCACGCACGTGGTGGCGGCGGGCGATGCCGATATCGGCATCACCTTCGCGCTCGCCCCATCGAGCCTCGTCGCGGTCGCGTACGACAACGCGGTGGAGATGGTGGCGCTCAGCGCCCCCGATCATCCCCTGGCGCGCCGGCCCTCGATCCAGCTCAGCGACCTCCAGGCCTACCCGATCGCGGTGCCGACCCTCGACACCACCGCCCGGCGGGTCTTCGACGCGGCCTGCCTCGCGGAGGGCATCGTCATCGAGCCGACGCTGACCGCCAACATCTTCTCCGCGCTGCTGCCCTTCGTCCGGCGGACGAAGGGGCTGGCGCTGATGTCGGCCCTCACGGTGCAGACGCCGGTGCGGCTCGGCGAACTCGTCTGCATCCCGGTGCGCTCGCGGGCGAGCCTGATGCGCGGCATCCAGGTCCAGGTCATGCGCGACCGCCGGTTGCCGCACGCCGTCCAGGCCTTCCTGCGGCAGCTGGTGGCGGCCCTGCCGCCGATCGAGCCCGGCGGCCTCTAACACAGCTCAGCCGTTCCGGAAGGTGTAGCTGTAGCCGTTGAGCGCCGGAGCGCCGCCGAGATGGGCGTAGAGCACCCGCGAGCCCTTGGGGAAGAACCCCTTCTGCACGAGGTCGATCATGCCCTGCATCGACTTCCCCTCGTAGACGGGGTCGGTGATCATGCCCTCCAGGCGGGCCGAGAGGCGGATGGCCTCGACGGTCTCCTTCGAGGGCACGCCGTAGACCGGGTAGGCGTAGTCCTCGTTGAGCACGATGTCGTCGGCCGTGATCGCCGGGGCGCCGATCAGTTCGGCGGTGTTCCGGGCGATCTCCAGCACCTGCGCCTTGGTCTGCGCCGGGGTGCAGGAGGCGTCGATGCCGATGACGTTGCGGGCGCGCCCGTCGGCGGCAAAGCCCACCACCATGCCCGCATGGGAGGAGCCCGTGACGGTGCAGACCACGATGTAGTCGAAGTGCAGGCCCATCTCGGCCTCCTGGGCGCGAACTTCCTCCGCGAAGCCCACGAAGCCGAGGCCCCCGAACTTGTGCACCGAAGCGCCGGCGGGGATCGCGTAGGGCTTGCCGCCCTTGGCCTTCACGTCCTCCAGGGCCTTCGTCCAGCTCTCGCGGATGCCGATGTCGAAGCCGTCGTCGACGAGCTGCGTCTCCGCGCCCATGATGCGCGAGAGCATGATGTTGCCGACGCGGTCGTAGACGGCGTCCTCGTGCGGCACCCAGGCCTCCTGGATCAGCCGGCACTTCATGCCGATCTTGGCCGCCACCGCCGCCACCATGCGGGTGTGGTTGGACTGCACGCCGCCGATGGTCACCAGGGTGTCGGCGCCGCTCGCGATGGCGTCCGGCACGATGTATTCGAGCTTGCGCAGCTTGTTGCCGCCGTAGGCGAGGCCGGAATTGCAGTCCTCGCGCTTGGCGTAGATCAGCACGTCGCCGCCCAGATGCGCGGTGAGGCGCGGCAGGTGCTCGATCGGGGTCGGGCCGAAGGTGAGGGGATAGCGCTCGAATTTCGACAGCATGGGCTAGGGGTCCTCGGTGGTCAGTCCGGAAAAGCTAGCAAAGAGCCCGCGAAAGGTGCTCTCGAAGTTGGGGCTCGATTTTTGCGTTCCGGCTTGCCGGGCGCCGTCAGGCGCCTCAGGATTTCGCGAGATGCCCACTCAACGAAAGGATCTTCCATGCCCGAAGGTCTCGACCGGATGGACCTGAAGATTCTGCGCCTGCTCCAGGCGGACGGGCGCATGGGCAATGCCGAGATCGCTAAGCGGGTGAACACCAGCGCGGCCACCTGCCATCGCCGCATCCAGCGCCTGTTCGACGAGGGCTACGTGCGCGGGGTTCGGGCGCAGGTGGCGCCCGAGAAGGTCGGGCGCGGCTCTCTGGTCATGGTCGGCGTGGTGCTGGACCGCTCGACGCCCGAGAGCTTCGCGGCCTTCGAGGCCGCCGCGCGCGCCATGCCGATGGTGCTCGACTGCCATCTGGTGGCCGGCGATTTCGACTACTTCCTCAAGATCCGCGTCTCCGATATGGCGGATTTCAACCGCCTTCACAGCGCGACGCTGATCGCCCTGCCGGGGGTGCGCCAGACCCGGACCTTCTTCGTGATGAAGGAGGTCGTCGACGACGCGCCCCTCGACATCTGAGCGCGCCCGCATCCACCATCCGAGAAGGGACGCCGCCCATGTCCGATCAGCTTTCAGGCATCCCGGAGGCGGTGCGCGCGGGGCGGCCGACGGTCTGGCTCAATCCGCATTGCCGCCCGGCCGCCGAGGTGCTGCCCGGGCTCGCCTACGGCCTTCCCGACGTCCAGGCGGCGGAGGCGCGCTGGCGCCGCTTCGACCCGCTGCTGAAGGCCCTGTTCCCCGACCTGGAGAGCGGACGGATCGATTCCGCGCTGCTGCGGCTAGCGCCGGAGGTTGCGGCCCATGTCAGCGGCGGCGCCGACGCGGCCCTGTGGGTGAAGGCCGACCACGACTTGCCGGTGACGGGCTGCATCAAGGCACGCGGCGGGGTCTACGAGGTGCTGGTCTATGCCGAGGCGCTCGCCCTGCGGGCCGGCTGGCTGAGCCTCGGCGATTCCTATGCGCGGCTCGCCACCCCCGAGATCGCCCGTGCCCTGTCGGGCTATACCGTGGCGGTGGGCAGCACGGGCAATCTCGGGTTCAGCGTCGGGGTGATGGCCCGCGCCCTCGGCATCCAGGTCGAGGTCCACATGTCCCACGACGCCAAGGCTTGGAAGAAGCGGCGCCTGCGCGATCTCGGCGCCCGCGTGGTCGAGCATGCGGGCGATTACGGCAGCGCCGTCACGGCGGCGCGGGGCGCCTTCGCGGGACGGGCCGACGCGCATTTCGTCGACGACGAGAGCTCCGTCGACCTGTTCCTCGGCTACGCGGCGGCGGCCTTCGACCTCGAGCGCCAGCTGCGGGCCGCGAACGTCACGGTGGACGCGCAGAACCCGCTCCACGTCTACCTGCCCTGCGGGGTCGGCGGCGCGCCGGGCGGCGTGACGCTCGGCCTGAAGCTCCTCTACGGCGACGCCGTGCGCTGCATCTTCGTGGAGCCGGTGGCGGCCCCCTGCATGCTGGTGCAGCTCGCCGCCGGCCTGGACCGCCCGGTCGACGTCTACGCCATCGGCCTCGACAACCGCACGGCGGCCGACGGGCTCGCGGTCTCGCAGGCCTCGCTCCTGGTCGCCGGCACGGTGGGTGCCCTGATCGATGCGGTGGTCACGGTGGAGGACGCCGCCCTCTTCCGCTGGGTGCGCGACCTCTGGGACCGCGCCGCCCTGCGCCTCGAACCCTCGGCGGCAGCGGCCTTCGCCGCCGTGGCCCCGAGCCTCGCGGCCCGACCCGACGCCAGCAGCGGCACGCACGTGGTCTGGACCACCGGCGGGTCCCTGCTGCCGGAAGCGGAGTTCCAGGCGGCGCTCGACGCGGCGTCCTGTTGATCGAAATCCGCCGCTCGAGACCCGCCGCGATGACTCGCGTGGCAGGGGGCTCAGGCACTGTGCCGGAGCCCGCCCTTCGCCTCCGCATCCGGGGCAGGCGCGACCCAGCGGGGCAGCGGGGTGCCGCCCAGAGCCACCTCCAGGCGGAGCGCGCCGCGGCAGCCCGCCCACAAGGCCGCCGGCAGCACCGCCGCGCCGTCGGTCCAGCGCCAGGACAGACCGGCGCCGTCGCGTTCCAGCGCGTGGAAGCCCGACGACAGGCGCGGGTCGTCGAGCGCCACGCTGCGGGCACCCGTCGCGCCGTCGTCGAGGACGAGGCTGCGGATCATCACACCGAGGCGGCGGTCGTCGGCCGAACCCCGGATCACCTCGGCCGGGACGCTGCTGCCCGAGACGAGGCGCACGTCGCGCGCCGGCGCCGGCAGGTCGAAGCGGGCGGTCAGGCCGTCCAGCGCGGCCGGGATCACCCGGCCGTCGGCGACGAGATGCAGGTCCAGGGCGGGCGCCGCATCGAGTTGCCAGCCCGACGCCCGCGCCCGCGCCTCGAGCCGCGCCCGCACCGCCTCGACCACCGGGCCGTCCTCGTGGAAGGGCCGGCAGAACGGCAACGGCCCGTCGGGGCGCACGTCCGGCACCGCCCGCAGCTCGGTGACGGGGGCGTTGGCGAAGAAGCTGCGGTTGCCGCAATCCAGGTAGCTCTCGGCCGGCAGTCCCTCGGCGAGCAGGATGTCGTGGCTGTGGAGTTCGATGTGCCAGTAGGTGACGCTCTCGACCGCGACCCGGGTGAGCGTGGTCCCGTTGACGAGGCGCATGGCCGGGATCAGCACCTCGGCCCCGTCGACCGCGACGCAGAGGGCGTGGGCGGGCGAGACGGTGAGGTCGCGGGCCGGCTGTCCGGGCCCGAACGCATGCGCGGCGATGCGCACCGGCATGACGAGGCCGGGCTGCGGATCGTGGCGGAGGTCGAGCGTCCGGTGGCCGATCCAGCGGATCGGGCGCGCGGTGCCCGATCCGGTCACGACGAAGTCGCCCACCCGCAGGGCCTCGACCGCGACCTCGCCGGTGATGGTCCGGATGCGGGTGCCGGAGGCGTAGCAGACCGTGTCGGCGACGAACACGTCGCCGGCGTTGTTGGTGTCGCCGGGCACGAGGTTGGTGGCGTTGCTCTGGAAGGCGATGCGGCTGCCGTCGGACGACAACGCGCCGAAGCTACTGGCCGCGTTGCCCTGCGTACCGGAGGCGTTGACGGAGACGCGGGTCAGGGTGCCCGTGGTCAGGTCCTTCACGAAGACGTCGGAGACGATGTTGCTGTCGCCGGGCACGAGGTTGCCGGCGCGGCTCGTGAAGGTGACCTTGGTTCCGTCGGCCGAGATCCGGGCGTTTCCGGATTCCGCGTTGCCTTCGGTGCCGTCGGTGCCGGTGGAGACGCGGGTGATGGCGCCCGAAGTCAGGTTCTTGACGAAGACGTCGCTCCGGCCGTTGGTGTCGCCCGCCACGAGATTACTGGCGGTGCTTTCGAAGGCGACGAGGTTGCCGTCGCGCGATACCGAGGGGCTGAAACTGGCGCCGTTGGCCTGGGTGCCGTTGGCGGCGGTCGAGGCCCTGACGATGGCGCCGGTGGCCAACGTTTTAACGAAGATGTCCGTGGTGCCGTTGGTGTCGCCGGCCACGAGGTTGGTGGCGTCGCTCTGGAAGGCGACGCTGCCCCCGTTGCCGGCCAATGACGGGACGTTGCTGGCGCCGTTGCCCTGGGTTCCATTGGCGGCGGTCGAGGCGCGTGTGATCGCGCCGGTCGCGACGTTCTTCACGAAGATATCGATGGTCGCGTTCGTGTCGCCCCCGACGAGGTTCGTAGCCAGGCTCGAGAACCCGACCAGGCGCCCGTCGCCCGAAATCGACGGATTGGCACCGCTGTCGTCATTGCCCTGGGTGCCGTTGGCGGCCGCAGTGACAACGGAGATGTCGCCGTTCGACAGATTCTTGACCGCGATCTGCAGATTGCTCGGTTGGTCAACGATCTCGCTTCCGTCGGTCGCAAAGGCCACGGCGCTGCCGTCCGCGGCCAGCGATGGAGCAAAAGAGTTTCCGCTTAAGGACCGGCCGTCGGTTGTGCTCGAAGCCAGCACGAACTCGCCTGTCACCGCGTTCTTGACGACGACGCCGACGACTCCGCTCGGAACCCGGAGGTTGGTGGCGTTGCTGCTGAAGGCGACGAGGTTGCCGTCGCCCGAGAGGGAGGCACCGCCGCTCCCGTTGTTGGCCTGGTTTCCCTCGAAATCCGTCGAAGCGCGGGTGATGGCCATTAAATGAACCTCGCCTGAGAAACCGGGAGCGATCACGCTCGAAAGCTGGGCCGGGCGGACTGCGTCGTGACATCGACGACGCGATCGACGGCCGCCGATCGATCGGATCGGCTGCCGGCACGCGTCGTGGGTGAGCCGATCACGCGGCCCACACCTTGCAGTCCGGTCCGGGGGCTGACGTCCACCGAATGGAGGATGCGAAGCGGCGCGGCGTCAGTGTTGTAATTCGGCCACCCAGGGCCTGTCGCGCCGTAGTGCCTGTCGGAGGTGATCGTGAACGAACCGGATCCCGCGGACCTTTCCGCCGTCATCGCGCGGATCTACGACGCCGCGGTGGATCCGAAGGACTGGTCCGGCGCCATCGAGAGCGTTTGCCTGTTCGTCGGCGGCGATCAGGCGCTGATGTACTGGCACGACGCACTCAAGCCGGACGTCGACACCCTGTTCCGGTTCAACGACGACCCGCACTACACCCGGCTCTACGAGGATCGCTACGCCGCCCTGAACCCGCTGTTTCCCGCATTCGCCTTCCATCCCGTTGGGGGTGTCGTCTCGGCGAGCGACATGGTGCCCGACGCGGAGATGCAGGGGACCCGCTTCCATCGGGAATGGCTGGCGCCGCAGGGCATGACGGACTCCCTCGGCGTCGTCCTTGAGCGGGACGCGACCCGCGGCGCCTTCCTGACGGTCCAGTGGCAGGGTAAGCCGATGGAGCCGGCGGCCCGCTACCGGATGGCCCTGCTCGCCCCACACCTCCTGCGCTCCGTGGCGATCGGTCGGCTCTTCGTGAACGGCCGTCGGCGCGAGGCTGCGCTGACCGGGGCGCTCGACCACGTCGAGGCCGGTGTGCTCCTCGTCTCCGAAACCGGGCGCCTCCTGCTCGCCAACGCCCGCGGCCGGCGGATGATCGAGGAGGGACGCCTCCTTCGCGAGGTCGGCGGGCGCGTGCGGGCGACCTCGACCGTCGCCGACCGCGCCGTCTTCGAGCATCTGCGCGCCATCGGCGAGCGCGACGGAAATCCGGGCGACGACCACGCGATCCCGCTCTCGGACGCGGCCGACGGCCATTGGACGGCCACGGTCCTGCCGCTCTCCGACGAACGCCTCGGCAGCACGGGCGTCGCACAGGGCGCGGTCGCGGCGATCTTCGTGCGCTCCCCGTCACAGGCCGTCGTCAGTCCGTTGGAATCGTTCGCCCGGCGCCATCACCTCACCGCCAGCGAGATCCGGGTGGTCGAGGCGATGTTGCGCCTGACCGGCGTCGACGCCATCGCGGACGCCCTCGGGGTCGCGGGCTCGACCGTGAAGACCCACCTGAAGCACGTCTTCCGGAAATGTGGCGCCCGCACGCAGGCCGAACTCATCCGGATGATCGCGGGATTGAGCGCTTGATCGGGTCCGTGCGGCCGGCTCATGCGCCGATTCCGGCATGGGCGATCAACCACGCCACCGGGTCAGCCGTTAACGCGTGAAGGGTCGGCATCCGCGGCAGCAGCACGGTGCAGATCCATCTCAACCGCGTCGCCCGCGAAGCCCGGCGCGCCCTGCGCCAGCGGGTCGAGGCCGCCAGCCTCTCGGCCATGGGCCGGATGATCGAATGCGGCATCGGCGTGATGGCCGAGGGCGCCTTCCGGGCCCTCGGCGAGCGCCACCGGCATGCGGCCGAACTCACCGACGCCTGGGCGGTGAGCGCCCTCAACCTCTACGCCCGCAATTTTTCCGCGCTGTCGGGGCCGGCCACGCGGTTCGTCGAGGGCCTTCTCGCCCCGCAGGCCGTCGCCTAAGCTGCGTACGACGAATCTGCGAGCAGGGCAGCGACCGCGGTTCCGGTTCAGAGGGGCGGCCGTTTCAGAGGGACGGGGGCGCCCAGATCGGCAGCGCCGCGGCGTCGACGGGGCGGGGCAGCAGGCCCTCGGTGCGGAAGGCGTCCGCGATGGTCTGTTGCTCGGAGAGGCCTTCGCGGGTCACCGGCTCCACGGCGTAGCTGCGCCGGGCGTTCGCCTGGGCGACGATGGCCGGGTCGAGCTTCCACAGAGCGCCGAGGCGGGCGGCGGCGGCCTCCGGGTCGGCCTTCACCCAGGCGCCGGTCTCGCGCAGCTTGCCGAACAGGATCGCCAGCACGTCGGCGCGCCGCGTCGCGTAGTCGGCGCAGGCCAGGTAATAGCGTTTGTACTGGGATAGGCCGGTGCCGTCGCGCAGGGTCCGGGCGCCCGTCTGCCGCTCGGCCGCAGAGAGGAACGGGTCCCAGGCGACCCAGGCCTCGACGCTGCCGCTGGCGAGCGCCGCGCGGCCGTCCGAGGGCGTGAGGTAGGCGGGCTGAATCGACTTGAAGGAGAGCTTCTCCGCTGCGAGAGCCGCCAGCAGCAGGTAGTGGCTGCCGGCGCCCTTGGTCACCGCCACCTTGCGGCCTTTCAGGTCGGCCACCGACCGGATCGGCGAATCGGCCGCGACCAGGATCGCCTGCGCCGTCGGCGAGGCCGCCTCCTGGGCGATGTATGTGATCCGCGCCTGGGCGGCCTGGGCGAAGATCGGCACGGTGTCGGCGACATCCGCCGACACGTCGATCTGCCCGGCGTTCAACGCCTCCATGATCGGCAGGCCGCTGGTGAACTCGTGCCAGGAGACCGTAACGCCGAGGGGCGCCAGGGCCTTCTCCAGGGCGGCATCTTCCTTGAGCAGGGCGATCAGGGTCGAGGATTTCTGAAAACCGATGCGGAGCCTGTCCGCATCGGCGGCCCACCCGGCGTCGGGCACCAAAGCGAGGAGGCTCAAGCCGGCGGCGGCGCGCAGGGCGTGGCGGCGATGAATCATGGCGTCTTGTCTCGTCAGGGATGCTTGTGGATCGGGTCGACCCAGTGGACGGTCTCGGGCCGCTCGACGGGCTCGACATCGGTGATGTTGACCACCACGGCCTCGTTGTCGGAGCGCACCAGCACGCAGTTCAGGGGCTGGTCCGGATCGGCGTTGATCTCCTGGTGCGGCACGAACGGCGGCACGAAGATGAAGTCGCCGGGGCCGGCCTCGGCCACGTATTCGAGCCGGTCGCCCCAGCGCATCCGGGCGCGGCCCGAGACCACGTAGATCACGCTCTCCAGGGCACCGTGGTGGTGGACGCCGGTCTTGGCGTCCGGGGCGATCGCCACGGTGCCGGCCCAGATCTTCTGGGCGCCGACGCGGGCATGGTTGATCGCCGCCTGCCGGAACATGCCCGGCGTCTGGGGCGTGTTGGCGTCGAGCTTGTCGCCGGGGATCACCCGCACGCCGTCGTGCTTCCAGCGCTCGGCCGGGGCCGCGTGCGCGTGGTCGTCGGGGTGGTGGGCATGATCGTCGTGCGGGTGGGGATGGTCGTGGTCGCCGTGCATGGATCGCCTCTCGCGCTGGGGGTTGCGGCCTATCGTACCGCAGCCGCGCCCGGTTCGAAGCTGCGATCGAGGATCGCCTCGGCCTTCGGCGCGCGGGCCGCCGGGATGAGGCCGGCGCGCACGTAGAGGTCGATGTTGCGCTGCTCGTCGGCGATCACGGCGTCGTCGACCGGCACGGCGCGGTACTGGGCCCGCGCGAACCAGCGCAGGGGCACCGCCTCGGGCAGGCCGATCAGCTTCGACCAGACGGCGGCGTAGGGGGCGGGGTCCTTCAGGGCCCAGTCCCGCGCCGCCACGAGGCGCCGGCCGAAATCGGCGAGCTGCGCCCGCTTGGTCTTGAGCGCCGCATCGCTCGCCACCGCGAAGCTCAGGCCCGGGGTGATGCCGTTGCCGTCGCGCACCACCCGGGCGAGGCCGGCGAGCTCGGCGGTGGAGGTGTAGGGCTCCCAGGTCGCCCAGGCGTCGACGCTGCCGCTGGCGAGGGCGATCTTGGCATCCGCCGGCGGCAGGAAGCGCAAGGTCACGGCGCTCGCCGGCAGGCCCGCCTCTTCCAGCGCCGCGAGCACGACCTGATGGCCGATGGAGCCGCGATTCGTGGCGATGCTCTTCCCCTTCAGGTCGGAGACGGCCCGGATCGGCGAATCTTTTCCGACCAGGATCGCGAGGCCGTCCTGCCGGTTGCGGAAGGCGAGGTACGCCTTCACCGGCACCCCGGCGGCGGCCGCGAAGGTGAAGGGCGCGTCGCCCACGCCGCCGGCATCGATCGCCCCGGCATTGAGCGCTTCCAGCAGCGGGGCGGCGGCGGGAAATTCGCTCCAGTCGAGGCGGTAGGGCAGGTCGGCCAGCACGCCGGCCGCCTCCATCAGCGCGCGGGCGTTGCCGCGCTGGTCGCCGACGCGCAACACCGTCTCGTCGGCGCGAGCGAGCCCGGTCAGGGCCAAGAGAGTCGGGGCGAGGAGCGCGAGGACCGCGCGGCGGAACCGCATCACGCCGCCTCCGCTCGGGAGCCGCGCCGGGCCAGCAGCCGGCGGACGGCCGGGATGAGGTCGCGGCCATACGCGATGGCGTCCTCCAGCGGGTCGAAGCCACGGATCAGAAAGGTGCGCACCCCGAGGTCGTGATAGGCCAGCAAGGCTTCGGCGACCTGCTCGGGCGTGCCCACGAGGGCCGTGGAGTTGCCCGAGGCCCCGGTCTCCCGCGCGATGGCGGTGTAGAGGCGCGCGTCGAGGCGGTTCCCCTGCGCGGCCGCCGCCAGCAGCCGGCGTGAGCCCTCGTTCTGCGGAGCGGCCGCGGGCCCGAGCCCCTGCGCGGCCCGGGTGGCGCGGGTGCGGGCCAGGATGTCCTCCGCCCGCGCCCAGGCGGCCTCCTCGGTGTCGGCCAGGATCGGCCGGAACGACAGGCTGAAGCGCGGGTCGCGCCCGTGCGGGGCCGCCGCCGCGCGGACCGTCCGAATCGCCTCGCGAACCTGATCCAGGCTCTCGCCCCAGAGGGCGTAGGTGTCGGCGTGGCGGCCCGCTACTGCGATGGCGGCGGGTGAAGCGCCGCCGAAGAAGACCGGGATGCCGCGCGCATCGACCGGCTTCACCTCGGAGAAGGCACGCTCAACCCGGTAATGCGCGCCGGCGAAATCGAAGGGACTCGCGGCGGTCCAGACCTGACGGGCGATCGTCAGGAACTCGTCGGTGCGGGCGTAGCGCTGGTCCTTGGTGAGGTGGTCGCCGTCCTGGGCGAGCTCGCGGTCGTCGCCGCCGCTGATCGCGTGGATGGCGACGCGCCCGCCCGTGAGCTGGTCGAGGGTCGCGAACTGGCGCGCAGCCACGGTCGGGGCGGTGAAGCCGGTTCGGTGGGCGATCATCAGGCCAATGCGGTCCGTCACCGCCGCGATCTGTGCCGAGAGCAGGAGCGCGTCGGGCGCGGTGGCGTAGAACGCCACCAGGATGCGGTCGAACCCGCCCCATTCGTGGGCCTGGGCGATGAGGCGCAGGTAATCCCGGTCGATGGCCGGGCCTTCCGGCGCGTGGGTCTCCGACTGGTAGCGGGGGGCGGCGAAACCGATGAACTCGATCGCGTCGGGGCTGGGAAAGCGCATGGGATCTCCTTCGCTCAAGGGTTCGGTCAGAGGCCGAGGGCGGCCCGGCCGGCGGCGGCGCGCACGGCATCGCCCTGCGGCCAGTGGATGCGCCCGCACAGCACGTCGCGCAGGTGCCGCTCCAGCGGGTTGGCCCGCGACAGGCCGGGATTGCCGGCAAGCTCCACCGCGCGCTGCACCACCGCGACGGCGTTCTCCGTCACGGTGAGCTTCAGGAAGCCGGAATCCTGCACCGAGGGCGGCTGCCCGCGATCCGTCTCCTCTGCGAGGGCGCGGATCAGGCGGGCGTCGAGGGCGAGGAGCCGGGCGTTCTCGCCCGCGGCCTCCTGGAAACGGGGCAGGGCCGCCAGATTCTGGCCGAGGCTGCCCGGCCGGCGCTCCTGCGCGAAGGCCGTGAACCAGTCTTGCGCCGCCCGCGCCACCCCGTCGTAGAGGGCGGCGAGCAGCACGGCGTTCCAGGCCTGCTGGACCGGATCGGGCGCGCCCCAGCCTTCGGGCGCGCGCAGATCCACGGCATGGTCGGCGGGCACGAGGACATCGTCGAGGACGACGTCGTGGCTGCCGCTGGCACGCAGACCGAGGTGGTCCCAGGTTTCGACAATACGCAGGCCCGGGGCGTTCATCGGCACCAGCAGATTGCCGACGCGCGGCGCGGCCTCGTCGGTCGCCACGAAGACGAGGCCGTAGGCCAGGGCCTCGCAGCCCGTGGAGTAGATCTTGCGCCCGCTGACGCGCCAGCCCTCCGGGGTCGCCCGTGCCACGGTCGCGGGGCGTCCGCCGCGCGCGGGCGTGCCGAGTTCGGGCTCCACCCGGAGGGCGTTGATGAGCGCGCCGTCGCTCACGGCTGCGCGCCCGACCCGGTCGGCGAGGGCAGGGGGCCAGGCCCCACGCCGATGGATCAGCCCGTGCTGGATGAGGTGCATGGTCAGCACCAGGGCGGTGGAGGGATCGCCCTGCGCGAGCGTGCCGATGACCTCGGCCGCCCGCGCCAGCCTGGCACCGGCCCCGCCGAGACGCTCCGGCACGGTCAGCCCCATCAGGCCCGCCGCCCGCAGATCCGCGATGTTGTCCTGTGCGAGGCGCCCCGCGCGGTCATGCCCGGCCGCCCGCTCGGCGAAGAGCCGGGCGAGGTCGCGCAGGACCGAGTCGCGCTGATGGGATGCGGGAAACGTCGGGATGGGACGGCTCGAAGGTGACCGGGGGAGGGGACCCGGGGACGAAAACATCCGGGGAGAAAGCGCGCGCATCGTCCCGCCGGCTGCACCCCGAGTCAACGGGAACGTTCTTTTTTTAGAACTAGCGCTCGGGGAATAGTCTTTCACGCTTGCGTCAGCGACGAGGATTATCTTGCGGTTCAGGGGTATTAACCCCCCGATGACCGTTCTGTCGTATTCAAGATACTCCGCACGACCATGTCGGGAGCGCCTTCCCCCCGTCGTCTTGTTCTCTATAACGAACGCTCCCGAGGGCCGCGCCACGGATCGACGATCAGGGTCGCGGCAGCTCAGGACGCGCCAGATCAGGACCGACCGGACATGGAGCACACGCGATGACAGCGATCGAGGGGCCCCATCCCGTCCTGGTGGTGGGGGGCGGCTTCAGCGGTCTGATGGCGGCGACGCAGTTGCTGCGCGCGCTGCCGCCCGACCGTTCGGTGCTGCTCTACGAGCGCGCCCATCCACCCGGCCGGGGCCTCGCCTACGGAACAGCGAACCCGGACCACCTGCTCAATCTGCGCGCGACGCAGATGAGCGCCGATCCCGAGCGGCCGCAGGACTTCGCGGACTGGCTCGCCCGCACGGCGTTCGATGCGGCCGAGCGCGCCGGCATCCGCAGCACGCCGGCCGGCACCTTCGCGGCGCGGGGGCTCTACGGGCGCTATCTCTCCGAGCACCTCGCCCGCCTGGAGGTGGGGGCCGGCGCGCGCCTGCGGGTCGTGCGCGAGAATCTGAGCGACTTGGAGCCCCGCCCGGGCGGCCTCGTCGCCCACGCGGCGGACGGCACGCGCCGTCCCGTCTCGGCCGCGATCCTCGCCATGGGCAACCTACCCGGCCCCGTCGCCGCGCAGAGCCGGCACCAGCGCGATCCCTGGGACGCCGGGGCGCTCACCGACCTCGATCCCGCCCGCGACGTACTCATCGTCGGCACAGGCCTGACCATGATGGATGCGGTCGCGACCCTGCGCCGCCAGGGCTTTGGCGGTCGCATCGTCGCCGTGTCCCGCCGGGGCCTCGTGCCGAAACCGCACGCGCCGGTGCCGGCCGGGCCGCGCCCGTGCTTCGACGCGGCGACCCGCGCCTCTGTCCGGAAGCTCCTCGCCTGGGGCCGCGCCGAGATCGCCGCCGCGCACCGGGCCGGCACCGACTGGCGCAGCGTGGTCGACGCCCTGCGCCCCATCACGGACGAACTCTGGACGGGTCTGCCCCGGGCCGAGCAGGCGCGCTTCCTGCGCCACCTGCGCCCGTACTGGGACGTGCACCGCCACCGCACGGCGCCACCGGCCGCCGACACCGTCGCGCAGGAGATCGCGCGCGGCACCCTGGTCCTCCGGGCCGGGCGCATCCGCGCCGTCGCGGACGACGCGGCCGGGGCCCTGGTCACGCTCCAGCCACGCGGGGGCGGCAACACCTGCACGCTCGCGGTCCAGGCTATCTTGGACGCCACGGGTTTCAGCCGCCTTGCCGAGACGCGGGACCCCCTGGTGCGCAACCTGCTGGCCCGCGGCCTCGTCCGGCCCGGGCCGTTCGGCCTCGGCCTCGACGCGGCCCCGGAGGGGCGGCTGCGCGGGACCGATGCGCCCCTCTGGGCGATGGGCCCGCTCCTGCGCGGCACGCTCTGGGAGTGCATCGCCGTGCCCGACATCCGCGACGCCTCGGTCGGCCTCGCCGCCGCGGTCGCCGGATATCTCGCCCCCGCCTGACAGGATCTGCGGAACGGTCTGGAGGCGGCCCGACCGCGCCGGGGGTGGCCCCGAGGTCCGTCGCATCGAAGGGCTGACGGCCTTCTTTTGCATCCCCTACGAGGAGACGCGCCAACTCGTCAGCCACAACCTCCTCAACCGCGGGCATGACCGCTCGGTGCACGGAGGATGGTGGCGGGGCCCCCTCGCCGCGCCTTGCCCTTTCGGCGGCCTCGAAGTCCGCAGAGCATTGCGATCAGATCGGAGGGGGCGCCTTCTTCACCCTGGCGTAATCCATCGAGCGAAAACTCACCTTCCACACGGACTTCCCGCGCAAAGGCTCGGGCAACAGGGGTCGGAGGGCAGGGGGGATCACCCGGCGGAAGCGAAGACCCCGCTCGGCACACGGACAACGTAGGAGAGCCGTGACACGGTTTGCACTCGATTTTGGTACGAGCACAAAGCCGAAAGCACACTGATTTCTGAAGCTTCGGCCGTCACAGCCACTTAAGGCTTTGTGGCGCGCCCTACGGGAATCGAACCCGTGTTTTCGCCGTGAAAGGGCGACGTCCTGGACCGCTAGACGAAGGGCGCTGCTGCGGCGAGGGGTTCTATATGCGGCTTCCTTCGCCGGGGCAACGGGGTTCGGGCAACTCGTTTGCCGCTTGACGAACCTGGCCGCGGCCGGTTTGTCGGGAGTTCCATCGGCGCGCCCGCCCTTTCCGTGGCGGCCGGACAGCGGACTTGAAATTCATGACGACGCGACGCGACGGCCCGCCGGGCCCGAGGACGACCAAACCCGGCTTCGCGCGCGGGCCCTTCCGGCGCGGGCCGGCCCAGAACCAGCGCGGCGCCGCGAGCGTCGCGGCCGCCTCCGGCGACCACGTGGTGCTGTATGGCTGGCATCCCGTGGCGCAGGCCCTCGCCAACGAGGGGCGCAAGCTGCATCGCCTCCTCGCGACGGAGAACGCCATGGCGCGGCTCACCGAGGAGATCGGCACCCTGCGGATCGACCCCGAGATGGTGCGTCCCAGCGCCATCAACGCCCTGCTCGGGCCGGACGCCGTGCACCAGGGCCTTTACCTCGAGGCCGACCCGCTGCCGGGGCCGGACCTCGACGACCTGGGCGATGACGTTCTGCTTCTGGCCCTCGACCAGATCACCGATCCCCACAATGTCGGCGCCATCGTGCGCACGGCCGCCGCCTTCGGGGTCGCGGGCATCATCACCACAGCCCGGCATTCGCCGAATGCAACCGGCGTCCTCGCCAAATCCGCCTCCGGCGGCCTGGAGCACGTCCCCCTGATCGTGGTGCGCAACCTGTCGGATGCCCTGGTCGATCTCGGTAAGCGCGGCTTCACCCGGATCGGCCTCGACTCGGACGCCGATACCGCCCTCGACAGCATCGGTCCGAAGCGGCCGGCGGTGATCGTGCTGGGCGCCGAGGGCAAGGGCCTGCGCCAGCGCACCCGCGACAATTGCGATGTGCTGGCCCGCATCCCGTTCAGCAGCGAGATCCGCAGCATCAACGTCTCGAACGCCGCCGCCATCACCCTCTATGCCCTCAGCCCCCGGGGCTGAGAGCTACGCGTCACCGAGCCGTCAGCGCCAGAACGGCTTCACGTCCATGAGGTCGCCATGGGCCTCGGCGGCGGCCTTGAGGAGCTTGCGTGCATCGGCCTCGTTGTCGGCGGCCGCCAGACCCGCCGCGAACAGCGTCTCGCTCGCCACCGGGGGATGATCCGGCGAGACGACGAGGCTGGCCAGCACCGTGTGGGCGGTGGCCTGATCGTTCAGGGCGCCGAGGTGGTCCTGCAGGTCAGACAGAGCCGCCGCGAAGGCCTTGTGGCGCTTGCGTGCCTTCTTGTCCGCGAAGAGGCTCGCGAAGAAATCGGCGCCGTAGCGCAGCTTCTTCGCCTCGATCCGGACCTCGTGGCGCGCCTCCGGATCGAGACGGTCGAGGTGACGTCCGCGCTTGGCGATGCGCTTGCGGGCGCGGTCCAGTACGTCCGCCGCATAAGCCTCGGCGGGCCTGTCACGCTCGGTCGCGTCCTGCAGCGTGCGCCACGCGCCGCTCTCCAGCCAGCCGGCGAGGTCGAGGATCAGGCTGCGCCATTCCTGCGATTCGAGGATGGCGAGCACCGCGTCGTAAGCGCGAGTCCGCTCGGCCTCGAGGCGGGCCTGCAGGTCCTCCAGGCCGGGCTCGTCGGGACGCTTGGCGATCTCCGCCGGCAACGTCTCGGCCAGGAAGACGTCGAGGTTGCGCGCATGCCCGAACGGGTCGGTCACGCGCTTGATCTCGGTCCGCAGGTGTGCGGCCGTCGAATCCTGGGCGAGCACCGGCTTGAACAGCGTGAAGGCCGAACGCAGGCGACGCAGGGCGACGCGCAGTTGGTGCAGCGCCTCCGGATCGTGGTTGTGCAGGAACACGTCCTCGTTCCGGCGCAGCTGCCCGAGGCAGGCCTGGGCGATCGCCCGGAAGGCGTCGCCCGCCGTGTCCTTTGGCGCGAGCTGCACGGGGCCAGCCTTGCTCGGGCGCCGGAATGTGCCGTCGACGAGGGCGAAGCCGCGGGCACTCTTGCTCAGGGCGCCTAGGCGCAGGGGGACGGTCTCAGCCAGGGCCTGCGCCAGGGTGAAAAGATCCTCCGGCCGGCCCTCCGCCAGTTCGAGCTCCAGCTCCCACAGAGGCGCGTCACCGTTCGGCGTCTCGATCCGGCCCTGGTCGAATGCCACCGCGATGCGCGAGGCCCCGTAGGCGATCGCGCGGCTCCGGCGCTCCACCAGGGTGGAGAACAGCGGCACCAGGGTCGGGTCGGACGCCGCGTCGAGGAGGGCCGGCACCGGGGTGTCGGTCAGTCGCGCGAGATCGGGCTGCGCATCGTCGACAGGCCCCTCCCATTCGGACCGATCGAACAGGCCGGCTCCGGTCGAGGCGGCCTTGACCGTCTGGAGATAGGCCTCGCCCTCGCGGCGGACCCGCAGGGTGAGACCGGCCGTGCGCAGATCACCCGCCGCGGTGTCGTAGTAGGTCGAGGTCAGGAACGCCGATTGCTCGGGCTCCGCGGAATGCAGGAACGGATGGCGGGCCAGTTCGGCGAGGTCGGCGCCCTCGCATTGCAGTTTCAGTTCGATTTCCCGTGGCGCGTCCATGTCTCGTCCTGCTCGTCGGCCTGATCCGCCGGCCTCGATGGATCGAACGGCCCGCGAACCGGGGAAAACCGGAGGGAGCGCAACCGTTCCGCGCGGAGTCAGCCGCGTTCCCGTCCTGTATGGAGCAGCGCTCCGGCCTTCGGCGACCGAAATCTTCACGATTTTCGTTCGCCGCGCGGGCGTTGTGGTGTAGCGCAGGGCACCGGCCACGGCCGGGTTCGGGCAGTCTCGTTGGGCGTATCGATGAATCGGGAGCGGCTCAGGGCCGATCGGCTGCTGGTCGAGCAGGGTCATTTCGAGACGCGGGCACGGGCGCAAGCGGCCATCGCGGCAGGCCTCGTGCAGGCCGACGACCGTCCGGTGACGCGCCCCTCCGACCTTCTGGCCCGCGACGCGCGCATCAGCGCCCGCGCGCCGCACCCCTTCGTCTCACGGGGCGGCCTCAAGCTGGTGGCAGCCCTCGATTCGTTCGGGATCGATCCGGCGGGCCTGGTCTGCCTCGATGTCGGGGCGTCCACCGGCGGCTTCACCGATGCGCTGCTCACGCGGGGAGCCGCGCATGTCTACGCCGTGGATGTCGGGCGCGAGCAATTCCACGCCACGCTGCGGGGCGACCCGCGCGTGACCTCCCTGGAAGGTCGAGACGCCCGCAGCCTCGACCGGGATGCGATCCCGATCGCGCCGGCCCTCTGCGCGATCGACGTGAGCTTCATCTCGCTACGCCTCGTTCTGCCGGCGATCCTGCCCCTGCTGGCCCCGGGGGCCGTCCTCGCGGCGTTGATCAAGCCGCAATTCGAGGCGGGACGCGAACGGATCGGCCGGGGCGGGATCGTGCGCGACCCGGAGATCCACGCCGAGATCTGCGACGCGCTATCCGCCTTCATCGCCGGTTCGGGGATGACGATCCTCGGCCTGATCCCGTCGCCCGTCACCGGCGGCGACGGCAACCGCGAGTTCCTGATCGGGGCGCGCCTGGATTCCCGACCATGACCGAAACCCCGACCGAAATTGTCCCGACCGAAACCCTGGAGATCCGCCGCCTCGGCGCGCGGGGCGACGGCATGGCCGAGGACGGCACCGCGGTGGCGCTGGCGCTGCCGGGCGAGCGCGTCACGGTGCGGCGTGCGGGCGTGCGGGCGCAACTCGTCGCCGTCGAGCGCGCATCGCCGGAGCGGATCGACCCCTTCTGCCCGTATTTCGGGACCTGTGGCGGCTGCGCCGTGCAGCACCTCGCGCCGGAGCCCTACGCGGCCTGGAAGCACGGCCAACTCGTCCAGGCGCTGTCCCAGGCGCACCTCGCCGTGGAACCGGCGCCGCTGGTCGACGCGCGCGGGGAGGGCCGCCGACGCCTCACGCTGCACGTGCGCGCCAGGGACGGCCGGGCCGAGGCCGGGCTCATGGCCGCCCGCAGCCACGACCTCGTCGCGATCGACCGATGCCCCATCACCGTGCCGGACCTGCACCGGGCGCCCGCCGTCGCGGAGGCGCTGAGTGCCCCCCTCGGGCACGGCCGCAAGCCCCTCGACGTGGGCTTCACGGCCACCGAGGCCGGGCTCGACGTGGACATCCGCGGCCACGGGCCGGCCGCGGAGGGCGTGCGCGCCGCTCTGGTGCGGCTGGCGAGCGACCTCGACCTTGCCCGGCTCAGCCTTCACGGGGAGGTTCTGGTGGAGCGCCGGGCGCCCGCGATCACGACCTCGGGCCTGCGGCTGGTGCCGCCGGCCGGGGGGTTCCTCCAAGCCACGGCGGCCGGCGAGGCCGTGCTGGCCGAGGCCGTCGTGGCCGCCCTCGACAAGAAGACCAAGCGCGTGGTCGACCTGTTTTCCGGCAGTGGGCCCTTCACCCTCGCGATGGCGCGCACCCGCGACGTGCACGCGGTGGAGGGGGAGGCCGCCGCTCTCGCGAGCCTCGACCGGGCGGTCCGCGCCGTACCGGGCCTGCGTCAGGTCACCACCGAGCGGCGCGACCTGTTCCGGCGGCCGCTGCTGCCCCTCGAACTCGAGACCTACGACGCCGTGGTGTTCGATCCGCCCCGGGCGGGTGCGGGCGCCCAGGCGACGCGGATCGCCGAATCGAAGGTGCCCCTGGTCATCGGGGTCGCCTGCGACGTCGGTACGTTCGCCCGCGATGCTGCCACGCTGATCGCCGGCGGCTACACCCTGGAGACGGTCACGCCGATCGATCAGTTCGCCTATTCGGGGCATGTCGAGGTGGTGGGCGTGTTCCGGCGTCCGCGCCCGCCGCGCAAGCGGCTCTGAACGGGCCCAAGCTCGACAAAGCGCGCACGGCCCTTAGGTGATGGCTCATGCGCGCGCTCATCCTCGCCTCCGGCCTCGTCGCCGGGCTCTTCGCCCTCTCCGGTCCCGCCCGAGCGGATGCCTGCGGCGATCTGATCGATCGGGTGGTCGCCGGCACCCAGGCGACCCTCGTGAAGCGGACGGCGGACTTCGCCGAACTCAAGGCGAGCGACGGCATCGGGATGACGCTGGCGTGCGGGCAGCTCTCCGCCGTGGGCGTGCAGTTCCGCGGCACGCCCCTGCCGGAGGCCTATTTCCCGCTGTTCGGCCGCGCCGGCCATGCCACCACGGGGATCGCGGCCGACGTGATCGCGGCGGCCGGGCAGAAGGCCCGCGAGGCCGCCGTGACGACGCGGCACAGCAACGTCGATGCGGGCAACGCCCTGGTCACCTGTTCGCTGTCGAATTCCAGCGGGAGCCCGGTCACCGCCTGCGCGGTGATCGACAAGGACGATTCCCGCTGAAACGGGATCAGGACCGCATTGCGATCAGCATGTAGCCGGAATAGGCGAGGGCGGCCGCCATGAGGAGGTAGACGTTCGGTTCCATGGCGCCGCGTCTAGGTGCAGCGCAACACGCCGTCGATCCGACGCCGTGCCGCTGCGGCATCGCGTTCGCTTCAGGTCGTGTTAACCCTGTTCCGGGAAAGCTTCATCTCTCCTCACGCTCCCTGGGAGCGCCCCACCGCCGATCCTGCCGAGGAGCCGATGCCGCATCCCATCCGCCCCGCTCCGGCGATCGCCGTATTCGTGCTTGCCATCGTGTCGACCATCGGGACGGTCGATGGCGCCTCGGCGCAGGAGCCATTGTTCTTGCGCATCCGCCCGGCGGGGGATACGCCCGCCGGTCTCGGCAGTGCGGGTTCCTCGGATGAGGAGATCATCCGGGCAGCCCGGGCGCGCAGCGAAGCGGTTTGGCAGCGTGCCGAGGCGCGGTCCCGGATCGCCATCGCGTCGGTCTGCACGGGCTGCATTCCGGTATCGCGCCCGGCAGAGCCCGTCCCAGCGCAGCTCCCACCGAGCCCGTCCGCCCCGCCCGCGGACGGCGTCGCCACCCCCGCGGCCGGTCCCCCGGCCGCACCGATCCAGCCCCTCGCACAGGCAGACGCCCCATGACGCAGTCCCACCCGACCAGTGGCGCCGTTCCCGATCCGGACTGCCCGGTTTCCCTCGATCTCCTCGGACAGGTCTACCGGGCCGACGCCGACGATCTGCCGGAGATCCTGGCGGCGATGTCGACGACCACGCGGGCGCGCCTCGCGGTCTACCTCTACGGCAAGAGCCACATGCACCAACTCGGCCTGCGCGTGGCGCGGGAATGCGAGCGCGAGGACCTCGTCCGGGTCGCCGACGAGATCGGCTCGGTCGTCTACGGCCAGTCCCGCCTCAAGCCCGCCCGGCCCGCGACGCCGAGCCCGGCCGCCGCGCCGCCCAAGAAGATCAGCCTCGGCGGCTCGGGCACGAAGAAGATCAGCCTCGGCGGCTCCGGCGCCAAGAACCGTCTGTTCGACTGAAGATCGCCTGGCCGGCCGATCTCTCCCAAGATGCAGCCCGCGCCGCGACGGACGCGGGCTGCCCGGCATCGCCCTCCCGCCATACCACCTTCGGAATCCCCCTGCATGTTCGGTTCGTGGTTGAAGCTCAGCATGGACGCGACGCTGCTCGCCATGGAATCGCAGCAGGTGATCGGGATGCGGTTGGCGATGTTCTCGCTCGGCGGCAGCGCCGCACAGGCCGAGGCGCAGCGGATGGTCACCGAGAAGATCATGGCGGCCAACGAGGCCGCCCTGCTCATCGCCACGGGCGGTTCCACGTCCCGCGTCGTGGCCGGTTACCGGCGCAAGGTCAGGGCGAATGTCCGCCGCCTGTCGAAGCGATAGCGCCGGAGTTCCTTAACCACCTCTTAACCACGAGCTTTCATCCTTTGGCCGAACGATCGGACCGCAAGGACAAGGAGCGTGTGATGACTCAACGCGAGCAACAGGTGCGGGAACGCGCCTATTTTATCTGGGAGGGCGAAGGCCGCATCTTTGGCCGGGCCGAGGCCCATTGGCTTCAGGCCGAGACGGAGTTGCAGGCGAGCCTGACCCCGGCGCCCCTGCATGTCCAGACCGCCGCGCCGGACATCACGCTCGCGCCGAGCCCCGCCCAGGTTCTCGCTGAGTCGCTGAAGGCGAAGCCGAGCCGGACCCGCAGCGTGACCGCGACGGTCGAGACCAAGGTGAAGTCCGCCGCCGCCAAGGCCTCGGCCGACGTCACGCCGAAGCCGGCAAAGTCTGCGAAGTCGGTCGCGGCCAAGCCCCCCGCCGGCAAGACCCCTTCGGTGAAGGCCGAGCCGGCCGCCAAGGCCCGGGCACCGAAGGCCGCCGCGCGTCCGCGCGCCGAGGCCGTCGCCAGCGTCCACTAGGCTTGCCCGTCTGGCGAAGGTCTCGGCGCGCGGACGCGCGGCGGCCTTCGCCGATCACGTCGAATCGAATCTGCAAAGCCCGCTGCCTCGAGACCCGAGGCGCGGGCTTTTCCGTTGGCCCCTGCGGCTTGTCCCGTCCCGGAACGAAGCAGCACCTTGGCCGTTGTCGGCGCAGAGTGATTCGGCGCGGCCACCCTTGATGGCGGCGCGCCCGTCGATCCGCGAGAGGCTCCCATGAGGACCACGATCTCCACCCTTCTGGCCGTCAGCCTGGCGGGATTGCCCATCGGCGCGGTGGCGGGCCCTGCGTATCGCGGCGCGCCCCTGGTCCTCGACGTGGATGCCACCGGGGGCGTCGGCGGCCGCGCGCCCTGGAGCCGCAACTGGGAATACGATTCCGGCAGCGACAACGACCGCCGCCCCGAATTGCCTTACTATCAGCAGGGACGCGGCCAGCAGACGGGCGGCCCCGCCCGCAATCTCCTGCCCGACGACGGCCTCCACATCTTCCCGCGCTGATCGGCTGACGTCGGAACAGCAGGACGCACCGGCCGTTTGCCCGGGCAGCACCGTACAGGGCTCGGGATCAGACCATGGCAAAGACCGTCCAGGCGGTGATCTTTGATATCGACGGAACGCTGCTCGACAGCGTGGACCTGCATGCCCAGGCCTGGGTCGACGCGTTCGCGCATTTCGGCGTCGCGGTGTCCCACGCCGATGCGCGCAGCCAGATCGGCAAGGGCGGCGAACAGCTGCTGCCGGTCTTCCTCGACGCGGAGCGCGTGGAACGGGAGGGCAAGCAGATCGAAGCCTACCGTTCCGACCTGTTCAAGCGCGATTACCTGTCTCGGGTGAAGCCCTTCGCGGGCGTCCCCGAACTGTTCCGATACCTGCGCGCGCAGGGTCTCACCGTGGCGCTGGGCTCCTCCGGCAAGGCCGAGGAGGTCGAGCATTATCAGGAACTGCTGGGTATCACGGGTCTCGTGGATGCCGTCGTGAGCTCCGACGACGTGGAGCGCTCGAAGCCGTTCCCGGACATTTTCGAGGCGGCGCTCAAGAAGCTCGCGCCGATCGCGCCGGATGCTGTCCTGGTGATCGGCGATACGCCCTACGACGCCGAGGCGGCCATGCGGGCCGGGCTGCGCACCATCGGCGTGCGGTGTGGCGGTTTCCCCGAGCCGGACCTCAAGGGTGCTGGCTGCATCGCGATCTACCAGGACCCTCAGGATCTTCACGCCAGCTTCGGCGATTCGCCCCTGGCCGTTTAAGTCGCGCGGATCGTCCACAGGAATGGGTATTTCATCCCGCCCGCAGGGCAGGATTGCGTGCCGGCTATGGATAGATGGCAAAAAACTCTGGCGTGGGCGCATCCGATGGCGTAGCGAGCCGCCCGTGATCGCGCATGATCACGTCTCGGATCCGCGGACCATGCCCCAGCCGGCCCAAACGAACCTGAAGTCGGAGTGTATTGGCGAGCAGCCGCCGCTCCAGGTGCAGATCCAGTCGGCGGTCCAGGACCGCACGACGCCGATCAGCCGGCTGCTGCGCCTGATGGCGGCCCTCGACGCGGACGCCTCCGCCAACGAGAATCTCCGGCACGTGCTGCGCGCTCGCATCGGCGCCCCCTTGAGCGTCTGATCCGCTTCACCCTGGGGTCGACCAAGGCCCCAGGCGGCTCAGGGGACAACCCAGGCGCAGTCCTTTTCGCCGGCCACCGCGAGGCACTCGAAGGGTGCCCCGCCCACCATCGCCCGGTGTTCGGGCGCTCCGATGCGATCCCTGGAAATTGTCCGGCAGCCTGGATGCCGGGGCAGGACGCCCTCCATGGCATCATGCCCTCCGGCCGCCATGAGGACACGCAGCGACACCAGCGTTTCGCAGGCGATCACCGCGGGCGCCTCTGCACGAGTTGACGTCGCCGCTAGGATCGCGCTCAGGATCACCGGAATTCTCGTCCTCATCGACGTGCCTTCTCCTGCGCGGGCGCCTTCTCGGGGGCCGCTTTCTCGGTCGGTCGGCCCTTGTCGCCACGCGCCTTCGGCGGAGCTTCGCTGAGGTTCACCGCGCCGGCCACGACCCAGTGGCAGACGCTGGTACTGCGCAGGGTGAGGCAGTCATAGGCGTTGCCGTTCAGCGTCAGGTGTTCCTGAAGGGCCGTCACCGCTTCGCGCGCGAGTACCGTGCAGCCCAGGTGGTCCGTGCCGTCACTGCCCAGCAGCGCCGCCGCGGCGGGTATGTCCGACTTGGTCTGTCGCAAGAGGATGCGCAGGTTGACCAGGGAGGGACACCCGATGATCGGGTTCGGGGCCGGAGCGGCGGATGCCACGGCCGGCATACAGGCCGCGAGGAGCGGGACGAGCCCGAGGAAGCGAAGCGGAGACATCTGGCATCCCTGTCGCGATGCCGTTTCGCTCGGCCGCGACGAACCTCGCGGATTCTAGGGCACCACCGGGGGAAGGGGAATGGCGCTCAGCCCTCGACGCGCCGCAGCTTGGCGAAGCGCTTGATCGCCCGGTCCCGGCGCAGCCGCGAGAGGCGGTCGATCCAGAAGATGCCGTCGAGTTGGTCGATCTCGTGCTGGAGGCAGGCGGCGCGGAACCCCTCCGCCTCCTCCTCGCGCACGTCGCCCGACAGATCGCGGTATCGCACCCGGACTTCGGCGGCGCGCTCGACCACGTCCATGATGCCCGGCATCGAGACGCTGCCCTCGGTCTGGGGTCCGATTTCGGGTGACGCCCAGACGATCTCAGGGTTGACATAGACGGTGATCGGATCGCCCGGCTCCATGCGCAGGGTCACCACGCGCTGGAGGCGGCCGATATGGGGGAGCGTCAGGCCGAGGGCCGAGACCGCCCGCATCACGGCCTCGAGGTCCCGCACGGCCCCCTCGAGTCCATCGTCGAAGTGCTCGACGGGCGCCGCAACCAGACGCAGGCGCGGGTCGGGGTAGAGCAGCAGGGATGAGTCGGACACCGTTGACGTTCCGAGGGTTCGAGCGGTCACGAGCCCGCGAGGATTGGGGCGGAGAGACGGGGCCACGGCCGGCTTGGCCCGGGCCTTGCGGCGCCTCGTACGAAGCCAACCCGATTAGGAGACGCAATGACGGATCGTCATTCCAAGCGCAACCGAGAGGTCGTGGCCAGCCCGAGCCGGCACTTTCGCGAATCTGGGCGTGAATCCGGGGAGGTCATCCTCCTCAGCCTCGCCACAGTACTGTGCACGCTCTGGGCGATCGTTCTGGTGACCCATTTTCACGGCCCCCTGAGCAGCTTCGGCCAATCCCTCTGGCTGATGCGCTGACGACGCGTGCCGCCCGCCCGGCTCGCGCTGCGGCGGGCGGAACCCAAGCTCAATACTCCCACTCGGCGCCGACACCGACGGCGGTGCGGCCGTCGCTGCCGGCCTCGCCCTGGATCTTGATCCGGCGCGTGACGTCGTAATCCACCGTCGCGGCCGTGTCGGCGGGCTTCGCGCCCGCTTTCACACCGACGCTGAGCCGGTCGCTGAGGTAGCGCGAGGCCCCGAGCGCCGGTCCGCCGCTGGCGCCGGTGGAGACGTCGAGGCTGTCGAGGCCGAGCCCCTTGCGCGCCTGCTCGAACACGTCGACGCCGCCGGCCCCGCCCGAGAACTGGGCCACGGCCTGTGCGAGCTGCAGCGCCTGGAACGGCGAGAGGCCGCCGGACGCCTTCTTGAACAGCAGGCGCGACAGCACCTCGTCCTGCGGCAGGCTGGGGTCCGAGGTGAGGAGGAAGCTCGGCTGGTTGGCCGGACCGGTGACCGCGATGCGGGCGGTGACCTCCGCGGCCTTGGTCTCGGCGATGAAGTCGAGCTCGGGCGTGGCGATCTCGCCGCCGAAGGTCAGGCGCCCCCGGGTGAAGTCGAGCCGCTGGCCGACGACGCTGAGGCGGCCGCGCCGCATCTTGAAATCGCCCGTGGCCACGGGATCGCGCGAAGAGCCGGTCAGACGCAGCGATCCGCCGAGTTCCGCATCGATTCCGCGCCCGCGCACGAAGATCCGGTTCGGCGCGTTCACCGCGACATCCAGCGTCGCATCGAAGGGCGGCGCGGCCTTCCGACCCTTGCGCCCGAGGGCCGCGATCTTGGCGCGGCGATCCGCCCGCGCGTCGAGGCGGGCGCGGATGTCGGGCGGGGTGTTGACCCGGCGGATCTCGGGCAGGGGCTGTACGGTGGCGGGCAGCCGGTCGGGCACCGAGACGTCGACGGAGACGAGATCGATCCGTCCCGCAACCTTCGGCGTGCGGGCGAGCGGCCCGGTCAGGGCGAGGTTCAGGCTGGCCACGGCCGTCATCAGCGGGCTGGAGACGAGTTCGGCCCGCTCGGCAGTGACCCGGATGGTGCCGGGGAAACCCGCGGCGGGCTCCAGGGCCACACGGCCGTCGCCCCGCAGAACACCGCCGTTGCGGGTCTGCGCCGTCAGGCGCTCCACCACCAGGGTGTCGCCGCGCCCGGTGACGCGGCCCTCGATGTTGGTGAGGCGAATGCCCTGGAGCGGGTCGGTGAAGGACCCGCCGGTGAGGGTGGCGACACCCTCGGCCCGCGGCGCCGCGAGGTTTCCCGTCACACCGGCATCGAGGGCGATCCGCCCGGCCACGCGCTGGCCGCCGACGCTGAGGAGGCTGTTGGCCAAGGCGGCGTCGAGGGTGCCGCGCAGCTTCACCGCGAGGGCGCCGCCCGCCGCGACGGGCAGCGAACCGGAGACGGTCATCTCCGCGCCGCGCCCGGCCGAGACGCGTCCGTTGATCCCGGCGCGGCCCTCGCTGACCGTGCCGCTGGCACGCGCCTCGATCGGCGGAAGGCCGGCCTTGCGCGTTTCGGGCGTGACGAGCCGCGCCACCGTGAAGGCGTAGCGGCCCTCCGGCCGGCTCGCGGAACCGCGCAGGTCGGCATCGCCGTCGAGGGTGCCGGTGAGCGCCAGACTGGGAGAGGCGATCCGCGCGAGCGCCAGTGGCAGGCTGCGGATGCCGAGCTTGAGGTCGAGGTCGCGGCCGGCCCGTCCCGAGAGGCTGACACGCCCGCTGCCGGCGGCCACCACGAGGTTCTCGATCAGCGCGCTTCCGGCATCCAGGGTAACGCTCGCGGGTCCCGCCAGCGCCAGCCGGTCGCCGCCGCGTGCGGCGGAGAACCGCGCGATGTCGATCCGGGTCCGCTCGCCGGGCACGAGGCGCGCCGCGCCGTCGAGGTCGAACCCGCGCGCCTTGGCCGAGAGCGTGATGTCGCTGGCGTTCGGCGCACCGGTGGCGGCGAGGCGGATGGTGTCCAGGCTCTGGCCGGCGGCGACGAGCCGGTCGGCGTTCACACGGCCGTCGATGACGGGCCGCCCGGTCAGATCGCGCCCCGTGAGGTCCGCATCGAGTCGCGACAGACCGATTTCGCCGACGCGCAGGGATCCGCCCTTCGCACGAATCGCCGCATCCTGCCGGCCACCGTCGCGGGACAAGGTCACGGCGGCATCGAGGGCGCCGGCCAATGGTGTCAGTGCGAGGGGCGAGAGATCGTCGAGGTTGCCCGCCGACAGGGTCAGGGCCCCCTGCGTCAGGAGGGTGCGGGCATCCAGGGCCACATCGCCGTTGATCGCGACCGATCCGAGTTGGAACGCCAGCCGGTCGAGACGCCATGCGTCCGGCGTAGGACGGGCGAGGTGCGCGTCGCCGTGCAGGGGCTTGCCCGCGACATCGCCGGACAGGCGCAGGGTTCCGTCGAGGGCGCCCGTGAGGTCCTTCACGGCGGTTTCGATCCGCAGATCGCGCATGGGGCGCCCCAGCGCGCGCGCCACGGAAGCGGTGAGCGTCGCGGTGAGGTCCGGCTTTTCCAGGGTGCCGGTGAGGCGCCCGTCGAGGAGGGCGCGGCCGGCGAGCTTCGGATCGAGGGTCGCGAGGTCCTTGAGGTCCACGACGAGCTTGGCATCGGCGATGCGGGCGGTGGCGCGGCCCTCCAGGCGCCCGACGATCTCGGCACCCTCGAAGCGGGCGCCCTCGAAGGCGTAGCCGTCATAGACCTGCGAGAGACGGCCGCTGAAGCGCGGAGCGTTGCCGAGTGTTCGATCGAGGGCGGGCACGGAGAGGGAGAGGCCGCTCGTGCGCAGATCGACATCAGCGGTCACCGCTTTGCGAGCCGGATCGCCGCTCAAGCCGGCGCGCGCCGTGAGGGCCCCGGCCAGCGGCCGGCCGGCGAACTCGGACAAGGCCGTCAGGTCCGGGAGCGCGGCGTCGAGGACGCCGGTGAGCGTGTTCTGTCCGACCTTGCCCGCGTAGGAGGCCCGCGCGGTCGGCCCGTCGAGGTCGAGCTTGGCCACCTCGACGACGCCGTCCGGCTGAAGCGTTCCCCGGAAGGTCAGGGCCGCCCGCGTCCCGATCGCCCGACGCAGGGCCGGGTCGGCGAGACGCAGGCCATCCACCTTCGCGTTGGCCGAGAGGGCGAAGCGGGCAGCGCTCGGCTCCGGCCCGGCCGGCAGCATCGCGATGTCGGCCTCGATCCGTTCCAGGGCGCTGCCGTCGGCCCGCAGGCCGGCGGCCTTCAGGGTTCCGTTCACGGTGGGGCGGGCGATCGCCCCCTTCAGCGTGCCATCGAAGACCAGGCTGTCGAGTTCGGCATCCGCCGCGCGCGTCACACCGCCTTCGGTCGGCACGGCCCGGGCGGAGACCAGGAAGTCGGCGACGCGATCGGCGCTGAGCGTTCCACGCGCGTCGAGGCGCGCGGTGCGGGAGGCGAGTTCGAGCCGATCGATGCCGAAGGCGCCGCTGTCGGCAAAGCGCAGGCCGCCGTCCAGCTTGGTGGTGCCGGAGAAGATCGCCGCCGCCGGCCCCGGCAGCAGCGCCTCGATGCGCGAGGCGAGATCGAGGGCGAGGCGCCGCTCGCTGCCGATGCGCGAGATCCGGGCCGAGCCCTTGGCGCCGAGTTCCGGCCCGGCGTCGAAATCGAGGCGGGCATTCCAGGCGTCCAGGGTGCCGCGCCCGTCGAGATCGAGATTGATCGGGGGCGTGCCGGGAAGGTTCGCCGCCTTCGAGAGCAGGCCGCCGGCTGGCTCGACCAGGGTGGCCTTGAGTTCGAGGGTCTCACCCTTCGGCACGAACAGCAGGCGGGCGCCGAATCGGCCCTGCGCGTCGAGGCGCTGAACGCTGAGGTCGAGGTCGAGCCCCTCGGCCGGCGCGCCGAGGCGGGCGCGGCCGGCGGCGGACAGGCGCGCAGGCTGCCCGGCCAGGGCCTCGCCGAGCACGAGTTCGGCGAGCTTGAACGCCTTGACCTCGACCTTGACCGGCAGGTCCGGTAGCAGCGAACCGTCGGGCTCCGGAGTGGCCGAGACCGGGGCAGGGAGGGGCCGCCGGATGACTTCGAGGCGGCCGACCTCCAGGGTCTCCACCTCGAGCCGGCCCGAGAGCAGGGCGAGACGGCGCCAGACGAGGCGCGCCCGGTCGAGCTTCAGCCAGACGCCATTGGCGTCGCTGATGGCCACGTCGCGGATCGTGGCGTCCGAGGAGAGGGCGCCGTCGACGGCTCCGATGGCGACGCGGGAGCCAGGCGTGGACAGCGCCTTCGAGAGCAGGCCGCCGAGCACCGTCTTCTCGCCGTCGTCGGCGCGGGTGCGGGTGGCCGGACCGGTCGCCAAGACGGACACGCACAGGACGGCGGCGGCGAGCCGGGCTTTCCCCCGCAGACGGGGGAAGGGCGATACCCAGGGGCTCAGTGCGGTCCGAAATCCCATCAGAAGGATTGTCCCAGGCTGATGTACAGGGCCACGGGGCGCTCGTGATTGCCCTTGATGCGGTCCATCGGGAAGGCGACGTCGACGCGGATCGGGCCGATCCCGGTGTAGTAGCGCAGGCCGAGGCCGACCGCGTAGCGGATGCGCTCGTCGAAATCGGGCAGGCTGCCGGCGAAGGCCGTGCCGGCGTCGATGAACGGCACCACGCCGATGGTGTCGGTGACCTTGATGCGCGCCTCCACCGAGGCTTCGAGCAGGCTGCGCCCGCCGATGGGCAGGTTGAACGGTCCGCGCGGCCCGAGCGTCCGGTAGGGGAAGCCGCGTACCGAGCCCCCGCCGCCGGCGAAGAACCGGATGTTGGCCGGGATATCCTCGAGATTCGCTCCCGAGATCGAGCCGAAGCCGAGGCGACCGGCCAGGATGTAGCGGCCCTCGTCGTCGAAGGCGTAGTAGGTCGAGCCCTGCGCCTTGGCGACGAAGATCGACGGGTCGGAGCCGAGGAAGCCCGCATAGGGCGTCGCCGAAGCGGTCAGCCGCACGCCCTCGGTGGGGTCGAGCAGGTTGTCGGTGGAATCGTAGGACACCGAGACCGGCACGCCGATCAGACGGTAATCGACCTTGCCCAGCGCATCCTGCGAGCGCCCGGCCTGACCGTCCACGCCGACCTGCGCGAAGAACGTGTCCGAGAAGCGGTGGCGCACGGCCACCGTCCCGCCGGCCGCGTCGCTGACGTAGGATTGCTGCGCCTCGCGGCCCGCGAAGACGTTGGCGATGAAGTCGTTGCGGGTGCCCCACAGGGCCGGTTTGACGAAGGTGGCGGAGAGCCGGCCGCCGAGCCCGTTCGAATCGATGCCGGCGGCCTTGCGCTGCTTCGCGTAGAGGTCGTTGCCGAGGTAGTAGATGTCCGCGTCGACCCGCAGGGTCTCACCGCCCCCGAACAGGTTGCGGTTGGCGTAATAGGCCCGGATTCCCGGCCCATCGACCGTGGAGAAGCGGGCCGAGACGCCGATCAGGTTCTTCTCGCGCTCGGTGACGTCCACGAAGATCGGCAGATTGCCCGCGCCGTCCAGGGCCTCGCCCTCGCGCACGCGGATGGAGCCGAGGCCTTCAACCTTGGCCACGGAGCGGCGGATGTCCGAGACGGCCTTGGGCGTGTAGGGGTCGCCCGGTTCCGCGTAGATGAAGGAGCGGACCACCGCCGGGTCGATGTCCTTCGTGCCGCGCACCGCCACCTCGCCGAGGCCCGCGATCGGTCCCGGATCGACCGTGTAGGTCACGTCCATGACGTGGGCCGCGTCGTCCACGACGGGGTCGCGCGCGACGGCCTTGGCGAAGGGATGCCCGAGGGACCGGAAGCGGTCGACGATCCGGGCCTCGCGGGCCAGCACGGTGGCCGAGCGAGCCGGCACGTCCTCACCCACGCGCGTGAAACGCTCGGGCAGGATCTCCTCCGAAAAAGCGGTTCCCCGCGGATCGCGCACCGCGATGGAGCGCAGGGTGTAGAGGGGACCCGGCTCGACCACGACCTTCACCGGCACGAGGGCGCGCCCACGCGACGCCTCCGCCGCGCGAGCGGCCACGATGACGCTGGGCTCGCCGGCCAGCGCGACGCCGTCGATCCGGATCGCGACGCGGCCCTGGTAGTAGCCGTATCCCGAGAGCACGTCGGCCAGGCGGCGCAGATCGGCCTCGGCGCGGCGCACCAGGCCCTCACCGTCCGGCGGGGCCTCCTGCCGAAGCCGATGGAGGGTCGAGGTGTCCTGGAGCGCGCGCAGGACGTCCTCGTCGTCGACTCCCTGGAACTTAACCGTGTAGGGCAGCGCACCGGCGCTCGGCGCCGGCGGCTCCTCCTCGGAGGCGAACAGCCCGAAGAGGTCGAACGCCAGAGCCGGCGCGACCGGAACCGCGCCGCCGGCCAGACCGGCAGCGACCGGCCACGCGGCGCGCGCGAGCCTCAGGATCGACGTGTTGTGGACCCGCCCCCGAATCCGCCTCACGAATGGGCGATCCGGTCTGAGGCCGGTCGCGTCGTGAACTTGGTCATGCGATCCCCGTCCTGGTCCCGGCGCGCATGATCCCGCCGGGCCGTGTCCAAGCCGTTAAGTCCAGTCGTGCGCAAATGTGTCGGCTTTCAGACTAACGGTCACGCTCCAGGGTCGCAACCTTGGCGGGCATCCTGCCAGGGCCTTCCGCACAGGGCCATCCCGCGGATGCCCACGTGACGCGTGCGCCCAATCCGTGTCGTTTCGCACGCCCACGCGGAACCCGACCGGGGCTGGCGCCTTGTCCCCGCATCGCAGGATTCCCAAATTATCACCATCGCATCATGGCCGGTCCGCATCCGGGTTGCCCACGTGTCGTTCGTCAGGACTGCCCAGCAGACCGTCGTGGCGGGCGTGGCTTCGATCCCATCCCATTCCGACGACCCTGCGCCACGGATGGCCGCGCGTTTCGACGCGGGCCACGGGCAAGCGGTGGCTGGTGAGACGACACTTCGAGGAGGATACCACCATGAGCACGGGCACCGTGAAATGGTTCAACGAGACCAAGGGCTACGGCTTCATTCAGCCGGATGACGGCGGCAAGGACGTGTTCGTCCATATCTCCGCGGTCGAGCGCGCCGGCCTGCGCAACCTCATCGAGGGTCAGAAGGTCTCCTACGAGATCGAGAACGATCGCCGCACCGGCAAGCAATCGGCCGGCAATCTTCAGTCCGCCTGATCGCGGTCCAGCGATGCCCCGGAGCTGAGGCATCGTTTCAACAATCTCTGGGAAGCCGCTCGCCGAAGGGCGGCTTCTGTTGATTCCCGGCAGGCAGTCAGGCATTGGGCTGCTGCGAGACTAGACCAGCCGAAAACCTGATTCCTCCCACGGCCCCATGCCGCGCGTGCTCAACGCCGGATGCGGGCGACACACCACATGAGAAAGGTCAGATGGGCGCCTTCGACTACAGGAATTTCGACGACCGCCGTAAGAACTCCCTCAGCGCCAAGCAGATGCTGCTGGAAAAATTCAAGGCCCGTCCTCCGGCCGATGACCCGGAGATGATCGCCAAGGCGCAGGCCCGCGCCGAGATCGCCCGCGCCCGCGAAGAGCGTGCCCGCGAGCGGGAATCCGCCCGGATCGCCGCCGAGAAGGCTGCAGCCGAGGAAAAACGCGCGCGTGAGGAGGCGGAACTCGCCGCTCAGATCGCCCGCGAGGAGGCCGAGGCCTTGGCCGCTGCCGAGCGGAAGGCCGCCGAACTCGCCGAGAAGAAGGCCGCCCGCGACGCGCGCTACGCGGCCCGCAAGGCCAAGGCACGTCGCTGAAGGGCGGTGCGCCATCGAAGGGCGCCCTGAGACAATGTGGAATCGAGAGCAGGGCCGACGGGATTCGTCGGCCCTTTCATGTTGTGCGCGCCGATCAGGCTTCGGTGCGGTTCTCGGACGCGGCGTCCTCGCCCTCGCCCTCGGCGGCCTCATGCCCCTCGGTCTGAGCCTCGACCGGCTCGGCGGTCTCGCCCTCGGGGCGGGGACCCGACTTGAAGGTCCGGCGCGGCGCGTTTCCGCGCTTCATCTGGATCGGCTTCTCGATCGCACCGAGCCGCTCGGAGAGCTGCTTGGCGCGTTCGTTGAAGTCGTTGGTTGAGCGCGATTGGGACGCACCGCTCTTGAACGCGTTTGCCACTGGGGCCTCTTGGAGTTGCCCAAGGCACGGGCTCGTGCGGGGTTGAGTTCTTCTAGCACGCTTGGCGCTCGGCGTCGGCCTTTATCTTTTCCATCACCCAGGTGGACCGACCGGACTTCAGAAACGCGCCGTGAGGAAGAGGCGCACGTTGCGTCCGGGCAGGAGGATCTCGTCCTTCTTGAACGAGGCCGAGTTGCGGATGCGGTCGTCGAGGAGGTTGCGGCCCTGGAGGCCGAGAGTGACCTCGCTCATGCCGTAGACACCCGGATCGAGGGGCTTGGTGTAGCTCACCTCCGCGCGCAGGTCGTCGAAGCCCGGTGTCACCGTCTCGATCGGTGCGGTCTCCGTATGGGCGAAGGCGTAAAGCAGGTTCACCCGGGCGTACCACCCGTCAGCGCGCACGAAGGCGCCGCCGCCGAGGCGATGGGGCGGGATGCGCGGCACGAAGGTGCCGTCGTCGAACTGGGCGCGCACGAAATCGTACTGCGCGTCAAGGCCGGCAAAGCCGTTGCCCACCGGGATCAGATCGAGCTGCGCACCGATCTCCGCGCCGTAAAAGGTCGCATTGCGCTGCGAATAGACGATCTGCTGCAACTCGTCGCCGCTGCCGCAGGACGCGAAGTCATCGCCGCAGCGGATGCCGGTGTCGCGCTTGTAGATGAACCCGGTGTAGCGCGTGTAGTAGCCCGTCGCGTCGAGGCGCAGCGGCCCCTCCGCGCGGCGGATGCTGGCCTCCACGGTCCGCGCACGCTCCTTCTTCAGGTTGGCGTCGCCGATCTCGAAGGTCTCCGTCGCGTCATGCGCACCGCGCGAGTACAGCTCGAAGGCGGTGGGCGCGCGCTCGACGAAGGAGCCGTTCAGGCTGGCGACGAAGCTGTAGGGCAGGTCCTGCAGGGCGCCGAAGCTGACGCTCTTCGGAGCGAACTTCCGGCGGCGCCCGAAGGCGAGGGGCTCCTCGCCCTCCACGGGCAGGTAGTCGCCCGGGAAAGCCGTGGCGGTGCCCGTCGAACGGTCGCCCTCGATGCGACCCGCCGCCTGCAGGCGCAGGCCGCCGCCAAGCGCCAGTTCCTCGAACAGGTAGACGGCGTTGCTGCGTGAATCGGTCGGCGCCAGCAAGCCGCCGGCCTCGCCCGCGGTGCCGAGGGTACGCCGCCCGGCCTGGACGCCGAGGGCGCCGGTAAGCGTGCCGAAGGGGAGGGCGACGGGCACGTGCTGGAACTCGATCCGCCCCTCCGCCTCGCGGTTCTTGAACGTGGCGCGGATGCCGTCGACCCCGTCCTCGCCGAGGCCGGTCTCGTCGTGGCGGTAGATCGAGCCGCCGAGCCAGAAGCGCACGGCCGCGATGGGGCCGTCGAGGGGGCGGTACTCGCCCCGGGCCAGCAGCCGATCTTGGCGGGGATCGAGGCGGGTGCGGCTCTCGGCGGCCTCGCCGCCCGGAATCTGGTAGAGCGCGTCGTAATGGCTGTAGGACAGGCCGACGAAGCCGCGATCGCCGATGAATGACATGCCCACCGCGCCGCCCTGACTTTCGTTGGCGGAGTTGCGCTGAATGCCGCCGGGAATGGCGTAGCTGTCGGCCGCGGTCCGGAAGCCGTCGGCATGGACCGCCACGTTGCCGGAGCCCCCATCCACTGTCACGGCGCCGAGGCGGCCGTTGTCCACCGACGAGAACCCGGTGGTGGCCGAGCCCGAGACGCCGTTGGCGGGGATGTAGGTCGGCACCCGGTTGTTCTCGGCGCTGACCACGCCGCCGATCGCCTGCGAGCCGAAGCGGAGGGAAGCCGGCCCCCGGATCACCTCGATGCGGTTGGCGACCAGCGGGTTGATCGGGACGCCGTGGTCCTCCCCCAACTCCGACACGTCCTGGATGCCGACGCCGTTCTCCTGGATGCGGACCCGGTTGTTGTCGAGACCGCGGATGATCGGGCGGCTCGCCGCGCCGGGCGCGTAGGTCGAGGCCGAGATGCCGGGACGATCGGACAGGGCATCGCCCAGCGTGCGCGGCTGGTCGCGGGCGATCTGCTCGGCGGTGACTACCGTCACGGGGGAAAACGTGTTCGTCACCACCGGCAGGACGCCGACGGGCGGCCCGGCGGCGGGTCCGGAGCCCGGCCGCGTGACGATGGGGCTCGGGGAGGTGACGCTGAGTTCCTCCAGGGTCGCTTCCGCCCGTTGCGCTTTCGCCGGCATCGCCGCGAAACCGATGCCCGCCAGCGCGGCTCCGGCCCAGATCCCCTTCCGTCGCAGAACCCGCATCACGCCTCGCACAAACACGTTATAATGTTTCTTTGCGCACATGTTATAGTATTACAATACCGCTCGCTGGTCCGTTGCTCGATCTCCCGGGGCTGTTGCGGCGGCGCACCACCTACGGCGCCTGCGACGGTTGCACCGCTTGCTGGATGCTCCCCGCCCACCGACATCCAACTTGAATGTCGGCCCTGTTCCTCCTCGCCCTGCGCGTAATCCTCTTCGTCCTGCTGGTTCTGTTCCTGCTGCCACTCGGCACCCATGCGCTCTGGTGGCTGGCGCGCGACGGACGTTCCCCCGACTGGTCGGCGGCAGACTGGTCGAGCACCGGGATCCTGAAGACGCCGGTGCCCGGCGATCCGGCCCTGGTCCGGGTCTACGCGGCTCGGGTCGGACGCTGGCGCGGGATCTTCGCGCATCACAGCTGGATCGTGATCAAGCCCGCGGGCGCCGCGCGCTACACCCGCTACGACGTCGTCGGCTGGGGTCTGCCGGTGCGCACGGACGGCTGGGCCGCCGACGGGCGCTGGTTCGGGAACCTGCCCGAGACGGTGCTCGCCCTCGACGGTACGGCGGCGGCCCGGGCGATCCCCGGTATCCAAACAGCCGTGGCCGCCTATCCGCACCGCGCGCCCGGTTCCTACAGCGTCTGGCCGGGGCCGAACTCCAACACCTTCGCGGCCCATGTCCTCGCCGGCATCCCGGATGCCGTGGCGACGCTGCCCCCGACCGCCCTCGGCAAGGACTGGACGCCGCCCGGGCGTCTTCTCGAGCGGACGCCGAGCGGCACGGGCCTGCGCCTCGGTTTCGGTGGCTATGCGGGCCTCACCGTCGGCTGGGTCGAGGGGGTCGAAGTCAACGTCCTGGGGCTGGTGGCGGGCCTCGACCTGCGCCGGCCCGCCCTGAAGCTGCCCGGCTGGGGGCGGATCGGGCCGGACTGGGAGCCGGTGCACGAGCGGCAGGGGGGATGACCATGCGAGCTCGCTCCGTTCACCACCCGTGACCTTCCGCCCCGGAGCGGGCCCTTTGCCGGAGCGGAACTTTGGGCGGAGCGCCGACATTCCGCTTGGCATGTCCGACAATTCCGCACCATCCGTGACGGGCTCGAGCCCGGCGCCCTCCGCCGCTGGCCTGAGGGTCACCGTCGACCTCAACCTCTGCCAGGCCTATGCCCAGTGCTGCTACGCGGCGCCGGACCACTTCGTCCTGAAGGGGCGCGAGGCCCTTCACTACGATCCCGCGCCCTCGACGGGCGCGCGCGCCGACATCGAGCGTGCCCGCATCGCCTGCCCGGTCCAGGCGATCCGCGTCGAGAACACCGGGACTTCGCGCCGATGATCGGTTCGGAAGCGCGTGTCGTGGTGGTGGGGGCCTCACTCGCAGGCCTGCGCGGCGCCGAGAGTCTGCGCCGATCGGGCTTCGCGGGCCCGCTGACCATCGTGGGGGCCGAGCCGCACCGCCCCTACGACCGGCCGCCCCTGTCGAAGGCGGTGCTGACCGGTGCGGTCGCTCCCGATGCCACCGGATTGCCGAACCTCGTCGCGCTCGACGCGGACTGGCGCCTCGGCGCCCCGGCCATCGGCCTCGACCGCACGAGGCGCATCGTGACCCTGGGGGGCGGAGAGACCATCGCTTACGACCGCCTCCTCATCGCAACAGGCGCTTCGGCGCGGGCCTGGCCGAATTCTGCCGAGGGCCGGCTGGCGGGAGTGCATACCCTGCGCGGCCGGGACGACGCGCAGGCACTACGCCGCGATCTCGCGGCAGGGCCAACCCAGGTTCTCGTCATCGGCGGCGGCTTCATCGGCTGCGAGGTCGCGGCCGCGTGCCGGGACCTCGGCCTGCCCGTCACCCTGGTGGAGACGGGCCCGGCCCTGCTGGCGAGCGTGCTCGGCGCGCATCTCGGCGCGGTGGTTCAGACGCTGCACGAGACCCGCGGCGTCACGATCCGCTGCAATGCCAAGGTCGAGGCCCTGGAGGACGACGGCACAGGCCGGGTCCGGCGCGCCCGCCTCGCGGACGGCAGTGCCGTTCCGGCCGACCTCGTCGTGGTTGCGCTTGGAGCGTTGCGCAACACCGGCTGGCTCGCCGGCTCCGGCCTCGCCTTCGATGAAGGGGGGCTCGACTGCGATGCTCAGGGTTACGTCCTCGATGAGGACGAGCAACCCGACACCCGCATCGCGGCGGCCGGCGATGTGGCGCGCTTTCCGCATCCGCTCTATCCCGGACACCGCATCGCCCTGGAGCATTGGGGCCACGCGGTGGCGCAGGGGGAGCACGCGGGCCGTCTCCTCGCGGGGTGCGAACCGGCGCGTTACGCCGATGTCCCGGCCTTCTGGTCGAGCCAGGGCGGGATCACCATCAAGTCGGTGGGGCTGACCAAGGGCGCGGACGGTGTGGTGATCGCGCGTGGCGACCCCAAGGAGGGCCGTTTCCTCGCCGTCTACGGTCAGGCGGGGCGCTGCATCGCGGCGGTCTCCTTCGACTGCGCGCGTTGGCTCCCGGCCTATGCCGAGCGGATCGCAGCCGGCGCTCCCTTCCCACCCGACGCCGGCGGCGTGGATGCGGGCCCCCTCACGGTGTTCGCGCCGGGCTTTCCCGAACCCCACGGCTCCAGACCCGGCGATGCCGCGCGGACCGGCAAGGACGAACGATGAGCGACGACACCCTGTTCGCCCAGATCAAGGACGAGGCCAACCGGCCGGACCCGTACCCGCTCCTCGCGGCGTTGCGGGAATGCCCGGTCTCACGACAGGAGGACGGCACCTACGTGGCGGCGAGCCACGCCGCGATCAGCAGCCTGCTGCACGATCCGCGCGTGAGTTCCGAGACCCTACCGCCGGCCGACCGGCCGAAGACCGGCAATCCGCTCAAGGACTGGCTCGTGAAGCCCGTGCGCGATTACATCACGGACACGCACCGGCCTTTCATCTTCCGTGACCCGCCCGACCACGACACCCTGCGGGCCGCCGTGATGCATCAGTTCACGCATCAGCGGGTCCAGGCGATGCGCGCGCGCTCGCACCAACTGGTGGACGAAATCCTCGACAAACTGGGCGACGCGCGGGCCATCGATATCGTCGACGATCTCGCCTACCCGCTGCCCGTGACGATCATCTGCGAACTCCTCGGGGTGCCGCCGGAGGACGAGGAGAAATTCCACGGCTGGGCGACGCAGCTCGCTACAGCTCTGGAGCCCGACAACCTCCAGAACGACGAGGCCCGGGCCGAGAACAGCCGCACCTTCGACGTCATCTCCGAGTACATGAAGGGCCTGATCGCGCAGAAGCGCCGGGACCCGAAGGACGACATGCTGACGGGACTGGCGGGCGAGGGCGCGGACGGCGCCCCCCGCATGGGCGATTTCGACCTCATCGCCACCGCGATCCTCATGCTGGTCGCCGGCCACGAGACCACGGTGAACCTGATCACCAACGGCATGCTCACGCTCCTGCGCCACCCGGAGGAACTGCGTCGCCTGCGCGAGGACCCGGAGCGCGCGCCGCGCGTGGTCGAGGAATTGCTGCGCTACGAGCCTCCGGTGCAGTTCCGGACCCGGACGGCACTCTGCCCGATCCCGCACGGCGAGGTGACGATTCCCGAGGGCGCGCCCGTGGTGCTGATGCTCGCGGCCGGCAACCGCGACCCGGATGTCTATGCCGAACCGGAGCGCTTCGATCCCGACCGGACCGACAACCGTCACCTCGGTTTCGGCGGCAGCCTGCACTATTGCGTGGGGGCCCCCCTGGCCCGCTTCGAGGTCGAGGCCGCCCTGGTGGCGCTGGCGCGCCGGCTGAGGAATCCGCGCCTGATCGCGGACCCGCCGCCCTACCGGCCGGGCTCGGCCCTGCGCGGTCCCAAGCACCTGCGCCTCGCCATCGACGGCATCGATCCCTGAGGCGCGGGCGCCACACCGGCGCGCAAACGCGGTTCGCGACAGCGGATTCCCGTGAACGCGCCACACGTTGCCTTGCGGCCAGCGCAATTGCCGGTGAGGCAGACCCGAACGAGGGGCATCAGCCCCGACCCCAGTTCGGAATTTGCCGCCGATGCCGCGTTCGCTCCTGTCGACAGCCGCTATCCTCGCGCTCACCGCCGGCCTCGGCGCCTGTGCCTCCCAGCGCTTCGACGGGCCGGTGCGGGGCCGCGCCGCCCCGGGCCCGCAGGCCTCCCTGGAGCCGATCGCCCCGGCCATGCCGTCGGGACCCGTGACCTCCGCGCCCCTGGCGCCCCCGCCGGGCGCCACGGCCGCACCGGCGGACTTCTCCCCGCCGGTGGGCGCCGACGTCGCCGTCGGCCCCGCCACGCCGGTGATCGCCCCCGAGCCCGCCCCCACCATCGCGCCGGTGGCCCCGCCCCCGCCGCCGATCGTGTCCAGCGGCCGCTCCTCCGTGGTCGGGACATGGAACGCCAAGGATGCAACCGGGGCGAGCTGCAAGGTCTCGCTGTCGAGCGCGCCCGCCCTCGATCTCTACAAAGCCAGCGCGTCCAGCTGCCCGAACAAGGACCTCGCCAAGGTCACGGCCTGGGACTACCGCGACGGCGAGGTCTACCTCTACCAGCCGGGCGGAACCGTCACGGCCCGTCTGCGCCAGGGCGGCGGAGCCCTCGACGGCGCCCTCTCGAAGTCCGGCGCCTCTCTGGCGATGGTGCGCTGAGCCGCCGGAGCGATCCGGTCACGCCGGTCAGGGGTTGATCCGCAGACCCAGCAGGAATGTGTTGGCGTGGAAGCTCGACCCCGACACGGAGCTGTCGAGGCGCTGATAGATGTAGCTGCCGCGCATGGCGAGCCAGCGGTTGAAGCGGTAATCCAGGCGCGCGGTGGCCGAGAAACCGCGCTCGTTGATGTTGACGCGGTCGTAGTCGTTCGAGAGCAAGCTGATGCCGCCGATGAGCGAGAGGTTGCGCAGGAGGTCGTGCTGAACCTCCAGCGTGGCCGACTGGGTCAGGACACCGCTGGATCCCACCACCGTGGTCTCGGTGACGCCCGTGAGGGCGCTGAAGCGCACCGTCGTCAGGGGGCTGGCGATCCAGGTCAGGGCTGCGTTGACGACGGGTGCCGTGAGGTCGCGCAGGCTCGGATCGACGTAGGTCCGGTGCTGCAGGCCGACGGAGACCTCGCCGGTCACGAACCGGGCCAGCGCGAAGGTCGCGCCGCCCGACAGGGTCACGCCGTCGGAATCACGTCGGATCCCGGTGGAATCCACCCGCATGTCGTAGATGCGGTTGTCGGCCAGCACGTCGACGAACGGCGTGATCACCGGTGAGATCTCGTAGCCGGCCCGGAGTTGCACGCCGAACTGGTTCTGGTTGCGGTCGCTCTGGCGCAGGATGGCGCCCCCGGCGAGCTGGGCGTCCTCGAAATCGGACCGGTCGAAGAGCCCGCGCACGGACACCTGCAGCCGATTGAAGCGCTCCGTGACGCCGAACGTGGTGCCGTAGGTGGACACCAGCGGCCGGCTGGTGACGGCCGCGGCGAGGTCGGGCGTCCCGGCGCGCTGCGTGTCGAGGAGGAAACGTCCTTCCACGTCGATGCGCGTGTCCCGGTTGACGTCGACGCGCAGCCGCGTGGCGCCCACGCCGTTGGGACGGCTCGCGCCCGTGTTGTCGGGATAATCGCTGTAGCCGCCGCGCAGATCGCCGCTCAACTCGCTCGACGACCAGTCGCTGCGGAAGAGCAATTCGCCGTCGGTCCGCAGGGCGAGGGAAGGCTTGGCGAAGCGGTTGTTGATCTGGTCCGGATTGCTGTCGTAGCCGACGCTCTGCTGGACCGCCGGCAGGACCGTGAAGGTACCGACCTTGATCCCCAGCGGCGCATAGGCCTCGTCGATGGCGAGCGGCCGGCGCAGGGCCGTACCGAGGAAGAAGCCGGGCGTCTGCACGCCGGCGGCCGGCAGGAGCGTCGGCAACGGCACGCCCACGACCGGGTTGCGCACAACGGGGGTGAGGCGCAGGTCGTAGGCGTTCGTCTGCGTGACTGCGCGGGTGGGCCGGACGGTCGCCGAGCCGAGCCGGCGCGGGGGCGCCGCGCGCTGGCGCAGCAGGTTGGTCGGCGCCCGGTTATTGGCGCCGCTGGTGCCGCTGAAGACGGTGGCACTGCCCGATCGGGCCCCCGCGAGGGCCCGGGTGGGGGCGCGGGCACCCGTGTTCTCGCCGGAGGTCGGGCTGTCCGAGGCGTCGCTTCGCGTGGCGTCGGTGCCCGTCGTGCCCGGGGCCGTGAAGGTGTTGCCGCGCAGGCCGTTCGCCAGGAACGGATTGGCGCCGGGGATGGCCTCGTCGGGTCGCGCGTCCCGGCCGGAACTGAAGGGGAACTGGGTCTGTGCGCGGAGCGTGCCCGGCGAGATAACCAGGGCGGCCGTCACCGCGAGCCCGGCGAGGCTCCGGTTCGGCCATCCTGGATTGGGCGCGGAGCGCGTCACGGATCGGGTCTTTCCGCTGTGCTTGGCGCCTTCCGGCGCATCGGAACGTCAAGCGTCGGACGCTCCGCTCCGGATGAGCGAAACCGCCATGGTTAACAGGGCTACAACCGGCACGGTTAATGGGGTGTCAACGCCGGCCGGCGACCGATCCACGACGCCGTCCGGCGCGCGGGGCGGAGCCGCCATCCGACCACATTCGGGCGCCATAGCCCTTCCTTTCCGGGTCGCCGCGCGGCCCGCGACCAGACGAAGGATACGGGCCCGGAATGGCTCCAGCAGACAAAGCACTGGCACAGCGCCCGCACCTCGCCGCGGTCGCGAGCACGCATTCCGCGGCCGTGACATCGGCCCTGCGCACCATCGAGACCGAGCGCGACGGGCTCGCCTGCCTGATGGAGGCCATCGGCAACGGCCTCGGCGAGGCCTTCACCGCGGCCGTGGCGCGCATCGCCGGCGCGAAGGGCCGCGCCATCCTCACCGGCATGGGCAAGTCCGGGCATGTCGGGCGCAAGATCGCCGCGACGCTGGCCTCCACCGGAACCCCCGCCCTCTACGTCCATCCGGCCGAGGCGAGCCACGGCGATCTCGGCATGGTCCAGCCGGAGGACGTGGTGGTCGCCCTGTCCTGGTCGGGCGAGACCACGGAACTCGCCGACATCATCGCCTACGCCAAGCGCTACCGCGTCGGCCTCATCGCGATCACCGCCAATGCCGGCTCGACGCTCGGGCGCGAGGCGGATGTCTGCCTGACGCTGCCGAAGGCCCGCGAGGCCTGTCCGAACGGCTTGGCGCCGACGACCTCGACGGCCATGCAGCTGGCGCTGGGGGATGCACTGGCCGTGGCGCTACTGGAGCATCGCGGGTTCTCCGCCCGCGAGTTCTCGATCTACCATCCGGGGGGGCGCCTCGGCGCTTCCCTGCGCCAGGTCCGCGAGGTGATGCACACGGGCGCCCAGTTGCCCTCGGTGGCGCGCGGCACGCCGATGCGCGCGGCCATCGCGGAGATCGACGCCAAGGGCTTCGGGTCGGTGGTTGTGGTGGAGGCCGACGGGCGCTTGGCCGGCATCCTCACGGACGGCGACCTGCGCCGCAACGTCTTCCGCACCGACCTCGACAGCCTGGCCGTCGAGGCGCTGATGAGCGCACGGCCCCGCACCGTCGCCCCCGAGACGCTCCTGGCCAAGGCCCTGGAGATCCAGGAATCGATGAAGATCACCGCTCTGATCGTCGTCGAGAACGAATGCCCGGTGGGCCTCGTCCACTACCACGACCTGCTGCGCTCGGGCGTCGCCTAGAGCTTTCCCCGGCGGTTCGTGCCGGCAGCCTTTCGGGCGGGGAGCGGGCCTCCTATACTCGAGCGGGTATGGCCACGCCCCTTCGTCCCGTCCGCCGCCTCGATCCAATCCTCGTCGACCGCATCGCGGCGGGCGAGGTCGTCGAGCGGCCGGCCTCCGCCGTCAAGGAACTCGTCGAGAACGCCATCGATGCGGGCGCACGCAGCATCGAGGTGACCATCGAGGGGGGCGGGCGCCGCCTCATCCGCGTGGTCGATGACGGCGCCGGCATGAGCGCCGACGACCTCGCCCTCGCGGTCGAGCGCCACGCCACCTCGAAGCTGCCCGGCGGCGACCTCACCCGGATCGACACGCTGGGCTTTCGCGGCGAGGCGCTGCCCTCGATCGGCGCCGTGGCCCGGCTGACCCTGACGAGCCGGACGGCGGATGCCGACACCGGCGCCACCCTCACGGTGGATGCCGGGGTGAAAGGCGAGGTCCGCCCCGCGCCCAGCGCACGCGGCACCCGCATCGAGGTGGCTGACCTGTTCTGCGCGACGCCGGCACGGCTCAAGTTCCTCAAGTCCGACCGGGCCGAGACCGCCGCCATCGGCGACATCCTGCGGCGCCTCGCGGTGGCCCAGCCCGGCATCCGCCTCGTCCTGCGCTCCGAGAGCGGGCCCCCGCAGGTGTTCCCGGCCGAGGCCGATACGGGGAGTGCGGCGACCCTGCGCCGGCTGACCGGGGTGTTCGGGACCGATTTCGCCGCCAATTCGGCGCCGCTCGCCATGGCGCGCGAGGGCCTCGCGCTTGCCGGGCATATCGGGCTGCCGAGCTACCACCGGGGCAACGCCAACCAGATCCACTTCACCGTGAACGGTCGTCCGGTGCGCGACCGCCTGCTGCTCGGGGCCGTGCGGGGCGCCTATGCCGACACGATGAGCTCGGACCGGCACCCGGTCCTGGCGCTCGCGATCCTGTGCGACCCAGCCCTCGTCGACGTCAACGTGCACCCGGCCAAGACGGAGGTCCGCTTCCGCGACCCCGGCCTGATCCGGGGGCTCATCGTCAGCGCGATCCACGAGACCCTGCGGCAGGCGGGCCTGCGCGGTTCGACCACGGGGGCGGCCCGCACCCTGGATGCCCTGCGCCCGGCGAGCCTCCCCACATCAAGCCTGCCCGGATCGGGTTACGCCGTGCATTCGGGTGCGAGCGCCTACCCGGCGCCGAACGCCGCGCAACCCCGGGGATGGCCGTCCGTCGCGGCGCCGTCCGGCTACGTCTCCGCGCCGCGCGCTCCCGCCTTCGCGGGCCTCGCCGAGGCGCCCCAGGCGGCCTTCCGGCACGATTTCGCGGCCCCCTCGGCGGATCTGCGGGCGCTCCCCGAGGGCGAACTCGCCGAGGCCGTGGCGCATCCCCTCGGAGCGGCGCGGGCGCAGCTGCACGAGACCTACATCGTGGCCCAGACCGCCGACGGCCTCGTGCTGGTGGACCAGCACGCGGCGCATGAGCGCCTCGTCTACGAGCGCCTCAAGGGCGAACGGGCCCGCGGCGGCATCGCCCGCCAGGGCCTACTGATTCCCGACGTGGTGGAGATGGCGCCGGGGGACGCGGAGCGCCTCGTGGCCGCCGCCCCCGACCTCGACCGGCTCGGCCTGACCCTGGAGGCCTTCGGCAGCGGCGCCGTGCTGGTCCGCGCGGTGCCCGCCGCCCTGGCCAACGCCTCAATCCGCAACCTCGTCACCGACATCCTCGACGCGCTCACCGCGAGCGGGCTCGAGGATGACAGCCCAGACGGCACCGACGAAGGCGGCGGCCCCCTCGGCCGCCGCCTCGACGCGATCCTCTCGCGCATGAGCTGCCACGGCTCGATCCGGGCCGGGCGGCGCCTGCGGCCGGAGGAGATGAACGCCCTCCTGCGCGAGATGGAGGCGACCCCCCTCGCGGGCACCTGCAACCACGGCCGCCCGACCTTCGTGGAGCTGAAGCTGCACGACATCGAGCGGCTGTTCGGCCGCCGCTGAGATGCCAGCCGAACCCGGGTTTGAAGCCACCCGCGGATGACCAGCCCTTTGGCGACGGACAGTCTCTCGGCTCTCTCGTCAGGGTCATTCCCGCAAGCGCAACCCCTTTGCACCGAGTTCGAGCGTTACGCCGGTTGGCTCGCCATGGCCTAAGAGATCGGGAATACCGGCTGAGGGCAGGCTGACGTGGGCCATGCCATCGGCTCACCCTTGGCCTGGAAGCCAACCGAATTCGCTTCTCTCTTATTCGGTACTCCTGGAGGCATCGCTTCGATGTTATTCTGGATGCTGATATTTGCGCAGGGCGCGAGGGCGTCGGAAAAAGCCTGACGAAGGGCGTAATTTTCGAGGCTTCGCTGTTATCCCGGAAAACGGCGTTTCGGATCGCTGTTATCCGGGAAACGACTTCGGTCTTATCCGGACCTCAGAGCGGAAAATCGCTTCGCTCTTTTTCGGTCACGACATGAGAGCTGCCGGCGATCGGTCCGGCGGCCTCAGGCCGGCGGAATCTTTCCGGCGGCCTCGAGCGCCCCTGCGAGGGCTTTCTCGCGGGCCTCCGGACCGAGGGCGATGCCCTCCGCGATCACGAATTCGGGGTTCGTCACGCCGATGAAACCGAGGACGACGCGCAGATAGGTCTCGGCATGCTCGACCTTTGCGCTGGGAGAGCCCTCACCGTAGAGCCCACCGCGCGCCACGGCGACGATGACGCGCTTCTCCGGCACGAGGCCGACCGCGCCCTTCTCCGTATACTTGAAGGTCTGGCCAGCCACGAGGATCCGGTCGATCCAGGCCTTGAGCTGAGACGAGATCGTGAAGTTGTAGAGGGGCGCGCCGATCACCACGATGTCGGCGGCCAGGAACTCGGACAGGACCGTGCGGCCGAGCTCCACGTCGTTCTGGATGTCGGAGGTGTTCGTAGCGTTGGGCTGCTGGCCTGCCAGGTAGGCGCCCGAGAGGTGCGGGATCGGCTGCGCGGCGACATCCCGGTAGGTCACCGCGAGAGCCGGCACTCCGGCCTTCAGGTGCGCGACGATCGCGGCCGAGACGGCGCGGCTGACGGAATGATCGCCCAGGATGCTGCCGTCGACGTGCAGGAGCTTCATGTTGGGTCCCCGGTATCAGAAGTGTACCGAGTGGCTATAGATGAGCAGATCGGCAGCGGCGCAAGGAGGCACATACGTGGAACCGGGGCACAGCGACGACACTGCGGCGGACCGCGTACACCGCCCGGGCGATTGCCGGGTGGTCGGCACGGTGCTGGGGAGGATCGGCGATAAGTGGAGCATCCTCGTGGTGATGACGCTGACGGACGGACCGCGCCGCTTCAATGAGTTGAAGCGTCTGATCGGAGGCATCTCGCAGCGGATGCTCACCTTCACCCTGCGGGGCCTGGAGCGCGACGGACTCGTTACGCGCACCGTCACTCCGACGATTCCGCCGCGGGTGGATTATGAACTGACCGCCCTCGGCCGTTCCCTGCAGGCCCCCGTCCAGGCGCTGGGCGCATGGGCCTTCGCGAACCTGCCGGCGATCCAGCACGCCCGTGCCCGCTTCGACGGCGCGGACGCAGCGCCGGAGACGCGCGAAGCTCAGGTCCAGTAGAGCAGGCGGGCGCCGGGAAGCTCGCGCGCGACCGCCGCGCTGATCGTCTCCCGCATGGCCTGCATGAGGTCACCTGGATAGACGTACTTCACCGAGCCGAACTTGGTGAGCTTGCGGGTGCGCTCGGCCTCGCGCATCGGCAGGTCGGAGCCGGGATACCAGCCCTGCAGAACTTCCTTCGAGCCCGGCGTGAAGCGGTGGGTGATGAGTTCGACCGTCAGGTCGAGGTCGCGTACGCCCTGGAGGGCACGGGAAGCCGCGCGAAGGAGGTCCGTGTAGGCCTGTGGCCAGTCCGGCACGGGCATGATCGGCGCGATGGTGAGCCCGACCGGGTAGCCGGCCCGCGCAAGGGCGCCGAGGGCGTCGAGGCGTGCGTCGAGGCTGGCGGTGCCACCCTCGTACCGGGCGGCCGCCCGGGCATTCACCGAGACGCGCACCCGCGTGCGTCCGCGATGGGGCAGGGCGAGAAGCGGCGCGACGGCGGCGAACTTCGTCGTGAAGCGCAGCTGCACGGGCGCGTCCCAGGCCCCGAAATGCGTGATCGCCGCCGAGAGCGAGCCGGTCAGGTGCTCGATGCCCAGCGGGTCGGTGTAGCAGGAGGCCTCGAAGGTCGTGCCCTCCCGCGCCCGCGCCGCCTGCGCCGAGGTGACGTTGCCGTTCCCGAGATAGCCGTCGAGATTGCCCAGGATCGCGTCGAGGTTGGCGTAGGCCCGCGTCACCGGCGGCCCCGACAGGGACCCGGCCAGGTAGCAATACTGGCAGTGGGCCGGGCAGCCCTCGGCCAGATCGAAGCGCCAGTCCGCGCTCGGCGGGATCGGCTGCAATTTCAGCTTGGTTGGCGGCGCCACCACGATGGCGAGGGTCGCCTTGGCCTCGCGGTAGGCCTGGCGCGGATCGGCGTCCCGCGTGGCGGGGATCCGATTGCTCTTAAGGCGCTCGACGGCGAGGCCGAGGCCTTCGGCACGCGCCACCATCGCGCGGCCGTGGGGCTGCTCTAGGGCGGCCGGCGTCACCACGACGCGGCGCGGCCGCCAGAGGCGGGTTTCGCGCGGGGCATCGATTGGGGCGGCATCGACCGGCTCGGCGGCGTGGGGATCCGTGAGGGCGTCTTCGAGGACCATGCCGGGGGAACGCGGCGGGACGGCCCGGGGGTCCCCGCCACGCGCGGCTTTCGCGGCGCTCAGGCGCCGTAGCGCGCGTAGGCCAGGGCGGTGTCGCCGTAGACACGGCGTTCTAGCGCCGTGAAGCCCGCCGGCAGGGCGACCTGGACGCTGGCCGCTTCCTCGACCAGCACCAAGGCGCCGGGGGCGAGCCAGCCGCCTTCCGCCGCGCTGGTCAACGCGGCCGGCGCGAGGTCGCGGTTGTAAGGTGGATCGCAGAACACCAGGGTGAAGGTGCCGCTGGTGCCGGCGGGACCGAGGCGGGTGGCGTCGCGCCGGAACAGCCGGGTCGCGCCCTCCGCACCGAAGGCCTCGATGTTTTCGCGGATCAGCGCCCGCGCCTCCGCGCCCTCGTCGACGAGGAGGGCGTAGGCCGCGCCCCGCGACAGGGCCTCGAAGCTGAGCGCGCCGGTGCCGGCGAACAGGTCGAGCACCCGTGCGCCGACGACCGCGTCGTCATAGGCATGCGCCAGGACGTTGAAGATTGCCTCGCGCAGGCGATCCGAGGTCGGACGGATCGCGTCGGTCTTCGGGGTGGCGAGGCGGCGACCACGATGATCGCCGCCGACGATCCTCACCGGCTGCCGCCGCGCGGCGGACGGCCCGCGCCGCCGCCGGGCTTGTTGAAGCCGCCGGGCTTGCCGCCGCCCGCACCGCCCCGGCTGAAGCCGCCGGGCTTGCCCGCCCCAGCGGGCTTGCCGGACCTGCCGGCCCCGCCGGGCTTACCACCATCCTTGAAGCCACCGGCCTTGAAGCCGCCCGGCTTGCCGGCGCCCTTGAAGCCGCCGCGATCGCCCTCCGGCCGGGCTCCGCCGGCCTTGAAGCCGCCGGTCCGTTCGCCGCCGCGGAAACCGCTCGGCTTGTCACCACGAAATCCGCTCGGCTTGTCGCCGCGCGCTCCGTCGGACCGGTCGCCACGGTGGGCCGAACTCCGGCCGCCGCGCTCCTCGCCCGTGAAGCGGCTGGCCTGGGTCCGGAACGGGCCGCGGGGACGATCCTCGCTGCCGGGCGGCGGGCCACGACGTTCGGCGCCGTCCTCGCGCGGGCGGTCCTCATCGCGGCGCGGCGGCCGCCCTTCATTGCCGAAGCTCCGGGGCGGACGCCCCGCATCGGCGAAACTGCGGGGCGGGCGCCCCGCGTCGGGACCACGCCGCACCGGACGGTCGTCGGCCTGCCGAACCGTGCGGGCCGGGGCCTCCGCGCGGGCCGCGCTGTCGCGGCGGTGCGGGGCGGGCGCCGGCTCCTGCGGGCTCGACTTCAGGCGCTCCACCAGCACGCGGCGCTCGCCCGTGCTGATCGCGCCGACGCGCTCGCGGCCACGTGCGGCCGCGGCCTCGCGCTCGGCCTTCGGGTCGGCGCCCCGGCGCGGGATCTTCACCCGGCGCGGCGCATCCTCCGGACGGGCCTCGTCCTCGGCGCGCCAGACGGAGCGGCGCGGGCCGGCGCTGTTGCCACCGGTCGGCACCCTGGCGGGCTTGGCCGGTGCCATCGGTCGGCTTCCGCCGCGCGACCCCTCGTCGTCATAGCCGCGCGGCTCGCGGCGCTGGGCGGCCGAGGCGCTGCGGGCGGGCTGCTTGGCCTGCTGCTTGGGCGAACCGAAGGGCGCGATCGGCTCGCGCACCGGGCTCTCGAAATCGACGCCGGCCTGCTCCGAGAGGGCCGGGCCGAGCTGTTCCTTGAGGACCTTGGTGCGGATCTCCTCGGCGAGCCCCGCTTCGAGGTCGCCGAGCTGGAACGGCCCGAACGACAGGCGGATCAGCCGGTTCACCGCCAGTCCGAGATGCTCGAGGATGACCTTGACCTCACGGTTCTTGCCCTCGCGCAGGCCAAGCGTCAGCCAGAGGTTGTCGCCGGACGCGCGGTCCAGGGTCGCCTCGACCGGGCCGTAATCCATGCCGTCGACGGTCACGCCGCGACGCAGCTTGTCGAGCTCCGCCTGGCTGGTGTCGCCATGGGCACGCACGCGGTAGCGGCGCAGCCATCCGGTATCCGGGTGGGCGATGACCTTGGCGAGGCCGCCGTCGTTGGTGAGGAGGAGCAGCCCCTCGGTGTTGATGTCGAGGCGCCCGATGGCGACGACGCGGGGCAGATCCTCGGGCAGGTTGTCGAAGACGGTCTGGCGGCCTTCGGGGTCGCGGGCCGTGGTCACGAGGCCGCGCGGCTTGTGGTAGATCCACAGGCGGGTGCGCTCGCGGGCGGGCAGCGGCTCGCCGTCGACGGTGATCCGGTCGTCGGGGGTGACGTTGATGGCGGGCGAGGTCAGCACCCGGCCGTTCAGGGTTACGCGGCCCTGCTCGATCATCGCCTCGGCGTCGCGGCGCGAGGCGATGCCGGCGCGGGCGATCGCCTTGGCGATGCGGTCGCCCTCGGGCGTCGCGCCGTCCGCCGAGGAGGCCCCGGCAGGGGCGCTCCCAACCGATTCCGCCGCCGGCGCGGCCTTCGCGGGAGGCTTGCGGCGCAGGGGCGCATCGCCCCCACGGGGCAGGGCGGCGCGCGGCATGGCGGCGTGGCGGACCTTCGGCTTTTCCTCGGCCGAGTTGCCGGGAATGCCCGCATCCGTGGCCGGAGCCCAGGGCTCGGACGGCTCGGGCTTCGCGGCCGGCGCCTCGGAGACCTGTGGTTCGGGCGCTTCGGGGGCGGTCTTGGTCCGGGCACGCTTCGCGGCGGGCGCCTTCGGCTCGGGTACCGCAGGTTCGGGGGCCTGGGCCTTCGCGGCCTCGACCGGCGCCAGATCGAACGCGACGTCGCCGGCCTCCGACTTGGGCGCCTCAACCTTGGGCGCTTTGGATTTGGCCGTCTTGGGCTTGGCGACTTCGGGCTTGTCAGCGGTGGACTTCACCACCTCGGACTTGGCTGTGATCGACTTGGCCGATCCGGCCTTCGTCTTCGTCGCAGCCTTGGCGGGCTTCACCGCCTCGTCTTCGAGTACGGCCGGCTCCACGGTCTCAGCCGCGGCAGCCACCGGCGCTGAAGCCGGAATCTTCGGAGGCGCCTTGGTCTTCGAACGGGATTTCTTGGCAGGTGCGTCCGCGGCCCCGCCCATCGTGTCGTCAGTCTTGTCGGTCATGCCTGCCCCATAACAGAGCGCAGGCCGTGTTGCGAGTGATCCCGCGCGAATGCGTCGCGGCACCCCCGTCGTTTCACGGAAAAACGCGAAAAGGCGGCTCGCGCCGCCTTTCCCACTCGCCGTTTCGGGAGCTCAGACTCCGGAAATCGTGCTCAGAGCTTGCTCTTCACCGTGTCGGCGGCGTTCTTCACGCCGTCCTTGGCATCGCCCACGGTCTTCTGCGTCTCGCCCTTCAGCTCCTGGGCCTTGCCCTCGGCCTTGAGCTTGTCGTTGTCGGTGACGTTGCCGATGCCCTGCTTGACGTTGCCGACGGCCTCGTTGGCGAGACCTTTGATCTTGTCGGTGGTGCTGCTCATCGTGCGCTCCTCGTCCATGGTTGGCGGCGTCGACGTCGTTCGACTTGGCCGCAGTGCCCTTCCCAACGGCCACGTCGGTGCGATGTTCCGGCCCGTAACATACAGACACGAAGAGCCGTCGGTTTCCGGCGTTCGCGCGCCGGGCTAGAACGCGGGTATGTCCGCGCCGGCCTCGCACCCTCCCGTCTCGCCCATGGAGCCCGACGATCCGTTGAGCCTCGCTTTCGCGGCGGCGCGCCGCGCGGCGGCGGAGGGTGAGGTGCCGGTCGGGGCCGTGGTGGTGAAGGACGGCAGGGTCGTCGCCGTGGCGCACAACCGCCCGCGCGCCCTGCGCGACCCGACGGCCCATGCGGAAATCCTGGCGATTCGGGCGGCCTGCACCGCCCTCGACGACGAGCGCCTGAACGGCTGCGACCTCTACGTGACCCTCGAACCCTGTCCGATGTGCGCGGGCGCGATCGCATTCGCGCGCATCCGCCGCCTGTACTTCGCCGCCTCCGACCCGAAGGGCGGGGCGGTGGAGCACGGGTCCCGGGTGTTCAACCAGCCGACCTGTCATCACAGGCCGGAGGTCTATGGCGGCTTCCGGGAGGCGGAAGCCGCCGGCCTCCTGCGCGCGTTCTTCGCCGCGCGCCGCGAAGACTGACGCCTCAGCTTCCGCCGCCGCCACCGCCGCCCGTGTTGCCGATCGGCTTCTGGTTCTGCTCGGCGTTACCGGAGGCCCCGGAATTGTTCGAGACGCTGGAGGCGCCCGTGGCCCCCGGCGCCACGGTACCGATCGAGCCCGGACCGCCATTGTCGATGCCGCCGGGCTTCACCACCGGCTCGCCGGTGACACCGGACTGCGTCATGCGCGGTGGGCCGGGCTGCTTGATCTCGGCCGGGGCATTGCCCTGTGCGAGCGCGAGGGAGCCGCTGGCCAGGACCAGCGCGAGCGTGGTGGGAATGATCCGCATGATGTCCTTCCGGGGATGGGCGTGACAGGGTTTTGCCCGGATCAACACGAACCATCCCCGGCGGTTTCAAGCTTTGCCGGCACCAGGCAGCGCGTTTCTACGCCGCCGCCAGGGGTTTCGAGACGTCCTCCAGGGATTTGCCCTCGGCCGCCGTGCCGAAGAGGCCGCCGACGACCGCCGCCACAGCCATCAGGGCGGCACCGATCAGGTAGCCGATCAGCACGTTGTCGCGCGAGCCCGTCTCCACCAGGGCGCCGAACAGGAGCGGGCCGGAGACGCCGCCGATGCCGGTGCCGAGGGCGTAGAACACCGCGATGGCAAGGGCCCGGATCTCCAGCGGAAAGGTCTCCGCGACGGTGAGGTAGGCCGCGCTCGCGGCCGCCGAGGCGAAGAAGAACACCACCATCCAGGCCGCCGTCTGGCCAACGGGGCCGAACACGTCGATCTTGAACAGGTAGCCCGTGATGGTGAGCAGCACGGCCGAGATGCCGTACGTGAAGGCGATCATCGGGCGGCGGCCGATCGTGTCGAACAGGCGGCCCAGAAGCAGCGGACCGAGGAAAGAGCCCAGGGCGAAGGGCAGCAGGTACCAGCCGACATGGTCGCCCGGCACGTTGTAGAACCGCTGGAGCACGAGCGCGTAGGTGAAGAACAAGGCGTTGTAGAAGAACGCCTGCGCCACCATCAGGGCGAGGCCCACCAGGGTCTGCTTGCGGTGGCCGACCAGCATGGTGCCGAACACCTCCTTGAGGGGTGTGTGGCTGCGGGTCCTCAGCTTCATCCGCTTGGCTTCGTCGATGGGCGGCAGGGTATGGCCCTCGTCGGTGAAGCGCTTCTCGATGCTGGTGACGACGCGGTCGGCCTCCGCCACGTAACCGTGGGTGGCGAGCCAGCGCGGGCTTTCGGGAATCCAGGTCCGCAGGAGCAGGATGACGAGACCGATGCCGCCGCCGACGAAGAAGGCGATGCGCCAGCCCCAGGCCGGGTCGATCATTCCCGGGCGCAGCACGACGATGGAGAGGAAGGAGCCCATCGCCGCCCCGATCCAGAACGAGCCGTTGATGACGAGGTCCGTCCAGCCGCGCACGCGGGCGGGCACGAGTTCCTGGATCGTCGAGTTGATGGCGGTGTACTCGCCGCCGATGCCGGCGCCGGTGAGAAAGCGGAAGAGGCAGAAGCTGTAGATGTTCCAGGACAGGCCGGTGGCGGCGGTGGCGGCGAGGTAGAGCGCCAGCGTGATGAAGAACAGCTTCTTGCGGCCGATGCGGTCGGTGAGCCAGCCGAAGCCGAGCGCTCCGGTCACGGCACCGACGAGGTAGGAACTGGCCGCGAGCCCGATGTCGAACTCGGTGAAGCTCATGGGCTCGGCCCGCAGGGCGCCAACCAGGGAGCCTGCCAGGGTCACCTCGAGGCCGTCGAGCACCCAGGTGATGCCGAGTGCCACGATGACGAGGACGTGGAAACGCCCCCAGGGCAGACGGTCGAGCCGGGCCGAGATGTCGGTGTCGATCACCGTGCCCATCGGGACCCGCTCCGGCGCGGAGCCTCCCGCACCTGCGCTTGCGCTCGTCACGGCCTTGGTTGCCATCGAATCCTCGTTAACCGTGCCTCGCGACAGTTGTTGGCAAACCTCCGGACACTGTGAGGGTTCCGCCAAGCTTCGCGCCTCGGTTAAGCGAACTGCGCTCGACTGTGTGGCCTCTGCCGGATGCCGCCTCGATGCCACGCCTGACCGATCTTCTTCCCAACCTGCCCGCGATTCTCGGATCTACCGCGATCCTGACCTTCGGCATGGTCGTGCTCATCCAGGCGCGGACCATTCCGGACGGCGCAGGCCCGGTCCGACCGCCGCCCGGCGCGCGCGAGCACGATGCCTGGCGCCTGAGGGCGAGCGACGTCGCGACGACGAGTTCCATCGGTCAGCCCGAGCCGAAGGGCCGGCCGGCCACGGAGATCCCCGACGAGCGCCGCATGGTACGCGTGGTCTATCCCGGCCTCGCCGGACCGCGCTGAGTCTCAGCGACCAGCGGACAGGCGCGGATCGAGGGCATCGGCGAGGCCGTCGCCCAGCACGTTCAGGGCCACCAGCGTCGCGACGAGAAATCCCGCTGGCGCCGCCAGCATCCAGGGCGCAGATTCGATGGCGCGCGAGCCCTCTGCAATGAGGGCGCCCCAGCTCGTGGCCGGCTCCTGCACGCCCAGCCCCAGGAAGGAGAGAAAGCTCTCCAGCAGGATCACCCGGGGCACCAGCAGGGTCGCCGCCACCGTGACGGGCCCCAGGGTGTTGGGCACGATGTGGCGGCGCAGGATCGCGGCGGCCGAGAGGCCGAGCGCCTCGGCGGCGCGCACGAAATCGCGATTGCGCAGCGACAGGGTCTGCGCCCGGGTGATCCGGGCCATGTCGAGCCATTCGACAGCCGCGATGGCGATGAGGATCAGCCCTAGCCCGGCTCGGAAGAACACCAGCAGCATAATGACGAAGAACACGAACGGCAGGGCGTAGAGCACGTCGACGAAGCGCATCATCACCGCGTCGACCCGTCCGCCGGCATAGCCCGCGACCGCCCCATAGGTGACGCCGATGAGGAGGGCGACGCCGGTGGCGACGAGGCCGATCAAGAGAGAGATCCGGCCGGCGACGAGGCTGCGGCTGAGGAGGTCGCGTCCGAGTACGTCGGTGCCGAGGGGAAAATACAGCCGCCGCACCGGTGCCTGGACGGCGAGGCGGCGTCCCTCCGCCTCCCGCGCCACGACCGTGGCGGGGCCGAACAGGTCCGAGCGCGGCAGGTAGCTCAGGGCCCGTTCGTTGATCGGCGCGGGCGCCGACAGGGTGACGCGCAGGATTCCGTCCTCGACCCGGATCGCCTCGGCCGTCGCCCGCATCCGGAAGGCGAGGCGCTCCACCGCCGGGGCGATGGCCTCGGGGCGCGGATGGGACCGGAGCGAGGGCGCGGTGCGCACGAGGTCGGAATAGATCCTGGCGGGATCGTGGCCGGTGAGGAGGGGTCCGACGAGGCAGGCAAGGGCGACCAGCGCCAGGACGGCGAGGGCCGCCAGGGCGCCCCTGTTGCGGGTAAGGCGCGCGAGGGCGTGCCTCACCGGGCCGCCCGCAGGCGCGGGTCGAGGAGCGCGGAGAGGAGGTCGGCGACGAGGTTGAGGGCGATGACGAAGAGCGCCACCAGGACGACGGTGCCCATTATTAGCGTGTAGTCGCGGTTGAGCGCCCCATCGACGAAGTAGCGGCCGATGCCGGGCAGGCCGAAGATCGTCTCCACCACCACCGATCCGGTGAGCAGGGCGGCCGCCGTTGGCCCGAGGATCGCGACCACCGGAAGCAGCGCCCCGCGCAGGGCGTGGCGGGCGATGCGGTGGGGCGGAAGACCCATGGCACGCTGGGTGCGGATGGGCTGGGCGGCCAGCACCTCGCCCAAGGACGCGCGGGTGAGCCGGGCAAGCGCCCCGACCTGGGGCAACGCCAGGGTGATGACCGGGAGCACGAGGTTGGCCGGCGCGCCGTTCTCCCAGCTGCCGACGGGGAGCCAGCGTAAGGTCAGGCCGAAGACGATCTGCAGCAGGGGTGCCACCACGAAGGTCGGCACCGCCAGCGTCAGCCCCGCCGTGAGGCCGACGAGGCGGTCGACCATGCCGCCCCGGTGGAAGGCCGCCAGCGCGCCGAGGCCGATGCCGAGCACCAGGGCGAGCGCCAGCGCGAGGGCGCCGAGCATCATCGAAACCGGCAGGCCGCGGGCGAACAGGTCGCCGACGGTGAGGTCGCGGAAGGAGAACGACGGTCCAAAATCGCCGGTGAGCAGGGCGCCGAGATAGCGCAGGTATTGGACGGGGAGGGGTTGATCGAGGCCGTAGACGCGGGCGAGGTTCGCCATGGCGGCTGCCGGCAGGGGCCGCTCCAGGTCGAAGGGCCCGCCCGGCGCGAGCCGGATCAGGAAGAAGCTCACGGTGACCACGGCGAACAGGGTCGGGATCGCCTGGGCGAGGCGGCGCAGGACGAAGCCGATCACGCGGTCAACCTCAGGAAGCGCGTCGGGGCGGCGTTGCGCAGGTTCGGGTGGTAGCCGGCAAGGCGCGGGGCGATCAGCGCCTTCGAGCGGGTGTGCATCACCGGAATCCAGGGCAGCTCGGTGACCACGACGGCCTCGGCCTCGTAGAGGAGGTCGGCCCGCCGGGCGATGTCGCGCTCGGCCGCCGCCCGGCGCATTAGGGCGTCGTAGGCGGGGTTGCTGTAGTGACCGGGGTTCAGCCCGTCATTGCCGCTTTCCAGCAAGAACAAAAAGTTCTGCGGGTCGGAATAGTCGGCGATCCAGGACATGCGCGCCACGTCAAAGTCGCCTCCGTCGCGGAGATAGGCGAAGTGGGTCTTGGCGTCGGTGTAGACGAAGCGGGTGACGACGCCGATCCCGCGCCACATGTCGGCGATGGCGAGCGCGGTGTTGCGGTTGTTGTCGCTGGTGTTGAACCGGTACTCAACGCGCAGGGGCCGGCCCTCGCCGAAGCCGGCCGCCGCCAGCAGCGCCCGGGCCTCGTCCTCGCGGTCGATCGGCAGGACCTCGCGCCCGGCGGTCTCGGGGGGCGTGCGGTAATGGTCGAGGCCGGGTGGGCAGAGCGCGTAGGCCGGCTCCATGGTCTCGCCCCAGAGCTTGCTCGCCAGGAATTCGCGGTCGATGACCAGGGAGAGGGCGCGCCGCACCCGCACGTCGTCGAAGGGCGCCTTGCGGGTGTTCACCGCGAGCGCGTAGAGCCCGAGCGCGGGACCGAGCACCACCTGCGTCCCGAAGCGCGCCTGGAGCGAGGCGATCTGGTCGCCCGGCAGGTCGGCGAGCGAGTCGATCTCGCCGGCTGCGTAGCGCCGGACCGCGCTCGACAGGTCCGGCGTCGGCAGGAAGGCCACCTGGGGGATCGCAACCGTGGCGGCCGCATGGAAATGCGGGTTGCGCTCCAGGGTGATGCGGTCGTTCGGCACCACCTCCCGCAGGCGGTAGGGGCCGTTGGTCACGCTGTTGGCGGCCCTGGCGAAGGCGTCGCCGTGGCGCGCCACCGAGGGCGGATGCACCGGCAGCGAGGTCTGGTGCGTCAGGAGTTCGAGCAGGTAGGGCGTCGGCTGCTCCAGGGTCAGCACGAGGCGCCGCTCGTTCGGGGCCGCGACGCCGAGGGCCTCGGGCGGCAGCGCGCCCTGGTTGACGGAGCGCGCGTTCTTCAGGGGAAACAGGATTTCGGCGTACTTCGCCGCCGTGGCGGGGGCGAGGATGCGCCGGAGGGCGAAGACGAAGTCCGCGGCGCGCACCGGATCGCCGTTCGACCAACGCCCGTCGGCCCGAAGGGTGAACTCGTAGGTCAGGCGATCCTCGGACACGGTCCAGGTGGTGGCCGCCCCCGGGATGATCGCGCCGTGATTGTCGTAGGTGAGCAGGCCCTCGTAGAGGTCGCGCAGGATATGCGCCTCGGCCACCGTCGAGGACTTGTGCGGGTCGAGGGTCTCGGGGTCCGCATCGTTGCCGCGCCGGTAGAGATCGGCCGGCGCGGCCGCGGCCCGGCCGACGCCACCGGCGGCCAGGAGCGCCGCCCCGCCGACGAGGCAGTGGCGCCGATGCGGGCGGAGCATCGCCTCAGGCGCCGGTCTGCGCGGTGAGCCCGGCCGCCTCAATGCCCGCCACCGCGCAGAGCTCGTCGTTGTCCGAGGTGTCGCCCGAGATGCCGACCGCGCCGATCACGGCCTCGCCCCGGCGGATGAGGACGCCGCCCGGCACCGGCACCAGGGCGGCGGGGCCGGCGAGGTGGCTGATTGCGGCGACGAAATAGGCCTGCTCCTCGGCCCGCTTGTGGATCGCTCGGCCGCCGAGACCGAGGGCAAGGCAGCCATTAGCCTTGCCCATGGCCACCTCGGCCCGGCGCAGGGAGGTCCCGTCCTCGGCGCCCATCGCCTTGAGGGCGCCGCGCGCATCGTAAACCACCACCGCCAGCGGTTTCATTTTGTGAGCGCGGGCGGTCTCCAGGGCGGTGGCGACGATGGTCTGCGCGGCGGCGAGGGTGAGGTCGGACATCGGGGCTCCGGGTTTTTCTGCGAGCGGGCGTGCCCCTCGACTAACCCGGCGCGGCGCGAGCGGCCAGGGGCTCAGCGCCCCAGCCGCGCCAGGAAGGCGTCGTAGCGGGCCGCGACCTCGGGCAGGCGCTCGAAATGCGGGAAGGCGCCGGTCTCCAGTACGTCGATGGTCCAGCCCGGGTCGCCACGAAAGCGGTCGGCGTGGCGGTAATCGACGAAGTCGCCCCGGGTGCCGTGAAGCATCCAGACCGGCCGGTCGAGGCGAGGATAGACCCGGCCCGTCTCGGTGGCGAAGAGGTGTCCGGCCAGGAACGAGAACGGCGCTAACTCCGCCCCGGGCTGGTGGGCCGAGATCTGGTCGTATTCGAGCAGGCCTTCGTCGATGGCGCGCGAGCCCCAGGTCTTCTCCAGGAAGAAGCGCATGCTCGGGCGGCTGACGAGGAGATCGAACAGCGCCCGGCCCCAGAGGGGATTGGCGGCGATCGCCCGGGCCGTGTCGCTGCCGGAGGGGTTGCGACGCTCGAAGCGCTTGTCGAACCCGGTCGGGCTGATCAGCCCGAGGCTGCGGTAATCGCCCGGCCGCTCGATGGCGGCCCGGGCCAGGAACTCGGCCGACAAGGAGAGGGCCACCGCGTCGATGGCGGCGCCCCCATGCCTCCGCCGGATCTCGGCCGTCATGGCGCGGATCGCCGCCGTCATCAGTTCCGGCGTGTAGACCCGGTCGCTGCGCTCGGAGAAGCCGAAGCCCGGCAGGTCGAGGGCATAGACCGGACGCACCTTTGCATAGTGGAGATAGAGCGGCCGGACCTCGTAGGCGTTGGCCGCCGCGTTAACGGAGTGGATCAGCAGCAGCGGTACGCCCGCTTCGGGTCCGCTCGCGTAGAACGTCAGCCCACCCGCGTCGCTGCTGAGACATTCCTGGCGGCCGGGCAGGGGAGGCGGCATCCGACGATGGTGATCGATGCCGAGGCGGCTATAGGCGATCCAGGCGCCGGCGGCGCCGAACGGCAGCAGCGCCAGCAGGGGCCCGAGCCGGCGGCGGTAGGCATCGGGCATCGTCTTGGTCCCCTCGAGTTGCGCGCGGTCGGAAACGCCCTGACGCGTGGGATGTTTCCGATTCGGGGATCGCGGGTTCGTTGGCTCGTGACGCCGTACGATAAGCGCTCCGGCTTTACCGAGACCGCAACGCGTCCCTCTCCCCCTTGCGGGGAGAGGTCAGGAGTGGGGGTGGTTCCGCCAGCCTCGGCAGTCTGAGGGGGGATGCCTGCGTAGCGCCCATCACCGGAAAGGCAGCCGACACCGCACCGTCATTCCGGGGCGCCGAAGGCGAGCCCGGAATCCAGAGCCGCCGACAGCGTAAAGTCTTGCGCCACCTGCGTTTCTGGATCCCGGGCTCCGCTGCGCGGCCCCGGGATGACGGCGTGCTGGGCGCGGATTCTCGAACATGGGGCATTCTTGTGGACCATCGCTGGACCACGGGAAGCGACTTGACCTCGCTCAGGCCGTGGCGCCCTCGATCTCGCCGCTGAGTTCCAGCCACTCCTCCTCGGCGGCCTCCAGAGCCGTGGCCGCGTCCGAGCGCATCTTCATCAGTTCGCCGGCCTTGGCCGGGTTGGCCTGGAAGGCGGTGCCGTCGGCCAAAGCCGCGTCGATCTTGGCCATGGCGTCGGCGAGCTTCTTCATCCGCGCCTCTACGCCCTCGAGCTTCTTGCGCAGGGGCGCCAGCGCCACGCGGAGGTCGGCATTGGAGCGGCGCTCCACCGCCTTGGCGCCGCCGGTCGATTCGGCCGCGCTTGTCTGGGCTTCGCGCTCCGGCCCGGCGAGGACGTAGCGGCGGTAATCGTCCATGTCGCCGTCGAAGGCCTTCACGCTGCCGTTCGAGACGAGCCAGAGCCGGTCTGCGCAGGCCTCCACCAGGAAGCGGTCGTGGCTCACCAGGATGACGGCGCCCTCGTAGTCGTTGATCGCCTCCACCAGGGCCTGCCGGCTCTCGATGTCGAGGTGGTTCGTCGGCTCGTCGAGGATGAGCAGGTGCGGCCCCTTGAAGGCGGCCAACCCCATCAGCAGGCGCGCCTTCTCGCCGCCGGAGAGCTGCGAGACCGGCGTCTCGGACTTGGTGCCCGAGAAGCCGAGGCGGGCGGCCGCCGCGCGCGCCTTGGATTCCGGCACGTCCGGCATCAGGTCGCGGACATGGGCATAGGCACTCTCGGCCGGGCGCAACTCGTCGAGCTGATGCTGGGCGAAGTAGGCGACCTCCATTTTCCCAGAGCGCCGCATTTCACCGCTCAAAGGGGGCAGGCGCCCGCCGATCAGCTTGCAGAAGGTCGACTTGCCGTTGCCGTTGGCGCCGAGCAGCGCCACCCGGTCGTCGGGGGCGAGACTGAGGTTGAGCCCCGAGAGCACGATCCGGTCCGGGTAGCCCGCCTGCACCCGCTCCATCGCGACGATGGGCGGGGAGAGCGGCCGCTCCGGGCTCGGCAGCCGGAAGGCCGGCACGTCGTCCTCGATCACAGAGGCGATGATCTCCATCTTGGCGAGGCGCTTGACGCGGGACTGGGCCTGGCGCGCCTTGGTCGCCTTGGCCTTGAAGCGGTCGACGAAGCTCTGGAGATGCGCCCGTTCGGCGTCCTGCTTCTGCTTCGCCTTGGCCTGGAGCACCCGCTTCTCGGCGACCTGCCGGGCGAAGCTGGTGTAGCCGCCCCGGTAGATGCTGAGCTTGCCCCGGTCGAGGTGCAGGATGTGGTCCACGCACTCGTCGAGGAGGTCGCGGTCGTGGCTGATGATCACGGCCGTGCGGGGATAGCGCTCCAGGTAGTCGTAGAGCCAGATGGTGCCCTCGATGTCGAGGTAGTTGGTCGGCTCGTCGAGGAGTAGCAGGTCGGGCTCGGAGAACAGCACGGCGGCGAGCGCCACGCGCATGCGCCAGCCGCCGGAGAAGTCCGAGCAGGGGCGGCCTTGCGCCTCCGCGTCGAAGCCGAGGCCGTGCAGAATGGCCGCCGCGCGGGCGGGGGCGGAATGCGCCTCGATATCCACCAGCCGGGTCTCGATCTCGGCGCGCCGGATGCCGTCGGCGTGTTCGGCCTCCGCCATCAGGCGCGCGCGCTCGGTATCGGCGGCCAGCACCACAGCGTGCAGGGTCTCGGGGCCGGCCGGCGCCTCCTGGGCCACCGCGCCAATGCGCATGCCCTTGGGCATCGACACCGTACCGCCCTCGGTGGGCAGCTCGCCGAGGATCGCCTTGAACAGCGTGGTCTTGCCGGCGCCGTTGCGCCCGACGAGGCCGACGCGGGCCCGGTCCGGGATGACGAAGGTAGCGCCATCGAGAATCAGGCGCTCGCCGATGCGATAGGTGAGATCGTTGACGCGGAGCATGGCGCGCTTGTGCGGGGTCGGGGCCTCACTGGCAAGCGCCCGGTGAGGTGCCCTGGGCCGGTGCCGGACGTTGGCGCGGACCTCGCATCCACGCCTATCGGCGGCCGAGCGGTCGTGAAAGCTTGACCCAGGAATTGCGCGGCGTATCGATCACTGTCGCATTGCGAAGGGGGCGGGACGCGTGACCACAGGACGGCTGACGACAATCCCGTTCTTCAAGGAGCCGGGAATCGAGCTGTCCGTCTATGAGACGCGCTGCCACTGGCGCCGTTTCGACGAGAACGAGGTGCTGGTCGATTACGACGACGTCTCCACGGACGTCTACTTCCTCGCCTCCGGCGAGGTGCGCATCCTCAACCGGTCGCAATCTGGCAAGGAAGTGATTCTTGGCGAGATGCGCGGCGGCGCCTTCTTCGGCGAACTCGCGGCCCTCGACGGCATCGGCCGCTCGGCCAACGTGACCGCGCTGACCCGCGGCGAGGTCTGCGTCGTGCCCGCCCCCGTGTTCCGGCAGATCATCTTCGCCTCCGAGGCCATCGCGGACCGGCTGTTCCGCCTGCTGGCCAAGCGCGTGCGCGAACTGAACACCCGCCTGATGGAGCACGCGCTCCTCGACCTGCGCCACCGGCTCTATGCCGAGTTGCTGCGCCTGTCGGTCCCCCGCGCCGGCGGCGACGGCGAACGGGTCGTGACCCCGCCGCCCTATCACCACGTGCTCGCCGCCCGCATCGGCTGCCGCCGCGAGCAGGTGACGCGGGAATTCACCGTCATGGCCGCCGACGGCCTCATCGACCGGACGCGGGGCGCCCTGGTGATCCGCCGGCCCGACCTCCTTGAGGCCCGCGTGGCGGAAGCCCTGCGCGAGGACAGCTGAGGGCCCGGCACCCGCCATGGCGTCGACGCCTGTTCCTGGCCCGGCCGGCCTGCTCACCTGCGCCGGCCTCGGCAAGCGCTTCGGCACGCACGTGGCGGTGGCCGACCTCGACCTGACCCTGCAGCCCGGCGAGTTCGTCTGCCTGCTCGGGCCCTCGGGATGCGGCAAGAGCACGCTGCTCCGCCTGATCGCCGGGTTCGAAACCCCGAGCGCCGGCACGATCCACCTCGGCGGCGCGGACATCACCATGGACCCGCCGCATCGCCGGCCGGTCAACATGATGTTCCAGTCCTACGCCCTGTTCCCGCACATGAGCGTGGCCGCCAATATCGCCTACGGCCTCTCCGGCCTCGGGCGTGCGGTCCGCCAGGCGCGGGTGGACGAGCTCCTGCGCCTGGTCCGCCTCGACGGGTTTGGCCCGCGCCGGCCCGACACCCTCTCGGGCGGCCAGCGCCAGCGGGTGGCCCTGGCCCGGGCCCTCGCGCGCTCCCCGCAGGTGCTCCTCCTCGACGAGCCGCTGGGCGCCCTCGACCGCGCCCTGCGCGAGGAGACGCAAGGGGAGCTGCGCGCCCTGCAGCGGCGCCTCGGCACAAGCTTCATCGTGGTCACGCACGACCCCGCCGAGGCCCTGGCGCTGGCCGACCGCATCGGCGTGATGGAGGCCGGCCGCCTCGTGCAGATCGGCGACGGGGCGAGCCTCTACGAGCGCCCGGCCAGCCGCTTCGTCGCCGGGCTCCTCGGCGACGTGAACCTCATCCCCGGCCGGGTGCTGGGGCGGGAGCCCGGCGGGCTCGCCGGCCTCGACACCGCCCTCGGCCCCCTGCGCGCCCTCGGCGCCGCGGACGGGGAAGGCGTCATCGCCCTGCGGCCCGAACGGATCGCGCTGGCCCGCGCCCCGTCCGGGGACGAACCGGCCCTGCCCGGACAGGTGGTCGAGACGACCTATCTCGGCGACCGCATCCGGCTCCACGTCCGCATGGCCGACGGATCGGTCTGGCGGGTGAGCGCGCCCGCGGATGCGGAGAGCCCCGGCGTCGGCGAGAGCGTCCACCTGTCCTATCCGCCGGAGCGGGCCTGGCTGATGCCGGCGGCGACATGAGGCGGCTGCTCCCGGTCCTGCCCGCCCTCTGGCTCGCGGCCTTCGTGCTGATGCCGGTGATCCTGACCCTGAAGATCAGCCTGTCGACCCCGGCCACCGCGCAGCCACCCTACCTGCCGGTGCTCGACTGGAGCGCGGGGATCGAGGGCTGGGACAGCTTCCTCGAGGCCCTCGACTTCACCAATTTCGAGACGCTGGCGAGCGACGCCCTCTACCGCGACGCCGCCCTGTCTTCGGTGACGCTCGCGGCCATCGCCACCGCGATCCTGGCGCTGATCGGCACACCGATCGCCCTGGCGATGGCGCGCGCGCGCGAGCGCTGGCAGCCGCTCCTGGTCGCGCTCCTCATCGTGCCTTTCTGGACGAGCTTCCTCATCCGGATCTACGCCTGGATCGCGATCCTGAAGCCGGAGGGACTTCTCAGCGCCGGGCTGATGAAGCTCGGGCTGATCGCGCAGCCCCTGGAGATCCTGAACACCCAAGGGGCGGTGCTGATCGGGCTGACCTACGCCTACCTGCCCTTCATGGTGCTGCCGCTCTACGCGGTGCTGACCAAGCTCGATCCACGCCTGCCCGAGGCCGCGGCCGACCTCGGCGCCGGGCCCGCCCGGGTGTTCTGGAGCGTGACCCTGCCGCTCGCCCGCCCGGGACTGGCGGCCGGAGCGCTGCTCTGCTTCGTTCCGATGGTCGGCGAGTTCATCATTCCGGATCTCCTCGGCGGCTCGGACACCCTGATGCTCGGGCGCGTGCTGTGGAGCGAGTTCTTCTCCAACCGCGATTGGCCCCTTGCCTCCGCGGTGGCGATCCTCGTCCTCGTCCTGGTGGTCGGCCCGCTGATCCTCTTCCGCGATGGCGAGGCGACCGCGAAGGAGCCCAGCCGGTGAGGGCCCTCGACCGCATCGCCCTGATTCTCGGCCTCGGCTTCCTCTACGCGCCGATCCTGATCCTGGTGATCTACTCGTTCAACGCCTCGGCCCTGGTCACGGTCTGGGGTGGGTTCTCGACGCGCTGGTACGGGGTGCTCGTCGCCGACGTTCCCCTGCGGGAGGCGGCGGGGGTCTCCCTCATCGTGGCGCTCGCATCCTCCGCTCTCGCTACAATGTTCGGGACCCTGGCGGCGCTCGCCCTCGACCGGGGCGGGCGCTTTGCCGGCCGCCGGCTCTTCACCGGGCTCATCTACGCGCCCCTGGTCATGCCGGAGGTGATCACCGGATTGTCGCTGCTGCTGCTCTTCGTCGGCTTCGGCCTCGATCGCGGCCTCCTCACCCTGGTGGTCGCCCACGCCACCCTCGGGCTCGGTTTCGTGGCGGTGATCGTCGGGGCGCGCCTGCGGGGCCTCGACCGGTCGCTGGAGGAAGCGGCGGCCGATCTCGGCGCGAATCCCGCCCGGGTCTTTGCCACCGTCACCCTGCCGCTGATCGCTCCGTCCCTGGCGGCGGCCTTCCTCCTCGCCTTCACTCTCTCCCTCGACGATCTCGTCATCGCGAGCTTCGTCTCGGGGCCCGGCGCCACGACCCTGCCGATGCGGCTCTACAGCCAGGTCAGGCTCGGGGTGAACCCGGAGATCAACGCCGCCTCGACGCTCCTCGTCGGCACGGTCACCGCCATCGTGCTCACCGCCTCGTGGCTGACCGGGCGCAGGGGCGTGGCCTGAGGGCCCGCCGGGCTCAAGGCGCGTAGGCGCGGGCGGCGGTCGGGAGCCTCAGGGCGTTCGGCGCCAGGACCGATCCACCGCGCGAGCCCGGTTCGGCGTCAGCGGACACGCCGCGCACGGCGAGGTCGTCGAGGGGGCCGCCGATCAGGAACCGTGTCGGCCTCGCCCGCGCGGCCTCCGTCGCCGGGCTCCGCGCCACCACCTCCGCCACCGCCTCGCAGCGTCGGTCGGGGAGGAAGACCCGACCCCGCAGAGAGGCGGAGAGGGCCTGTCCTTCGAGGGTTCCCTCGGTGACCTGACCGACGCCGTCCGTGAAGCGCAGGCTCAGGGTCGCGCGCTCGAAGGCCGTGCGTCCGGCCCGGCGCACGGGAGCCCCGTGGAGAAGGACGGCCTCCGCGAGGTCGACCCCCACGAGGGTTCCGCCCTCGACGCCGAGGGCCGCGTGCCCGCCCACATGGCTCAGGAGCCGTTCCGCGGTCTCGCCGGAGCCTTCGGCCATGAACTGCCCCTGGGCCCGACCGGCCACCCCGTTCTCCTGGCGCAGCGTTCCGAGGAACGCGGCGAGGTCGAGTCCGTCGAACGCACCCTGGGCCCGCATCTCGGTGATCGCGGGATCGGCCGGGGAGGCGGTGAGGGCGAGGCGACCCTTCAGGGTCCCGGCCGCCAGGGTCGCGCGATTCAGGGCGGCCTCGATGTTCCCGGCCCGTACCAGGACGCTCGCAGCCACATCCTCGGTGAGGATCGGTCCGAAGCGCGCAGCCCCCGCCGAGAGCCGCAAGTCGAGGTCGCCGCCCGTGAGCGGCGCCAGGGCGAGGCTTCGCGTCCGCCAGTCGGAACCCGCCCCTTCGCCGGCATCGAGGCCGAACATCCGCAGCACGTCGGCGAGGACGGGAGCGAGGTTCAGGCTCTCGGCGGCGAGCGTCGCCTGGATCGCGGGCCGGTTCCGGTCGAAGTCGACCGATCCGGCGCCCTCCAGCCGGTTGGCTCCGAACGTCACCTGGACGTTGGGCAGCAGAAGTTGGCGGCCGTCCACCTCGAAGCTGCCATCGAGGCCGAACCCCTCCACGAAGGGCGCGAGGGCGACCGCCCCCCCGGCCCAGGCGAGGGTCTCGGGCAGGGACCGCGTCAGGAACGTGCCCCGTCCGGTCATCCGGATGCCGTCTGCGTCGATGCGGCCATTGCCCTCGGCCGCCAGGTTGCCCGCCGCCCAGCTCGCCGTGAGGGCGAACGGACTGGCATCGCCGCCCAGCAGGTCGACCGGGCGCAGGCCCGTCACCGTGAACCGGGCCGGCCCAGCGTTCCAGGAGAAGCGCCCGCTGAGGTCAGCCTGAGAACTCCAGTGCGGCCAGGACAAGGACAGATCGATGTCACGGGCCGTCTGCGGCGTGCCGTCCCGCGGGTCGCTGCCCGTGGCGACCGCGCGGGATATGCTGATCCGGCGCGGATGCGCGGATCCGTCCGTCCCGAGGCGCGCCTCGAGCAGACGGACCGGCTCGGCCCAGCGGGTGTCCCCGGCCCCCGTCGGCAGCCGGATCGTGGCGCCGTCCAACGCGATGGTGTTCACGTCGATGCGCCCGGCGAGCAGGGCGACGACGTTGAGCTGGAGCGAGAGGGCTCCGCCCTCCGCGAGGACGGGCCCCTCCGGGCTGCCCGAGGTCAGGCGTACGGCGCGAAAGCCGAGGCGGGGCAGGGGCAGGAGCGTGATCTCGACGGCGTCGGCTGCGTTCAGCACGACGCCGTAGGCGCGCGCGAGGTCCCGCGCTACGAACCGGTTCAGGTCCGGCAGGGCGACCGACCAGGGCAGGCAGGCGCAGATGAGGCCGGCCGCGAGCGCCGCGGAACCGAAGCCTGTTATGATGCGGCGCAGCGGCATTCCACTCCATCCGGCAACCCACCCGCGCGATGGTCCGCGCGATCGTCGATGGGGACGAGGCGCCCGGCGGCATGGCCGCGGCGGCGCGGGAGAGGCCCGGCGATCACTCTCCTGATATCCCGGGCGCGCCCGCTTGTCTCCCCGAGGCCGGTTCGCACGGAATCGCCATCCACGGGCGAGATCGCTCGAACGGCTTGTGCGGGAGGCCGGGACCGGCGCAAAGACGGGCCGGGACGATCCGGCACGATCCTGCCGATCGGCATGCGGCGGCGCGAGAAATGTAACCGTTGCACTGCCGCAAGGGCTTGGCAGGACCCGGCTTTCACGTGACGGTCGCGCGGACGAAGACGAAGACGGGACAGGAGGGCTTCCATGAAGAAGGTACATTCGGACGCAGCGTCGGCGCTGTCCGGCGTGCTGAAGGACGGCATGATGATCATGTGCGGCGGCTTCGGCCTCTGCGGTATCCCGGATGCGCTGATCGATGCGATCCGCGACTCGGGCGTGAAGGACCTCACGGTGGTCTCGAACAACGCAGGCATCGACGGCGTCGGCCTCGGCAAGCTCCTGGAGACCCGCCAGGTCGCCCGGATGATCTCCTCCTATGTGGGCGAGAACAAGGAATTCGCCCGGCAGTATCTCGGCGGCGAGCTCGCCATCGAGTTCAACCCCCAGGGCACCCTGGCCGAGCGCATCCGCGCCGGTGGCGCCGGTATCCCGGCCTTTTACACGAAGACCGGCGTCGGCACCCTGATCGCCGAGGGCAAGGACGTGCGCGAATTCGACGGCGAAGAGTACGTGATGGAGCGTGGCCTGTTCGCGGATCTGGCCATCGTGCATGCCTGGAAGGGCGATACCGAGGGCAACCTGATCTACCGGAAGACGGCGCGGAACTTCAATCCGATGATGGCCACCGCCGCCAGGATCACCGTGGCCCAGGTCGAGCACCTCGTGCAGCCCGGCGAGATCGACCCCGACACCATCATCACCCCCGGCATCTTCGTGAAGCGCATCGTCCACGTGCCGGTGCGCGAGAAGCGCATCGAGCAGCGCACCACCCGCAAGCGCGGCGAGCCCGCCGTGCCCGTCGCCGCCGTCTGAGAGCCGAGCTCAAGGAGAACCATCATGGCCTGGACCCGCGAACAGATGGCCGAGCGCGCCGCACGAGAGCTGCAGGACGGCTTCTACGTGAACCTCGGCATCGGCATCCCGACCCTCGTCTCGAACTACATTCCGGACGGGATGTCGGTGCAGCTGCAGTCCGAGAACGGCATGCTCGGCATGGGCCCCTTCCCCTACGAGGGCGAGGAGGACGCCGACCTCATCAACGCCGGCAAGCAGACGATCACCGCGCTGCCGACCACCAGCTACTTCTCCTCGGCCGAGTCCTTCGGGATGATCCGGGGCGGGCACATCAACCTGTCGATCCTCGGCGCCATGCAGGTGGCGGAGAACGGCGATCTGGCCAACTGGATGATCCCGGGCAAGATGGTGAAGGGCATGGGCGGCGCCATGGACCTCGTGGCCGGCGTCAAGAAGGTGGTGGTGGTGATGGAACACACCGCCAAGGGCAAGGACGGCTCGGAGAGCCCCAAGTTGCTGGCAGCCTGCGACCTGCCGCTCACCGGCACCCACGTGGTGGACATGGTCATCACCGATCTCGGCGTCTTCACTATCGACAAGAAAGGTGAGGGCGGGATGACCCTCGTCGAGCTCGCCGACGGCGTCACCGAGGACGAGGTCCGCCAGAAGACGACCGCCCGGTTCAGCACCAAGCTCGCCTGAACCAAACTTCGCTCGATCCGCGAACAACCCGCCCGGTCTCGGCCGTGACGGGTTTTTCGCGGCACGCCGGTCCCCGGATCGTGGCGGCGCTCTACCTGTCCTGCGACGGGCAACACAGGAGTGCCGAGAGATGACCGTGGTTTCAAAGACCGTGATGGAAGAGGGCAAGGCCGCCAAGCTGGCTGGAATGCCCGATTCCGAGAACCCGTATCCGGCCGGTTCGCAGAACAGCGCGGACTGGCTGGAGGGTTATACCTTCGACGAGGCCGAACAGAACGTCGATCGCCCGGGCAGCGACGGCTAACGCCTGTTGGGCGGCGCACGAGCCCGCGGGTCCACAGCACCCGAATGGCAAGTTTCTCCGCATCGGCCGCGAAATATCCAGCACACGACACAGCGTATCGTTTTCGAACCACCCGATCGACGAACGCGGTAAAATCGGACGCGCCTTCGAAAAATCCTAAGATTTCCGCGTCCGAAGTTTGCGTTGAACGAATGCTGGACGCGGCGCGTTGAGTTTCCAAGTTGGTAACAACAGGAGACAACGCACCATGTCGATCAAAACCTTTGTCGTTGCTGGGTCGCTCGCCCTCGCCCTCACGGGTTCCGCCTTCGCCCAGACCGCGGCCGGCGGCGGCTCCGCCACGGGCAACATGAACAATCCGGGCAGCGTGAAGAGCAACGGCGAGAAGTCCATGGAGCGCACCGGCGCGCCGGCGGCCACCGGTTCCACCATGGCGCCGGCCGGCACCTCGGGCGGTCCGAGCACGGCGACGCAGGGCGCTCCCGGCGGAACCGGTGGCAACGGCGTGACCGGCAGCGGCGCGGCCCCCAGCGGCAAGTAAAACCGACGCGTCGGTTCCGTCAAAACGACGCGTCCAGCCCCGCAGCCTCACGGCGCGGGGCTTTCGCTTGTCGGCGGCGCGGATTTCAGGCGCCGGTATAGCCCAGGGCGATTGCGGCGGCCTTCAAGCGTTGGAACGCCGTCGCGTAGCGCTCGCGCAGGGCCGCCCCGTCCGGGAGAGTTCGGTCCGGGCTCAGGTTGTCCTCGGTGTCCGACATCTTGATGAGGATCGCGCCGAGATGGCCCTCGCCGATGAGACGGGTCATGCGCGCATCGTAGGGCATCGGCTCCGGCGACTTCGTCAGCAGCCGGACCATCGCGATGACGGGCTCGGAGAAGCCCTCCGCGCGCAGGCCGACCGGGGTGGTCGGCGTATCCTCGAGCACGTCGTGGAGGATCGCGGCCTGCATCACCTCCATCGGGTCGATCGGCAGGCGGTCCACGGACTTGGCATGGCCGGCGCGGACGACGGAGGCGTTCGCGACCCGCTCGAGGTGCCGGATGTAGGGTTGCCCGCCCTTATCGATCTGGCCCGCATGGGCGAGGATCGCAAAGCTGTGCGCTTCGAAGATGGATGCCATCGCGTCGCCCCGCAGGCTCGGTCGCCGACCCTGATCGACGAGGTCTCTCACTGCCCCAGATGCCCACGCGGGTAAACCGTGGCGCCGAATTCCGGTGCGTCCGATCCGCCCCGTCCGCGAAACCGGGACAGGACGGGCCGCCAGCGTTAGCGAGGCATTAAGCGGAACCGTCGAAATCAGGGGAAGGCCGGAGGCGTTCCCCGGCCCTCGGGCGTATCGCGAGGATGATGGCGTATGGGTAGCGTTCCGGCGACGATGGACAATGTCGTTCCCTTCCGGCGCACGGCCCCCCGGCCGCAGCAGACCGCGACCCCGGCACGGGGCAGCGTCGCGGCCCGGCGGAGCGAGCAGCGGGCCCTGATGGACGCGGTCTACGCGACCGGCAGCCTCGCGGTGGCGGCGGGCGACCGCGAGACCAAGCTCATCGCCTCGCGTCTGCAGGTCTACGGCTTCCTCCTCGTGGAAGAGATCGGGGCCGACGGGACGCCCCGGCGCCTGCGCCCCTCGGAGGCGATTCGCGCCCGTACGGATTTCCCCTGGCGGCTGTCCAAGGCGCGCTACGGCGCGAGCACCGGCCTTGCCGTCACCATTCCGGCGGTGGACAATTTCCTGTTCGATCTGCCCTCCGGCCTGCCGGCCTGAAGCGGCTCTGTGGCGGCCGGGAGACATCGGCAATTTCCTCGCTGTGGACGGCGTCGTGATCATCGAATTCCAAGCGTGGGCGTGAGATAAACGGGCTCATCCCACACCCGGCCGATTGCCATGCTGACCGCCTCAGAAAACCTCGTCATCCAACACCGTGAGATCGTCGCCATCCTGGTGACCTACGCCCTGTTCTTCGCGGGCGTGATCGCGATGGCCTGGCTGATCGCCTGAGCGCCGGGCAAGGGACGCCGCAACCCGGTCAAGCACGGAACTCCCGGAAACGTGGATCGGTTTTCCGCCCGATCACCCGGGAGACGACGCGCGAATGGCAGACCGAGCCGACGATCACGCCGAGACCTACGCGGCCTTCCGCGAGGCCGTGAACATGCCACCCGCCAAGCTGGAAGCCTTTCTCGAGACCGACGAGAGCAAGTCCGTCGGCCAGAAGAAGGATGGCGGCGAGGCGACGGGCCACCGCGAGGGGCGTCGCATCGTCGAACTCCTGCGCACGAAGAAGGCCGACCTCAGCGACGACGACTACGCCCATATGGCCAAGGTCGTCGGATACGTCCGCCGCCACCTCAAGCAGGGCGGACCGGACGACAAGGCCAAGGTGAAGGATTCGGCCTGGCGGCTGTCGCTGATGAACTGGGGACACGACCCGCTCAAGGATAACTGAAGCACCTAGCCTTACGAGGCGCCCGCTGCGCCGAGCGGTCTGAATGATATGAAAACCACCGATGTCTCACCCAGGGCGAAAACCCGTCCCTGGGGAAACCTGGTGGAGCTGAGCGGGATCGAACCGCTGACCTCCGCAGTGCGATTGCGGCGCTCTCCCATCTGAGCTACAGCCCCGTTCCGGGGTGGCGGCCTTTTAGGCTCGCACACGCCGACCTGTCAATTCCAGAAATCCTGCGGCTTTGCGTGCGCGTAATGCGCCCTGCGAGCGCGGGGCCACGAGGACTTCGTTTCCGCGCATGAACGCCTTCATCTGGCTCTTCGACACCGTCGTGCAGCTCTACATCTACGTTCTCATCGCCAGCGCCGTGCTGAGCTGGCTCGTGGCGTTCAACGTGGTGAACGTCCGCAATCCCATCGTCTCCCAGATCGGCGAGGTGCTCTACCGCCTCACCGAGCCGGTGCTGCGCCCGATCCGCAACATCCTGCCCAATCTCGGCGGCGTCGACCTGTCCCCGATCGTGCTCGTCCTGCTGCTGCTGTTCGCGAGCCGCCTGCTGCACGAATTCGTGCCGACGCAGACCACCATCTACACCCGCTGAGCCGAAGAGCCGGCGAGGGGCGGAACGCGACGACGGCCCGCCCCACACAAGAAATCGAAGCGCCACCGCGCCGCCCTGGGAACGAGACCGTCATGAAGACCAATCCCGGCCGCTTCTTCGAGGATTACCGCCTCGGAGAGACCATCCGCCACGCCACGCCTCGCACCGTCACCCTCGGCGACGTCGCACTCTATACCGCGCTCTACGGCCCGCGCTTCGCCGTGCAGTCCTCGGACGCCTTCGCGCGCGCCATCGGCTATCCGCAGAGCCCCCTCGACGATCTGCTCACCTTCCACGTGGTCTTCGGCAAGACCGTGCCGGACATCTCCCTCAATGCGCTGGCCAATCTCGGCTATGCCGAGGGCGGCTTCCGCCGGCCGGTCTATCCGGGCGAGACCCTCTCGACGGTGTCGGAGGTGATCGGCCTCAAGGAAAGCTCGAACCGCCAGACCGGCGTGGTCTACGTGCGCTCCACCGGCTCGGACGCCAACGGCGAGACCGTGCTGAGCTACTGCCGCTGGGTGCTGGTGAAGAAGCGCGATCCGGCGGCGACGATCGCCCAGGAGCACGTGCCGACCTTCGCCAAGGTGGTCGACCCGGCCGACCTCGCCGGCGCCCTGCCGCCCCTCGATGCCACCGCCTACGATCTCGAACTCGCCGGCTCGCCCCACCGCTTCGGCGACTACGTCGTCGGCGAGCGCATCGACCACGTCGACGGGATGACCGTCGAGGAGGCCGAGCACCAGATCGCCACGCGTCTCTACCAGAACACCGCCAAGGTGCATTTCGACGGCTACGCGGCCAAGGATACCCGCTTCGGCCGCCGGCTGATCTACGGGGGCGTCGTCATCTCGCTGGCCCGGGCGCTCAGCTTCAACGGGCTCGGCAACGCCTTCGCGCTGGCAGGCATCAATGCCGGCCGCCACGTCGCCCCGCTGTTTGCCGGCGACACGGTCTACGCCTGGAGCGAGGTGCTGGAGACCGCCGAGCTGCCCGGCCGCGGCGATATCGGGGCGCTCCGCCTGCGCACGGTCGCCACCAAGAACCAGCCCTGCGGCAACTACCCCGACAAGGTCGGCGACGCCTACGACCCGTCCGTGATCCTCGACCTCGACTACTGGGCCTTCATGCCGCGCTGAGGTTCGGTCGCGAGCCGGCTGCGTCGGGACGGGAGCGCTCGCTTGCGGGTCATCGGGCATCCCGACGCACGCATGTTGCGGTCGGGACCTGCCATGATCACACTGCCGTCATCCGAACGCGCTCGCAGGGTGTCGCGCCGTGGCTGCTGAACCGACCAAGGGACCGGCCTCCTATTTCCCGTCGATCGAGAAGCAGTACGGCCGGCCCATCGGCGCGTGGCAGGATCTCGTCCGCGCGCGGCTTCCGGCCAAGCACATGGATCTGGTCGCGATGTTGAAGGCCGAGCACGGCATGGGCCATGGACACGCCAACGCGATCGTCGCCTACGTTCTGGCGACGCAGACAGCCTGATCGGCGTCCGGGGGCACTTCCACCGACGCCGCTCGGTACCCGCGATCGACGAATCGCGCGGCGCCGGTCAACCGCCGAACAGGCCGACCACCGACCGCCGCAACGGATTGGCCGGATCGGAGAGCAGGCGCAGCGCCATCAGGCAGGCGATCCCGACGAGGAGCGGCCGGATCAGCCGGGCGCCCATGCGGATCGCGAGGCGCGAGCCGATCTGCGCACCGAGGAAGGCACCCACCGCCATCGTCAGGCCGATCGCCCAGACCACATGGCCGCCGATCGCGAAGAGCGCGAGGCTGCCGAGATTGCTCGCCGCGTTGGCGAGCTTTGTGTGGGCGGTGCCCTTCACCACGCCGAGGCCCAGCAGGGTCACGAAACCGATCATGTAGAACGCGCCGGCGCCGGGACCGAACACGCCGTCGTAGAAGCCGACCGCCGGCGCCCAGGTCAGGGCGAACCAGTTCGGCGTCATCCGCGCGGCCGCGTCCTCGTTGCTCATGCGCTTGGCGGTGGCGAAGTAGACGGCGATGCCGACCAGCAGGATCGGCACGGCAGCGTCGAGCACGGCACGCGGCAGCAAGCTGACGCAGAGCGCGCCCGCGATCGAGGCGCAGCCGGCGCTCACCGCGATCTTCCAGGCATCCGGCCAGTGGATCAGTCGCCGCCGGGCGAAGGCGAGGGTCGAGGAGATCGCCCCGGCACTCCCCTGGAGCTTGTTCGTTGCGATCGCCGAGACCGGATCGAGCCCCGCGAGCAGGAGGGCCGGCACCGTGAGCAGGCCGCCGCCGCCCGCGATCGCATCGACGCAGCCGGCCGCCACAGCCATCGCGAAGAGACCCGCGAGCAGGCCGACATCTACCCCGAAGATCATTCCGTCCTCACGTCATGGCCCAGTGAAGACCGACTGGAGGCGGAATGGAGGATGGGGCGAGCGCCGGACAGGCGTCTCAGTTGCGGACGACGACCCGGGTGCCGACCTTGGCGCGGTCGTAGAGGTCGACCACGTCCTTGTTGGTCATGCGGATGCAGCCCGAGGAGACGGCGGCGCCCATGGTCTCGGGCTCGTTCGAACCGTGGATGCGGTAGAGCGACGAGCCGAGGTAGAGGGCGCGGGCGCCGAGGGGATTGTCCTGCCCGCCGGCCATGAAGCGCGGCAGATCGGGCCGGCGCGCCAACATCTGCGACGGCGGGCGCCAATCCGGCCATTCCTTCTTCATGGTCACGCGCTTCTCGCCGGACCAGGAGAAGCCCTGGCGGCCGACGCCGACGCCGTAGCGCACGGCCTGACCGCCGCCGAGCACGTAGTAGAGCCGGCGCTGGCTCGTCGAAACCACGATGGTGCCGGGCTTCTCGGCACCCTTCCAGGCGACCGTCTCGCGCGGGATTGCCTGCTCCTTGAAGATGTTCATGAAGTCGGCGATGGGCCCGCTGTCGAACGGGTTTCCGGCGAAGGCCGGTCCGGTCGATACGGTCAGGGCCGCCGCCAGGGCGGATGCGGCGAGAACGCGGCGCGTCTGCATGGTCTGTCCTCCAGCCGAGACAGGCTCCGGGGGCCATTCTGGGCCCCGAAACCATCAAGGCTCATGGTCGGGGGCAGGAGCCTTGACGGCGCACGTGAGGGCGGTCAACCGAGCCGGACACGTTCACGGGGTCCTGTGTGATCCCCGCAACGCCGTCCGATCCGGGCGCCGAAGGCTCGGAAAGGGGCTGACACAATGCCGCAGGAACTTGCGGTGCCGCAGCCGCGGCCCCAGAGTCCGGAACGTGAGAAGCTTGGCCCCCCACTTCGCGATGCGTGTCGACGCGTGCGGTCGCACCGGCTCATCGTGGCTCGGACATGGTCCCCGCTCCGCCGTGCGTGCCCTCGTGGCGGCCGGGTCCGGGCTGCTGGCCCTGCTGTTCCTCGTCTGCGCCCTGCTCCCCCTGCTCCACGTCGCCGGGGATGTGCCACGTGGCTTCGACGTCCGGCCCGTGCTGGCGCATGCGGCGGGACTTCCGGCTTCGGATGCGGGTGCCCGCGTCGCCAGCACGCTCCTCGACCTGGATGACGCCTGCGAGGAAGCGGTCCAGCCCCGCATCGGTGCGCTGGCGGTCTCACGGATGCCCCGTCCCACCTCGCCGCGCTCGACCGGCGGGCTGAAGGCCACAGCCGCTATCCCCCTGGACAGGCCACCGAGGCCGTCTCTGGTCGGCTGAGCGCCCATAGCGCCGCCTATCCCTGCGTGGTCCCGTACAGCCGGATGCAACCGGTGTCGTCGGATTGCCAAGATTGTCCGGCATCCAGGGATTCGCCGTCAGTGATCGTTACACAATCATGGCGGGCTCTCCGAACCGGGAATGGCCCCCCGCCCCTCGAGCACGGCCCCCGCAGCGTCGATGCTGGCGTGATGGCGGCCGTGGCCCGCCGCTTGCCAGAGGGCGGATCCGATTACGGATCCCGGCTCCCTGGACCCTGAACACGGTGATGCCGACTCGCCCAGCGAGCGTCGTCGAACCGAACTTTCGCAGGAGCGAAGTAATCGTGACGTCTCTCACCACCCGCCTGTTCCGGGCCCGGCCGGCTTCCCTCGCCGCCGGCTTCGTGCTGGTCGCCCTCTCGGCATGCAACCAGAAGCAACAGGCGGCCGCGCCCGTTCCCGGTCCGGCGCCCGAAGTCGGCATCGTGACCGTCCGCGAGCAACCGATTCCCTACGTGCGGGACCTGCCGGGGCGGGTCGCCCCCCTGCGCATCGCAGAGGTGCGCTCGCGGGTATCCGGCCTCGTGGTCAAGCGGACCTTCGAGCAGGGCAGCCTCGTGAAGGAGGGCGACGTTCTCTACAAGATCGATCCCGCCCCCTTCGAGGTCGAACTCCTGAGCGCCGAGGCGGCGCTGGCGCGCACGGAGGCCGCGCAGGTCCTCGCCGCCCAGCAGGCCGACCGCCTGGAGCAGCTCCTCTCGCGCCAGACCGCGAGCCAGGCGCAGTACGATGCCGCCTATGCGGGCCTGAAGCAGGCCCAAGCCGAGGTCGCCGGCGCCAAGGCGACCCGTGACCGGGCCAAGCTCAACCTCGGCTACACGGATGTCCGCGCCCCCATCTCGGGCCGCATCGGCCGGGCGCTCCTCACCGAGGGCACCCTGGTGGAGCAGGGAGGAACCGCCAACCTCGCCACCATCCAGCAGCTCGACCCGATCTACGTCGACATCACCCAGTCGGTGGGCGAGCTGAACAAGCTGCGCCGGGATCTCGCCAGCGGCGAGCTCTCGCGGCTCTCGGCCGACACCGCGAACGTCCACCTCATCATGGATGACGGCTCGCTCTACGGCTCGGCCGGCAAGCTGCTGTTCTCCGACGTCACCGCCGACCCCAGCACCGGCCAGGTGACCCTGCGCGTGCTGTTCCCGAACCCGCACGACGAGCTGTTCCCCGGCATGTACGTTCGCGCCCGCATCAAGCAGGGCATCGACACCGACGCGCTCGCGGTGCCGCAGCAGGCGATCCAGCGCACCAGCGACGGCAAGGCCGAGGTCTGGGTCGTGCGCGACGACAGCAAGGTGATGCTCCAGCCCGTCGATGTCGGCTCCGTGGTCGGCAACCAGTGGATCATCCGCTCCGGCCTCAAGGCCGGCGACAGGGTCGTGGTCGAGGGCGTGCAGAAGATCGTCGCCGGCCAGGAGGTGAAAACCGTCGAACTGAAGACGGCCACCGAGGACCACGAGCCGAAGCCGCGCGACACCGACACGGCGGATGCCGAGGCCGACGCCAAGCCGGGCCAGCCCAAGGCGGATGCCGGCAAGCCCGATGGCGCCAAAGCCGATGCGGCCAAACCCGATACGGCCAAGCCCGTCTCGCAGGTGCGCTGAACCATGGCCCGTTTCTTCATCGACCGTCCGGTCTTCGCGTGGGTCGTCGCCCTCTTCATCATCCTGGGCGGCGCGCTCTCCCTGCCCATGCTGCCGGTGGCGCAGTACCCCGTCATCGCGCCGCCCTCGATCGCCCTCTCCACCGCCTTCCCGGGCGCCTCGGTGGAGAGCCTCTACACGGGCACGACCCGGCTCATCGAGGATGAGCTGAACGGGGCGGCCAACATCATGAGCTTCGAGTCGACCACCGACTCGTTCGGCTCGATCAACATCACCGCGACATTCCTGCCCGGCACCGACCCGGCGCTTGCCTCCGTCGAGGTCCAGAACCGCCTCAAACGCGTCGAGGCGCGCCTGCCGGCCGAAGTTCGCCAACAGGGCATCCTGGTCGAGGAAGCCTCGGCCGCGACCCTCAACATCATCACGCTGGTCTCGACCGACGGGAAGATGGACGAGATCGGCCTCGGCGACTTCCTCATCCGCAACGTCATCAACGAGATCCGGCGCGTGCCCGGCGTCGGGCGCGCCACGCTGTACTCGACGGAGCGCAGCCTGCGCGTCTGGGTCGATCCCGACAAGCTGCGCGGCCTGTCGCTGACGCCCGAGGACGTCACCGACGCGATCCGCAATCAGAACATCCAGATCGCGTCAGGCGCGGTCGGCGCCCAGCCGAGCCCGAGCAACCATCCGGTCTTCGCCCCGATCATCGTCAAGGGCCAGCTCAACACCGTCGAGGATTTCGGCGCCATCGTCCTGCGGGCGAATTCCGACGGCTCGAACGTGCGCCTGCGCGACGTGTCCCGGATCGAGCTCGGCGGCGACGCCTACCAGTTCTCGACCCGCCTCAACGGCGGCGAGGCGGCGGGCATCTCCGTGACCCTGGCTCCCGACGGCAACGCCCTCGAGACCGCCACGGCCATCCGCGCCAAGATGGAGGAGCTGTCGCAGTTCTTCCCGCCGGGCCTGAAATGGGACATCCCCTACGACATCACCCCGGCGGTGCAGGCCTCGATCAAGAAGGTCCTGATGACCCTGGTCGAGGCGGTGGTACTGGTGTTCGTCGTGATGTTCCTGTTCCTGCAGAACATCCGCTACACCCTCATCCCCACCATCGTTGTCCCGATCGCGCTGCTCGGCACCGTCACGGTGATGCTGCTCTCGGGGTTCTCGATCAACGTGCTGACCATGTTCGGCATGGTGCTGGCGATCGGCATCCTCGTCGACGACGCCATCGTGGTGGTCGAGAACGTCGAGCGGATCATGAACGAGGAGGGGCTGTCGCCGAAGGAGGCCACCCGCAAGGCGATGGGCCAGATCACCGGTGCGATCATCGGCATCACCCTGGTGCTCGTCGCGGTGTTCATCCCGATGGCGTTCTTCCCCGGGTCGGTGGGCATCATCTACCGGCAGTTCTCGATCGCGATGGTGACCTCCATCGGTTTCTCGGCGCTCCTCGCCCTGTCGCTGACCCCGGCACTCTGCGCGACCCTGCTCAAGCCGATCGAGAAGGGCCACGGCCACGCCAAGGGCGGCTTCTTCGGCTGGTTCAACGGAATCGTCGACCGCGAGACGGCGCGCTACGGCCGCGGCGTCGCTGCGCTCATCAAGCGCTCCGGCAAGGTGATGATGGTCTACCTCGCCCTCCTGGTCGGGGTCGGCTTCGCCTTCCTGCGCCTGCCCGAGGGCTTCCTGCCCATCGAGGACCAGGGCTTCTTCACCGTCGACATCCAGACTCCGCCCGGCGCCTCGTTCAACCGGACCCAGACGGCGGTGCGCGAGGTGGAGCAGTACCTGCTGGCCCGGCCCGGCGTCGCCACGGTGACGATGCTGAACGGCTTCTCGTTCTCGGGCCAGGGCCCGAACCTGAGCCAGGCCTTCGTCACCCTGAAGCCCTGGAGCGAGCGCGACGCGGCCAATTCCGCCAGCGCCCTCGTGGCCGACACCAATGCGGCGCTCGCCGGCTATCGCGACGCCATCGTCGACGCGCAGGAGCCGCCGCCGGTGGACAACCTCGGCAACGCCGCCGGCTTCTCGTTCCGCCTTCAGGACCGGGCCCAGCGCGGCTACTCGGCCCTCACGGCGGCCGAATCGCAACTGCTCACCCTCGCGAAGAAGAGCCCCATCCTGCAGAAGATGAAGATCGAGGGCCTGTCCCCGACCCCGCAGGCGGAGCTGATCATCGACCGCGAGAAGGCGGCCGCCCTCGGGGTGAAGTTCGAGGACATCAACAGCACGATCCAGGTCAACCTCGGCTCGGTCTACACCAACGACTTCCCGAACCAGGGCAAGATGCAGCGCGTCTACGTCCAGGCCGAGCAGTTGCAGCGTATGCAGGCGCCCGACCTGCTGAATTACGGGGTGAAGAACGCCTCGGGCACGATGGTGCCGATGTCGTCCTTCGCCGAGCTGAAATGGGGTGTCGGCCCCTCGCAGATCGTGGGCTTCAACGGCTACCAGTCTGTCCGCTTCACCGGCGAACCGGCGGCCGGCTACACCTCGGGTGACGCGATCGCCGAGATGGAGCGCCTGATGGGTCAGCTGCCGAAGGGCTTCGGCTACGCCTGGACCGGCCAGTCGCTGCAGGAAAAGCAGGCGGGCTCCCAGGCCTCGCTCCTCCTCGGCCTCTCGATCCTGATCGTGTTCCTGTGTCTGGCCGCCCTCTACGAGAGCTGGTCGATCCCGTTCTCGGTGCTGCTGGTCATTCCGCTGGGCATCATCGGTTCGGTGGCGGCCGTGTACCTGCGCGGCCTGCCCAACGACGTCTACTTCAAGATCGGCATCATCACGATCATCGGTCTCTCGGCCAAGAACGCGATCCTCATCGTGGAATTCGCCAAGGACCTGTGGAAGCCGGGCAAGTCCCTGGTCGACGCCACCATCGAGGCCTCGACCCTGCGCTTCCGCCCGATCGTGATGACCTCCCTCGCCTTCATCTTCGGCGTGGTGCCGCTGGCCATCGCCACGGGCGCGGCCTCGAAGAGCCAGCAGGCGATCGGCACCGGCGTGCTCGGCGGCATGATCTCGGCCACCATCCTGGCGGTGCTGTTCGTGCCGGTGTTCTTCGTGGTGGTGATGCGGATCTTCCGCCGCAAGGACGCCAACGAGGGCATCCAGCCCGAGGCGGAGTCCGGCGCGGTGCACGTGCCGCACCACTCACCGGCCGAGTAAGACCGGCGGTCGCCGGGGCTCACGCACGCGTGAACCCCGGCGCACGAAAAAGGGGCGCGCGGTCCGATCGACCGCGCGCCCCTTCTCCTTTGTCCGACCTCGGCCGAAGCCGGCGGTCACACCTCGCGGGCGATCATCATCTTCTTGATCTCGGCGATGGCTTTCGCCGGGTTCAGGCTCTTCGGGCAGGTGTTGGCGCAGTTCATGATGGTGTGGCAGCGATACAGCCGGAAGGGATCGTGCAGGGCGTCGAGGCGCTCGCCGGTATTCTCGTCGCGGCTGTCGATCAGCCAGCGATAGGCCTGGAGCAGGGCCGCCGGGCCGAGGAAGCGGTCGCCGTTCCACCAGTAGCTCGGGCACGAGGTGGTGCAGCAGGCGCACAGGATGCACTCGTAGAGCCCGTCGAGTTGGGCGCGGTCCTCCGGCGTCTGCTTCCACTCGCCCTCGGGAGCCGGCGTCTCGGTCTGGAGCCAGGGCTCGATCGAGGCGTGCTGGGCGAAGAAGTTCGTCAAGTCCGGGACGAGATCCTTCAGCACCGGCATGTGCGGCAGCGGATAGATTCGGACCGCGCCGGTCTTCTTGCCCTTGGCGTGCTCCTGGCACTCGTCGATGCCCATGGTGCAGGCCAGCGCGTTCTGGCCCTCGATGTTCATGGCGCAGGAGCCACAGATGCCCTCGCGGCAGGAGCGGCGGAACACCAGGGTCGAGTCGACCTTGCTCTTGATCCACAGAAGGGCGTCGAGCACCATCGGGCCGCAATCGTCCCGATCGACCTGATAGACGTCGACGCGCGGGTTCTTCCCGTCATCGGGATTCCAGCGGTAGATCCGGAATTCCTGCAGGTTGTTGGCGCCCGTCGGCCGAGGCCAGGTCTTGCCCTCGGTGATCTGAGAGTTCTTGGGTAGATTGAACTGAGCCATGGTTTGGCGTGCCTAAATCCGTCTCGTGAGAACCAATCCGGGGAACGACACCAGTCGTTTCCTCAGTACACGCGCGCCTTCGGCTCGATGTACTGGATCTCGTTCGACATCGTGTAGGTGTGGACCGGGCGGTAATCGATAGTGACCTGCTTGGAGGTGTCGTCCATCCAGGCCAGCGTGTGCTTCATCCACTCCTTGTCGTCGCGATCCGGGAAGTCCTCGCGGGCATGGGCGCCGCGGCTTTCCTTGCGGTTGGCGGCGGATTCCATGGTGACGACGGCCTGACCGATCAGGTTGTCGAACTCCAGCGTCTCGAGGAGATCGGTGTTCCAGATCAGCGAGCGGTCGTTGACGTGGATGTCGGGGATGCCGGCGGCAACCTTGTGGATGAGAGACTTGCCCTCTTCCAGCACTTCGCCGGTGCGGAAGACCGCGCAGTTGTTCTGCATCGTCTTCTGCATCTCGGCGCGCAGCTGCGCCGTCGGCGTGCCGCCATTGGCGTAGCGGAAGCGGTCGAGGCGTCCGAGGGCCTTGTCGGCGGAATCCTTCGGCAGGTCCATCTGACGGGCACCCGCCTCGACGATCTCGGCGCAGCGCAGGCCCGCCGCGCGCCCGAACACCACGAGGTCGATCAGCGAGTTGGAGCCGAGGCGGTTGGCCCCGTGCACCGAGACGCAGGCGGCCTCGCCCAGCGCCATCAGGCCCGGCACCACCGTATCGGGGTTGCCGTTCTTCAGGGTCAGCACCTCGCCGTGATAGTTCGTGGGGATGCCTCCCATGTTGTAATGGACCGTCGGCAGAACCGGGATCGGCTCCTTGGTGACGTCGACGCCGGCGAAGATCTTGGCGGATTCCGAGATGCCCGGCAGGCGCTGGTGAAGGATCGCCGGGTCGAGATGGTCGAGATGCAGGTAGATGTGGTCGTTGGATTTGCCGACGCCGCGCCCGGCCCGGATCTCCATGGTCATCGAGCGGGAGACCACGTCGCGGGAGGCGAGGTCCTTGGCGCTCGGGGCGTAGCGCTCCATGAAGCGCTCGCCCTCGGAATTGGTGAGGTAGCCGCCCTCGCCCCGTGCCCCTTCGGTGATGAGGCAGCCGGCGCCGTAGATGCCGGTGGGGTGGAACTGCACGAACTCCATGTCCTGCAGCGGCAGGCCGGCGCGCAGCACCATCGCGTTGCCGTCGCCCGTGCAGGTATGCGCGGAGGTGGCCGAAAAGTATGAGCGGCCGTAGCCGCCGGTGGCCAGGATCGTCATCTGCGCGCGGAAGCGGTGGATCTCGCCGGAGGCCTGGTCGATGGCGATGACGCCGAGGCAGCGGCCCTCCTCGTCCATGATGAGGTCGAGGGCGAAATACTCGATGAAGAAGTTGGTGTGGTTCTTCACCGCCTGACCGTAGAGCGTGTGCAGCATGGCGTGGCCGGTGCGGTCGGCCGCCGCGCAGGTGCGCTGGGCGGTGCCCTTGCCGTAATCGGTGGTCATGCCGCCGAAGGGACGCTGGTAGATCTTGCCTTCCTCGGTGCGGGAGAACGGCACGCCCCAGTGTTCGAGCTCGTAGACCGCGGCGGGCGCGTTGCGCACGAGGTACTCGATGGCGTCCTGGTCGCCGAGCCAGTCCGACCCCTTCACGGTGTCGTACATGTGCCAGCGCCAGTCGTCCGGGCCCATGTTGCCGAGCGAGGCCGAGATGCCGCCCTGCGCCGCCACGGTGTGGGAGCGGGTCGGGAACACCTTGGAGATGCACGCGGTGCGCAGGCCGGCCTGGGAGCAGCCCACGGTGGCGCGAAGGCCCGCGCCGCCGGCGCCCACCACCACCACGTCGAAGGTGTGGTCGTTGATCGTGTAGGCGGGGGCGCCGTTGCCGTTGGTTCCGTTGGTGGCCATGGGCTGATCCTTCGGGTTCGGGGGGCGGGTCAGACGAGCTTGCCGAGGCTGACGCGGAGGATCGCGTACAGGCAGGCCACGGCGACGACGACCGCGTAGAAATTGTTGGCGAGCAGGCTCAGGAGCTTGAGTTTCTTGTCGTGAACGTAGTCTTCGATGATGACCTGCATCCCGATCCTCATATGGGCCGTGACCGAGATCACGGCGAGGATCAGGATCAGCGCCACCACCGGATGCGACATCAGCGCGACGGCCTCCGGATAGGGCCGGTTCGCCATCAGCGCGACGATGACCACGAAGGCCAGCATCAGGGGCGCGTTGGCGGCGGCCGTGAGGCGCTGGGTCCAGAAATGGCCCGCGCCGTGGCCCGAGGCCCCGAGGCCCTTCACCCGGGCGCGGGGCGTGCGCATGGTGACGTTCGTGTTCTGGCGGTTGTCGGCCATCGGTCCGGCTCCTCAGCGCAGGGTCAGGGCGAGCGCCCAGATCAGGACGGTCAGGATGACGGAGCCGATCAGGGTCGCGCGGGCGAGGCCCATGCGCTGGGCGCGGTCGAAGCCGTAACCGAGGTCCCAGATGAAGTGGCGCAGGCCGCCCAGCATGTGGTGCATCAGGATCCAGGTGTAGACGAACAGCACCAGGCGCCCGACGATGGAGCCGAAGAACCACGCCACGGTGCCGTAGGCGGCCGGACCCGAGGCGAGGGCCACGAGCCAGATCGCCACCAGGGCCGCGCCGCCGTAGAGGGCCGTGCCGGTGATGCGGTGGAACACCGACATCGCCATGGTCCAGGTCCAGCGGTAGATCTGGAGATGGGGCGAGAGCGGCTGGGCGACCGTGGGACGGACGGTTGGAGCCATCGTGCTGAAGGTCCTCGACTGGGCGGCACCATTCAATTTTGAGATGGGCCTCAGAAAAATTTGGATCGTCTCTAAAGTGCTAGCGGGCAGGCGCCAATGCGCAACCCCGCTTTGCCGCAGCGCACATGCGACACAGGGGCCGAATCGTCATTCGCTTCGTTCCGCCTCATGGCAGCCATCCGAGCGCACGCCACCAGAGATAATCCAGGGGTGCGACGACGAGGAGAGAGGCGAGCCCGGTCGCGAGGGTCAGCTTGGTCGCCGCCCGCAGCGGCACCTTGCCGAGATCCACCGCAAGGACGATCGGCGGCGCCTGATAAGGCAGGAACAGGGTCGAGTAGCCGACCACCTGGATCATCACCACCGCCATGAGGTCCAGGCCGCTGGCTCGTGCCATCTCACCGGCGAGCGCCGTGTAGAGCGCCGGGGCACCGTTGGCGGTGACGGCGACCGTGAGGATCGCCGCCAGCCCGGTCAGAATTCCGAAGTTGTAACCCGGTGCATCCGGGGTCAGGGGCGCGACGTGGAGGAGGGCGTGGCCGAGGCGGGCGCCGAGTCCGGTCTCGTTCACGGTGGCGACGAGGCCCAGCAGGGCGGCGACGTAGAAGCAGGTGCGCAGGTTCACCGCGCCGAAGGCTTCGGCCGGCAGCACGCCGATGCGGGGCATCAGACAGAGGATCGCGGCGACGAGGCCGACCCAGGCCGGGGCGATGCCGTGCAGGCTGTCGGTGACCCAGAAGCCAAGGGTGCCGGCCAGGATCACCGCGAGGCGGCGCGCCTCCGGCCGTAGTGGCTCCTTAACGAGGGCGGCCCCGTTCTCGCCGTGGTCGAGGCGGTCCGGAAACAGCCGGACGATCGCCAGCACGAGTAGCATGCCCTTCACGAGAGCCAGCACCGGCGCGTGCAGCAGGAGGTAGGGCAGGTAGGCGATGTGGAGGCCGTACTGCGTCTCGGCGGTGCCGGCCATCACGAGGTTCGGCACGTTCGCGGGCAGGATCGCGGCCGAGAGGATCGGCGTGGCGAGCCCCACCGCCAGCACCGCCCCGTGCCGGCCCGGCCGGCCCACACCGAGGCCGAAGGCGTCGCAGAGGGCGAGTACCACCGGAACCAGCAGGGCGATGCGGCCGAGATTGGACGGCATCACGAAGGCGACGGCGAAGGACAGGGCGACGATGCCGGCGACGAAGGCCGGGTAGGAGGCCGAGAGGTGTCCGGAAAGGCTTCGCGCCAGGCGGTCGCCGAGGCCCGAGCGGGTCATGGCAAGGCCCACCACCATGCCGCTGAGCACCAGCCAGAAGGCCGAGGAGGCGAAGCCCGAGAATACGACCGCAGGGGGGGCGAGGCGAAACAGCATCGCTCCGGCAAAGAACAGCATCGCGGTGACGATCTCGGCGATCAGGCCGCTCGCCCACAGGCCCATGCAGAGCACGAGCAGGAGGGCGGTCAGCACCACCGTCGCCTCCCCGCCCATGAACGCCCCTGCCGGCATCGCGTGATTCCGCCCCTCGAAGTCCGAGGGACGATGCGCCTACCTTGGAGCCGTTCGCAATTCGGACTTTTCGGCAGAAGCCTTCGCGACCGGCGAAGGCTCAGAACCGGGCCGGGTCGAGCTCGAAGGTCGGCGGCAGGGCCTCGAACCATTCGCCGTAATAGGGATCGCGGGGGAGCTTTTCCGCCCAGCGATCGCGAAAGCGCTGATGCTCGGCCGGGTCGACGGTGCGGGCGCGGTTGCGGCTCTCGTAGTGGTAGAGGCTCGCCTGGGCGCAGTAGACGCTGCGCAGGCCCCGCTCCCGCAGCCGCAGGCAGAGGTCGACGTCGTTGTAGTTGACGGCAAAGCCCTCGTCGAACCCAGCCACGGCCTCGAACTCGGCTCGCCGCACCATCAGGCAGGCACCGGTCACCGCGAGGTAGTTGCGATTGCCGACGGTGGAGAAATAGTGCCCCGGATCGTCGCCGGGATATCCGCGCCGGACATGGTCGGGCGTCGCGTCAACGATCGAGACGCCGGCATGCTGGATCTCGCCGGTCTCGAAGAGGAGCTTCGGCGCAACCGCGCCGACGCCGGGGATCTGGAGCTGTGCCAGCAGCGCCTCGATCCAGTCGGGGCTGATCACAGCGATGTCGTCGTTGAGGAAAACCAGCACCTCGCCGCGCGCAGTGGCCGCGCCGAGATTCATCTTGGCGGCCACGTTGAAGACCGGCTCCGACCAGGTCACGCGTTGGGCGCCGTGCCGCTCGATGGCCGCCAGCGTATCGGGCCGCAGGTCGCCGTTGTCGACCACCACGAACTCGATGGGGGCGTAGGTGCTGAGAGCGGCGACGCTGTCGAGGCAGGCGGCCAGGAGATCGACCGTGCGGCCGCCGACGATGCTGTCGCGGCCGGCACTCGGGATGACGATGGAGACGAGGGGGCGGTCGGTCAGCTTGCGCCGCAACGCGAAGCAGCCCTTGAAGGCGCTGGAGCGGGCGAAGTCGAGTTCGCCCGTGCGCCGGGCTCGATCCTCCAGGCCGCGGATCGCCGCCGCGATGACGTAGTCCTTGTTGTCCATCGTCTGGGCGGTGGAGCCGGGGATCGCGCGCCAGTGATAGAGCACCTTCGGCACGTGGACGACGTTGCGCACGTGCTCGGTGTAGCGCAGGGCGAAGTCGTAATCCTGCGCGCCGTTGCATTCGTCGCGAAAACCGCCGATCCGCGCGACGATGTCCATGCGGTAGAGCGCCAAGTGCGCCGTATACATGCAGGCCTCGAGGGCCTCGGGCGACCAGTCCGGCTTGAAGAACGGCTCGTAGCGCACCCCGTCGATCGTGAGTTTGTCCTCGTCCGAATAGATGAAGTCGACGCTCTCGTCGGCGTTCAGGATCCGGACGAACTCGAAGAGCGCGTTGTCTGGGATCGCGTCGTCGTGGTCCATCAGGGTCATGTAGCGGCCGGTGGCCAGCGCCATGGCGTCGTTCGATGCAGCGGAGATCCGGCCGTTGCTCCGGCGGCGGTGGAGCTTGATCCGGGGATCGGCCGCCGCGTAGGCTTGGAGCATCGGCCAGACATGCGGCGCCGACGAGTTGTCGTCGCAGAGGCAGAGTTCCCAATCCTCGTAGGCCTGCGCCTGCACCGACGCGATGGCCGCCTCGAGCCAGCGCTTCGGCGTATCGTAGACCGGCAGGATGATGGAGATGCGCGGCCGGAACGGATAACCGGCGATCTCGGCGCGCATCGCCGCGACCGAGAGGCGGGCGGGCGTCTCCACGGTCTCGATCCAGGCCATGTAGGACGCCGGCACCGGCCGCGGCCGGGCGCTTGCGAAGAAGTCCTGCCAGAGTGCGGCGAGCCCCCGCCCACGGGCGAGCGCCTTGACGCGAGCGAGGAGCGGACCCGGCCGGCGTTCGGCCACCGGCAGGCGCGCAAGGAGACGGCGCGCGATCTCCGCTACCGCGCCGATGCGGCCCAGGTAAGTCAACTCGACATGGCCGAGGCGGAACCGGCCGAGGCCGCTCAGGGGATCGAGGCGCAGGCCTCGGACGCGGCGCGGCAGCCGCACCAGGTTGTCGATGCCGTTCGCATCGAGCTCGAGGGGAACGGTCAGGGTCTCGCGAAAGCCCTTGCCGTCATCGACGTAAAGCAGGGGCGTCAGCTTCGCCCGGTCGAGGGCCGTGAGGTCGGCCCGCAGGCGCACCCAGCCGCCGCGATGGCGCTTGCGGCCCTGCGGCGGCCAGAGGCGGAAGTTCGGGTCGGTGCCCGTCGCACGCCACGTGTCGGGTGCCCCGTCCGCCTCGATCTGGCTGGCGGGGTCGAGACGGCAGCGAAGGGTGCGACGCAAACCCGGATCCTCTCGGGGGCCGGCGCGCGCGGGGCGCGGCCCGTCGGCAGGTCGCCGGACCCGCCGCGGCGAGGTTTAGGGCAAGCCCGCTTCCCCCCGCAAGACCGGAGCGCGTCAGGCTTGATTGGCGGCGAGGTAGGCGCGCCAGCCACCATGGTGGGTGATCTCCGGGGCGCCCGCCACCGCGTGCGCCTCGCACAGAAAGCCGGAAGCCGTCTCGCCATCGGCCAGGGTGATCTTGCCGATGCCGAGGGGAGCGGGAATCGCGGCGGCGAAGCGCCCGAAGCTCGCCGGATCGAGGCTCCAGACCTCGACTTCAAGGCCCGGCCCGGCATGGCCGGGCTCGCGCACGAGGCCGGGTTTGGCCGGCACCGTGCCGGGCAGGGCGAAGAGGCGGTAATCGGACGCCGTGCGGGTGGCTCGGAGGAAGCGTGCGCCGAGGTCCTGGAGCTGGTGGTTGAGGGCGAGGCCCGTGAGATGGGCGCCCACCACCACGAGGGATATCCCATCGGCCTCGGCCCCCGGCACCCGGCTCGCCTCCGGCAGGGCGGCGGCCCGGTCGAGCCCCATGCCACCGCCGAGCGCGCGGTGCAGGGCGTCGGCCCAGGGGGCCAGGGCCTCGTCCGTGAAGGCCGGCGCCACCAGCATCACGCCCGCCGGCAGCCCGTCCCGGCGAAACCCGGCCGGGACCGCGATGGCGGCCATGCCCAGCAGGTTGGCGAAGTTCGTGTAGCGCCCGAAATGGCTGTTGCGGAGAATGGGTTCGGCCTGCATCTCGGCCACCGAATAGGTGGTGGGCGACGTAGGCAGCAGCAGCACGTCGAGCCCGGCCAGGATCGCGTCTGTGCGGCGCTTGCACGCCTCGAAGGCATAGCGCCCCTTGAACGCGTCGACGGCGCTGTAGCCCCTGGCGGATTCGACGATGGCGCGAACGCTCGGGTCCATCGCCCCCGCGTGATCGGCGTGGAACGTCTCGATGGCCGCCAGCCGCTCGGCCACCCAGGGGCCGTCGTAGAGCAGGGCCGCGATCTCCCGGAACGGGGCGTAGTCGAACGGCACCGCCACGCCGCCGAGGCTCTCAAGGCGCGCGATGGCGGCGTCGTAGAGCGCTTCCGTCTCGGCATCGCCGTAAAATTCGCGCTCGTCGGGTGCCAGGACGCCGAAGCGCAGACCGGTGGCGGGCAGCGCCCGCGGAATCGGTATCCGCGAATAGGGATCGGCGGGGTCGAACCCCTCCGCCACCCGCCGCACCGCGGTGCCATCGCCCACCGTGGCGGCGAAGACCGTGATGCAGTCGAGGCTGCGGCAGGCGGGGACGAGACCGGTCGTGCTGAGCGCCCCGGGGGTCGGCTTGATGCCCACGATGTTGTTGAAGGCCGCCGGCACGCGGCCGGACCCGGCCGTGTCGGTGCCGAGGCTGAAGCAGGCGAGCCCGGCCGCCACCGCCACGGCCGAACCGGAACTCGACCCACCGGAGACGTACTCGGCGCTGAACACGCTGCGCGGCGCTCCGTAGGGCGAGCGCGTACCGTTAAGGCCGGTGGCGAACTGATCGAGGTTGGTCTTGCCCGTCACGAGGGCACCCGCCGCCTTGAGGCGCGCCACCACGGCGGCGTCCGCCTCGGGCGTGTAGGCGAAGGCCGGGCAGGCGGCGGTTGTGGGCAGGCCCGCCACGTCGATGTTGTCCTTGACCGCGAAGGGCAGGCCCCAGAGCGGCAGCGAGTTCGGCTCCGGATGGCGCTCCATGAGGTCGCGGGCCGCCGCGACCAGGTCGTCGTGCGCCACCGCCGTGATGAAGATCGCCGGATCGGCCGAAGTCGCCATGCGCTCCGCGACGATGCCGGCGACGACGATGGGGTCCAATTCGCGGGACGCGTAGGCTTCGCGCAGGGTCGCGGCATCGAGGATGGTGGGCAGCATCGGTTCGGGTCTCCTCGATCGGCGCGACGGGGTCTTTCGCGCGCGGCATGTGACCCGCGGCGGCGAAACACGCCCGGGGTTTGAATCGTCCGAGTGCCGGCGAGGGCGCCCCTGCGACCGAGATTGCATCCTCCGTGCCGACGCGCCCGCAAGCCGCGCGATGGGCCTTCCGACACCCTCAGGCCTGCCAGACCCGAGGGAGCGGCTGCCCGCGATAGGCGGTCAGGAGGCGCTGCGCCAGCATCCGCAGGGCATCCGGGTCGGTGCCCAGGCACCGCACGACGAGGTGGCCGTTCCAGGCGGAGGCCGCCGCCGCGACACCGTCCAGCGCCACGTCGTCGAGGATCGCGCGGGCCTGCTCCAGGCGGCCCTCCGCCTCGGGAGAGACGTCGAGCAGGGTCGCCATGGCTCGGGCGCCTCCGCCGATCGCCGCGCGCGCGAGTTGCACCGAGAGATCGCCGTCGAGGCGCACGGAATCCGCGTAGACCAGTCGCCCGCCGCGCCGGATGCGCCAGATGTCGGTGAGGTGGCCCCGCGTGATCGGCTCTTGGCGCGCCGTGCGCCCGAACGTGACGGCCTCAAAAGCGAGGAGCCGCGCATCCGGCGCCAGATCCGCCGAGAATTGCCGTTCCAGGGCGGCCTGATCGAACAGGATCGTCTCCTGCGGCAGGAAGGCGAGGCGGGCTCCGGCCGCGAGGGTGGCGCACGTCGTCAGGCGGCTCACCGGACCATCGGATCGGTAGATCTTCTCGGCCGCCGTCGTCGTCAGGACGAGGTCGGCGCCGGCTCCGACCTCGACCGTGACGCCGAACGTGTCCCCGCAGGCGATGCCCCCGGCGGTGTTGAGAAGGACGGCCTCGCAGGGTCCCCTCGGGCGACGTGGCAGGCGCAGGCGGGCGGGGCCTGCCTCGGCGATGTCGCGGATGCGGGTGTCGTGGCCGTCCGCGCAGTCGACGCTCAGGTGGATGCGCCCGCGCGAGCGCTGGCGCTCAGGCGCCGCGACGCGCGGAGGCGGGCGGTCCGGATCAAGCAAGGCGGGGCTTAAGCCGCACCGGTCGCCACGGGACGGGCGGGATCGGCCCCCCATTCCGACCAGGAGCCGTCGTAGAGCGCGCGCTGGGGGCGCCCCAGGGTCTCCAGGGCCAGCCCGACGATCGCGGCGGTGACACCGGACCCGCAGGTGGTGACCACCGGCCTGTTCACATCGACGCCGGCCTCGGCGAAGACCGCTCGCAGGGCCTCCGGATCCTTCAGGCGCCCTTCGGACTGAAGAGCCGCGTAGTGGACGTTGCGGGCGCCCGGCATGTGGCCGGGGCGAACGCCAGGGCGGGGCTCGGCCTCCTCGCCACGAAAGCGTGCGCCCGAGCGGGCATCCACCAGCTGGGCGGAGCCGGTCTCCAGGGCGCGGGCGACGTCGCCGGCATCCGCGAGCGCGCCGTGGTCGAGGCGTGCGGTGAAGTGGCGCCGCGTGCGCGGGCGCCCCTCGCCCTCCTCGAGGGGGTAACCGGCCGCGATCCAGGCCGGCAGGCCGCCCTCCAGGATCTCGACGTCGCGGACCCCGAAGGTCTGCAGCATCCAGCGCACCCGCGGCGCCGAGAACAGGCCCATCCCGTCATAGACCACGATGTGCGCCCCGTCGCCGATGCCCAGCGCCCGCATGCGGGAGGCAAAGACCTCCGGGCGCGGAAGCGTGTGGGGCAGGGGCGAGGTCTCGTCGCTCATCGTGTCGATGTCGAAGCGGATCGCACCGGGGATATGCCCGTCGAGGTACTCGGCCCGCGCGTCGCGTCCCTGGGCCGGCAGGTACCAGGACGCGTCGAGGATCACGATGTCGGGGGCGCCGAGGCGGGCGTGGAACCATTCGGCCGTGACAAAGGGCGTCGTCGCCATGGTGTTCTCTGTTCGATGAGCCGGAGGGTTTCCGGCCGGGACTCGCGCTCGGGCGCTCACGGACCGGCACCAAACCACATCCGGACGGGTGTTGCACGCCCGGCCGTGACGTCGCTCACTTGAACCCTCGACTCGTAGGCCGCGTTGATATCGGGAAAGACCGCCAACAGGAGACCCTCCATGCGCATCGCGACCATTTTGCTCGCCGTCTCGACCCTGGCCCTCGGTGCAGGTACCGCCCTGGCGCAGACAAGCGGGCCGGGAAGTACCGGCGGCATGAGCAATCCCGGCATGGGCAATTCCGGCATGAGCAATTCCGGCATGGGCAGCCCGGGCAGCGTCGGCGGTACAGCCGGCGGCGCGGGCGTGACCGGCAGCACCGGCAGCGTGGGTGGGGTCGGGCCGGGGACCGGCGCCGCGCGGAATCCGAATGCGGCCCCTCTTCCGAGCACCGGAGGCGGCATCAATTCCGGCGGCGCGCCGGCCGGTGCGCTACCGCGCTGAGACCCATCGCGCCGGCGAACCGGGCCACCGGAGCACCGGCCTTTTTCGTCGCAGGTGGGCGACGCACGGTGCCAAGGCGGATAGCGGCGGCTATGGAGGGGGCGGCACCGCTACCGCAGGACGCCCCCAGGACATGCTTTGACCCCGCGCGAGACCTATCACATCGAAGTACTCGCCTCGGAGGACGAGGCCGGTGCGCGCGGCGAGGACCCCGTGAGGCAGCGCGTCTCCGTGCGGACCGGCTCCGTCGAGGGGGCCAAGGAGCGAGCGCTCTTGCTATTCGCTCGGGCCCGCGCGCCGCAGCGCTCGGGCGCACCCGCCGAGGCGGTACGGGTGATCGACGGCGCCGGCACGGAAGTGTTCCGCTGGAGCCGGTTCGACGAACCGGCGTGAGGGATCGAGCCCCGGCATGCTGCGCGCCCTGATCCTTCCGGCCCTGGTCCTCGCCTTCGCGGCCCTGTTCCTGCGCAGCTACACCGTGCCGCCGGCCCCCGACCGGCGCGGCGGCACAGTGGTTTCCCTGAACTGGCCGAACCGGCCCCTGTTCGGGAGCGCTCGCGGCGACTGCATCGATTTACCGGAGGACCAGCCGGTGATCGGCTGCCTGATCGCGTCCGTGGCGCGGTCTCGCCAGGACGGCATCCCCCTGCTGCAGCTCGGGTTCTGCGCGACCTGCTACGGCCTCTCGCAGCGCCTCGCCACCCTCGGGCGCGACGAGGCTTCGACCCGGGCGCGCCTCACCGAGATCGGGCGCTTCGGATGGTGAGGCACCTCAGGCCGGGTCGCCCGCCCCGGCCTCATCGGTCCGGTGGGGGGCGCTCCCCCTGGCCTCCCGGCGGGCGCGCAGGCGGTCCCGCCAGGCCTTGACTCGGACGTTGGCGGCGGCCCGCGCCCGCTCCAGGCGTGCGGCGAGGGGAAAGAGCGGGTCACCGCCCTGCGTTTCCACGAGGATGTGGGCGAGGGCCAGGCGTTCGGTCCAGAAGGTTTCCGGCAGGGTGTAGTTCGGCGGCGCGCAGGAATCGGCGCTGGTGATGGTGGGGTCGGCGACCAGGTCCTGCGTCAGCTGGTGGAAGGCGAGGGCGCCGGGGGAATGCCTGGCCGCCGCCGCGTCGTAGGAAATCTTGAGGCTCCACAGCTGCTTACCGGTGACGAAGCTGACGACAGCCGCCAGGGTGCGCCCGTCGCGGCGCAGGCGGTCGATCCGGACGTCGCCGCGCGCGCCGAAGGCCGCGATGGCCGTGCGCATCATCGCGGCCTGGCTCCCGTCATCGCCGATGGCGGTGCCGCGCCGCCCCTTCCAGCCGGCGCTCTCCAGGGCGATGTAGTCGTCGATGGCGGCGGGCAGGTCGGCCGGATCGCGGATCGTCTCGACGCTGACCGGCCCCTCCGCGTTGAGACGGTCCCAGGCTTGGCGCATCTTGCGGCGCTTTCGGGACGAGAGATGCGCGAGGTATGCAGCCCGCGCCACGGTATCGCGCCCCCTCAGGTCGAGGAAAGCGCGCTCGTGCCCCCAGAACCGGGCGTGGCGCAACCGGTGCCGGTCGAGCCAGCCCGAGAGGAGTTCGGCGAAGGGCCCTTGCGTCGGCACGTGAGTCAGCATCAGGCGCGGCCCGATCAGGCGTCGCAGGCCGAGGAACAGGGCGTCGAGGGCGCGGGCCGGTTCGGCGGCGTCGAGGAGAGGCACCCCGAAGATCCCGAAATCATGCATCCACCCCATCGTGAGGAGGAGCGGCAGGCCCCAGCGCAGGCGCCTGGCCCGCACCGGCCAGGCCCCGAGGAGATGCAGGCCCGGCTCCTCCGGCGCCCGGTCGCCCACCAGGGCCACCTGCACGCCGCGGCCGAAGGCGCCCGAGGCCGGCAGGGCGAAGTCGGGATCGTAGAACAGGTTGTGGACGAGGGGCCGGCGGCTGAGGTCGCGCCAGGCCTCGATCCAGGGGGCGTTCGCCTCCAGGGGGCGCAGGGCGACCACGAGGCCGTCCGCCGTCACCACGCTGCGGGACCGGATCTGTCGCATCAGGCGGCTCGCTTGAAGCGGCGGGCCGTGAGGTCGGCCACGCCGAGGATGTTGAAGGCCCAGGCCGTCGCGGCTGAGACCAGGGCGAGGCAGGCGAGCTTGAGGGCGAGGCCCGCGCGCGGATCGAGGGGCACCCGGTCGAGGCCCGCCAGGATGAGGCCGCACAGGAGCGCGGCGCAGACGATGATCGCCACGTCCCGCACCGGCACCGGCATGCGGCTGCCCCCGCGCGAGCCGAACAGGAACACGAGGCAGGCGAGCCCCTGGCCCACCGCCATGGCCAGCGCCGCCCCCTCGACGCCGTAGCGGGGCACCAGCACGGCCGAGAGGGCGCCGATGGCGACCAGCAGCGTCACCGAGGCCACCGCATCGAGGTGGCTGGTGGGCGTGAAGTAGATCACCTGACCGAAGTAATAGGCCCGCAGCATCTGCAGGATGCTCGCGGTCACCAGCAGGGGCGCCACCCGCAGGGCGGTCTCGCGGTAATCGGGCCCGAGCAGGATGCTCACAAGGACGTCGTCGAAGGACAGGAAGAACACCGCCCCGAAGGCCGCGATCACCGTGAGCAGGCGGGCCGCGTCCTCCAGCACCGGCCGGGCGGCCGGCAGTCCGCCCGCCCGGGCCTCGCGCTTGGCGATGGAAACCAGCGCGAGGGCGATGCTGTCGCCGAACACCACGAAGCTCTGGCGCAGGAAATCGGCGAAGGCCCCGTAGGCGCCGAGTTCGCCCACACCGATGCTGGCCCCGATGATGAGGCGGTCCAGGGTCTGCGCCAGGGCGGCGGCCGCGAAGGACAGCACCAGGGGCCAGCCATAGACCAGCAGGCGCCGGGCCTCGGCGCGGTCCCCCGGCCCGCGCAGCAGAGCCCGGATGGCGAGGAGCGACGGAATCGCCGCCAGCATGTTGGCGAGCGCGGTGGCCACCAGGAGCGCGATGGCATCGCCCCCGCCGAGCAGGGCGGCGCTACCCAGGCCGAGCACCAGCACGGACCGAAGCACGATGGAGCGGGCGACGGCGCTGACCTCGAGGCGGGTTCGGGCGATCTCGGCGGCCCCCTCGAAGGCCGTCATGCCGACGACCGCGACGAGGATGGCGGCGGCCGCGCGAGGCGCGATGAGGCCGGCCATCGCCGCCCCGGCCGCACCGAGGCCGGCCAGCAGCAGCATGCCGCCGAGGAGCCGGACCACCGTGCCGACCTGCAGCGCCGCCCGGTCCTCGGCGTAGAGGGCGAAGAACGAGAATTTCGGCCATTGGCAGGTGGCGCTGTAGAGCACGAGCGCCCAGGACAGGACGAGCAGGTAGAGCCCGAACACGTCCGTCGGCGCGAGGCGGGTGAACACCGCCAGGGCCGCCATGTTCAGGGCGGCGGCGAAGCCCCGCGAGCCCACATAGGTCAGGGTGTGGCGCGCGATCATGGGTCCCCAGGGCGCAACCAGCCCGGCCGGTCGCTCCGGCCTCGTCCCATGCGGTAGCACGCCAGTGTTGCCGACACGTCAACGGTCTCACGGGGGAGGCGCTTCATGCGTCCAGCGCATGATGGTCGGTCAGACCTCCGGAAGTGGCGAAGCTTCGATTGACTTCGCAGGCGCGAAAGCTCATATCGCGACTGCAGCGTCAGCGGCCGTCATGGTTCCGCTTGAGAGGGCTGCGTGACGGATCGCCGGATCGCATCAGCGGGCCCCGAGCGACCTGAGCCCCTCTCTTCAACGTGCATGCACCCGGACTGCCCCCGCACGCGGGCGGCTCCAGCTCAACGGACCGACCATCATCTTCGATGACGCGCCTCTCCACGAGGTCGTCCGGCACGGTCCCGCTGCCTGAAAGTTATTCCTTGACCCAATTCACCGATTTCGGTCTCGCCCAGCCCGTGCTGCGGGCGCTGGAAGAGGCCGGCTACAAGAGCCCGACCCCGATCCAGGCGCAGGCTATCGCCCCCGCCATGCAGGGCCGCGACCTCTGCGGCATCGCCCAGACGGGCACCGGCAAGACTGCGGCCTTCGCGCTGCCGATCCTGCACCGCTTGGCCGAGACCCCGCGCCGGCCGATCCGCCGCGGCTGCCGCGTGCTCGTGCTCTCGCCGACCCGCGAACTCGCCAACCAGATCGCCGAGAACTTCTCCGACTACGGGAAATACCTGTCGTTCACCAACACCGTGGTGTTCGGCGGCGTCACCATCTCCCGTCAGGAGAAGGCGCTGGCCAACGGCGTCGACATTCTGGTCGCGACCCCCGGCCGCCTCATGGACCTCATCGAGCGCCGCTCGCTGACCCTCGAGGCCGTCGAGATCCTCGTCCTCGACGAGGCCGACCAGATGCTCGACCTCGGCTTCATCCACGCGCTCAAGCGCATCGTGAAGATGCTGCCGAAGGAGCGCCAGAGCCTGTTCTTCTCGGCCACCATGCCGAAGAACATCGCCAGCCTCGCCGACCAGTATCTGCGCGATCCCGTGCAGGTCGCCGTGACCCCAGTCGCCACGACGGCCGAGCGCGTGACCCAGGAGGTAATCTTCGCCCATACCGGCGCGAAGCAGGCCCTTCTGAACCACATCCTGCGCGATCCGGCGATCGAGCGCGTCCTCGTCTTCACCCGCACCAAGCACGGCGCCGACCGCGTGGTGCGCGGCCTGGAGAAGGTCTCGATCAACGCCTCCGCCATCCACGGCAACAAGTCCCAGCCGCAGCGCGAGCGGGCGCTGGCCGCCTTCAAGGACGGCTCCTGCCGCGTGCTGGTCGCCACCGACATCGCGGCGCGGGGCATCGACGTCGAGGCTGTGAGCCACGTCATCAACTACGACCTGCCGAACGTGCCGGAGAGCTACGTCCACCGCATCGGCCGCACCGCGCGCGCCGGGGCGAACGGGCTCGCGATCTCGTTCTGCAACGACGAGGAGAAGGCCTACCTGCGGGACATCGAGCGCACCACGCGCCAGAAGATCCCCGTTTCGGGCTTCCCCGAGGGCTTCAGCCCGCCCTCCCGCCAGGAGGCGGCGGACAACGCCCAGGCCGAGGAGCGCCGTCCCGCACCGAACGGCCAGCGTCCCGGCCAGCGCCAGGGCCAGCGTCCGAGCAGCCGCCCCGGCGGCCGGCCCGGCCAGGGCCGCGGGTTCGAGGGTCGCGGCGGTGAGAACCGCGGCGGCGCCGGACGCCCGGCCCGTGCCGACGGGGCATCCCGTCCGCAGGAGAACCGGGGTGAGCCGCGCGGCGAGCGCCGCCAGGCCGCTGCTCCGGCCGAGCATCGCTCCGAGCCCCGTGGCGAGCGCCCCCGGGCCCCGCGTCCGCAGGGTGGCGGCGAAGGCCGCGCCATCGGTTGGCTGGATCGCGGCCCGCGCTCCTGAACTCGACCACCATCTGACCTGAAATCACGCCGCCCCGGCTTTCCGGGGCGGCGTTTTTCGTGCGCGCGCTCGCTGGCGCGACGGCCATTGCCAAGTCGAGCCCGAAGGCCATCTCAATGGGGCCGGGCCCCTGCGTCCGGCCTCACGGGAGGCGCGCGATGCGGTTTGAACTGTACCGGGATTCGGCCGGCGGCTGGCGCTGGCGCCTACGGACCCAGAACGGCAACGTTGTCGCGGATTCCGCCGAAGCCTACGTCCGCCGCGAGGATTGCGAGCACGGCATCGCCCTGGTGAAGGGCAGCGCCGAAGCAGGAATCGTTGACATGACCCTCAGGATAGCCTGAAGCGGACGGAGAGCGGACCGTGATCGCATGAGCCCGCGAGGTCTGCCGGCGCGGCCGCATGGCGGCCTGTCGCTCGCCGAATGTCAGAGCGCCCCGGGATTGAGGCGCAGGGCTTCGTTGACCATTCCATCCAAGCCGCACGATGCGCCCGCAACGCTTTCGGCCGCTCGTGCGTTTGCTGCGACCGGGTTCGAGTTGCGAACGGATTTCGCGCGGGCACGGATATCGAACTCGACAGATTTCAAGGAGTTGAGAACGTGCTGAGGAAACTCGTGCTGGCCGCGCTGCTGGCCTTAGGCTTCGCCGCGATGGCACCCCAGGGCGCTTCGGCCGCCCCGATCGGCCCCGCCCTCGCCCTTCAGAGCGAGGCAGCCCCGGCCGCCGTGCAAAATGTGCAGTATTACGGCTACCGCCGCCGCTTCTACGGCCCGCGCCGTTTCTATGGCCCGCGTCCCTTCTACGGCCGTCGCTACTACGGCCCGCGCCGCTTCTACGGCCCGCGTCCCTATTACGGTCGTCGCTTCTACGGCCCGCGTCGCTTCTACTACTAAGCCATAGCGTCCAATAGGACGTCCAAACGGCACCTTCGCGTCGTCCCGGCCCGGTTCCCGCTCCCGCGGGGGCCGGGCCGCATCGTTTCGGGCAGGCTGTGCAACGGAACTAAATTTCGCAATTGCGGCTGGGAAGCCGGGAGACCATGCGATAAGTTGCCGAACGCGAGACGGCCCGCGTCAGATCGGGCCGCTCCGGAGGAATGTCCATGAACGCCATCGCCGAACGGCGCGCCCCAGCCTGCGCGTACTGGAAGTCGCTACCCCTTGAGGTCCTGATGTCGGCCTTCGCCGTCATCCTCGCCGGTGGCCTGAAATGGGCCGGCGCGCTGCCCTGATCCACCCCGATCACGGATGGGCGGCCCAGCCGTCTTCGTCCTATGGTGGGGCCGGCCCGAAGCCGGCGCGCGGAGACGAATGAGATCATGACGGAGACGGACGGAGTGCCGCTTCCCCGGGGCGACTTGACGGTGCGTACCATCGCGATGCCGGCCGACACCAACGCCAACGGTGACATCTTCGGCGGCTGGGTCATGTCGCAGATGGACCAAGCCGGCGGCATCGCGGCCGTGGAGCGGGCGCAGGGCAGGGCGGTCACCGTCGCTGTGAACGCGATGACCTTCATCCGGCCGGTGCGCGTCGGCGACGTGCTCTGCGTCTATACGCGGATCGATAAGGTCGGGCGCACGTCGATGAAGATCGAGGTCGAGGCCTGGGCCCGGCGCTTCCGCACCCAGCTGCGCGAGAAGGTGACGGAGGCGACCTTCACCTTCGTGTCCATCGACGACGAGGGTCGGCCCCGGCCCCTGGACACGCCCTGATCCGTCAGGCGTTGGGCGCGGCCACCTTCTGGCGCAGGCCCGTGATCACCGCCTTCAGGATGTCGGCGTCGGAATCGCTGCTGCCCATGGAACGCACGGTCTCGATGCGCTCGTGCACGAAGGAGAGCTTGGCGATCACCGCCGGCGTCAGCTTGAACGGGAACAGGGCCGGCTGGCCCATGCTGCGGCTGAGCGAATTGACCGCGTAGGTCAGGGGCAGCCACGCCTCGACGATCTTGCTGAAATCGGTGGTCCGGTAGGGATCGAAGTCGATCACCACCGGCTCGGCCGGGCCGTGGCGCAGGCGCGGGCGCACATGCATCTCGAAGGTGCTGGCGGTCTCCAGGGTATCGACGATGTGGAGGTACTGCGCCCAGGTCTCGGCAAAATCCTCCCACGGGTGTGCCGTGGCGTAGGCGCTGACGTAGCTCTCCTCCCAGTCCGCCGGCGCTCCTTGCGCGTAGTGGCGCTGGAGCGCGCCCGAATAGTTCAGCCGCTCGTCACCGAACAGCGAGCGGAAGGTCCAGAGGCTCTGGTCGAAGCGCACCAGAACGTTCCAGAAATAGTGCCCGATCTCGTGCCGGAAGTGGCCCAGCAGGGTGCGGTAATACTCGCCGAACAGCATCCGCCGGCGCTCGCGCTCGACGTCGTCGGCCTCGGCGATGTTCAGGGTGATGAGGCCGCTGCGGTGACCCGTCAGCACCGGCGGGCCGATCTGGTAGCTCTCGGACGGATCGACCAGGAAATCGAAGGCGAGGCCCGTGGCCGGGTTCTCGTCCCGGGTCATCAGCGGCAGGTCGAGGCGCAGGAGCGAGTAGAACAGGCGGTGCTTGGCCGCCTCGATCTGGCGCCAGCGCGTCAGGTTCCAGGCGATCGAGAGGTCCGGCACCACGTGGTTGTGCCGGCAGGTGACGCAGTAGCGGTTCGGGGAATCCTCCGGCACCAGCCAGTTGCAGGCGTCGTAATGGGCATTGGCGCAGAAGCGGTAGCGCCGTGCCGGGTTGGCATAGGCGTGCCAGACCTGGCCCACGGGCTCCAGGGCCGACATCTCGTGGATGTCGCAGACGTAGCCGAGCCGCCGCTGACAGCTCTCGCAATGCGTGCTCTCGAAGCTAATCGGCTGGTCACAGGCCTGGCACTGGAAGATCTTCATGAACCCGTCGCGGGACGCCTCGCCTGTCACATCCAGCGTCGCACGCTGCCCGTGAAGGAACCGTCATAGCGGATCGGCGCGCTTGCCGGTGGCAAAGCATGCGCAACACGCGAAGTTCCGGACGCCGCTCGCCCGGCGTGCATCGAACGCCCGATGCACGAAACTTGCAAGCCCACCGGCCGGGCGCGCCCTCGTCGACGCCGCCTCGCGAAGGCCATCGCACATGGGTCCGTGTTCGCGTATGTCATAGCGAAGCTTCCTCCGGGACACCGCAGGGCGGTGCCCCGTCCCTCCGCCGCCGATGCGCGTCCGCCGCGCCCGGCGCCCTGTCCAGATACAGCGGGAGCCCCCGTGTCGATCAAAGCCGCCCTGCACCACGTCACGCACTACACCTACGACCGGCCGATTTCCCTCGGCCCGCAGGTGATCCGGCTGCGCCCGGCGCCGCACACGCGCACCGCCGTGCCGGCCTACTCGCTGAAGGTGCTGCCCGAGAATCACTTCATCAACTGGCAGCAGGACCCGAACGGTAACTGGCTGGCCCGGCTGGTGTTTCCCGAGAAGACATCCGAACTGAAGATCGAGGTCGATCTCATCGCCGACATGTCGGTGATCAACCCGTTCGACTTCTTCGTGGAGGAGTATGCCCAGACCCGGGGCTTTTCCTACGCGGACGACCTCACCGCCGAGCTGAAGCCCTACCTCGTCCTCGACGACGCCATGTCGCCGGAAGTCGACGCCTTCCTGGAGCGGCTGCCGGCCGAGACGAACACCGTGCTGTTCCTGGTGGCGCTCAACGCCCAGGTGGCGGGGGAGATCACCTACGGCGTGCGCATGGAGCCCGGCGTCCAGAGTGCGGCCGAGACCCTGACGCTGAAGAGCGGCTCCTGCCGCGACTCGGCCTGGCTCATGGTGCAGATCCTGCGCCGGCTCGGCATGGCCGCCCGCTTCGTCTCGGGCTACCTGATCCAGCTCATCCCAGACACCACCGCGGTGGACGGCCCCGCCGGCACCAGCACGGACTTCACCGACCTGCACGCCTGGGCCGAGGTCTACCTCCCCGGCGCCGGCTGGATCGGCCTCGACGCCACCTCCGGCCTCCTCTGCGGCGAGGGCCACATTCCACTGGCCGCGACCCCGCACTACGCCTCCGCCGCGCCGATCGCGGGTCTCGCCGAGCCGGCCGAGGTCACGTTCGGCTTCGAGATGTCGGTGACCCGCGTGGCGGAAGCGCCCCGCATCACCAAGCCGTTCTCCGAGGAGGTCTGGGCGGCGATGGACGCGCTCGGCGAGCGCATCGATGCGGATCTCGCGGCACAGGACGTTCGCCTGACCATGGGCGGCGAGCCGACCTTCGTCTCCGTCGACGATTTCGAATCGGCCGAATGGAACGCAGCCGCCGTGGGCCCGACCAAGCGGGGCCTCGCCGACAAGCTCATCCGGCGCCTGCGCACCCGGTTCGCGCCGGGCGGCATGCTGCATTACGGCCAGGGCAAGTGGTATCCGGGCGAGAGCCTGCCGCGCTGGGCCTTCGCCCTGTACTGGCGCCGGGACGGGGTGCCGGTCTGGAAGGATTCCGACCTGATCGCGCCGGAGGATGGCCCGCGCAACGCCACCATCCACAAGGCCAAGGACCTCATCGACGGCGTCGCCAAGCGCCTTGGCCTCGGCGCCTACGTGTTCCCGGCCTTCGAGGACCCGGTCTACTGGACCGAGAAGCGCGACGACCTGCCCGTCAACGTCACCACCGCCGAGCCGCACTACCCGAACCCCGAGGCCAATGCCCGGATGGCGCGGGTGTTCGAGCGGGGCCTGGGCGAGGCCGCCGGCTACGCGCTACCGCTGGCGAGCCTGCCCACCGGTAAGGACGGCGATGCCGAGCGGGTCTGGATCTCCGAGCCCTGGGAATTCCGGCGCGGCCACGCCTTCCTCACGCCCGGCGACTCGCCGGTGGGCTACCGCCTGCCCCTGTCCTCGCTGCCCTACGTCCCGCCGGAGCACTACCCCTACTACCAGCCCCAGGACACCCTGGAGGAGCGGCCGGCCCTGCCCGAGGGCCATCCCGGCACGGAGACCGTCAACGGCTCGGGCGTCACCGGCGTCGCCGTGCGCACGGCCTTCGCGGTGGAGCCGCGCAACGGCATCCTGCACGTCTTCATGCCGCCGCTGCAGCGGGTGGACGAGTACCTCGAACTCTTGAGCCACCTGGAGGCGGCGGCCGCCGAGCTGAAGCAGACCCTGCACATCGAGGGCTACGAGCCGCCCTTCGACCCGCGCCTCAGCGTCATCAAAGTCACGCCCGATCCCGGCGTGATCGAGGTCAACGTGCACCCGGCCCCGTCCTGGCGGGAGGCCGTGCGGATCACCACGGACCTCTACGAGGATGCCCGCCAGACCCGCCTCGGCGCGCAGAAATTCATGACCGACGGGCGCCACACCGGGACCGGGGGCGGCAACCACGTGGTTCTGGGCGGCGCCACGCCGAACGATTCGCCGTTCCTGCGCCGGCCCGATCTCCTCAAGAGCCTCGTGCTGTACTGGCAGCGCCACCCGGCGATGTCCTACCTGTTCGCCGGTCTCTATATCGGCCCGACGAGCCAGGCCCCGCGCATGGACGAGGCGCGCCACGACGGTCTCTACGAACTCGAGATCGCGATGGCGCAGGTGCCCCGGCCCGACGCGCCCAACATCCCGCGCTGGCTCGTGGACCGCATCTTCCGCAACATCCTCGTGGACGTGACGGGCAACACCCACCGCTCCGAGATCTGCATCGACAAGCTCTACTCGCCGGACGGCCCCACGGGCCGCCTCGGACTCCTCGAGTTCCGCTCGTTCGAGATGCCGCCGGACCCGCGCATGAGCCTCGCGCAGCAACTCCTGCTGCGCGCCATCGTCGCCTGGCTCTGGCGCGAACCGCAGGAGGGCGGCTGTGTCCGCTGGGGCACGGGCCTGCACGATCGCTTCATGCTGCCGCACTTCCTGTGGGCCGATTTCCTCGGCGTGCTGGAAGACCTCCGGGGGGCCGGCTACGACTTCGACCCGGCGGCCTTCGTGGCGCAGCGCGAGTTCCGCTTCCCCGTCTTCGGGACGGTGGAGCAGGGCGGCGTGAAGCTCGAACTCCGCCAAGCCCTCGAGCCCTGGCACGTGCTGGGCGAGGAGGGCGCGATCGGGGGAACCGTGCGCTACGTGGATTCGTCTGTGGAGCGGCTGCAAGTGAAGGTCGAGGGCTACGTGCCCGGCCGACACATCATTTCCTGCAACGGCCGGCGCCTGCCCATGACCGGCACCGGAACCTCGGGCGAGGCGGTGGCGGGCCTGCGCTTCAAGGCCTGGCAGCCGGCCTCCTCGCTGCACCCGACGATTCCCGCGCACTCGCCGCTGACCATCGACATCCTGGACGCCTGGAGCGGCCGGTCGCTGGGCGGCTGCCGCTACCACGTCAGCCATCCGGGCGGGCGCAACTACGAGACCTTCCCGGTCAACACCTACGAAGCGGAGGGGCGGCGCCTCGCCCGCTTCCAGCCGCACGGCCACACCGCCGGCCCGGTCGCGATGCCGGTGGAAGAGTTGAACCGGGAGTTCCCGATGACCCTCGACCTGCGCACACCCGTGCCCCCGGGCTACACGCCCCCGGGCGCGACCGCGCCATGACCGAAGCGGCCGCAGGGGAGGTTCAGGGACGGGCCGAGCGCCTCGCGCGCTGGACCTCCGCCTACCGGCCGCAGGCAGGGGTGCCGGACGAGTTCATGGATGCGGACGGCCGGCCCAAGGGTGCGTGGCCGCGCTTCCTCGACCGCCTCGGCGACCTCGACGAACTGGAGATCGGCGCCCGCTTCGTCTCGGCGGTGCGGCGCATCCGCGACACCGGCATCTCCTACCGGATCTACGGCGACAAGCGCGAACATGCCTGGCCGCTGGGGTCGCTGCCCCTCGTCATCGAGCAGGACGACTGGGAGACCCTGAGCGCCGGCATCGTCGAGCGCGCCGGACTGATGGAATCCATCCTCGCCGACATCTACGGCGACGGGCACCTCGTGGCGCAGGGGCTGCTGCCGGCCGCCGCCGTGGCGGGCAGCCCCGAATTCATGCGCCCCCTCGTCGGGGTCACGCCGCCCGGCGGACGCTTCCTCAAGCTCTACGCCGCCGACGTCACCCGCGGCCCCGACGGGCGCTGGCGGGTACTGGCCGACCGCACCCAATCCCCCTCCGGGCCCGGCTACGCCCTGGAGAACCGCCTCGTCCTCACCCGCGCCTTCCCGGACCTGCACGCCGACCTGCAGGTGGAACGCCTCGCGGCCTTCTTCCAGGCCTTTCGCGATGGCCTCGCCGTGGGGGCCGAGCGCAGCGACCCGCGCATCTGCCTGCTCACCTCCGGGGTGTTCAGCTCGACCTACGTGGAGCAGGCCGCGCTCGCGCGCTACCTCGGCCTGCTCCTGGTGGAGGGCGACGACCTCGTGATGCAGGACGGAGCCCTGCACATCCGCACGGTGTCGGGTCTCAAGCGGGCGGACGTGCTCTGGCGGCGCATCGATTCCGACTACATCGACCCCCTCGAACTCAACCCGGCCTCGCGCCTCGGCGTGCCCGGCCTCGTGGAGGCCCTGCGCAACGGCAGCCTCGTCGTCGGCAACATGCCGGGCTCGGGCATCCTCGAATCCGGTGCGCTGGCCGCCTATCTGCCGAACATCGCCCGGCACCTCCTCGAGCGGGACCTTCGCCTCGCCGGCCCGAAGACCTGGTGGTGCGGCGATCCGGACGCCCTGGCGGAGGTCCGCGACAACCTCGGCGCCTTGAGCCTGCGCCCGGTGGCGACGCCGCCGAAGGGCGCCGTCCGGGACGCGATCCTGGCGCCCCACGCCCTCGATGCCGAGCGGGACCGGCTCCTCGCCGCCCTGCGCGACCGGCCCTTCGACTACGTCGCCCAGGAAACCATGCCGCTGGCCACCATGCCGGCCTGGGACCGGACGGGCGGCGCCTTACGACTGGTGCCGCGCCCCTTCGTGCTGCGGGTCTTCGCGGCGGCCACGCCCGAGGGCTGGCGCGTCATGCCGGGCGGGTTCTGCCGCATCTCGGAGCGGCCCGACGTCGAACCTCTGGAGATGCGGGCCGGCATCAAGTCGGCCGATGTCTGGATCCTGTCGCGCGATCCCGTCGAGGCGGTCTCGCTGATCCAGCCCGGCTCGGCCCGGGTGCGCCGCATCGCCGGGCACCTGCCGTCCCGGGCCGCCGACAACCTGTTCTGGTTTGGGCGCTACGTGGAGCGGGCGGAGGCGGTGATCCGTCTCGTCGTCGCGCATCTCGGCAGCGTCGGCTCGGCCGTGATCGCCGACATGGCGGGCGACGCCAAGGCGCCGACGGCGCTTCGCATCCGCGCGCTCCTCGACGAGTGGGGGGCCATCGAGGCGCCCGACCTGCCCACCGCCACCCTGGCGCAGCAGGCGCTGAGCGGGCGCGACGCCTACGGCTCGGCCCTGCGCCACAGCCTGTCGGCCCGGGCCAACGCCGCCACCCTGCGTGAGCGCCTCTCGGGCGAGGCGTGGCGGGCGCTTGCCGACCTCCGGGATCTCCTCGAGATCGACGCGACCCAGGCCCTGCCCGAGGCTCAGCTGCTCGGCCTGGCGGAGCGGGCCCTGAGCCACATCGCGGCCCTGTCCGGCCTCGCGCAGGAGAACATGAACCGCACGGCCGGCTGGCACTTCGTCGATCTCGGCCGGCGCATTGAGCGGGCGATCAACACTCTCAGCTTCGCGACGCGCTTCGTCGGCGACGGCGCCACGGCGGAGGATCTCGGCGTGATGCTGTCGCTCTGCGACGCCCACGTCTCCTTCGGCGCGCGCTACCTCCAGGGCGTCGCCCTCGATCCCGTGCGCGACATGGTGCTGCTCGATCCGTTCAACCCGCGCTCGGTGGCCTTTCAGGTGGAGGCGATCGCCCAGCATCTGAGCCAGTTGCCGGTGCTGCGGGCCGACGGCCTCCCCGAGCCGCACCAGCGCCTCGCCTCCCGGCTCGCGGCGGAGTTCGCCACCGGCGAGGCGGCGGAGTTCGACGGTGCGGCCCTGACACGCCTGGAGAACGAGGTGGAACGCCTCGCCGACGCCATCGCGACCCGCTACTTTCCCAACGGACCGCACGCCCTGCGCCCGGAAAAGCTCGTGGGACTCGCGTGATCTACACGCTGCGCCACCTCACCACCTACCGCTACACGCGGCCCGTGCGCTTCGCGCGCTGCGCCCTGCGCCTGCGGCCCCGCGACGGCGAGGGCCAGACGGTGCTGGAGAGCGCCCTGACCATCAGCCCCGATCCGAGTCTGCGCGTGGTCCGGCGCGACTATTTCGGCCTCGACGTGGTCTCGGTGACGATCGACGCGCCTCATACCGAGTTGCGGGTCGAGGCCCTCTCGCGGGTCCGCGTGGAGCGCGATCCGCTGCCCGCGCCCGAATCCGGTCCGGCCTGGGAGATGGTGCGCGACCGGGCGGTAACCGGGCGGGGGCTCGACCCCGACCGGCCGGTACATTTCCAGTTCCCCAGCGTGCGCGTACCCCTGGTGCCGGCGGTGACGGACTACGCCCGGGCGAGCTTTCCCCCCGGCCGCAGCGCCTATGGCGGGGCCGTCGATCTGATGCGCCGCATCCGCGCCGATTTCACCTTCGATTCCAAGGCCACCACCGTCCACACGCCGCTGGCCGAGGCCTTCGCCCTGCGGGCCGGCGTCTGCCAGGACTTCACCCACATCATGATCGCGGGGCTCCGCGGCCTCGGACTGCCGGCGGCCTACGTGAGCGGCTACCTGCGCACGATTCCTCCGGCGGGGCGGCCGCGCCTGCGCGGGGCCGATGCCAGCCACGCCTGGGTCTCGGTCTGGTGCGGGGAGGGCTGGATCGGCCTCGACCCCACCAACGGCATCGGCATGTGTGACGACCACATCGTCGTGGCGCGGGGACGCGACTACACCGACGTCTCGCCCATCGACGGCATCGTCTCCGCCTCAGGCCCGCAGAAGCTCAAGGTCGAGGTCGACGTGGTGCCGGACGGGGAACCGATGCCCGAGCATACGGAGACCGCGCTCGCCGCATCGACCTGAAGAGGCTCCGCGCCTCAGCCCATCCGCTCGGTGAAGAGCCGGAACGCTTCCAACGTCTCGGCACTGACATGGTGCTCGATGCCCTCGGCATCGCGGCGGGCGATCTCGGGCCTGACGCCGAGGGCGCACAGGAACTGCTCGACGATGCGGTGACGCTCGCGGCTCTGCACGGCCAGGGCCTGGCCCGCCTCGGTGAGGAACACGCCCCGGTAGGGCCGCTGCTGCACGAGGCCGTCCTCGGCCAGGCGCTTGAGCATCTTGGCAACCGTGGGCTGGGCGACCCCGAGCCGGGCCGCGATGTCGACCTGACGGGCCTCGCCGCCGTCGCCGATCAGGTCGGCGATCAACTCGACGTAGTCTTCCACGAGTTCGAGGCGGCGTGCCTCGCGGGCCTGCCGGAAGCTCTCCACGTGGACGTCGGGATCGACGAGGGCCGTATCGGGCGCGGAGGATGTCGAATCCTGCATCTGGCCGGCGAACTCCCCCGTTCGGCGCGCACCGGAACGGCGCCCGAGCCGGGTTGTACCCAAGCGCGGCCCCGGATGGGAGCCCCCCGGCGCGCGAAAGCCGGATCAGCCTCGGAGTTGGGCCACGAAATCCCGCGTGAAGCGGGGCAGGGCGTCGAGGTCGCGCACGCAGATGGTGAGATCGCGCAGGGCCCAGGCATCCTCCAGGGGCACGATGGCCAGCGGCATGGTGCGGGCCGCCCGGGCCGCCGTGGTCTCGGGCACGATGCCGAGGCCGACGTCGCAGGCCACCAGCCGGCAGATGGCGTCGAAGCTGCGCAGCTGCACCCGCAGCCGCATGGGCGGGCGGCCCGTGCGCGCGGCCTTGTCGGCGAGGAAGCGGGTCAGGGCGCTGGTCCGGTCGAGGCCGACCAGCGGGTGCTCGATCACCTCCGCGAAGGCCACGCAGGTCCGCTCCGCCAGGGGGTGCCCGACCGCCGCCACCATGACGAAGCGGTCCTGCCGGAACGGATAGGTCTCCAGAGCGCCGGTATCGACGGTGCCGGCGACGATGCCGAGATCGGCCGAGCCCTCGGCGACCAGCCCGACGATCTCGTCCGAGGTCCGCTCCTCGATGTCGACGCTGACGCCGGTCTGGCGCGCCAGGAAGGCGCTCAGGACCTCGGGCAGGAATTCGGTGAGCGCGTTGGTGTTCGAGACGAGGCGGATCTGCCCCACCGTGCCGCCCGAGAACGCGGCCAGATCCTCCTGCATGCGGTCGATGCGTTCGAGGAGACCGCGCGCATGGGCGAGGAGCGAGCGGCCCGCCGGCGTCGGCACCACGCCCTGGCGCCCGCGCGTGAGGAGTGCCGCCCCGAGGGTCTCTTCCATGGCGCGGATGCGCACGGAGGCGGCGGCCAGCGCGAGGTTAGCGCGCCCCGCGCCGTGGGTGATCGAGCCCGCCTCCACCACGTGCCGGAACAGCGAAAGATCGACGAGGTCGAAGCGCATCATCGGCCGGGTTCATCACACATGGCGGTCTCTCCCCTCGGCGTCAGCACTTCCTTAACCCTGCGCGCGCATCCTGCCGGCATGGTGGTCCGTCGTCGCGTCCGTGCTGTCCTGATGCCCCTCGGCCTCTACGCCGTGTCGGGCCTCGTCGTGGGCTACTTCGTGCATCAGGCCGAGAGCGGCAACCGCGGCCTCGAGGCTAAGCGCGCCCTCAAGATCCAGGCGCGGGCCCTCAACCAGGAACTCACGGCGGCCAAGGCCGACCGGGCGATCTGGGAGCACCGCGTCGCGCTCCTGCGCAGCGACCAGATCGACCGCGACCTCCTGGAGGAGCGCGCCCGCGTCATGCTCGGCCGCGTCCACGCAAACGACGTCGTGATCATCGACCCCTGAGGCCGCCCGCAGGGCAAAACTCATCGCCGACGCAGGGGCTTCGCAACTGACAACTTCCCCGTTCTGTCGGGCCGGCGGCCTCGCTTTCCCCGGAGGCGTGCCCTAGAACCCCGGGTGAACAGATGGTCCCGGGGAGTTGCCGATGGATGCCGCGAAGGATGCAGGCCAAGCCGCCTCCGACACAAGCCGGGCGGGAGCCAAGCGCTCCGCGGGGGCGAAGTCCGGGGGCGCGGCCGAGACCCACGCGCCGGCCCCGAACGCGCCGCAGTTCACCCGTGATGAAGACCTTCACGCCTACCACGAGATGCTGCTGATCCGGCGCTTCGAGGAGAAGGCCGGCCAGCTCTACGGCATGGGCTTGATCGGCGGCTTCTGCCACCTCTACATCGGCCAGGAAGCCGTCGTGATCGGCATGCAGATGGCCTCGGTCGAGGGCGATCAGGTCATCACCGGCTACCGCGACCACGGCCACATGCTGGCCTGCGGCATGGACCCCAAGGGCGTGATGGCCGAGCTCACCGGCCGGCGCGGCGGCTACAGCCGGGGCAAGGGCGGCTCGATGCACATGTTCAGCCGCGAGAAGCAGTTCTTCGGCGGCCACGGCATCGTCGGCGCCCAGGTTTCCCTCGGCACCGGGCTCGCCTTCGCCGACGCCTACCGGAAGAACGGCAACGTCAGCCTGACCTACATGGGCGATGGCGCGGCCAACCAGGGCCAGGTCTACGAGAGCTTCAACATGGCGCAGCTCTGGAAGCTGCCCGTGGTCTACGTGATCGAGAACAACCGCTACGCCATGGGCACCTCGGTCGCCCGCGCCTCGGCCCAGACCGACTTTTCCAAGCGCGGCATCTCGTTCGGCATCCCCGGCGAGCAGGTGGACGGCATGGATGTCCGCACCGTGCGCGAGGCCGCGACCCGGGCGATCGAGCACGCCCGGTCCGGCCAAGGCCCCTACATCCTCGAGATGCAGACCTACCGCTATCGCGGCCACTCGATGTCGGACCCGGCCAAGTACCGGACCAAGGACGAGGTCTCGAAGATGCGCGAGGAGCACGACCCCATCGAGATGGTGCGCAAGCGCCTGATCGAGATGCACGGCGTGGCGGAAGCCGAGCTCAAGGCCACCGACGCCCGGGTGCGCGAGACCGTGAACGAATCCGCCGAGTTCGCCACGCACGATCCCGAGCCGGATCCGGCCGAGCTGTGGACCGACATCCTGCTGGAAGCCCGGGCCTGAGCCCCATCACGCGCCGGAGACCGGGGGATGGGGCCGCGCCCCTGCCTCCGACGGGCTGACCGCCTCATCCTCGATCGACGAGTTTTTCATGGCGACCGACATCCTGATGCCCGCCCTCTCTCCGACCATGGAGGAGGGCAAGCTCTCGAAGTGGCTGAAGAAGGCGGGTGATCCGGTCAAATCCGGGGACGTTCTCGCCGAGATCGAGACCGACAAGGCGACCATGGAGGTCGAGGCCATCGACGAGGGCGTGCTCGCCAAGATCCTGGTCGAGGAAGGCACCGAGGGCGTGAAGGTCAACACGCCGATCGCCATCATCGCGGCCGAGGGCGAGGACGTCTCGGCGGCCTCCGCCGGCGGCGGCACCCCGAAGCCCGAGGCGTCAGCCCAGCCCGCCCCGGCGCCCGACATGCAGGCCGAAGGCCAGGCGGAGAAGCCCGCCCCGAGCGCCAAGACCGGCGACGACGCGCCGAAGGCCCCGGCGGCGCCCGCCACCATCACCAACAAGGCGCCCGCGCCGGTGATGGAGGAGTTCCCGGAGGGCACCGAGATGGTCATCACGACCGTCCGCGAGGCCCTGCGCGACGCCATGGCCGAGGAGATGCGCCGGAGCGACGACGTCTTTGTGATGGGCGAGGAGGTCGCCGAGTACCAGGGCGCCTACAAGATCACGCAGGGGCTGCTGCAGGAATTCGGGGCGCGGCGCGTGGTCGACACCCCAATCACCGAGCACGGATTTGCCGGCATCGGCGTCGGCGCGGCTTTCACGGGCCTGCGCCCGATCGTCGAGTTCATGACCTTCAACTTCGCCATGCAGGCGATCGACCACATCATCAACTCGGCGGCGAAAACCCTCTACATGTCCGGCGGCCAGCTTGGCTGCCCCATCGTGTTCCGCGGCCCCAACGGTGCCGCCGCCCGCGTCGGCGCCCAGCACAGCCACGACTATTCGGCCTGGTACTCCAACGTGCCCGGCCTCAAGGTCATCGCGCCCTACACGGCCTCGGACGCCAAGGGCCTCCTGAAGGCGGCGATCCGCGATCCGAACCCGGTCATCTTCCTCGAGAACGAGATCCTCTACGGCCAGAGCTTCCCGGTGCCGAAGCTCGACGATTTCGTGCTGCCCATCGGCAAGGCGCGCATCCACCGTACCGGCAAGGACGTGACCATCGTGTCGTTCTCGATCGGCATGACCTACGCCCTCAAGGCGGCGCAGGCGCTGGCCGAGGAGGGCATCGAGGCGGAGGTGATCGACCTGCGCACCCTGCGTCCGATGGACACCGACACGGTGGTGGAATCGGTGAAGAAGACGGGCCGTTGCGTCACCGTCGAAGAGGGCTTCCCGCAATCGGGCATCGGCGCCGAGATCTCGGCCCGGCTGATGGTCGACGCCTTCGACTACCTCGACGCCCCCGTCCTGCGCGTCACCGGCAAGGACGTGCCGATGCCCTACGCGGCCAACCTCGAGAAGCTGGCGCTGCCCAACGTCGCCGAAGTCATCGAGGCGGTGAAGGCGGTCTGCTACCGCTAAGGGCCGCACGCGTTCACCTCCAACTCTCCCCGTGCCGGGGAGAGACCGGAGACGAGATGATGACCCAGAAATTCGAAGAACTGTCCGCCCCGCCGGATGCCATCGAGAACGGCGGCATCGAGGTGCTTCGCGCCAGCGTCGTCGACGGCGCGGTGAGCATCGCCCTGCGCCGCTCCTTCGACGATCCAGCGACCTGGGGCCGTCTTCTGGCCGACCTCGCCCGCCAGGCGGCGCGGGTCTACGCGCTGGAGACGGAGATGGCTGAGGACGAAGCCTTCGCGCGCATCAGCGCCGGCTTCGAAGCCGAGAGCCTCGATCCCGACGCACCGATTCTGAACTGACCGCCGCCCCCCGACCTCGCCCGCTGACGATCAGGATTTCACCCCATGCCGATCAACGTCCTGATGCCCGCCCTGTCGCCCACGATGGAGAAGGGCAACCTCGCCAAGTGGCTCAAGAAGGAGGGGGATGCGGTGAAATCCGGCGACGTGCTCGCCGAGATCGAGACCGACAAGGCGACGATGGAGGTCGAGGCCATCGACGAGGGCGTGCTCGCCAAGATCCTGGTGGCCGAGGGCACGGCCGACGTGCCGGTGAACGACCTCATCGCGATCATCGCGGCGGACGGCGAGGACCCGGCCAGCATCCAGGCCCCGGGCGGCGCAGAAGCTCCCAAGGCCGAGGCTCCCGAGACCGAAGCCCCGAAGGCGGATGCCGAGAACGCAACCCCGGGCGGCGGGACGATGTCCTACGCCCGCGTTGACGCGGCACCGGACGGCGCGAAGCCCGATCGCGGCAAGGGCGCGGAGACTGCCGGCGCCGCGTCCGCCCCCGGGGCCGAGGGTAAGCGCGTCTTCGCCTCACCGCTGGCTCGCCGGATCGCCAAGCAGGAGGGCGTCGACCTGGCGGCGGTGACGGGCTCCGGCCCCCGCGGCCGGGTGATCGAGCGCGACGTGCGGGCAGCGCTCACTGCCGGCACCGGCAAGGCCGCTGCGCCGAAGCCCGCCGAGGCCGCGCAGACCGCCGAAGCCCCGAAGGCCACCCCGGTGGTGGCCGCGGCGCCAAAGGCCAGCGGCCTCACCACGGACCAGGTCCGGGGCTTCTACGCCAAGGGCACCTATGAGGAAGTGCCCCTCGACGGCATGCGCAAGACCATCGCCAAGCGCCTCACCGAGGCGATGCAGGTGGCCCCGCACTTCTACCTGACGGTGGATTGCGAGCTCGACGCGCTGATGACCCTGCGCGAGCAGCTGAACAAGAGCGCCGGCACGACCAAGGACGGCAAGCCGCTGTTCAAGCTCTCGGTGAACGACTTCGTCATCAAGGCGATGGGCCTCGCCCTGATGCGGGTGCCGGCGGCGAACGCCGTCTGGGCCGAGGACCGCATCCTGCGCTTCGACAACGCCGAGGTCGGCGTGGCGGTGGCCATCGACGGCGGCCTGTTCACGCCCGTCATCCGCCGGGCTGACCAGAAGACGCTCTCCACCATCTCCAACGAGATGAAGGACTTCGCGGCGCGCGCACGGGCCAAGAAGCTGAAACCCGAGGAATACCAAGGCGGCGTCACTTCGGTCTCGAACCTCGGCATGTTCGGCATCAAGCACTTCACGGCGGTGATCAACCCGCCGCAATCCTCGATCCTCGCGGTGGGTGCGGGCGAGAAGCGCGTCGTGGTACGGGACGGGGCACCCGCCGTCGCACAGGTCATGACCGCGACGCTGTCCTGCGACCACCGGGTGCTCGACGGGGCGCTCGGCGCCGAGTTGATCTCGGCGTTCAAGGGATTGATCGAGAGCCCGATGGGGATGCTGGTCTAGTCGGTCCGCAACAAACAGAACGGTCCCTGCTCCCCCTTGTGGGGAGGGTGTGGAGGTGGGGGTGGTTGGGTCACCCTCGACCTGCGGAGGTTAGCGGAACCACCCCCACCTTCGATCCCTCCCCACAAGGGGGAGGGAGGCGCGGAAACCGGATCGGTTGGTTGGAGGCGCGACGGCCTATGCCTTGGAGAGAATCGCGATCGGCCGAAGCCTCGCCTCGCGCCCTCGTGCATGCGAGGGTCCTGCGTCGAACCTCGACCGATGCGGAGCGGCGGTTGTGGCGTCATCTCCGCCATCGCCTCCCGATCCAGGCCTCGCACTTCCGGCGCCAGGTCGCCCTAGGTCTTTACGTTGCGGATTTCTGCTGCTTGTCGGCGCGGCTCATCGTCGAAGTCGATGGCGGGCAGCATACCCTCGATCACCGCATCGTCTACGATGAGGCGCGCACGATCGCCCTCGAACGACAAGGCTTCCGCGTCCTGCGCGTCACCAACACTGACGTGATGCACCGGATCGACGGCGTCCTCGAGACGATCCGCGCCGCCCTCGCGATCATCCCATCCCCGACCCATGGCCCCGCCGAACCCGGGGCGTAGGAGCCCACATGGCCGACACCTATGACATCCTCATCATCGGCGCCGGCCCCGGCGGCTATGTGGCGGCGATCCGGGCGGCCCAGCTCGGCTTCAAGACCGCCGTGGTGGACCGCGAGCATCTCGGCGGCATCTGCCTGAACTGGGGCTGCATCCCCACCAAGGCGCTGCTGCGCTCGGCCGAGATCTACCACTACATGCAGCACGCCTCCGATTACGGGCTGTCGGCTGAGAAGGTCGGGTTCGACACGGCCGCCATCGTCCAGCGCTCGCGCGGGGTCTCGACCCGGCTGAACGGCGGCGTCGGCATGCTGCTGAAGAAGAACAAGGTCGACGTGATCTGGGGCGAGGCTACCATCACGGCCGCCGCCAAGGGCAACCAGCCGGGCCAGGTCACCGTGAAGGAGACCACCCGCGCGCCCGCCCCGAAGGGCGCCCTGGCGGCGGGGTCGTATTCTGTCAAGCACATCATCGTGGCCACCGGCGCGCGCCCCCGCGCGATCCCGGGCATCGAGCCCGACAAAAAGCAGATCTGGACCTACTACGAGGCCATGGTGCCGGAGACGATGCCGAAATCGCTCCTCGTCATGGGCTCGGGCGCCATCGGCATCGAGTTCGCCTCGTTCTACCGCACCATGGGCGCCGAGGTGACGGTGATCGAGCTCCTGCCGCAGATCCTCCCCGTCGAGGATGCGGAGATCGCCGGCCTCGCCCGCAAGCGCTTCGAGAAGCAGGGCATCAAGATCCTCACCGGCGCCAAGGTGACGAAGGTGGAGAAATCCGCCGCCGCCATCACGGCGACGATCGAGACCGGCGACGGCAAGTCTCAGCAGCTCAGCGCCGAGAAACTGATCTCGGCGGTGGGCGTCGTCGGCAACATCGAGGGGATCGGCCTCGACAAACTCGGCGTCGCGATCGAGCGCGGCATCGTCGTCACGGACGGCTTGGGTCGGACCAACGTGCCGGGGATCTACGCCATCGGCGATGTCGCCGGCCCACCGATGCTCGCCCACAAGGCCGAGCACGAGGGCGTGCTCTGCGTCGAGACGATCAAGGGGCTGCACACCCACGCCATGGACAAGGCCAAGATCCCCGGCTGCACCTATTGCCAGCCGCAGATCGCAAGCGTGGGGCTCACCGAGGCCAAGGCCAAGGAGCAGGGCTTTGCCGTGAAGGTCGGCCGCTTCCCCTTCGCGGGCAACGGCAAGGCCATCGCGCTCGGCGAGCCGGACGGCCTCGTGAAGACCGTCTTCGACGCCAAGACCGGCCAGTTGCTCGGCGCCCACATGGTCGGTGCCGAAGTCACCGAGTTGATCCAGGGCTACGTCGTCGCCATGAACCTGGAGACCACCGAGGAAGACCTGATGCACACGGTCTTCCCGCACCCGACGCTCAGCGAGATGATGCACGAGAGCGTGCTGGATGCGTACGGCAAGGTGATCCACACCTGATCGGGAGCCGCCCCGGACGCGACGGGCACCGCTCGGCTTGAAACCCGCGCTGCCCGGTGACACCTGAGCGCCGGCCGGCCACGGGTCGAGCGGCGCAGAGAGGGAACACGCGGGATGGACGGACAGGTCTACGGCGCCATGGGTCAACCCGGCGTCGGCTTTCTGATGGCTATCGTGATCGGGGCGCTGGCGGGATGGCTCGCCGAGCGGTTCACGGCGGCGAATATGGGGCTCATCGCCAATATCGTGATGGGCATCCTCGGCGGCCTGCTCGGCAACTATCTCGCGCACAAGCTGCACATCCCGGTTTTCGGATTCTGGCGCAACCTGATCTCGGCGACGGTGGGCGCCGTCATCATCATCACGATCTATCGGGCGATCGCCGGGCGCCGATACTGATCACAGGGCGCCTGACGAACGCGAGACCCTGTCGCGCCATCCCGTCGCGGCGGGTTTGCGGTGGCGGGCGTCACGGCTTAAGTCGGAGGATACGCCGGCCTGTCGCGGGCGAATCCCGTGGATTGTCATGGCCGTCGTCCTCGACCTCCTTCGCAACGATCAGCGTCCGCGCCATCCCGAGAAGGCGCACCGGCCCGACAAGCCGATCCAGCGCAAGCCCGACTGGATCCGCGTGAAGGCACCCGGCTCCAAGGGCTGGGAGGACACGCGCAAGATCGTGCACGAGCACGGCCTCGTCACGGTCTGCGAGGAGGCGGGCTGCCCCAACATCGGCGAGTGCTGGGAGAAGAAGCACGCCACCTTCATGATCATGGGCGACACCTGCACGCGGGCCTGCGCCTTCTGCAACGTGCGCACCGGGCTGCCCGAGGGCCTCGACGCGGGTGAGCCCGACAAGGTCGCGGATTCGGTGGCCAAGCTCGGCCTGCACCACGTGGTCATCACCTCGGTGGACCGCGACGATCTCGGCGATGGCGGCGCCGAGCACTTCGCCCGCACCATTCGGGCGATCCGGGCGCGCAGCTCCGCCACCACCATCGAGGTGCTGACCCCGGACTTCCTGCGCAAACCCGGCGCCCTCGAAGTCGTGGTCGCGGCCCGGCCCGACGTGTTCAACCACAACATGGAGACGGTGCCGGGCAACTACCTCACGGTCCGCCCGGGCGCGCGCTATTTCCACTCGGTGCGCCTGCTCCAGCGGGTCAAGGAACTCGACCCGACCATCTTCACCAAGTCGGGCATCATGGTGGGCTTAGGGGAGGAGCGGAACGAGGTCGTGCAGCTCATGGACGACCTGCGCTCGGCCGATGTCGACTTCCTGACCATCGGCCAGTATCTCCAGCCGACCAAGAAGCACCACGAGGTGGTGCGCTTCGTGCCCCCGGACGAGTTCAAGGGCCTGGAGACCACCGCCTACACCAAGGGCTTCCTCCTCGTCTCGGCGACGCCCCTGACCCGCTCCTCCCACCACGCCGGTGAGGATTTCGCAAAGCTGAAGGCGGCCCGTCTCGCCCGCATCGCCAACGCTTAGAGTCTCGATGCCCTCATTCCGGATCAACCGCGCGGTGCGGCACTCGCCGCGCCAGATGTACGACCTCGTGGCCGACGTGGAGCGCTACCCCGACTTCCTGCCGCTGTGCGAATCCCTGCGGGTGCTGCGGCGCCAGCCGGGGGCGGACGGCACGGAGGTGCTCGTGGCCGAGATGGGGGTCGGCTACAAGGCGATCCGCGAGCGCTTCACCACCCGCGTCACCCTCGACCCCGAGAACCTGCGCATCGTCGCCGAGTACATCGACGGCCCGTTCCGCCACCTTGAGAACCGCTGGGTGTTCAAGGAGGGCGAAGGCGGCGGCTGCACGGTCGACTTCTTCATCACCTACGAGTTCAAGAGCCGGACCCTCGGCATGCTCATGGGCACGATGTTCGACCGCGCCTTCCGCAAGTTCACCGACGCCTTCGAGGCGCGGGCGAACCGGGTCTACGGCGCGGCCTGAACGTCAGCGCAGGTGCGGCGTCACGCGGGCGCGCAGCAGCCGGACGAGGTCCGGGTCCATGAAGCCATAGACATCGGGGATGTCGAGGCAGACGAGCCGCGCGTGCTTCAGGCTCGCGCGGAAGCGGCGCTGCAGCAGCGCCCGGTGCCGGTTCTCCATCACCACGATCAGATCGGCCCAGGCGAGCCACTCCGCCGAGACCGGTTCGTCGGCCGCCGCATCCGTCCCGGCCGAGGCGACCTCCAGATCCGGCCAGTCCGAGAACACTTGCTCGGCGGTCGGGCTGCGCAGCCGGTTTCGGCTGCACACGAAGAGCACGTGCGGCGCGCGCCTCATGCCTCCACCACCCCGCCGGCCTGGCGCTCGAACAGGGCGCGGTAGCGCCCCTCCGGCCGGACCAGCAGGTCGTCGTGGCTGCCGTCCTCGACGATGCGGCCTCCGTCGAAGACGAGGATGCGGTCGAGGGCCCGCACGGTGGAGAGCCGGTGCGCGATGACGATGGCCGTGCGGCCGCGCATCAGCCGCTCCATCGCCTCCTGGATCAGCGCCTCCGATTCCGAATCGAGGCTGGAGGTGGCCTCGTCGAGGATCAGGATCGGCGCGTCGGCGAGGAAGGCGCGGGCCAACGCCACCCGCTGGCGCTCGCCCCCCGAGAGCTTGACGCCGCGCTCGCCCACCAGGGTGGCGTAGCCCTGGGGCAGGCGCGCGATGAACTCGTGCGCGTTGGCGAGGCGCGCGGCGTGCGCAATCGCCTCGGCTGAGGCGCTGGGGCGCGCATAGGCGATGTTCTCGGCCAGCGACCGGTGGAACAGCACCGGCTCCTGGGGCACGATGGCGATGTGCGCGCGCAAGCTCGCCTGCGTCACCCCGGACACGTCGCGCCCGTCGATGCGGATGCAACCCCCGGTGACGTCGTAGAGGCGTTGCACCAGCTTGACGAAGGTGGTCTTGCCCGAGCCCGACCGGCCGACGAGTCCGACCCGCTGCCCGGCCGGGATGTGCACCGAGAGGTCGCGGTAGAGCGGCGTCTCGTGCCCGGCATAGTGGAAGGTCACGTGCTCGAACCGGAGGTCGCCGTTCGTCACGGCGAGCGCCGTGGCGCCCGGCCGGTCGGCGACGCCGTAGGGCTCGGCCTCGAGGGCGACGAGTTCCTCCATCTCGTTGACGCCCCGCTGGACCCGGTTGATGTGGCTGCCGATGTCGCGCAGGTAGCCGTGCACCACGAAGTAGGTGGTCAGCACGTAGGCGACGTCGCCGGGGCTCGCCGCCCCCGTCCACCAGAGCCAGAGGGCGGTACCGACGATGGCGGTGCGCAGCACCAGGAGCAGCGCGAACTGCGCCGTGATGCTCCAGGTGATCCGCATCCAGGTGCGGTGGGTGCGCCGGTTCCACTTGCCGAGTAGCCGGGCGAGGCGCGCATCTTCGCGGGCCTCGGCGCCGAAGGCCTTGACCACGGCGTTGGCGCCCACGGCGTCGCTGAGCGCGCCGCCGAGGCGGGAATCCCAGACGTTGGAGAGCTGGGCCGCCGGCGCGATGACCCGGGTGGCGAGCATCACCACGATGCCGAGATAGATCAGCGAGCCGAGGCCGATCACCAGGCCCATCACGGGCCATTGCAGGCCGAGCAGGATCATGGTGCCGAGGAGCACCGTGAAGGCCGGCAGCAGTTCCAGCAGCAGCGTGTCGTTCAGCCCTTCGAGGGCCCACATGCCGCGCGAGACCTTGCGCACGGTGGAGCCCGCGAAGCTGTTGGCGTGCCAGTCAGTGGAGAGGCGCTGGACCCGGTGGAAGCCGGCCTGCGCCACCGCCTGCATGGTCGAGAGGGTCAGTGGCACCACCAGGGCCCAGGCCACGTGGCGCAGGCCTAGGGTGACGAGGCCGAGGCCCGCCATCGCGGCGAAGGCGAGAAGGGCATCCGCGCGCGCCGCCGCGCGGTCGGCGGCCGAGAGGGCGTCGACCAGCCGGCCGGCGGACAGGGGCAGGAACACGTCGGCGAGCGTCGAGCCGACGATCGCCGCGACGACACCGGCGACGAGGGGGAGGCGGGTCCGCCACTGGCGGACGAGGAATGCGAGGACGGCCCGATAGGCCTCCGCGCCGTGCAGGCGGTCGAGAAGCATGGGATGCGATCACGGCGCGGGGCGGGCGCCGACTCCGTGCATGGCGGGCGCACGCGGGCGACCGGCAGAGGATTCAGAGAGGTGCGGGGAGGGGACGGGCGCGGCGCGCTCGGGCGCGCGGCGGCGTCAGGCCGGCGGGCGCGAGACGCGCGGGCGGACCGGGGCGGCGAACGATACCGATGTCATGCAGCCTCCCCAACGGTTCGAGGGCGAACCCGGCGCGAAACGACGCGCCGTGATTCGCAACCTGACAGCCGAGCGTGTCGGTTTCAAGACGCGGGCGCGAGGACCGATTCGAGCAGGCCGAGGGCGTCGCTCACCGCCTGCCGGCGGATCTCGGTGCGGCCGAGATCGCCGTAGCGGCGCTCGAGGTGGCGCACGGGCGCGCCCTTCGCGGCCAAGCCGAAATGCACGAGGCCGACCGGCTTGTCGGCGCTGCCGCCGCCGGGACCCGCGACACCCGTGATGGCCACGGCTATATCGGCATGCGCGTGCGCCAGGGCGCCCTCGGCCATGGCGCGGGCGACCGCCATGCTCACCGCGCCCTGCGCCGCGATGAGGTCGGCGGGCACGCCGATGCTCTCGGTCTTGGCCGCGTTCGAGTAGGTGACGAAGCCGCGCTCGACCACCGCCGAGGAGCCGGGGATCGCGGTGAGCAGCGCGGCGACGAGGCCGCCGGTGCAGGATTCGGCCGTGGCGACCGTCAGCCCCGCCGCCGCGTAGGCGGCGACGAGCACCTCCGCGCGGGCGAGCAGGGCGGGGTCGTCGATCACGCGCGGCGCTCGGCCGTTTCGTCTGCGGCGTTCAGGGGGGCGGCCTCCGGCAGCCGCACGGTGGCGGCAGCCTGGGCGGCGAGGCCCTCGGCGCGGCCGACGAAGCCGAGCTTCTCGGTGGTGGTCGCCTTGATCGAGACGGAGCTCAAGGGCACGCCCGCGATCTCGGCGATGCGGGCACGGATCGCCTCCCGATGGGCACCGATCCGGGGCGCTTCGGCCAGGACCGTGATGTCGAGGTGGTCGATCTTGCCGCCGCGCGCCCGCACCAGCTCCACCGCGTGCGCCAGGAAGCGATCGGACGAGGCACCGCGCCACTGCTCGTCGCTCGGCGGGAAGTGCGTGCCGATATCGCCGTCCGCGATCGCGCCGAGGAGCGCGTCGGTGAGGGCGTGCAGGGCCACGTCGCCGTCCGAATGGGCGAGCACGCCTCGGTCGGCGGGGATCTTCACGCCGCCGAGCCAGACATGGTCGCCTTCCGTGAAGGCGTGGACGTCGAAGCCGGTGCCGAGGCGGGTGACGTAGGTGGTCATGGAACGGGCCTCGCTTAGGGCGTCGTGGGTTTGGCCGGAGAAGCCGCGATCGGCCTCGATCAGGTCGGCCGGCTGGGTGATCTTGCGGTTGCGCGGGTCGCCCTCGAAGACGACGACGGCGAGGCCCGCCCATTCGGCGAGCGCCCCGTCGTCGGTGAAGGCGTGGAGATCGGCCTCCGCCGCCCAGCGGTGGGCGTCGCGCAAGGGGGCGTAGGCGAAGGACTGGGGTGTCTGCACGGCGCGGAGATGCTCGCGCGGCGGCGTCTCGCGGACGCGGCCGGTGCCGTCGCCGAGATCCTCCACCACCTTGATGGTGTCGGTGACGGCGATGCCCGGCACGGCGGCGCCGTGGTCGCGTCCGGCCACCAGGGCGCGCTCGATCAGCGCGCGGTCCACGTGCGGGCGGGCGGCATCGTGGACGAGGACGAGGTCTGGCGCATCCGCGCCGTCCAGGGCCTCGAGGCCGGCGCGGACCGATTGCTGCCGTGTGGCCCCGCCGGGGACCGGCTCGGCGAGCTTGTCCCGGGTCGCGGCGTCGAGGTCGTCGAGGCAGGCGCGGTAGAAGTCGACGGCGTCCGGCGCGATCACGGGCTGGATGCGGGCGATGCCCGGATGGGCGGCCAAGGCCGCCAACGTCCGGGTCAGCACGGCCTGGCCGCCGACACGGCGGTACTGCTTCGGGGTGTCGCCGCCGATGCGGATGCCACGGCCGGCCGCGACAACCACCGCTGCGGCATTCCACGCGGTGCCGGACATGCGTATGCTCCCGCGCTTCGGGTGTTATGAGGAACCCCGGCACGTCGAGCCCCCGCGCGTTCGCGATGCGAAGGCTCCGGCGACCCGCCAATGGGGCGGTCTGTCGTTTAAGCGCGGGAGAAGCTGAAATCAAATCTTCGGAATCGCTTGCGCGGCGGGCCGATTTGTCTATTTGTTGAGCACAATGAGCGCTGATGATTATTTGAGCTTTCTCCGGCTGGCGGGGGCCGCCGGAGTCTCGGCGACGACCGATGGCGGTCGGCCGGTGCCGGTACTGCTGGCGCCGCTCTCCGGCGTCACCGACCTGCATGTCCGGCGCATCGCGCGCCGCCTCGGGGCGAGCGCGGTCGTCTCCGAGATGGTGGCCGCCGCCGAGCTGGCGCGCGGCGACCAGGAGGCGCGGCTCCGCGCCGAGGGCAGCGGCGTCGATCCCCATATCGTCCAACTCGCCGGTTGCGCGCCCGAGCCGATGGCCGAGGCCGCGCGCATCGCCGAGGCGAATGGCGCCGACGTGATCGACATTAACATGGGTTGCCCGGCCAAGGTCGTCACCGGCGTGGCCTCGGGCTCGGCCCTGATGCGCGACCTCGAAGGTGCGACCCGCATCCTCGCGGCGGTGCGCGGCGCGGTCCGCGTGCCCGTCACGGTGAAGATGCGCCTCGGCTGGGACCACGCGACCCTCAACGCGCCCCAGCTGGCGCGCCGGGCCGAAGGGCTCGGGCTGAATGCCGTGACGGTTCATGGGCGGACCCGGCAGCAATTCTACAAGGACAGGGCCGACTGGGGCGCGATCCGCGCCGTGGTCGAGGCGGTGGCGATCCCCGTCATCGCCAACGGCGACATCGCCACGCTGGCCGAGGCGCGGACGTGCCTCGCGCGCTCGGGCGCCGCCGGCCTGATGGTGGGGCGGGCGGCGGTGGGCCGGCCCTGGGTCGTCGGCGCCCTGGCGGCCGGCCTCGCCGGGCGCCCCGCACCCGTGCTCTCGGGCGCCGAGATGGCCGCCCTGGCGGTGGAGCACTACCAGGGCCTGCTCGCCCTCTACGGCCTGCGCATGGGCGTGCGCCACGCCCGCAAGCATCTGGCGGCCTATGCGGAGGCCGGCGGCGGCCTCAATCCGGAGGCGCGGATGCGGCTCCTCACCACCACCGACCCGGCGACCGCCACCGCGCTCCTGGCGCGCGCCTTCACGGGCGGTCGCGACGGGGCCGTCGAAGCGATCGGGGAAGCCGCATGAGCTCGGGCAAGCCGATACCGGGCCGGAGCGGGGGCGCGCGCAGCGATGCCGCTCCCACCAGCGAGGCGGTGATCAACGCGCTGCCGCTGCCGGTGCTGACGGTGGGGGCGAACGACCACATTCTCCACGTCAACCACGCGGGCGAGACGTTCTTCGATCATTCCGCCCGGCTGATGCAGCGGCGGCGCCTCTCGGACATCATTCCCTTCGCCTCGCCGATCATCGCCCTGGTGGCGGAGGTGCGCCGGCGCCGGGCCAGCGTCAGCGAGTACGGGGTCGAGCTGGTGCAGCCGCGCTCGGGTCTCGAGCGCAGCGTCGACGTGTTCGCGACGCCGCTGGGCGACGACGAGGACGCCGTGGTGCTGATGCTCCAGGAGCGCACCATCGCCGACAAGATGAACCGCCAGCTCACCCACCGGGGCGCGGCCCGCTCCATGGTGGCCCTGGGCGCCATGTTGGCCCACGAGATCAAGAACCCGCTCGCCGGCATCCGGGGGGCGGCCCAGCTCCTCGAGCAGTCCGGCAACGAGGAGGACCGCCTCCTGACCCGGCTGATCTGCGACGAATCCGACCGGATCGTGCGCATCGTCGAGCGCATGGAGCTGTTCGGCGACGAGCGTCCGGTGGAGCGCGGCTCGGTCAACGTGCACGGCGTGCTCGATCAGGTGAAGCGCTCGGCGCAGTCGGGCTTCGCCCGACACATCCGCTTCGTGGAGACCTACGACCCCTCGCTGCCGCCGGTACTCGGCAACCGCGACCAGCTCGTGCAGGTCATCCTCAACCTCGTGAAGAACGCCTCGGAAGCCATCGGGGCCGACGCGGTGGACGGCGAGATCACCCTGTCGACGGCCTTCCGCACCGGCCTGCGCCTGCAGGTGCCGGGCTCGCGCGAGCGCGTCAGCCTGCCGATCGAGGTGGCGGTGCGCGACAACGGCCCGGGCGTCTCGGCGGACCTGCTGCCCGACCTGTTCGACCCCTTCGTCACCACGAAGGCGCAAGGGTCCGGCCTCGGACTTGCATTGGTGGCCAAGATCATCGGCGATCACGGCGGGATCGTCGAGTGCGATCCGGTCCCGCGCCGGACCACCTTCCGCCTTCTTCTCCCCATGTCGAGCGCCCGAGACGGGCGCGAATCGTCCGCGGAGCTGTAGAGTCGCGTCATGCCCAACGGACACATCATCGTCGCGGACGACGACGCCGCCATCCGCACCGTCCTCAACCAGGCGCTGTCGCGGGCCGGCTACGAAGTCCGCTCCACCGGCAATTGCGCCACCCTCTGGCGCTGGGTGGCGGAGGGCGCGGGCGACCTCGTCATCACCGATGTGGTGATGCCCGACGAGAACGTCTTCGACCTGCTGCCGCGTATCAAGCGCGTGCGCCCCGAACTGCCGATCATCGTGATGAGCGCGCAGAACACCTTCATGACGGCGATCCGCGCCTCCGAGCGGGGGGCCTACGAGTACCTGCCCAAACCCTTCGACCTGAAGGAGCTGATCGCCATCGTGGGGCGCGCCCTGTCCCGCCCGCGCGGCACGGCGCCGGCCGGGGCCGACCCCGGCAACGAGGACATTCCCCTCGTCGGGCGCTCGCCGGCCATGCAGGAGATCTACCGGGCGCTGGCCCGGCTGATGCCCACCGACCTCACGGTGATGATCACGGGCGAGTCCGGAACCGGCAAGGAGCTGGTCGCCCGCGCGCTGCACGATTACGGGCGGCGCCGCACCGGCCCGTTCGTACCCGTGAACATGGCGGCGATCCCGCGCGACCTCATCGAATCCGAGCTGTTCGGCCACGAGAAGGGCGCCTTCACGGGCGCCTTGGCACGCTCCGCCGGCCGCTTCGAGCAGGCCGAGGGCGGCACGCTGTTCCTCGACGAGATCGGCGACATGCCGATGGAGGCGCAGACCCGGCTCCTGCGCGTGCTCCAGCAAGGCGAGTACACGACGGTGGGCGGCCGCGTGCCGATCAAGACCAACGTCCGCATCATCGCGGCCACGAACAAGGACCTGCGCGTCTCGATCCAGCAGGGCATTTTTCGCGAGGACCTGTTCTTCCGCCTCAACGTCGTGCCGCTGCGTCTGCCCGCGCTGCGCGAGCGCTCGGAAGACGTGCCCGACCTCATCCGCCACTTCTTCGTCCTGGTGGAGCGGGAGGGCCTGAGCCGCAAGCAGCTCGACGGCGACGCGATGGAGCGCCTGAAGCGCTATCGCTGGCCCGGCAACGTGCGCGAACTGGAGAACCTCGTCCGCCGCCTCGCGGCCCTCTACCCGCAGGAGACGATCACCGGACCGGTGATCGAGGCCGAGCTCGACACGCTTCCCCTGGCGCAGAGCCAGCCGAACGGCACGCCGGGCACCCGCAAGCCGGGCGGCGAGGCCGAGACCCTGTCGGGCGCGGTGGAGCGCCACCTCGCCGAGTATTTCGGCGGTTATCGCGATACGCTGCCCCCGCCCGGCCTATACCACCGCATCTTACGCGAGATCGAGGGGCCGCTGATCGGGGCAGCGCTGGCCGCCACCCGCGGCAACCAGATCCGCGCGGCCGAATTGCTGGGGGTCAACCGCAACACCCTGCGCAAGAAGGTCCGCGACCTCGACCTGCAGGTGTTCCGCAACGCGCGGTGACCCCGCGCGCGCCGGCCGGACCGGGGGCGAGGCGCCCTGCGCTGTTCCACTTCAGCGAGGATCCTGACATCCGGGTCTTCGTCCCGCGCCCCGTTCGGGTCGGCATCGACCGCGGTGCGGCGCGCGCCTGGCTGAATGGCCCTCTGGTCTGGGCCATCGATGCACCCCACAGCCTGCTCTACCTCTTTCCGCGCGACTGTCCCCGGATCGTGATCTGGCCCACCGCCGAGACGACGCCGGAGGACCGGCAGGCCTGGTTCGGCGACGTCACGGGCCGCGCCGTCGCGTATGTCGAGGCGGCCTGGGCGGAGCGGATCGCGGGCGGGACGATCCACCGCTATCGGATGCCGCCCGGGACCTTCGAGCCCGCCGGCGATCCGGGCGCCGGGGTCTCGCGCCACGCGATCGTCCCGGAGCGCCGCGACACGATCCGGAATCTGCCCGCCGCGATGGCGGCGGCGGGCCTGGAACTGCGCATCCTGCCGCGCCTCACGCCCCTGGCCCCGGTCTGGACCTCCACCCTGCATGCCAGCGGCATCCGCCTCAGGAATGCGCAGGACTGGGTGACGCCGGAGGGCGGGCCGCCGCGACCGATCCGGAGCGACCGTCCGGGATGCGGTGACGATCGGGCGCCCGGGACGGAGGAACGCGCCGCCGTCCGCTTCCCCGCGCGGGGGTGAGACAAGCGAAATTCGGACTGACACGTCATCCGCTCGACCAAAGCGGATGACGTGTCGGCAAGCCCGCGTGGCGCTTGATCCAAGCCCAGATCCGCCATCCCTTCCGGCGATCCCCCAGGGATCGCCGGAAGGGATCGGCCGGATCTGGTATGCCGCGTCGAGTCGGTCCCGTCCCCAGGGGCTGCCGGGTCGAGGTCAGGCCGCTCGAACGGTTGCGAGAAAGCGCGTCACCTCGGCCCCGAGGTGCTCGGACTGCCGCGAGAGTTCGGAGGCCGCGGACAGGACTTGGCTGGCGGCGGCCCCCGTCTCCTCCGAGGCCTGCGCCACGGCCGCGATGTTGTGGGTGACCTCGCTGGTGCCCGCGGACGCCTGAGCGACGTTGCGCACGATCTCCTGGGTCGCCGCACCCTGTTCCTCCACCGCAGCGGCGATCGATGTGGCCACCCCGTTGATCTCGCGGATGCGCGTGGTGATCGATCCGATGGCCGCCACCGCCTGCCCGGTCACCCCCTGGATCTGGCCTATCTGCGTGCCGATCTCGTCGGTTGCCCGCGCCGTCTGCGCGGCCAGTTCCTTGACCTCGGTGGCCACCACAGCGAAGCCCCGGCCCGCATCGCCAGCCCGTGCCGCTTCGATGGTGGCGTTGAGCGCGAGCAGGTTGGTCTGGCTGGCGATGTTCGCGATCAACCCGACCATATCGCCGATGCGCGCCGAGGCCTGGCTCAAGGCCTGGACCAGATTCATGGTCTGGTCCGCCTCCCCAACGGCCAGGCGGGCGAGGTCGGAGGAGCCGGACACCTGACGCCCGATCTCTTGGACCGAGGTTCCGAGTTCCTCGGCCGCGGCGGCCACGGTGTGGACATTCGTCGAGGCTTGTTCGGCGGCGGCGGCGACGCTCACCGACTGGTTCGCGGTTTCGGCCGCCGTGCCCGTCATCGTTTGCGCGGTCGCCTGCAGTTCCGTCGCCGAGGAGGACACTGCGCCGACGATGCCGCCGACCGCCTGCTCGAAGGCATCGGCCATCTGACGCATCCCGGCCTTGCGCTGCTCCTCGGCGGAGGCGCGCGCCAGCACGGTCTCTTCCTCCAGGGCGCGCGACCGCAGGAGGTTGTCTCGGAAGACCCGTACGGCGGCGGACATGGAGCCGATCTCGTCGAGACGCTGAGCGTAGGGAACCTCGGCCTGGGCCTCTCCGTCCGCCAGACGACGCATCCGCTCGGTCATGCGGGTGATGGGACGCGAGACACCGAAGAACGAGTACGCCATCGCACCGAGGGCGAGGAGAATGGCGATGCAGAGGGTCAGCAGCATCGTGCGGACGGCGGAGGATTGCTGGTCGCGGATTTCCGAACCCGCACTCCTCCCCTGGGAGAGCTTGAGTTCGACGAGCGCGCGGGTCGCATCCGCGACGGCCCGGTAAGGACCGTACATCTCGCCGTTGAGATGAAGGATGGACGCATCTCGGTCCCCGAACGGCATGTCCCGCAGGGATTTCCAGGTTGGCTTGAGAAGCTCGTTCTTCGTCACGAGGTCGGCGTAGAGCTTCTTCTCGTCATCCGTCTTGATGAACGCCTTGAATGCTTCGATCTTGGCATTCCGGTCGCGGATGAATTCCTCAACCTTGGCAAGCGTTTCGGCCCGCACGCTCTCCGTCGTCGCGGCCGCGTAGCGGAACTGCCAGAGCCGCCCACGGGTGACGAGGACGTTGATGGCGTTGGCCTCGTTCATTGAGGGAATTGTCGTATCGAGCAATTCTCCGGTCTTGTGGGAGATTGTGTCGAGCTTCATCAAGCCGACCGTACCTTGCGCCAGCGACAACACGAGAAGTGTCGCGAACGATCCTGCAAGCGCAGTTCTAATGCTAATCTTCATCGTCCGTGCCCGATATTATGATCAGGCTAAAATGTTCGTATTTTACTAAATGATTATTAATGACATTATGGAAATATAGATCATGCTATTTGATGGATGTTCTTACACAGATATCTAAGAATAAATCGACGGCATTATCGTTCGTCGGTCGGTGTATTTCTCGTCGCACTCGATGGTGTTCGGAATATCTGCGCTAGTCCATCGCGAGAATCGCAAATGTCGACAGCGCCTGATTGTTCGGCCGTCCTCGAGAACCTGCATCAGATCGCGGACGACTGTGCGTCTACCGCCCCGCATGACTGACCCGGGCCGAACCAAGACACGGCAAACCATGGCGCGGCGCAGGAATAAACCTTGGCATCGCGAACGCCTCGCGCGAGAAGAACACACGCAAAGCGCGGACGGGTCTCCCCGTCCGCGCTTCGGTGCATGCTCTGCGGCGAAGGGTCAGGCCAGGGCGGGCTTGCCCACGCGGACCGGGGCCGTGCTGCCGTCGAGCCAGCGCCGGCGCATGGGTTTGAGCACGAAGTAGGCGAGGATCGCGGTCAGCACGTCGAGGGTGATGATGATCGCGAAGACCGGCAGCCAGGAGCCCTGCACGGCGTAGATCCAGGCCGCGATCGGGCCGCCGAACAGCGAGCCGATGCCCTGGGCCATGTAGAGGAAGCCGTAATTCGTGGTGGCGTGCTTCGTGCCGAAGGTGTCGGTGAGGATCGACGGGAACAGCGAGAAGATCTCGCCCCAGGCAAAGAACACCACGCCGGAGAGGAGCGCGAAGGCGTAGGCGTTCTCGCGGAAGACGAGGAGCAGGGCGATGGCGACCGCCTCCGCCGCGAAGGCGATGCCCATGGTGTTCTCGCGCCCGATCTTGTCCGAGACCCAGCCGAAGAACGGACGGGTCAGGCCGTTGGTGATCCGGTCGAAGGTCAGAGCGAAGGGCAGGGCGACGAAGCCGAAGATGATCGCGTCGGCGACCCCGAAATCGCGGGCGAAGGAGGCGAAGTTGGCCACCACCATCAGACCGCCCGTCGACATCATGGTCATCATGACGAACATCAGCCAGAACAGCGGAGTCCGCAGCATCGCCTTCGGGGCCGTGTCGTGCACGCAGGTCGAGAGGTTGACGGCCGGTGCCGGCAGCACCTCGCCGGCGCGGGGCGCGCGCAGGCCGAGGGCCGCCAAGGCACCGATCGCGCCGAGCACGATGCCGAACACCGTCAGCGTGTGGCGGTAGCCGGAGGCCGCGAGCATGTCGCTGATGGGGAAGGTGCTCAGCATGGCGCCCATGCCGTAGCCGGCGGCGACCACGCCCACGGCGAAGCCGCGCCGGTCGGGAAACCACTTCACCATCAGGCCCACGATGCCGACATAGACGATGCCGGTGCCGAGGCCGCAGAACAGGCCGTAGGTGGCGTAGACGCCGATGAGCGTGTCGACCCGGGCCGCCAGCACCCAGCCGAGGCCCGAGAGAGCGGCGCCCAGCGCGATCATCAGCTTGGGGCTGAACCGGTCGATCAGGTAGCCCTGCACCGGCGAGAAGAAGGTCTGCAGGACGATCAGGATCGTGAAGGTCCACTGGATCTGCGGGAGCGTCGCGCCGGTCGTGGCGATGAGCGGCTTGGTGAAGAGGGTCCAGACGTATTGCGGACTGGAGATCGCCATCATGGCGATCAGGCCGAGACCGAGCTGCAGCCAGCGCTGGCGTGAGAGAGTCGTATCCATTATTCGCTCCTTGCGATGAGCATGCATCGCAAGGATGATGCCAAGTCATTGTTCCGTTTGGCTTTCCGGTGCAACCCGACCGTGAAGACGAGCGGACGTTACAGCCCCTCCGAACCGCCGTCGGATCTCGGGTCGTGCACCGCCGCGACCGAGCCGTTGCTTGGGTGACGCACCAGCATGCCGGCATGGCCGAGGGAGTCGATGTAGGCGCCACCGAGTTCCTCGATCTCGTGGCCGAGCTTGCGCAGTTCGGCGATGCAGGCGGGGTCGAAGCGGTCCTCCACCTTCACGGTGAGGGATTCGGCGCCCCAGGTCCGACCGTAGAGGAGGCGCGGGGCGTCGACGGCGGCGGCCGGGCTCATCCCGTAATCGGCGTAGCGGGCGAAGATCTGCGACTGGAACTGCGGCTGCCCGTCGCCGCCCATGCTGCCGTAGGACATCACCCGGCCGTCGTCGAAGCAGGCGAGCGCCGGGATCAGGGTGTGGAAAGGCCGGCGCCCGGGCTCCAGCGGATTCACCGCCCCTGCGTCGAGGGAGAACGAAGTGCCGCGGTTCTGCCAGTGGATGCCGGTCTTCGGCAGGACGATTCCGGAGCCGTATTCCCAGTAGATCGACTGGATGTAGGACACCGCGAGGCCGTCGCGGTCGATGGCGCCCATCCAGACCGTGTCGCCCTCGCCGGGGTTGCGCAGGGGCAGGCTGGCGGCCCGGCGCATGTCGATCTGCGCCGCCTCGCGGTCCAGGCGCTCCGGCGTCAGGAAGCTCGCGGGGTCGACCGCCAGCCGGTCGTAGTCGGTGACGATCCGGTCCCGGATCGCGAAGGCGCGCTTCGTCGCCTCGATGAGCCCGTGGTAATGGGCGGTGGTCTCGGGCCGGGCGATCCGCAGGCGGTCGAAGATGCCGAGGATCAGGAGCGCGGCGATGCCTTGGGTCGGCGGCGGGAAGTTGTAGAGCGTGGCATCGCGGCGGCGGATCGACAGCGGCGCGCGCTCGCGGGGCGCGTAGGCTTCGAGATCGGCCCGGGTCACCGGTGTTCCGAGCCGGTCGAGGTCGGCGGCGATCTCGCGGCCGAGATCGCCCTTGTAGAAGTCGTCGAGGCCCGCATAGGCCAGTTGCTCCAGGGTGGCGGCCAGCGCCGGCAGCTTGCGGATCGCGCCGGCCGCGAAGGGCTTGCCGCCGTCGAGGAAGGTCTCGGCGAAGTGCGGCTGGTCGTGCAGCGTGTCGAGTTCCTTCGGGACGTAGCGCGCCTCCGAGGGCGAGACCGCTACACCGTCGCGGGCGTGGCGGATCGCGTCGGCGAGCAGGGTGTCCAGGGGCAGGCGGCCGCCGAGGGCCTTGGCGAGGTCGAGGGCGAGGCGCCAGCCGCCGATGGCCCCCGCCACGGTGAGCGCCGCGTCGGGTCCGCGCGACGGCAGCACCTCGTAGCCCTGCGCCCGGTAGCGCTGGATCGTGGCGTTCCGGCCGGCTGGACCGCAGGCCTCGATGCCCCGCACCCGCCCGCCGCGCTCGCGCACCAGCCAGAAGCCGTCGCCGCCGATGCCGTTCATGTGCGGGTAGACCACCGCAATGGTGGCGGCCATGGCGGTCATCGCCTCGATGGCATTGCCCCCCTGTGCCAGGACGTGCTGCCCGGACTGGGCCGCGAGGCGATGGGGCGCCGCGACGGCGGCCGAGGCGAAGACGGGCGTGTCTGACATGATGAACTCGGTGTGAGGAGAGATCGGAGGATAATGTATTTTCACGGGCCGTCGATCGACCCGAGTCGCACGCATCCTGTTGATCGCCGCCGTGTCGGTGGCTCCGGCGCCCCGCCGGGAGGCTCGAATCCCCTGTCGGGAGGCCGGACTCCCCCGCCGGTAGACCGGAATTCTAAGTGGTTCCTACGCAGCCGCTTGGCCGATTCGTATTAATTTCGCCACACTGTTGTGGCGACGCATCAGCCATGCCGTGGCTTCGATCTTCCAGCACTTCGGGCCCCTCCGCGGAGGGTTCAGGCCCCGCCGACGCGGCCCCCGAGACAGGCGACGGCCCCGACCGCTTGACCGCGATCGTGCGCCCGCCGCCGCGCGGACCGGGCCTCGTCGGGGCCCTGGTGGTCGTCACCGCCCTGGTCTCGGCCATCGCCACCTTCCTGATCCTGGCCGGCGTGATCCGGGTGACCCCGACGCCGACCGTCGGGCTGACGCTGCTCGGGATCAACGTCTTCCTCGTCCTCGGCCTCGTGGTGATCATCGCCTGGGAGGCGCGGGTCTTCCTCTACGCCCGGCGCACCAACGCCGCGGTGGCACGGCTGCACACCCGCATCGTCGGCCTATTCAGCCTCATCGCCATCCTGCCGACCGTGCTCCTGGCGGTGGTGGCGGCGGTGACCATCGACCGGGGCCTGTCGCTGGGCTTCACGGACCGGGTGCGCGACGTGGTGCTGAAATCCGTCGAGGTCGCCGACGCCTATCAGGAGAACCAGTGCCAGAGCCTGGCGCGGGAGATTCGCATCCTCACGGACGACCTCACCCGGGCGCGACCGAACTTCGACGTCAACCGGACCTGGTTCGAGAGCTTCCTGACCACGCGGGCCACGGCTTTGGGCCTGCCGGTGGCCGAGATCATGCGCGGGCCGACCGAGGTGGTGGCCCGGGCCAAGATCGACCTCCTCAAGGAGCGGCGCCTTCCCTCGGCCGCGGCCTTCGAGGACGCGGCCAAATCGAGCGACCCGATTTGCCTCGTGCCGAGCGAGGGGCGGATCTTCGCCGCGCTCCTGCGCATGCCGGCCTATGACGGCGCGGTGCTACTGGTGCAGCGGGAGGTGAGCCAGCTCGCGGTGGAGTTCCCCGGCGTGTCCCGCGCGGCGGCCGCCGAGTACCTCACCTACGATTCCCTGAAGCGCTCGATCCAGATCAGCTTCGCCTCGGTCTTCGTGCTGATCGCCCTCATCGCGCTCCTGTCGGCGGTGTGGTTCGGCCTCAACTTCGCCAACCGCTTCGTCGCGCCGATCCGGCGCCTCATCAACGCGGCCGACCAGGTCGCCTCGGGCAACTTCTACGCCCAGGTCCCGGCCCGGAAGAGTGACGGCGACCTCGCGCACCTCTCCGAGAGCTTCAACAAGATGACGCAGGAGCTGCGCCGCCAGCACGACGGGCTGACGGCGGCCAGCGACCTCATCGACCGCAGGCGCCGCTTCACCGAGGCCGTCCTGTCGGGCGTCTCGCCGGGGGTGATGGGCGTCGATGCCGCCGGCCTCGTCACCATCGCCAACCCGTCGGTGGAGCGCACCCTGGGCCTCACGGCGGAAGCGATCGTCGGCAAGCCCCTGACGCAGGTGGTGCCGGAGCTGGAGGCGCTGTTTCCGGACGGGGCGGAGACGCGCCTGCGCGCCATGCAGCAGCAGATCCAGCTCACCCGCGACGGGCGGGAGCGCACGGTGACGGTGCGGGTGACGAGCGAACAGGCGCAAGGGGGTGCCCGCGGCTTCGTCGTCACCCTCGACGACATAACCGACCTCGTCTCGGCCCAGCGCACCTCGGCCTGGGCGGACGTGGCGCGCCGGATCGCCCACGAGATCAAGAACCCGCTGACCCCGATCCAGCTCTCGGCCGAGCGCATCCGGCGCAAGTACGGCAAGGTCATCACCACCGACAAGGAGGTGTTCGACCAGTGTACGGCCACGATCGTGCGTCAGGTCGACGAGATCAAGCGCATGGTGGACGAGTTCTCGTCGTTCGCGCGGATGCCCAAGCCCGCCATCGCGCAGAACGACCTCAGCGAGATCACCCGCCAGAACCTGTTCATGATGCGGGTGGCGCATCCCGACCTGGAATTCTCCTTCGCGGAAGCGAGCGGTGAGCGGGTGGTGGCGGCCTTCGACATCCGCCTGCTCTCGCAGGCGATCACCAACATCCTGAAGAACGCCGTCGAGGCGGTGCAGGCCGTGCCGGAGGCCGATCTCGCGGCCGCCCCCGGCGGCAAGGGCCGCGTCGACGTACGCCTCGTCCTCGAGGAGGGCTTCGCCGTCATCGAGGTGACGGATAACGGAAAGGGATTTCCCGCGGAGGGGCGCCAGCGGCTGCTGGAGCCCTACATGACAACCCGCGAGGGCGGGACGGGGCTGGGGCTGGCCATCGTCAGCAAGGTCCTCGAAGAGCATGGCGGCGGGATCGAATTGAACGACAATCCGGAAGGCCGGGGCGGGCGGGTGCGGATGCGGGTGCCCCGCGAGGCCCCCGGCGACCCGAGCCGTGATACAGCCACCCCAACGACGCCGGAGGGTAGACCCTCCGTGCAGGACGAGAAGGGCGCCGCGCGCACGGCCCCCCCCATCGCGGAGATCCAGTCATGAGCGCCGATATCCTGATCGTCGACGACGAGGCCGACATCCGCGACCTCGTGGCCGGCATCCTCGACGACGAGGGCCATCGCACCCGGACCGCCGGGGGCTCCGACGAGGCGCTGGCGGCCATCGAGTCGCGCCGGCCCCACCTCGTCTTCCTCGACATCTGGCTGCAGGGCTCTCGCCTCGACGGCCTGCAGGTGCTCGACCAGATCAAGGCCGGGCATCCCGACCTGCCCGTGGTGATGATCTCGGGCCACGGCAACATCGAGACGGCGGTAGCGGCGATCAAGGCCGGCGCCTACGACTTCATCGAGAAGCCGTTCAAGGCCGACCGCCTGATCCTGGTGGCCGAGCGGGCGCTGGAGGCCTCGCGCCTCAAGCGCGAGGTGCGCGACCTCAAGGCCCGCTCCGGGCAGGCGAGCCGCCTCGTCGGCGCCTCCGTGGTGGTCAATCAGCTGCGCCAGACCGTCGAGCGCGTGGCGCCAACCAACGCGCGCGTGATGATCCTCGGCGCGCCGGGCTCGGGCAAGGAGCTCTCGGCGCGGACCCTGCACGCGATGTCGACCCGGGCCAGCGGCCCGTTCGTGGTCATCAACGCGGCCACGATCACGCCGGACACGATGGAGGCGGAGCTGTTCGGCGTCGAGGCCGGGGAGGGCCGGGCGCGCCGGGTCGGCGCCCTGGAGGAGGCCCATGGCGGCTCGCTCTACATCGACGAGGTGGCCGACATGCCGCGCGAGACGCAGAACCGCATCCTGCGCGTCCTCGTCGACCAGAACTTCCAGCGGGTGGGCGGCACCGCGCGGGTGCACGTGGACGTGCGCATCATCTCGTCGTCGTCGCGGGATCTGGCCGAGGAGATCGCCGCGGGCCGGTTCCGCGAGGACCTGTTCCACCGGCTCTCCGTGGTGCCGATCCGCGTGCCTGCCCTCTCCGAGCGGCGCGAGGACGTGCCGGAACTCATCACCTTCTTCATGGAGCAGATCTCGGGGGCCACCGGCCTGCCGCGCCGGCGCATCGCCGAGGACGCCATGGCGGTGCTGCAGTCGCACGACTGGCCCGGCAACGTCCGCCAGTTGCGCAACAACGTCGAGCGCCTGATGATCCTGACCCACACCGACCCGGATCAGGAGGTGACCTCCGAGATGCTGCCCACGGAGATCGGCGCCCTGGTGCCGACCACGCCGAACGGATCGGGTGGCGAGAAGCTGATGAGCCTGGCTCTGCGCGAGGCCCGCGAGATTTTCGAGCGCGAGTACCTCGTGGCGCAGATCGCGCGCTTCTCCGGCAACATCTCGCGCACCGCGGAATTCATCGGCATGGAACGCTCCGCGCTCCACCGGAAACTCAAGTCCCTGGGCATCGGCCCCTGAGGATCGCGCGACGATGCACTTGCATCGCGCCCGCAATACACGTGTAATGCCGGGGACCCCGCGCGAGATCCTGGCGTTTCGCTCCCGGTCATGACACCAATAGAAGAGAACCCGTCCGGTGCGACGGGCGGCAGCGTGAAGCAAGGATAAGAAGAAAATGGCGGGCGAGCGCGCGCAGAACCTCCAGGACACGTTCCTGAACCATGTTCGCAAGAACAAGATCCCGTTGACCATCTTCCTCGTGAACGGCGTCAAGCTGCAGGGGGTGGTGACCTGGTTCGACAACTTCTGCGTGCTGCTGCGCCGGGATGGACACTCGCAGCTCGTCTACAAGCACGCGATCTCGACGATCATGCCGGGCCACCCGGTCCAGCTCTTCGAGCCCGACGAGACCACGCCCGACAAGGCTTGAGACCGCTCGAAAGCGTACGCCTCCGGCCCGATAAGGTTTGCCGCGCCCTTGTCTCGGGCCGGCAAGCGCCCATTGTCCTGAAGACACGCAGGACAGGGTCGAACGAAAACCTACATGACTGAACCGATGACGGCCGGCGAAGCCCGGCTCCAGGCGATGGCCGCCCCCGAAGGCGACATCGCGGCGGCAACCCACACCCTCGTCGTCGGCCCCTATCTCGGGCGCGCCGCGGTGGCGGCCCGGGGCAACCCGAGCGGCAGCCCCGAAGCCCTGCGCTCCACCGAGGCGCGGCTCGACGAGGCCGCCGGCCTCGCCGCCGCCATCGAACTCGACGTGGTCGAGGCCATCGTCGCGCCGGTGCAGCGCATCCGCCCGTCCACCTACCTGGGCAAGGGCCGGGTGGAGGAACTGGCCGGGGTGATCCGTGCCCGCGAGATCGGCCTCGTGGTGATGGACTGCGCGCTCTCGCCCGTGCAGCAGCGCAACCTCGAGAAGGCCTTCGGCTGCAAGGTCATCGACCGCACCGGCCTAATCCTCGAGATCTTCGGGCGTCGGGCCTCGACCCGCGAGGGCACCCTCCAGGTCGAGCACGCGCATCTCGCCTACCAGAAGAGCCGCCTCGTGCGGTCCTGGACCCACTTGGAGCGCCAGCGCGGCGGCTTCGGCTTCCTCGGCGGCCCCGGCGAGACCCAGATCGAGGCCGACCGGCGCATGATCCAGGAGCGCATGACCAAGATCGAGCGCGAGCTCGATAGCGTCACGCGCACGCGCGGCCTGCACCGCCAGAGCCGGGCGCGGGTGCCGTACCCGATCGTGGCCCTGGTCGGCTACACGAACGCCGGCAAGTCGACGCTGTTCAACACCCTCACCAAGGCCCAAGTGATGGCGCAGGACATGCTGTTCGCCACCCTGGATCCGACAGCCCGCGCCACCAAGCTGCCGCACGGCGAGACCGTGATCCTTTCGGACACGGTGGGCTTCATCTCCGAACTGCCGACCTCCCTGATCGCGGCCTTCCGGGCCACCCTGGAGGACGTGATCCACGCCGACATCCTGCTCCACGTGCGCGACGTTGCCCACGTGGACAGCGCCGCCCAGGCCGAGGATGTCGGGTCGGTGCTGCGCGAACTCGGGATCGAGACCTCGGCGGCGCGCATCATCGAGGTCTGGAACAAGGCCGACCTCCTCGACGAGGATGAGAGCACCCGCCTGCTGAACCTCAGCGGGCATGGGCGCAGCGACCGGGACAGCGACGCCCCGGTCCTCGTCTCGGCGGTCACGGGGGAAGGCCTCGGCGTCCTCACCGCCCGGATCGAGGCGCGGATCGCCCGGCAGCGCTCCACCTTCGCGGTCATCCTGCCGCCCGAGGACGGGGCGGCCCTGCACTGGCTCTACGAGAACGCGGAGGTGCTCGACCGGCGCGAGGAGGAGGGCGGGACCATGCATCTCGCCATCCGCATCGCCCCCGAGAAGGAGCCGCGCTTCCTCAACCGCTTCGCGGGTGCGCGCCGGCTCAACCGGGTCGGCTGACGAACCTGCGTCCCCTTCGGCCCTGAACGCGTTGCGCCCGCGATCCGAAAGGATCGCGGGCGCTTCCCGTCAGGCGACAGGTCGGTCCGGTGGGATCAGGGCTGGAGGACGCCGTTGATGACGTGGATGACGCCGTTCGACTGCATCACGTTGGCGGTGGTGACGGTGGCGGTGCTGCCCTTGGCGTCGGTCACGTAGACCTTCTTGCCCTTGGTCTGAATGACGAGCGGCTCTCCCTCGACCGTCTTCAGCTGCGCTTCGCCGCCGCCGTCCTTGGCGAGCTTCATCAGGTCCTTGGCGGTGTAGGTGCCGGGGACCACGTGGTAGGTTAGGATCTTGGTCAGCGTGGCCTTGTTCTCGGGCTTCACCAGGGTCTCGACGGTGCCGGCCGGCAGCTTGGCGAAGGCGGCGTTGGTGGGTGCGAACACCGTGAAGGGGCCGGGGCTCGACAGGGTGTCGACGAGGCCGGCGGCCTTCACGGCGGCGACCAGCGTGGTGTGATCCTTCGAGTTGACCGCGTTCTCCACGATGGTCTTCGAGGCGTACATCGGCGCGCCGCCGACCATCGGGTTCTTGGCAAGGGCTGCGGCCGGCAGGGCGGCGCCGAGCGTGAAAGCGAGGGCGGCCGAGGCCAGGGCGCGGTGCGTGATCTTCATCATGAGCATGTTCCTCTTCGTCGTTCCCTCGTGCGGGGTGACTGAGGCGCTCTACGAGGCGATCGCACCGAAAGTTTCAGCCCATCTCGGCCCCGGACCGAGATCACGCCGATGTGTGGATGCTAAAACGCGAAAACCGCCGGACCCCGAGGATCCGGCGGCTGTCAGAGAAGACGTCACGGGATGACCGGGGCGCGAGCCCCGGCCAGCCGATCTCAGTACTTGCGGACAATCGGGGCCGGAGCAGCGGCGACCGGGGTCGGCGAGTACAGCGGCACGATCAGGCGGAACCAGCCTTCGACCGTGTCGGCGCGGCGCACGGCGTTCACGACGGTCGTGGCGACCCAGGCCTGGGCGGTGACGGGTCCGAAGTCGTAGCCGATGAGACCACCGACCGAGAAGTTGCCGCGGTTGCCGGCAGCGAGGCTGAACTGGCTGACGTCGAAGTTGTAGGTGCCGTAACCGATGGCGCCGATCTCGAACTTGCCGAACTTCTTGGTCGCGGTCAGGTCGAGGTTGAGCGAGTCGGAGATGAGGAACGGACCGCGAGTGGTCGGGAACGCGACGCTGACGCCGGGGACGCCGCCGCCGAAGCTGGCCGGCGAGTCGTAGATGTTGGCGGTCAGGTTGGCCGTCAGGTTCCAGCCGTCGCCGGTGTAGCTGGCTGCGACGCCCATGCGGTAGGTGTTCGAAGCGAGCTGGCCCAGCACCGGGGTGGCGAAGGTGGTGCCGGCGTTGTTCACGAGAACGCCGCGGCCGCCGTTGAGCTCGTTGAGGTAGACACCGCCGAGCAAGCTGACGCCGAAGTTGTTGCCGAGATCGAAGGCCCAGATGCCGCCCACGAAGGTGCCGACGTTGATCGACAGATCGCGCGAACCGTTCGGGCCGCCGTTCTTGCCGAAGGCGAAGACGGTCGGGGGAGCGACGAGCAGCTCGATGCGGCCGCCGAGCGGAACCAGCGGGGTCGACCAGACCAGCACCGGGATGTTGACGGCGACGTCGACCGAACCCGGAGCGACGTTCTCGTTGCTGCGGTAGACGAACGTGTTCAGCGCGTAGATGCCCTCGGGCAGCGGAGCGCCGGTGGCGAGACCGACCTGCTCACCCGGAACGGTCGTGGTCTGCGCGTAGGAAGCCGTGGCGGTCATGCCAACGGTCAGCGCGAGCGCGCCTGCGGCGAGCCAGTTCTTCGTCATTATCTTCTTCCTTCCCAAGGATTTCAGGTCCGCCACGCAGCCAACCGAATCATTCTGCCGATACGCCGCTTTGGTGCGGCTTGTTTGCAGTCGATCCGGTGGCCCCCCTTGCGGCGCGTTCTCAAGTCTCAACGTCGAGAACTATTCTACAGGACGCGGCGGAAGAACAGCAGAATGCTTGGAAACGGGGCAGTTCGGATCGAACCGTTGCGCAAAAGCCGCAATTCCGCCGCGCTGCAGCGTAAGATTGTGTTAACTATTTCAGCAGGCTTTTCGCGTTCTCGAGGCGTCCTTCGGTCGGCATGCCGGCAGAATACCGCTGAATGCTCAAGCTGTTGGCACGAGCCGGCCAGGCCGGGAACATCCGGCAAGCGCGGGGCTGCGATCGCGCATCCGCGCAAAGCGCCAACGCCAGTTTCGGCGCTGCGAGGCCGGTTCAGGCGTGACGCGGAACGGTTCAGGCGCGGTTCGCCGCGCGAATCGCACACCCGTCGGGTGGAAGGGACCGCCTATTCGGCGGCCGCGCGTCCCTTGGCGGGGGCGGGGGCTGGCCGCCGGGCGAGGACATCGCGCAGGAAGCGTCCCGTATGGCTCGCGCGGGACTTGGCGATCTGCTCGGGCGTTCCCTGCGCCACTACCACGCCGCCGCCATCGCCGCCCTCGGGGCCCATGTCGATGACCCAGTCGGCGGTCTTGATGACCTCGAGGTTGTGCTCGATCACCACGACGGTGTTGCCCTGGTCCACGAGTTCGTGGAGCACCTCCATGAGCTTGGCGACGTCGTGGAAGTGCAGGCCGGTGGTCGGCTCGTCGAGGATGTAGAGCGTGCGGCCGGTAGCCCGCTTCGACAGTTCCTTCGAAAGCTTCACCCGCTGGGCCTCGCCGCCCGAGAGGGTGGTGGCCTGCTGTCCGACCTTGACGTAGCCGAGGCCGACCCGGGCCAGGGTCTCCATCTTCTCCCGGATGGTGGGCACTGCCTTGAACAGGTCGGCGGCCTCCTCGACGGTCATGTCGAGCACGTCGGCGATGGACCGGTCGCGGTACTTCACCTCCAGGGTCTCGCGGTCGTAGCGGCGGCCCTTGCAGACGTCGCAGGTGACGTAGACGTCCGGCAGGAAGTGCATCTCGATCTTGATGACGCCGTCGCCCGAACAGGCCTCGCAGCGCCCGCCCTTGACGTTGAACGAGAACCGCCCGGCCTGGTAGCCGCGGGCCTTGGCCTCCGGCAGGCCCGCGAACCAGTCGCGGATCGGCGTGAAGGCGCCCGTATAGGTCGCCGGGTTGGAGCGCGGGGTGCGGCCGATGGGCGATTGGTCGATGTCGATGACCTTGTCGAGGTGTTCCAGCCCGTCGAGTCGCTCGAAGGGCGCCGGATGCTCCAGGGCGCCGTTGAGGGATTTGGCCACCGCCTTGTAGAGCGTGTCGATGATCAGGGTCGACTTGCCGCCGCCGGAGACGCCGGAGATGCAGGTGAAGGTGCCGAGCGGGATGTCGACCGAGACGTTCTTCAGGTTGTTGCCGCGGGCGCCGATCAGGCTGAGCTTGCCGGCCTTGCCCTTGCGCCGCCCGGTGGGCACCCGCACGCTCATCTCGCCGGTGAGGTACTTGGCGGTGAGGGAGGCGGGGTTCTTCAGGACTTCCTCGGGGGTGCCCTGCGCGATGATGCGACCGCCATGGATGCCCGCACCCGGGCCGACATCGACGACGTAGTCGGCCTGCAGGATCGCGTCCTCGTCGTGCTCGACGACGATGACCGAGTTGCCGAGGTCGCGCAGGCGCTTAAGCGTGCCGAGCAGGCGCTCGTTGTCCCGCTGGTGCAGGCCGATGGACGGCTCGTCGAGGACATAGAGCACGCCGGTGAGGCCGGAGCCGATCTGCGAGGCGAGGCGGATGCGCTGGCTTTCGCCGCCCGAGAGCGAGCCGGAGCCGCGCGCCAACGTCAGGTACTCGAGGCCGACATCGATGAGGAAGCTGAGCCGGTCGCGGATCTCCTTGAGGATGCGCAGGGCGATCTCGTTCTGCTTCTCCGTCAGCTTGCCCGGCAGATCCGAGAACCACACATGGGCATCGCGCACCGAGAGGGCGGTGATCTCGCCCACATCCTGCATGGCGACCTTCACCGAGAGGGCTTCGAGCTTGAGACGCTTGCCGCCACAGGTAGCGCACGGCGTCTCGCTCATGAAGCGCGCGATCTCCTCGCGGGAGCTGTCGCTCTCGGTCTCCTTGTAGCGGCGCTCCAGGTTCGGGATCACGCCCTCGAAGGGCTTGTTGACTTCGTAGGCCCGCATGCCGTCGTCGTAGGCGAAGCGCACCGATTCCGGTCCGGTGCCGTACAGGACCACCTCGCGGGCCTTCGCGGGCAGGTCGCCCCAGGCCACCGTGGTCTTGAAGCCGTAGTGCCGGGCCAGCGCGTCGAGGGTCTGGCCGTAATAGGGCGAGGTCGACTTCGCCCAGGGGCCGACGGCGCCACGCTTCAAGCTGAGCTTGGCGTCCGAAATGACGAGTTCGGGGTCGATCCGCATCTCGTGGCCGATGCCGCCGCAGGTCGGGCAGGCGCCGAAGGGATTGTTGAACGAGAACAGCCGCGGCTCGATCTCCGCGATGGTGAAGCCGGAGACGGGGCAGGCGAAGCGCGACGAGAAGGTGACGGGCTCGCGCGGGGCCTCGCCCTCGGGCGTATCGGCGAACTCGATCACCGCGATCCCGTCGGCGAGTTCCAGGGCGGTCTCGAAGGAATCGGCGAGCCGCGCGGCGATGTCGGCCCGCACCACGATCCGGTCCACCACCACGTCGATGTCGTGCTTCAGCTTCTTGTCGAGCTTCGGCACATCGTCGATCGGATAGTACTCACCGTCGACGCGCAGGCGCTGGAAGCCCTTCTTCTGGAACTCGGCGATCTCTTTGCGGTACTCGCCCTTGCGGCCACGGATCACCGGCGCCAGCAGGTAGAGGCGGCTCTTCTCCGGCAGGGCCAGCACCCGGTCCACCATCTGGCTGACCGTCTGGCTCTCGATGGGCAGGCCGGTGGCCGGGGAATAGGGGATGCCGACCCGCGCCCAGAGCAGGCGCATGTAGTCGTAAATCTCCGTGACGGTGCCGACCGTGGAACGCGGATTCTTCGAAGTGGTCTTCTGCTCGATGGAGATCGCCGGCGAGAGCCCGTCGATCTGGTCGACGTCGGGCTTCGACATCATCTCGAGGAACTGGCGCGCATAGGCCGAGAGCGATTCGACGTAGCGGCGCTGCCCTTCCGCGTAGATGGTGTCGAAGGCCAGCGACGACTTGCCCGAGCCCGAGAGGCCCGTGAACACCACCAGCCGGTCGCGCGGGATCGTCAGGTCGATGTTCTTGAGGTTGTGCTCGCGGGCGCCGCGCACCGAGATGACCCGCTGATCGCGTGCGCCCTCGAACAGGGCCTCGATCTTCGCCTCGACCCGCTCGGCCTCGGCTTGGGATTTTTTGGCGGCGGCTTTGGCTTTGGCCATGGTGTCTCTTCGGAAGGTCGCGGGCCCGGGCGGGGCAGGGCTCTCCCGTCTCCTCCCGAGCGCCATGTCGGGCGCGCGCCCCCAAGCGGCAAGGCACGCGCCACGCATATCCCCATCAGCTAGAACAAAATGCGTACAGGCTCAACTCCGCGCGGACCGCGGGTACAGGCGACGCGCGAGGGCGGCGGAACCGTCGCCCCGGCATCTCCGGGGCGGCCCTCGGCCGAGGCGATGCGGAGAGGGGCAAGACCAAGCCTTCGACTTGGAGCCGACGCAGGAGATGCGACGGTTATCCGCAAGGTGATCGCGCACAACGCGAAGGACTTCGCGCATGCGTCGCCGCGCCGGAAAGTCTGCCTCCAAACGAGCAGACTGCTGCAAAAAACATCAAAGGTTACACCGGCAAGAAAAACTTTACGGCCCGACACGGACAACGATCGGGCCCTCGCGTTTTCAGGCTCTCATTCATGTCTGCCGGATTTTTCTCTTCCCTTCGCGTCCGTATCCTGCTGGTCGCGCTCGCGCCCTGCTTTGCCTTCGCGGTGGTGGCCGGTCTCACCATCGCCGAGCGGATCGGGGAGCGGGCCCGCATGGGGCAGGTCCAGCACCTCGTCGGGTTCGCCGGGCGGGTCAGCGCCTTCGTCCACGAGGCCCAACGCGAGCGCGGGGCGTCCAGCCTGTTCCTCGGCTCGAAGGGCACCCAGTTCCGGGCCGAACTCGACGCTCAACGCCTGCGCACGGATGCCAGCCGCCGCGCGCTGGACATCGCGGCCGACGCGGAGGCGTTCGGCGCGGGCATGGCGCGCCGGCAGGCCGCCCTGGCGGACGGGCTCGCCGGCATCGCCGCCCACCGCAAGGCCGTCGACGACCTCGCCCGGACTCCTGCGCAGAACATGGCCCTGTATTCGGGCGTGATCGGCCAGGCCCTCGACCTCGTGCGGGAGATGTCCCAGGTCGCGTCCAGCGCGGACCTCGCGGCCCGGGTCTCGGCCTATTCCGCCTTCCTGTCCCTGAAGGAACTCGCCGGCCAGGAACGGGCCGCAGCCTCGGCCATCATCGGCGCGGGCCGCATCGACCTGCCCGGCCACGAGCGCCTGGCAAGCCTGCTCGCCGGGCAGACCACCTACGAGGGCCTGTTCCGCCTCGGCGCCGATCCGGCCCAGGCCGCCCTCCTCGACGCCACCAAGGCCGGCGCACCGGCCCGCGAGGTCGACCGGCTGCGCCGGATCGTCCTCGACACGCCACCGGGAACGCCCCTCGCCGTCACGGACGCCCCGGCCTGGTTCGGCCTCGCCACCCAGCGCATCGACGGGCTGAAGGGCATCGAGGATCGCCTCACGGCCGATCTCGACGCGGCGGCGGGCAGCGCGCGCGCGGCAGCGGAGCGGAGCGCGGCGCTCTGGATCACGCTCGGCCTCGCGACCCTGGCCCTCTCCTGCGCCGTGGCCTTCGTCTTCGGAACCGCCATCGCGCGGCCCCTCGCGCGCATTGCGGAGGCCCTCACCGCCATCGGGCGGGGCGAGGCGGCCGGCCCGATCCCGCAGGGCGGCGCGCGGGAGGTCCGTGCCATCGCGGGGGCGGCCATCGCGTTCCGCGACAGCGTGGCCGAGCGCCAGCGCATCACCGGTGAGGCCGATCAGCTGACCGCCCAGGCCACCGCCGCACGGACGGCGGCGATGCACGACATGGCCGATCGCTTCGAGGCCCGGGCCGGCGGCATCGTCGAGGCCGTCTCGGCGGCCTCAAGCCAGCTCGAGGCCGCCGCCTACGCCCTCACGCAGGCGGCCAGCGACACTTCGTCCCTCAGCCACGCGGTGGCGTCCGCCTCGCAGGACACGGCCGCGACGGCCGACACGGTGGCGGCGGCAACCGAGGAACTGAGCGCATCCGTGCGCGAGATCGGTGCCCGCGTCGAGACCTCGGCGGCGGTCGCTGACGAGGCCGAGCGCGACGCCGTGCGGATGAAGGGCGATGTCGACCGTCTCGCCCATGCGGCGGCCAGCATCGGCGAGATCGTGGGACTGATCTCCAGCATTGCCGCGCAGACAAACCTGCTGGCGCTGAACGCCACCATCGAGGCGGCGCGCGCGGGCGAGGCTGGTCGCGGCTTCGCGGTGGTCGCCGCGGAGGTGAAGAGCCTCGCGACCCAGACCGCGCGGGCCACCGAGGACATCGCCGCGAAGGTCGCGGAGATCACCCACTCCACCGACGCGTCGGTGACGACGATCGCGGGCATCACCGAGGTCATTCAGCGCCTCAGCCGCCTCTCGGGCGACATCTCGGCGGCTGTCGAGCAGCAGGGAGCGGCAACCCAGGAGATTGCGCGGAACACCACGCTCACCTCGGAGGGGACGCGGGCCGTCTCGGGTCACGTCGCCGGTGTGCGCGAGGCGGCGGAATCCGCCCGCGCCGGCTCGGCGCAGGTTCTGACGGCCGCGAGCGACCTCGCGCGTCAGGCGGCCAGCCTGCGGCAGGAGGTGGACGGCTTCCTCGTCACCGTGCGGGCGGCCTGAGGCCAGGTCTTCGCGCGGCGTGCCGCTTCAGGGGGTCATGCTCAGGGCGACGTGGACCAGGGATTGATCACCCGCATCGCGGTCGTCTCGATGCGCACGGGCTGGTCCACGCTCGCCGGCATCGTCTTGGCGGCGCGCGCCATCATCTTGCGGGCCTGATCGGCGGGCATCGCCCCGATGGGCAGCATCATGGCGGCGAGCTGGACGCGGGTGCGGCGGTCGATAAAATCGGACCGGCCGATGCTCTCGAAGTCCCGCGCCGTGTGGCGGTCGTCGGGCTTGCCGACGAAGACCTTCGGGCCGTCCTTCATCACCACGATGTCGCCGGGGCGCAGGGTCTCGTCCTTCATGAACGCGGCGGCCGGACCCGCCTTCATGTCGAGGGGGGTCTGGCGGTCGGTGATCTTGATCTGAAGGGGCTCGGCCTTCGGCAGGGCGGCGTAGCGGATCTTGGGGCGCGGGCGGGACGCCGCCGCCCGGCGGATCGAGCGACGAACCTGTCCGTACGCGCCGGTGTCGGCGCTGGGCGCTGGCGCCACTTGCGGCGCGGGACGGGCAGGGGCAAACAACAGGTCGAAGAGGCCGCCATCGGCGCTCTGGGCGCTGGCCGAGCCACCGAGGATCAGAAATGCGAGGGCGGACGCGATCGCCGCGCGCGGCGCGGCGAATAGCGGAATCGTCGGCATCGATCTCTCCGATTACGGCTCCCGACCGCGCGTCGGGACGACACCTTAACGGAAGCACAACCTGAACAGTTCCAAGGTTTTCAAAACATGGTGAGGCCGGCGCAAAGACTTCGCGCAGGTGCCAAAACGCATCCGCCGAGAAGAGATTCACGCCTGCGCGCTGGGCAGGCCCGCATTGCCGGATGCCCGTGATGCCGTCTCTCGTTCCGCGTCCGCATCAGGTGGCCGCGAGCCGCGCGATCCTGGCGGCGCGCGCAGCGGGGCGGCCCGGTTTCCTGCTCGGCGACACCACGGGCCTCGGCAAGACCCTCTCGGTCTGGAGCGCGCTCGCGGCGATGCCCGAGCGCGAGATCCTGATCGTCTGTCCCAAGGGCGCGATGCCGCAATGGCGCCGGACCATCGCGCTGTCGGGCCTCGCCGAGAAGGCGATCACCCTCACCAACTATGAGCGCACCAAGGCCCTGATGGCGCCGCCGCCAGCAGGAAAGAGCCGCTCGGCCCGCGCCCGGAACAATGCGCTCGCCCGGCACGGGACCCCGAAGCGGACCTGGCCCCTGGTGGTGTTCGATGAGAGCCACCGCATCCGCAACCCGTACGCGCAGCAGAGCCTGGTCTGCCGGCAGATCGCGGAATCGGCGGCCTTCACGGTCTATCTCAGCGCTACCGCCGGACAGGCGCCGCACGAACTCTCCTATCTCGGCCACCTTCTCGGCCACGCGGCGGGCGAGCCGGCCGCGACCCTGGCGGAGTTCCGCGCCCTGATGCAGCGTCTCGGGATCGGCCGGGCCAAGGGCCGCTGGACCAACTGGTCCTGGGAGGCGAACCCGCGCGACTGCGCGGTGATGGCCGACCTCCTGTTCAAGGGCGAGCGGGCGATCGGCCTGCGCCGCCGCCCCGCCGACATCGCCGGCTGGCCGGAGGTGCAGCGCGAACTCAGCCCCGTGGCCCTGAGCCCCGCCGAGCGTCGGCTCTACGATGCCACCTGGCGGGAGTTCCGGCGCGAATGGGGCCTGCTCGGCGGCAGCACCCGCCGACCGGCCGGCTGGGCGGCGGATCTACGCTTCCGCCAGAAGGCCAGCCTGCTGCGGGTCTCGGGCACGGCCGCCTTTGCGGATCTCCTGATCGAGGATGGCCATCAGGTGGCGATCTCGGTGGCCTTCCTGGAGACGGGCGACGCCCTGGTCGAGGCCCTGCGCACGGCGGGCTGGCGCGCGGATTCGATCACGGGGACCCGGGCGGGGGAGGCCAACGAGGCGACCCGGCTCGCCTTCCAGAGCGGAGACCTCGACGCCGTGGTCTTCACCGTCACCGAATCGATCTCCCTGCACGAGGGCGAGATGCCCGGCGGCACGCGGCCCCGCGCCCTCATCGTCCACGACCTGCGCCACAGCGCGATCCAGCTGACCCAGATCGAGGGGCGCTGCCACCGCGACGGCAAGCGGGCGACGATCTACTACGCGCTGGCCGAGGACACCGTGGAGGAGCGCATCGCCGCCACCGTGGTCGGCCGCATGGCCGCCATGGAGGCGATGGCGGGGGAGGACACGGTGCTCCTCGACGCCATCGCGGCGGCGATCCGGGAGGCGCCGGATGTCGCGGAGCGGGAGGCCCCGCCGGCCTGATCGGCGCGCGGGGGCCGGAACGCGATCGAACCGCCACGGTTGTGGCTTCCAGGACGTCTTCACGCCCGCGCCCGCCGCCCCTACCACGAGGACCCGATCCGATGGCCCAAAAGACGCAGAGCCTGCGCAGCCTGATCAGCGAGGGCCTGCGCCATGGCGGCGACCTCGTCGGCCAGGAACTCGAACTGATGCGGCGGGAGACGGACGGGAACATCCAGGCCATCCTCGGCCTCGTCGCCCGCTTCGGGACCGCGCTCGTCCTCGTGGTCGCGGCCCTGGTGATGCTGTTCGTCGCCCTGGTGAAGGGCCTGGCGGCCCTGATCGGCTCCGAGATCCTGGCAGCACTCATCGTGGGCGGCCCGTTCGCCGCCGTCGCGCTCGTCCTGACGGTGATGGGCCTGCGCCGGATGGCCCGCTCGAACCTGCTGCCGCGCCGCTTCGAGCGCCAGGTCGAGAAGGATGCCGCGCTCGTCTCGGATCGCGTCTCCGGCTGAGGCTCAGGCCCCCGCCGCCGATCCGAGCAGAGCGTCCTTGTCGACCTTCAGAGCGGCGGCGATCTCGGCGAGCGCCGCGTGCTCGACGGCGCTGATCCCGGCCTGGTCGGCGACGTCCGCGGCGATGAGGAAGACGGCCCGGCGCTGGGTGGCGTCCCGATCGGCGATGCCGGCGACGAAGCCCAGGTTCTCGGCGCGGCCGGCGCGGGTCCGGGCGCGGGCGATGCCCTCGAACAATTCGGCCTCGAGCTTCAGGGTGTCGTAGCCCTTCTCGAGGATCGGGTTGGCCCGCATGCCGGCAAGCGCCGCCTCGATCTCCTCCTCGTCGATCTCGTAATCGGCCAGGATGACGTTGGCGGCGGCCGAGACCGCCGCCTCCATCAGGGGACGGTCGCCGAGATAGGACGTCATGGTCTGGCTGAAGCGCCCGACGAAATCCTGAAACACACCCATCAGCTTCCCCGAGGATCGTGAGGTCGCGCGCCGCGCGTTTCCGGCATCAAAAGCGTCGCGGCGAAGAACTGTCAACGCGCGGGACTTACTGAGCCAGGTTCGGACTCCGGCGGATAGGCATGCTCCGCCCCCCGCGGATCGGTCACCCGCCAGCCGGCCGCCGAGGCCGTGAGGTAGTTCGGCCCCACCGGCACCTTGCCGTGCCCCCCCGGGATATCGAGGACGTAGAGCGGCTGGGCGAGGCCCGAGAGCCGGCCGCGCAGGGCCCGCATGAGGTCGCGGCCGTGCCCGAGGCCGGTGCGCAGGTGCCCCGTGCCGGGGGCGAGATCGCCGTGATGCAGGTAGTAGGGCTTGATCCGGTTCTCGACGAAACGCCGCATCAGGCTCTCCAGGGTCGCGGGATCGTCGTTGATACCGGCGAGCAGCACCGTCTGGCTCACCATGGGGATGCCGGCATCCACCAGCCGCGCGATCGCCGCCATGGCGGCCGGCGTGAACTCGCGCGGATGGTTGGCGTGGAGCGCCACGAAGACCGCGCCGCCGAACCGCTTCAGGGCCGCGACGCGCGCCGGCGTGACGGCGCCCGGATCGACCACCGGCACGCGGGTGTGGAGGCGCAGGACCCGCACGTGCGGGATGCCGGCCAGAACCTCGGCGATGTGGGCGAGGCGGCGGGCCGAGAGCGCGAAGGGGTCGCCCCCGGTGATCACCACCTCCCAGATCTCGGGCCGGGCCGCGATGTAGGCCAGCGCCCGCGCGAGATCGGCCTCGCCGAGCGTGCCCAGCCCGTCCGGCCCGACCATCTCGCGCCTGAAGCAGAATCGGCAATAGACCGGGCAGACATGGAGCGGCTTCAGGAGCACGCGGTCCGGGTAGCGGTGGACGATCCCGGGCAGGGGGCTGTGCGCGTCGTCGCCGATGGGGTCGGCCGTCTCCTCGGGCCGCGTCTCCAGCTCCTCGGCCCGGGGCAGGAACTGGCGGGCGATCGGATCGGCCGGATCGGCGGGGTCGATCAGCTCGGCCATGTCGGGCGTCACCGAGACGGCGTAGCGCGCCGCCACCGCCTCCAGGGCGGGCAGGTCGGCGGGCGCCGCGAGGCCGGCGCGAGCCAGGGCCGCCGGATCGCGCAGGATTCCGTTCACGGGCCGGTTCACACAGGGTCTCCCGCCACGGGGGTCCAGATCACGTCCTCGATGCGCGGCGCGCCGGTGGCGAGCATGACGAGGCGGTCGAGGCCGAGCGCGATGCCGCTCGCCTCCGGCATCACCGCGAGGGCGGCGAGGAAATCCTCGTCGATGGGGTAGGTCTCGCCGTAGACGCGCGCCTTCTCGGCCATCGCGCACTTGAAGCGGCGGCGCTGCTCCTCGGCATCGGTCAGTTCGCCGAAGGCGTTCGCGAGCTCGACGCCGCAGGCATAGAGCTCGAAGCGCTCCGCCACGCGGGGGTCGCGCAGGCTCGGGCGAGCGAGCGCGGCCTCGCTCACCGGGTACTCGTACAGGATGGTGGGCCGGCCGAGGCCGAGATGCGGCTCGATCCGGGCGACGAGGACGCGGCTGAATAGATCGCCCCAGGTGTCGTCCTCGGCCACGCGCAGGCCGGACCGCGCCACCGCCGCCGCGAGGCCGTCGCGGTCCGTGCGGCCGTCGCGGTCAATGGTGGCGAGGAGGTCGATCCCGGCGCGCTGCGCGAAGGCTTCCGCCAGGGTGATCCGCTCGAACGCCGCGAAGGGGTCCGCCTCGCGGCCGCGATGCCGCAGGCGCCGGGTGCCCGCCCGCTCGGCCGCGAGAGCCAGGAGGTCGGCGCAGTCGCGCATGAGGTCGGTGTAGTCGGCCCCCGCCCGGTACCATTCCAGCATGGTGAATTCCGGGTGGTGCAGGGGTCCGCGCTCGCGGTTGCGGAAGACGCGGGCGAAGCTGACGATCCGTTCCTCGCCGGCCGCCAGCAGCTTCTTGCAGGCGAATTCGGGCGAGGTGTGGAGGTAGAGCGGCCGGCGCGACCCGTCCGGTCCCAGGGCCTCGGTGGCGAAGGCCGAGAGATGCGCCTCGTTGCCCGGCGAGACCTGGAGCGCGGCCGCCTCCGCCTCGACGAAATCCGCCTGCTCGAAATGCGCCCGGAACGCCGCGACGATGCGGTTGCGCGCCATCAGGGCGGGGCGGCGGTCGGCGTGCCGGTGCGGGGCCCACCAGGGGGAGGGGGTGTTCATCGTGTGGCCGAGAACGCAGGAATCATGATGCGGGAATTTCGGCTCTCTCGGGCGCCGCCGCGCGCCGCGACTGGCAACGGGGCCTCGGATAGGTTAGTGGCGGGGCCATGATGTCGCTCCCGCGGAGGAAACCGCGGCGGGGCGATGCGTCCGTTTTTCCAACGAACACAGCAGGACCAGACCCCGTGAAGGTGATCGCCTCTACGCTCCGCAAGGGCAACGTCGTCGACAAGGATGGCAAGCTCTACGTCATCCTGACGGTCGAGAACATCCACCCCGGCAAGGGCACACCGGTGACGCAGCTCGACATGCGCCGCATCACTGACGGCGTGAAGGTGTCCGAGCGCTACCGCACCACCGAGTCGGTGGAGCGCGCCTTCGTGGAGGACCGCGAGCACACCTTCCTCTACGAGGACGGCGAGGGCTTCCACTTCATGAACCCCGAGAACTACGACCAGGTCGCGATCCCCAAGGACGTCGTCGGCTCGGCCGCGCCGTACCTGCAGGAAGGCATGGCCGTGATGGTTTCCACCCATAACGGCGTGGCCCTGACCCTGGAGCTGCCCCAGCGCGTCGTGCTCGAGGTGACCGAGACCGAGCCGGCGATGAAGGGCCAGACCGCCTCCTCCTCCTACAAGCCCGCCATTCTCTCCAACGGCGTGCGCACCGCCGTGCCGCCGCACATCGCCGTGGGCACCCGCGTGGTGATCATGACCGAGGATGGCTCTTACGTGGAGCGCGCCAAGGATTGAGATCCGGAACGGCGCCCCGCCTTCAGGGCGTCGGCGCCGTTCCCTCGGCCGCCTCGTAGCAGGCCTGCGACAACGCCTGGGCCTTGAGGCGCTCCTCGGCCGTGAAGCTGCGCGGCCGGTCGGCCCAGAGCCCGTCGCGGCGGAACGCATCGGACACGCAGGACGCGGCTGTGGCGCAGGCCCCGGCCTCCCCGCCGGTGGCGGTGCAGTTGCGGACATAGAGCGCCCGGAACTCGGCGACGCCGGCCTGCGGATGCGGCCCGGTCAGGGTCACGAGGCCGGTGAGCAATCCCATCAGCACCGGCTGGTGGATGAGGTAGACCGCGAGGCTGTGCCGCCCGGCGAAGGTCAGGCCTCGCGCCAGGCGTCCCCGCGCCCGCCATCCGCCGGCCCGAGAGCCCGCGAAGGCCGGCAGCCCGGCCCGGGCGAGGGCAACGCCGATGAGGACGAGACCCGCCCAAGGAAACAGCGGCACGTAATCGTTGGTCTGGGGCGTCCCGCGTCCGAGGCCGAGGAACGCCAGGACCGGCGCGTCCAGCCAGTCGGCCGAAACGAGGTGCGGCGCGGCCATGATGGCGAGCCCGGCAAGGGCCGCGCTCCAGACCGGCAGACCGCGCACGAAGGGCAGAGCGAGGACGCTGGCGACGGCGATGCAGTGCAGGATGCCGAAGAAGATGTAATGCGTCGGGTCGGACAGCGCCGTGGCGCCTGTGACGAGGAGCGCCGCGCCCGCGATCCGCGCCAGCCGCAGGGCGAAGGGCCGCGCCGCGAAGCGGACGCCGTTCATCAGCACCAGTCCGAGACCGACGAGGATCAGAAAGCTTCCCGCGATCCCGTGCGCCGCCGCGCGGCCGAGCGGCGTCAGAGCGTAGTTCTCGGGAGTCAGGCGAAGGGCGCCCAGATCCCAGAGGGCGTGATACGTCGCCATCGCCGCCAGCGCGACGCCACGGGCCGCATCGATGGCGTCGAAGCGCGGGCGGGACGGCGTGGTCGGCGAAGCGGGGCTGGTCATGCCGGCATGCCCCTAGCACCGATCTGCCACGGAGGCGCTACCGCCCGGCCGATCGGCTTTCGGTGCCCTTGATGAACGAAATTTGAATCCGAAGCGCCGAAGTCAGAAAACGCTTTGGCACACGAACGCGATGGGACAGTTCGTTCTGTTGCGCCCGAACCGCCGTGCCAAACAATGCGGCATCGATGAGCCTCCGCGACCGTCAAACGGGCTTCCGCCGAGTCATGACTTTGTTAATCTCCTTCATGGGTCGCGTGGCGTGATTCGGTGTGGGTTGCTTACATGTCGGACGATTTCGGTTCGGGCCCGTTCGGGCGGCATTCGTCGGGGGAGACCGACGACACCCGCGCCGGTGAAGGCCCCGGCGCGGACATTCAGCGCCCCCTCGACCTCGTGGAGGTGGCGGGCCGAATCAAGTGGTTCGATGTCGCGAAGGGCTTCGGCTTCATCATCCCCGACGACGGCTCGGCGGACGTGCTGCTTCACATCACCTGCCTGCGGCGCGACGGGCACCAGAGCGCCAGCGAAGGTGCGCGGGTCGTCGTGGAGGCCACGGAGCGGCCGCGCGGCTGGCAGGCCTTCCGGGTCCTGTCCCTCGACCAGTCGACGGCGATCCACCCCTCCGAACTGCCCCTGCCGCGCACCCACGTCACCGTCACGCCGACAAGCGGACTCGAGACGGCCGTGGTGAAGTGGTTCAACCGGCTGCGCGGGTTCGGCTTTCTCAGCCGGGGGGACGGCACGCCGGACATCTTCGTGCACATGGAGACGCTTCGCCGCTACGGCATCGCCGAACTCAAGCCCGGCGAGATGGTTCTCGTCCGCTACGGCGACGGTTCGAAGGGCAGGATGGCGGCGGAAGTCCGCCTCCTCGACGGCGCACTGCCCGCTTCACATTGACGGATGGTCCGGTGATTTCTCGACGCACGACCGACTGGCGCGGCCGCTTCTGCGCGCTTCTCGCGATGACGCTCCTCGCCCTGGCGCCCGGAGCGGTCGCGGCGCAGGACGCCGCCTCCGGACCGACCGAGCCGCTGAGCATCGTCACCCGGGGCGGACGGCACAACTTCGCCGTGGAGGTGATGCGCACCGACGCCGACCGCTCGCGCGGGCTCATGTATCGCCGCACCATGGCACCGGACCACGGCATGCTGTTCGACTTCGCGGCGACGGCCCCCGTCGCGATGTGGATGAAGAACACCTATCTGCCGCTGGACATGCTGTTCATCCGGCCGGACGGCAGCATCGCGAAGATCGCGGCCGATACCGAGCCGCTGTCCACGAAGGTGATTCCCTCGAACGAGCCCGTGCTGTCGGTGCTCGAACTCAACGCCGGAACGGCGGCCCGGCTGAAGATCCATCCCGGCGACCGGGTCGAGCACCCGCTCTTCGGCGGAAAGACGCGCTGAAGGCGCCGAGCCGTCTGCGACCGAACACATCGAGAACAAAGGCTTGACGCCTGTTCTGTTTCGGATCAATGTTCCCTTAATGTTCTGAACCGTTCCGGCGTGCCACGGGTGCGCCGCGACGTCGACGAGGGAACATCATGATCGACCAGCATTCGGATCACGCCTGCACGACCCCGAACCGCCCGTTCGCGAACACCGAATGGCGCCTGCTCGTCGACGGGCTGGAACATCGGACCAGCGGCTACTTCATCGCCGCGGACATGATCGCGATGCGGCGCGGCGATCTCTGGGAGTGGCCGCTGCACCTTTCGGAGAAGAACTGGTGCGGCCCGCGCGCCTTCCGCGAGGCCTTCCTGGCGGCGCTCGAGGCTTTCGGCGTCAGCCCCGACGCGAACCTCGCGCGCTCCTTCGCCCTCGGCTTCGGACTCGTCGCGGGTCCCGGCGCCCGGGGCGGCGGTGAGGATTTCGTCGCCCTCGGCGAGTTGGTGCGGCCCAAGCCCCCGGCCACGACCCGCAAGCGCGCCGCCGCGTCCGAGGGCCGGACGCCGTCGCGCCGGACCGTGATGCCCGTGCCGCAGCGGACGGGCGAACCCAACCGTCAGCGCGCCACCCTCTGACACGCGGGACCGAGATGGTCCCGCGCTCGCGCTGCCCTAGCTGTCACGGACAGGTCCGAGACCGACCGGGGACACCATGTCGAACACGCCCGATTGCCCATCCGTCGACGCGCCGCTCGGAGGTCTCGACGGGCTCCTGACGCCGCCGTTTTCCCGGCGCGGTTTCGTCATGACGAGCCTGATGACGGGCCTCACCCTGGCAACGACCTCGGTCGAGGCGCAGGTGATCCGGACCGATGCCGAGGGTCTCGAGGCCGGTGAGGTGAAGATTCCGGCCGGAGACGGCCCGATGCCGGGTTACCGCGCGATGCCCGCAGGCGAGGGGCAATTTCCCGTCATCCTGGTCATTGAGGAGATCTTCGGCGTCCACGAGTACATCAAGGACATCTGCCGACGCCTCGCGAAGGCGGGTTACTGCGCCGTCGCGCCCGAACTCTACGCCCGTCAGGGCGATCTCTCTACGATGACGGACGCCAAGCTCATCATCCGCGACGTCATCTCGAAGACGCCGGACGCGCAATGGATGGCCGACCTCGACGCGGCCGCCTCCTGGGCGGTGTCCGCCGCGCAGGGCGATCCGGCCCGGATCGGGACCATGGGCTGGTGCCGGGGCGGGCGCGGCGTCTGGCTCTACGCGGCGCACCGCAAGGATCTCAAGGCGGGCGTGGCCTGGTACGGACCTGTCGGCGGAGAGCGAACCGAGATCCAGCCGCGCACCGGTACCGACGTGGCCGCCGAGATCAATGCACCGATCCTGGCCCTTTACGGGGGCGCCGACACCGGCATCCCGGTGGCGACCGTCGAGGCGGCGCGGGACAAGGCCGTCGCGGCCGGGAAATCCGTGGAGTTGGTGGTCTACCCGGAAGCACCGCACGGCTTCCATGCCGATTACCGGCCGAGCTACCGTCCCGTCGAGGCCAAGGATGGTTGGGCGCGGGCCCTATCGTTCCTGAAGTCCCACGGCGTGGGATAAAACCCTCACGAAAGCGTGACACCGAAAGCACAACCGCACGGTCTCGAAGGTCGATCCGCGATCCTGTCCGATCGGCCACATTGACACTTTCCGTGCTCCGTGGCGCAACGATGTCAGCGGCCCGCCGTTCTGGCCTCAAGAGCGTTCCGGACCCATGAGTGCAGTGACTTCTTCGGATGCACGCCCCGTGATTCTCGTCGTCGAGGACGAACCCGACGAGCGCTTCCTGGCGGCCGAACTGCTGGAAGAAACGGGCTTCCGGGTGATCGAGGCCGAGACGGCCGAACGCGCCCTCGCCATCCTGAACGACCGGGCCGACGAAGTCAGCGTCGTCTTCTCGGACGTGCGTACGCCGGGGCCGATCGGTGGATTTGAACTCGCCCGCATCATCGGCGTGACCTGGCCCCGGGTGCGCGTGCTCCTGACTTCGGGTGATGCCGGCGACCAGCCGAGCGACCTGCGTGTCTCGGCCACCTTCATCCCGAAGCCCTGGCGCGCCGCCGACATCCTGGCCTGGGTCGAGGAAGCCGCCGGGCGGCCAGACGGGGCGCGGCCGCGCCCCGACGTGATCGGTTCGCCCGCGGGCGGCGCCTAAAGTATTATCATACATCAATGGAAACATGGGGGCGTATGGCCGTTGACGGGTTTCCCGTAAGCGAGAGGCCGCGCGATGGCCCATGAGCCGAACATGAAACCTGACCGTACTGCCTATGCCGCCAACACGGATGACGGCTGGTCGTCGCTCACCGTCTTGTCGGACCAGCGTATGCTGTCGACGCTCGGCAATCGTCTGCGGAGTGTCTATGAGGACGTCACGGATTCGGCACAGCCCAGCGATCTCATGCGTCTGGCCGCCATGATCGACGCGCGCCGTAACCATTCCGGCACCTGATCACGCGAGAACGACTGACTGAGTGCGGCGGGAATACCGCACTCAACGGCGCGGGTTTGCCGTATGATCCTCGAGAATTCAGGTCCACATGCCGGCGGGGACAAACCCACGGCAGTCCCGGGCCGGTCGATCGGGCCTTCCATGCGTTTGAACCTTCCCCTCGGTCTTGCCGCCTGCGGCGTCGTTGCCCTGCTCGCGGCCGGATCGCCGACGTTTGCGGCCGCACCGCCCGTCCAGCCCAAGGACGGACCGGGCGGAATCATCGATCTCGGCGCTACGATCATCAAGCGCGGCCTCGGCAAAGCCGGTGCCGGGAGCTTCCTATTCTACAAGTCCGGACCCGCCCCGGCCGAGGGCCGGCCGGTCGTGGTACTCCTGCATGCCTGGGGCGCGCCGAACCCACAGGCCTACGGCGCCTGGATCGACCATCTCGCGCGCACCGGCGCACTGGTCATCTTCCCCCGCTTCCAGGAGTTGAACCGGACCCGGCCTTCGGACGCCAGCGCCATCGCCGCGCGCATCCTGGGCACCACTTTCTCGGATCTCCAGGGCGACGCGGAGGCCAAGCCCGACCGGACGCGCGTCGCGTTGATCGGCCATCTGGCCGGCGCCCCCATCGCGGCCAACATCGCGGCCGATGCCGGGGCGCAGGGATTGCCCATCCCGCGCCTGGTCTTCGCGATCATGCCAGGCGGCATCGCCAGCGACGCGCGGGCGCGGGGCGTCGTCCTGCACGACCTCTCGCGGATCGCGCCCGAAACCCTCGTGCTCACGGTGATCGGCGACCGTGACGCCCGGGCGGCCGACCTCGCTGCCCGGCGCCTGTTGCGGGAGGCCAGCAGCGTGACGAGCGAGCGCAAGCTCTTCGTGCGCGCCCTCTCGGACGATCACGGCTTTCCGGCCCTGACGGCGACGCTGTCCTCGCCGGCGGCCGTCGACACGGCCTATGATGGCGGTGCGATCAAGCTGCCGCCCGAGCCGCCGCGCGATCCGAAGCAGCCGGCGGCCCCGTTCAAGTGGACGCCCGACATGGCGCTGACGGGGGAGCAGACGACGCTGGTGGCGCAGATCAACAACGCCCGCGCCGACAGCCTCGATTATCTCGCCTACTGGAAGACCTTCGATCTCGCAGCCGCCGCTGCCTTCGGGGGCAGCGATGCCGGCGCCCTGAAGGGCAATCCGCGTTTCAGCGACATGGAGCGCTGGGCGGATGGCTGGCCCGTCAAGCGCCTCGCCGTCGAGACGCCGCGGGCGAGCGCACCTGCCGCTGTCGCGCCGGCCGCGCCCGCCGCGCCGCGCGCCAAGCCCGCGAGTTCGCGCCGACCCTGAGCGCCCGCACGAAGACCCGACCCCGACCCGGACCATACCCGATGCAGCTGTTTCACTCCCACTTCTCGCCGTTCGCCCGCAAGGTCATGGTCGTCGCCCACGAGCACGGCCTCGCCGAGTCCCTCGAACTCCTGCCCACGGCCGCCCACCCGGTGAAGCGCGACGGCACGATCCTGGCCCGCCATCCCTTGGCGCAGGTGCCGACCCTGATCGACGAGACGGGGCAGGCGATCGCCGATAGCCGCGTGATCTGTGAGTATCTCGATGCCCGGGCCGGCGGCAGCCTGTTCCCGGACGCGGGCCCCGCGCGCTGGATCGCCCTGAACGATCAATCCACCGCCGACGGCATGCTCGATGCAGCCCTGTTGATCCGCTACGAGCTGACGGCCCGTCCCGAGGCCGAGCGCTCCGCCGCCTGGATCACGGCGCAGCAGGCCAAGATCGAGAGCGGGCTTGCGAGTTTCGAAGCCGCTGCCGGAACGCTTGCCGGCCGCGTGGATATCGGCACCATCGCCCTCGGCTGCGCGCTCGGCTACCTCGATCTGCGCTTTCCCGAGATCGTCTGGCGAGCGGCCCATCCGGCGCTTGCCGCCTGGTACGAGGCGTTCGCCGCCCGTCCATCCATGATGGCGACGCGCCCGCCCGCGGCCTGATCTCCGCTGGCGCGCGAGTTGCGACGGCGCCTCCGGGTCAACCGGATGCGCCGCCATGCCCGATTTCGTCGCCACCCTCGCCGCCGCCGCCCTGTTCTGCGGAGGCGTCCTGATCCTCAACGGATTGACGCGCCTCGCGCTTCATCTGCACTTGGCGCCCTTCGACCTCGCCGAGAACGGGCTCCTCCAGTACGGCCTCGCCCTGGGGCTCGCGGGCCTGTTCTGGCGTCGAGCGGCGCGCAAAGCCTTCTGACGCGGGTTCGCTTCACGGACACGCCATGCGGCGGCGCTAAAAGATGGCGATCGTGTGACGACCCCAGGAACCCCTTCCGTAACTTGACGTTATGCTGTCATGAGGTCGCAGCCGATGCTGCACCGTACTTGATAGAGGGTTGAGTCACATGCTCGGATGGGCCGTTACGTTCCTGGTCGTCGCCCTCGTCGCGGCGCTTCTCGGCTTCGGTGGCATCGCCGGCACGGCGATGGAAGCTGCCAAGCTCGTGTTCTTCGTGGCGATCGTACTCTTCGCCATCTCGGCCGTGATCGGCCTGATGCGCGGTCGTTCGCCGACGCTCTGAACCGCACCGGCGTCGCGATCGACGCTTAGAGGTTCGCAGAAGAAGGGCCGCTCGCTGAAAACGAGCGGCCCTTTCTCGTGGTGGAGGTCGATGAAGGGGCTGATCGGGTGCGTCAGCCTTGTGAATCCGACCCCGGCACCGAGGTATCCAGCTTGGCGATGAGGTCGCGGAAACGGTCGGGGACAGGCTGCTGCACGATGGTGTCGTACATCGCGCGCAGATGCAGGCCGATCCGCTTCTGCGTGTGATCGCTCAGGCCCTGTCGCGCCGTCGCATCCGTGCCGTTCGGGGCTGGCCCCTCGAAGGGGGGGCCACCGCCCGATTCGTTGTCTTCCATACTTCGGTCCCCTTGGATGTCGACAAGCGACATCGCCGCGATTGTTTTGCGGCTTCACATAGGCCATGGCTGCACCTGCAACGCTGGTGTGAACAATCGGTTCCCAGCCGGCGGAACGGAGCCCCGCATTCCGCGTTGTGGCGGAGGCGCCCGAGAGTACGGCAAAGCCAAGGGGATATAATGTCGACAGCTCAACTCGTCGTTCAGCATCTGCCGTACCTGCGCCGTTACGCGCGGGCGCTGACCGGCAGCCAGGTTGCTGGCGACGCCTATGTGGCGGCCACCCTGGAAACACTGGTGAACGAGCCGGAGACGCTCGGCCGCAGCTCGAACGTCAAGGCCGACCTCTTCCGTGTGTTCACCCGCATCTGGAACTCCCTCTCGGTCAACGGGCAAAGCGAGCAGGTTCAGCACGACCTGCCGGCGGAGGTGCGCCTCGGTCAGATTACGCCGCTTCCGCGTCAGGCCTTCCTGCTGTCCTGCCTCGAGGGCTTCTCGGAGGAGGACGCCGCGATCATTCTCGCGGTGGACGTGAGCGAGGTCCGGGATCTCGTGGACGAGGCCGGCCGCGAGCTCGCCGCCGACATGGCCACCGAAATCCTCATCATCGAGGACGAGCCGCTGATCGCAATGGATCTAGAGGCCCTGGTGGAGGGCCTGGGCCACAACGTGATCGGCGTCGCCCGCACCCGGACCGAGGCCATCAAGATCGCCTCCGAGGGTACGCGCCCCGGCCTGATCCTGGCCGACATTCAGCTCGCCGACGGCAGCTCCGGCCTCGATGCGGTGAACGATCTCCTGAAGACCTTCGAGGTTCCGGTGATCTTCATCACGGCCTACCCGGAACGCTTCCTCACCGGAGAGCGTCCCGAGCCGGCCTTCCTCATCGCCAAGCCTTTCCAGCCCGCCAACGTCTCGGCGGTCATCAGCCAAGCGCTGTTCTTCCAGCAGAGCGCGCGCCGCCGTGAGGCCAAGTCGGCCTGATCGCGACGACCACGAACGACACGACATCAAAGGCAAAAACCCCGGCCCGCGCCGGGGTTTTTTGTTGCCCGCGCATCCGAAGGCTGGCCACCGCGTCTCAAACCGGTGGAAACGAAAAAACGGGCCGGACAAAAGTCCGGCCCGCTAAAAGTTTCCGGCCAATGCACAAGGGGAATGCGGGGGAGGACCAGGCGGCCGGGTTGCCATGACAACGGCGATGCCACGCAGCGGGTTCCGATATCCACGAACCGAATGCGATTTTCCGGGCACATGATGCGCCGACGCCACACCGCCGCCCATCACCGAGGCGAGCGAAAGTTAAGCGCAGACAATTCGATCGATGCCTTTAACTTCGCGCTATTCAGAACATCGTGGTTAAGGAACCGTTTTTCCGGGCGCGCGTTAGACCGACAACCTGTCAAGCTCCTCCTGGAGATTACGACGATGTCTCGGTCAGGCTTCTTTCTCAGCGTGAGTGGACCGGCCGCGATTCTGACGCTTCTCGTCCACCCCACGATCCGTCAGACCGCAGATCAATGGACGCCCGCCCCCGCATTTGTCGTCTCGTCAACGCCGGCTCAATCTTCAGTCCCGGTCGAGGTCGCCTCGATCCCGGGATCAGGCACGCGCATCGTGCCGGCCATCCCGGGCGCCGGTCGTACCGCGAGCGACAAGGATGGCCCGCGGATGCGCAAGCCTCTCCAAGAGGGTTGCGAGCGAGCCATCAGCTCGCTTGCTGGACCAGAGGCGCGACGCATGGTCCCCGGCCGCTGCATGACCTGAAACGGTCGCAACTCTCCACAAACCGACGCAACGACAAAGCCCCGCTTCGATAAAGCGGGGCTTTGTCGTTGCCGAAGTGTCGGGAAGCGACGCGCGCGACCCTGACGGGTCGCGCGCGGAAGAAATTACTCGTCGCCCGGACGACCGGAGCCGGTCGACTGGCCGCCCTTGCGACCAGCGTTGGACGCAAGTTCGCGATCCTGGGAGAAAGAGCGCTTCTCGGCCGGCACACTGCGCCCGCCCTTGCTCGCGATCTCTCGCTGCCGCTCGAGGTCCATGGATGCGAAACCTCGCTTCGAGGTGGAATTTCCTGATGCCATCAGCGCCTCCTCAGCTTTGCTTTCACTGAGAGGACAACCTTTGCCAATATCGATGGTTCCTCGACTCGGGCCGTCACCAGCAAAGTCGCGGGCAGGATTGTGCATCAATCCAAGCTTAACCGTTGGCCGCCGATTCGTCGCGCTGAAATCACAGGATCGCCCGTGCGGGCCTGTGCAGACCCACGCCGATGCCGGGATCGGGCTCTGGACAAAGGCGTGTCGACCCGCATTGGATGCAAGCCGATCTTGCGGTGTCGGGAGGGACGTCGCGCCCAACCCAAGCCCGTCCCAGGAGCCCCATCCATGACCCTCGACACCGAGGTTTCCTCGCTGCGCCAGGTACCGCTGTTTCGCGGTGTCGAGCCGTCCCGCCTCAAGCTTCTGGCTTTCACGAGCGAGCGCGTCCATTTCGAGGCTGGCCAGCAGCTATTCGCGCGCGGGGACGCGGCCGACGCCGCTTACCTGCTGCTTGAGGGCTCGGCGGAAGTCTCGATCGACGGGCCGCAGGGGCCGTTCCGGCTGGCTCTTCTCGGCGCGAATGCCCTGGTGGGCGAGATGGGCATCCTGGCGGACCAACCCCGCTCGGCCACGGTGGCGGCCCTCGATACCCTCACCGCCCTGCGCATCGACCGCGCGGTCTTCCTCGAACTCCTCGGACAATTTCCGCAGATCGGAATCGCGGTGATGCGCGAACTCGCCCTTCGCCTGGAGCAGACCAACCAGCAATTGGCGCAGAGCCAGGGCTGATCCCGCTCAGGCCTCGGGATAGGTGATGAACTCCATCAGGGAGCCGTCCGGATCGCGGAAATAGAGGCTCAGGCCGGGGCCCGCCGCGCCGTTGCGCTCGACCGGACCGAGTTCCACCGGAACCCCGTGGGCCGCCAGATGGGCCGCGGCAGTCTCGACCGGCCCGGACCAGCGAAAGCAGAGGTCGCTGTTGCCGGGCCTCACCGGGTGTTTCGCGAGCGGCGCGGCCTCGATGCCAGGACCGTGGACGTTCAGCTGCACCCCGCCGAAGCGGTAGGCGAAGCCGGCGCCGCGCCGGATGATCTCGGCCCCCATCACGTCGCCGTAGAAGGCGTTCGCGCGCTCCCAGTCGCTGACGTGGATCACGCAATGGTCGAGGTGGATCGCCGGCCCGATTTCGGCGAGCGGCGCCTCGACATCGACCGTGGGGAGCGTCTCGGTATCGGCCATGGTGGCTCTGGGACCTGCAGCTTCGGAACGGGCCGATCATGTGGCCCGGCTCCGCGCGACGCAATGGCGGTCGCCGCGCCAATGCGGCGGCATTGCGCCCGACCCGGCCTTACGGGACCACGAACCTGCGGCGGGAAAGACACAACGTCCAGGCTCCCGGGCGGTTAGTCAGGGCTGTGGCGTCGTCCGACGCGTCGAATCGTGGAGTCGTCCATGCCGTCCCGCCGCCTTGCCCTCGGGCTGATCCTGCTGGCCCCCCTGGCCGCGTGCCAATCGCGCGGCCCCGTCAGCGTGGCGCAGGACGACGAGGCGGCCTGGTACACCGGCACGATGCCGGACAAGCCCTTCGACGTACCGCTGGTCGACAAGACGCGCCTCGACCCGAAGTACCGCCGGCAGATCGTGCGCTACACCGGCCCCGAGAAGCCCGGCACCATCGTGGTCGACATCGACGCCCGTCAGCTCGCCCTGGTGCAGGAGGACGGCACTGCGGTGCAGTACGGCGTCGGGGTGGGCAAGCTCGGATTCTCGTGGAAAGGTCAGGCGCGGGTCGGCCGCAAGGGCACGTGGCCCGATTGGCGCCCGACCACCACCATGGTCTCCCTCAACCCGGACCTGCCGCGCACCCTCAAGGGCGGCGTCGACAATCCCCTCGGCGCCCGCGCGCTCTACCTATACCAGGGCTCTCGCGACATCCTGTTCCGAATCCACGGGACCAACGAGCCCTGGAGCATCGGAGAGCAGATGTCCTCGGGCTGCGTGCGCATGCTGAACGAAGACATCGTCGATCTCTACGAGCGTGTTCCGGTCGGAGCGACGGTTCTGGTCAAGCGAAATGGCAAGTACCGCGCTTGATATCGACCCATTTGGATTGCTTTGATCGACAGATCCGGCGCCGACGCGTCGTCGACCCAATATTCAGAGAGGCATTCGATGACGATCACCACTTCGAGCTTGCAACCGATCATCGCACTCGCGGCCGGCGTACTGATCCTGATCATGCCACGATTGTTGAACTTCATCGTGGCTATCTACCTGATCCTTGTGGGATTGATCGGCCTCGGCGTCTTTCGGGCTCTGTCCTAGGCAGCGCACAACACGGTTACACACCGTCGAAAGCGTTACACGGTTCCGGTGTGGCCGCGCCGTTCATCTTGCGTTGCAGCAGGAGATGGTCCAACCCGCCGTGCTAGGAATGGGGCGTGTTTCACTCCCGCAAGCGGACGGATACAAATGGGCAAGTGGGTCTATTCCTTCGGTGACGGCAAGGCCGAGGGCCAGTCGTCCATGCGCAACCTGCTGGGCGGCAAGGGCGCGAACCTCGCGGAGATGTCGAATCTCGGCCTGCCGGTTCCCCCCGGGTTCACCATCACGACCGAAGTCTGCACCTACTACTACGATCACGGGCAGCAGTATCCGGCCGAATTGAAGGCCGAGGTCCAGGCCGCCCTTGATGCGGTCGGCGCGCTCACGGGCCGGGGCTTCGGCGACCCGAAGAACCCGCTCCTCGTCTCGGTCCGCTCGGGCGCCCGCGCCTCGATGCCCGGCATGATGGACACCGTCCTGAACCTCGGCCTCAACGACGTCACCGTCGAGGCCCTGGCCGAGGGCGCCGGCGACCCGCGCTTCGCTTACGATTCCTACCGCCGCTTCATCACCATGTACTCCAACGTGGTCCTCGGCGTGGAGCACCACGCCTTCGAGGAGGCCCTGGAGCACTACAAGGAGGGCAAGGGCGTCAGCCTCGACACCGAACTCGGCGCCGAGGACTGGAAGCAGCTCGTGACCAGGTACAAGGCCATCGTGAAGGCCGAGCACGGCTCGGACTTCCCGCAGGCGCCCGAGGACCAGCTCTGGGGCGCCATCGGCGCGGTGTTCGATTCCTGGATGATCCCGCGCGCCAAGAAGTACCGCGAGCTCAACAACATCCCGGAGAGCTGGGGAACGGCCGTCAACGTCCAGGCCATGGTGTTCGGCAACATGGGCGACACCTCGGCCACCGGCGTCGCTTTCACCCGCAACCCCTCCACGGGCGAGCGCGCCCTCTACGGCGAGTTCCTGATCAACGCGCAAGGGGAAGACGTGGTGGCGGGCATCCGCACCCCGCAGGACATCACCGAGAAGGCCCGCATCGAGGCCAAATCCGATCGTCCGTCGATGGAGCTGGCCATGCCGGACTCCTACGCCGAGCTGGTGCGGATCTACGGTCTCCTCGAGACTCATTACCGCGACATGCAGGACATGGAGTTCACCATCGAGTCGGGCAAGCTCTGGATGCTCCAGACCCGCAACGGCAAGCGCACCGCCAAGGCGGCCCTGCGCATCGCCGTCGACCTCGCGGCGGAAGGCCTGATCACCGAGGAGGAGGCCATCGGCCGGGTCGAGCCCGCCGCCCTCGACCAGCTCCTGCACCCCACCATCGACCCCAAGGCCGAGCGCAAGGTCATCGCCTCGGGCCTGCCGGCCTCGCCGGGCGCGGCCACCGGCGAGATCGTCTTCAACTCCGAGGATGCCGAGGCCGCCCGCAAGGCCGAGCGTAAGTGTATCCTCGTGCGGGTGGAGACCTCGCCGGAGGACATCCACGGCATGCACGCCTCCGAGGGCATCCTCACCACCCGCGGCGGCATGACCAGCCACGCGGCCGTGGTGGCCCGCGGCATGGGCAAGCCCTGCGTCTCCGGCGTCGGCTCGATCCGCGTCGACTACAAGGCCGGCACGCTCTCAGTCGCCGGCACCACCCTCAAGGCCGGCGACAAGATCACCATCGACGGCTCGACGGGGCAGGTGCTGCTGGGCGAGGTGGCGATGCTGGAGCCATCCCTGTCGGGCGAGTTCGCCACCCTGATGGGCTGGGCCGACAAGGTGCGCACCATGAAGGTCCGCACCAACGCCGACACGCCGACCGACGCACGCGCCGCCCGCAACTTCGGCGCCGAGGGCATCGGCCTCTGCCGCACCGAGCACATGTTCTTCGAGGGTGACCGGATCATCGCGGTGCGCGAGATGATCCTGGCCGACGACGTCGAGGGCCGCCGCTCGGCGCTCGCCAAGATCCTGCCCTACCAGCGCCAGGACTTCGTCGAGCTGTTCACGATCATGTCGGGCCTGCCCGTCACGATCCGCCTGCTCGATCCGCCGCTGCACGAATTCCTGCCGCACACGGACGAGGAGGTGCGGGACGTCGCCCAGAGCATGGGCGTGTCGGAGGACAAGCTGCGCCGCCGCATGACGGAACTGCACGAGTTCAACCCCATGCTCGGCTTCCGTGGCTGCCGACTCGCGATCGCCTTCCCGGAGATCGCCGAGATGCAGGCCCGCGCCATCTTCGAGGCCGCCGTCCAGGCCGCCAAGGAGACCGGTGCACCGGTGACCTCCGAGGTCATGGTGCCGCTCGTCTTCACCAAGATGGAATTCGACATCGTCAAGGCGCGCATCGATGCCATGGCGAAGGCAGTCTCTGCCGAAACCGGCGGCACGCTTGATTACCAAGTGGGCACGATGATCGAACTGCCCCGCGCGGCCCTGCGGGCGGGCGACATCGCCGAGACGGCGGAGTTCTTCTCCTTCGGCACGAACGACCTGACCCAGACCGCGCTCGGCATCTCCCGCGACGATGCCGCGACCTTCCTGGGCGCCTACACGCAGAAGGGCATCCTCTCGGCGGATCCGTTCATCTCCATCGACCAGGAGGGCGTCGGCGAACTCGTGCGCATCGGCGTGGAGCGCGGTCGCGCGGTTCGCCCCGACATCAAGCTCGGCATCTGCGGCGAGCACGGCGGCGATCCGGCCTCGATCACCTTCTGCCAGGAGGTCGGCCTCGATTACGTCTCTTGCTCGCCTTACCGGGTGCCGATCGCCCGCCTCGCGGCGGCTCAGGCCGCCCTCGCGGCCAAGGGAACCAGCAAAGCCGACAAGTAGGGGCCGACGCCGTCGGAAGAGTCATCGCGAGCGTGATCCGGTGCAGCCATGGCTGCCCCGATTGCGTTCCGAAAGGTCCCGTTCAACAAATTGTCGAAAACACGGCGAACCGATTTCGCGCGGGCACGTTCAGTGCTAGTGCCGAACCGTAGCGCGCGGGTCATCCTGCTTATAGGGGCGGCAGCCAACGCGTGGGATCGCCGGCATGAACGACACCAGCCCACCCCCTCTCTTCATCAACGAGAATCCCGTCGCGGTCCCGCTGCCCCGCGCGATGCAGCAGGCCTACCTGTGGGTCGTCACCGGGCTCGGCGGCCTCGCTACGATCGCGCTGTTCGTCTTCGCCGTCGCGACCCAGAGCGGCGCCGACGCGGAGCGGATCGCGAGCGGTCAGGCCGGCGAGCATACGGGCTTGGCGACCCTGATCGGGCATCTCGGCGCCACGCACGGGCGGCCGGGCGCGCTCTGACCCGGCGCCCTTAACCGCTCCGCAACCATACCGCACGATAGTCGATCTCACGGGCCGCTGCCCCTCCCTTAGGGCCGGCGATCCGCGCGTTTGGCATCCTTGTGCAGGTCGGTTGCGTGGGCACGAAACGGTTACGACGCGCCTCGCATCTGCGCTGGCTCAGCGCCGCGATGGTGCCCTGGACGGCCGGGCTCGGCCTCCTCGTCTCCTTCACCGCCACGGCGGGAACCGACATGGTCCCGGGCGCCGCGGGCCTCGCCGACCGCGCGTCGCGCGTCGCCGCCACGGCCTCGCCCGGCGCTCGCCTCTCCGGAACCCAGACGCGCACCCATCCGGCCCGGCGCTCGGCTGCACGCCTCCCGAGCGGCGGCACCGATGCGCCAGCCTCCGGCATGGTCATCCGGGCCAGCCTCGCGGAACCGGGCGACGGCCTGATCGCACCCGGCTCCACAGCCTGGAACCCGGATCTCGACGCCAGCTTCGTACCCGCCCCCGATCTCGGCCTGTACCCGAACCCGGAAGTCGAGGATGGCCCGATCGTCGTCGAGGACGGCGCGACGCCCGCGATCCCCCGCGCCGAGGCCCTGTCTTCCACGACCCCGGCCCCGGCGGATGCGACCCCGATCGAGGTCGCCGCGGCGAGCCTCGCCTTCCCGGGCCTGTCACCCCGCGCGGGTACGACGGACAGCGCCACCACGCCGGTGCCGGACGCGACGCCCGAGGCCGCGCGCCACCGCTACGCCGACCTGATCGGCCCTGACGCGATGGACCGAGAGCAGCGCTGCCTCGCCGAGGCCGTGTATTTCGAAGCCCGCAGCGAACCTGAGGAGGGCCAAGCCGCCGTCGCCCAGGTGGTGCTGAACCGGGTCAAGAGCGGCCTCTACCCGAGCAACGTCTGCGGTGTCGTCTACCAGAACCGCCACCGCTACATGGGCTGCCAGTTCTCCTTCGCCTGCGAGGGCAAGTCCCTGCGCGTGACGGACGGTCCCTCCTGGCAGACGGCCACCCGCATCGCCAGCGCGGTGATCGAGGGCCGGACTTACCTGAGCGAGGTGGGTGGCGCGACGCATTACCATGCCGATTACGTGAAACCCGGCTGGTCCCGGCGTCTGAAGAAGATGGACGTCATCGGCCGGCACATCTTCTACCAGCTCAAGCGCGGACAGACCTGAAATCCTGAATCGTTCCCGCGCTTTTTACCTAAGCAGTGAAACATCTAAGTAGTCCTAAGCTTGGGTTAATTTTACCCTGACTCGGGATTGAGCTTGCCCACGGGGCAACTTGGCGGCCTCTGATACGTCGAGGTGCGCGCGGTCTTCGCGCGACATCCCGCTTCGTTCAGTGTCTCGAGCCCCGAGGAACCCGTCATGACCGCGCCGGTCACCCCACGCCTGCTTCTCGCCGCCATCGCCGGCGCCCTCCTCAGCGTCTCATCCGCCCAGGCGGGGGGTTGCGGCGGCGCCGAGTGCTACCGCCACGTCAACACCCCCCCGGTCTACGGTGCCGTATCGGAGCGCGTCCTCGTGCGCCCGGCCGAGACTGTCTATCGCACCGTCCCGCCGGTCTACGACACCGTGTCCGAGCGCGTGCTCGTGGCGCCGGGCGGGCGCGTCTGGCAGACCCGCCGCGACGCCTACGGCGAGCTCGTCGGCTGCTGGGTCGACGTTCCCCCGCAATACACGGTGCGCCACCGCCGCGTGCTGGTGCAGCCCGCCCAGACCATTCCGGAGACGATCCCGGCGGAATACGCCAGCGTGCGCCGCCGTGTCCTGGTGCAGCCCGCGCGCTCCGGCTGGGTCCCGGCCAATTACGGGCAGGGCGGCTATCCGGGCGCCTACGGACCGAGCCTCGCCATCGGCTCGATCCCCGATGCCTTCGGCATCACGGGCGCCAGTTCGGCCGATGTCGGCGTGGGCCTCGGCTTCTCCCGGGGCAGCATCTACGACGGCTACTGAGCGTGCGGACCGGCCCCGGGTCGCCCGGGGCCGCTTGATTCGACCGGCTGCCGACACACCTTGCCTTGGAAAAGCGGAGGTGTGCCATGGGTCGGTTCAAGGCTTGGGTCGTCGAGAAGACCGAGACGGGGCAATCCCTCGCCTTCACGGATTTCGACGATGCCGACCTGATGGAGGGCGATGTCACCGTCCGGGTGTCCCACTCCACGGTGAACTACAAGGACGGGCTGGCGATGACCGGCACGTCGCCGGTGGTGCGCCGCTTCCCCATGATCCCCGGCATCGATTTCGCCGGCACCGTCGAGACCTCGGACCACCCTGACTACAAGCCCGGCGACGCGGTGGTGCTCACCGGCTGGGGCGTCGGCGAGACCCATCTGGGCGCCTACGCCGAGCGCGCCCGCGTCAAGGGTGACTGGCTGGTACCGCTGCCGGAGGGCCTGAGCCCCGCCCAGGCCATGGCGATCGGTACCGCCGGATACACCGCGATGCTGTGTTTGATGGCCCTCGACCACCACGGCGTGAACCCGGCGCAGGGTCCGATCCTGGTCACGGGCGCATCCGGCGGCGTCGGTTCGGTGGCCGTCGCGCTCCTGGCCCGGGCCGGCTGGCACCTCATCGCCTCGACGGGGCGCGATTCGGAGGCCGACTACCTGCGCGGCCTCGGTGCCGCCGAGATCCTCGACCGCGCGGAACTCGGCAAGCCGGGCAAGCCGCTCGCGAAGGAGCGCTGGGCGGCAGCGGTGGACGCGGTCGGCTCCGTCACCCTCGCCAACGTCCTCGCCGGCACGAAGGCGGACGGCGCGGTCGCGGCCTGCGGTCTGGCGCAGGGCATGGACCTGCCCACCTCCGTGGCCCCCTTCATCCTGCGCGGTGTCTCGCTTCTGGGCATCAACAGCGTGACCACGCCCCAGGCCAAGCGCCGGGCGGCCTGGGGACGCCTCGCGCGGGAACTCGATCACGACAAGCTCGCGGCGATGACCCAGACGGTGCCGCTGGCCGGCGTCGACACGGTGGCGCAGGCGATCCTGGAGGGCCGGGTCCGCGGGCGCACGGTGGTCGAGGTGGCTTGAGCGGAACGCCGGGCACGCGCCGGGCGTTTTCGCTTGCATGAGCCAAGCATTTGTCCGTGAGCGGGATGGAGACGCGGTGTTCGAGGATCTCCCCGAGCGCCCGATCTCGTCCCATCCCAACTTCGTCACCCCCGAGGGGATGGCCCAGATCGAGGCGGAGGTCGCGCGCCTCCAGGCCGCGTTCTCGGCCCTGACCCCGGAGGCGCAGGCCGACGTCGCCCGCATCAACCGCGACCTCGCCTACTGGACGGCGCGGCGCAGTTCCGCACAACTCGTCGAGGCCGAGCCCGGCGACGTGGTCCGGTTCAGTTCGACGGTGACGATCCTGGCAGAGGACGACAGCCGCCGGACCTACCGCATCGTTGGTGAGGACGAGGCTGATCCAGCGCAGGGCACCATTTCGTACGTCTCGCCGATGGCCCGCGCGCTGACCGGAAAGGTCGTCGGCGACGTCGTCGAGGTGAACGAACACGAGAGCGAGATCGTGGAAATCGGCTGAACCGCGTATGCCCGGTGACGGCCCAGGGCGGCCTAGAAAACGTGACGGCCCAAGAAAAAAGGCTCGGATTGCTCCGAGCCCTGGAAGGGAAAAGGCCATTGGGGGCAGTACTGGCCTTCGTGATGGGCAAACGCCGTCCCCCGGCCCTGGTTCCAAAGAAATTCGAAAAAAGTGTCAGCGCGGCGCGGAGGCGCGCCGCAGCCGGTCGTTGATCGCCTCGCCGAGGCCTCGTTCCGGGATCGGCGCGACCGCGATCACCGCCGCGCCGATGCCATCGAGCTGGCGCAGGGCTGAGAACAGGCGGGCCGCCGCCTCGGCCAGATCCCCGGCCGGACTGAGGTTGAGGCGCGCACGGGCCGCATCCGCCCCCGGCAGCGGATCGGACCCGAACAGCAGTGCGACCTCCTCCGGCGAGACGGACGTCGCGTCGAGACGAACCTGTGCCCGCGGCGCGTAGTGAGAAGCGAGCAACCCCGGGCCGACCGGATGGATCGCATCCGAGCCCTCCGAACCCGCGAGGGTGACGCCGAGCCGCGCCTCTAGAGCCTCCCGCGTGATCCCGCCCGGCCGCAGCAGCCGTGGCGGACCGCCGAGGCAGGCGACTACCGTGGATTCGACACCGACCGGCGTCTCGCCGCCGTCGATCACGGCCGCGATCCGGCCGTCGAGATCGGCGAGCACGTGCGCGGCGCTGGTCGGACTGACGCGGCCCGAGCGATTGGCGGAAGGCGCCGCGACCGGCCGGCAGACGCGGGCCAGCAATGCCCGGGTCCGCTCGGGCGCCGGCACTCGCAGCGCGACGCTCGGCAGGCCCGCCCGGGCGAGATCGCAGATCCGGCAGCCGGGCGCGGCCGGGACCACCAGCGTGAGGGCCCCGGGCCAGAACGCGGCGGCGAGGCTCCGCGCCGCGTCGTCGAACACGCCCTCGGCGAAGGCCGCGTCCGCATCGGGCAGATGCGCGATCAGCGGGTTTAAGCGCGGGCGCTCCTTGGCGGCGAAGATCCGCGCCACCGCCGACGGGTCGGTGGCATCGGCGCCGAGGCCGTAGACCGTCTCGGTGGGGAAGGCCACGACCTGCCCGGCGCGGAGCAGCACGGCCGCCGCCTCCATCCCGTGCGCATCGTCGCTCAGGCATCGCGTCGCCACGGACGGGATCGCATCACCGGGGATTGACCCGAGATCGTTCATATCTAAACTATCTTTGCCGTACCCCTTCGGCGGGGATCGCCCGGGCCTAGCGCCCGGCCGGGGCTTGCGTCAAACACGGGGCGACACGCGTCGGATCAACCAAGGCGCGGGAGGAAGCATCATGACCTATCGCGCACCGGTGGCCGACATGCTGTTCGCCCTGCGGCACGTGGCCGGGCTCGACGCCGCCCTGGCCGCCGGCCGGCACGGCGACCTCGCGCTGGAGGATGCCGAGGCGATCCTGGCCGAGGCCGGTAAAGTCGCCGAATTGGTCATCGCCCCCCTCAACCAGGTGGGTGACCGCCACGGCACGCCGCTCAAGGACGGAGCCATCACCACCCCGCCAGGCTGGCGCGAGGCCTACCGGACCTGGATCGACGGCGGCTGGAACGGCCTCAGCGCCGACCCCGAGCATGGCGGCCAGGGCCTGCCCCTCGTCCTCAACGCGGCCTGCACCGAGATGTGGAACGCGGCGAGCATCGCCTTCGGCCTCTGCCCGCTCCTCACGGCCGGCGGCATCGAGGCCCTGGCCCAGCACGGCTCGGACGACCTGAAGACGCGCTACCTCGACAAGCTCGTCTCGGGCGAATGGACCGCGACCATGAACCTGACCGAACCGCAGGCCGGCTCGGACCTCGCACTCCTGCGCAGCCGGGCCGAGCCCGTCGGCGACGGCTCCTACCGGATCGTCGGCGCGAAGATCTACATCACCTACGGCGAGCACGACCTGACCGACAACATCGTCCACCTCGTGCTGGCCCGGCTCAAGGATGCGCCGGCCGGCACCCGGGGCATCTCGCTGTTCCTCGTGCCGAAGGTGTTGCCGGACGGCAGCCGCAACGATCTGCGCTGCTCAGGGATCGAGCACAAGCTCGGCATCCACGGCTCGCCGACCTGCTCGATGGCCTTCGGCGATCACGGCGGCGCCATCGGCTGGCTCATCGGCCAGGAGAATCGCGGGCTCGCCTGCATGTTCACGATGATGAACTCGGCCCGACTCAATGTCGGCCTGCAGGGCGTCGGCATCGCCGAGCGCGCCTACCAGCAGGCGCTCGGCTACGCCCGCGACCGGCGCCAGGGCAAGGCGCCGGGGGCCACCGAGGCGAGCCCCATCGTCGCCCATGCCGACGTGCAGCGCATGCTGCTGACCATGAAGGCCTTCACCCAGGCCGCCCGTGGCATCTGCTACCTCACGGCGGACTCCCTCGACGCGGCGGAGGGCCCGGAGGGGCAGGCGGCCCACGACCGCGCCTCGCTGCTGACCCCCGTCGCCAAGGCCTTCTCCACCGACATCGCCAACGAGGTGACCTCGCTGGGCGTCCAGGTCCATGGCGGCATGGGCTTCGTGGAGGAGACCGGCGCCGCCCAGCACATGCGCGACGCCCGCATCCTCGGCATCTACGAGGGCACCAACGGCATCCAGGCCATCGACCTCGTCGCCCGCAAGCTGCCGCTGAATGGCGGCGCCACGGTGCGGGCGCAGATCGCGAGCCTGCGGCGCACCGCCGAGGGTTTCCTGAAAGACCCCGACCCGACCTTCGGCCGCATCGGCGCCCGCCTGCGCGCCGGCATCGAGAGCCTGGACCGGGCGACGAGCTTCCAGTTGAAGGCGTTGGCCTCGAACCGGCCCGAGACGGCGCTCGCCGGCGCGACGCCGTATCTGCGCCTGTTCGGCCTCGTCCAGGGCGGGGCCTGTCTCGGGCGCCAAGCGCTCGCCGCCCATGCGGCCCTGAAGGCGGGAGAGACCGACCCGGCCCATGCCGGCCGGATCGCGCTCGCGCGCTTCTTTGCCGACAACCTGCTCACCGCCGGCGAGGGGCTGGAGGCGAGCATCGTCGCCGGCGGACACTTCACAGACGACGCCGAACTCGCCCTGGCGAGCTGACAGGGCTGAAACCGCACGGGATCGGGGGCAGGGCGACATGAGCGAGCACATCGCGATTGAGGACACGGCCGACGGCGTCCGCCTCATCCGCATCGACCGACCCGAGAAGAAGAACGCCCTGACCGGCGCCATGTACGACGCCATGCGGGGTGCCCTAGCGCAGGCCGATGCGGCTGACGCCATCGGTGCCGTGGTGTTCGCCGGGGTGCCGGGCGCGTTCAGCGCCGGCAACGACCTCGCGGACTTCGTGGCGGGCGCGAGCAAGCCGTTCCGCGAGGCGCCGGCCCTGCAGTTCATCCGCCAACTCGCCCGCACCCGCACGCCGATGATCGCCGCGGTGGACGGAATCGCGGTCGGGATCGGCACGACCCTGACCCTGCATTGCGACCTCGTCTATGCCAGCCCGGCGGCCCGCTTCCGCATGCCCTTCGTGGAGCTCGGCCTCGTGCCGGAGGCAGCCTCCAGCTACCTGCTGCCGCGCCGGGTCGGGCTCCTCAAGGCTACCGAGATGCTGCTCCTGAGCCAGGGCTTCGACGCGGACGAGGCGCTCGGCCTCGGCCTCGTCAATGAGGTGATGCCGGCCGGGCTGCTGCTGGAACACGCCCAGGCGCAAGGGGCGCGCCTCGCCGGGCTCCCGCGCGGCGCGGTGCAGGCGACGCGGGCGCTGATCCGCGGTGACCAAGCCGCGATGGAAGCCGCCCTCGAGGCCGAGGCCGTCGCTTTCGAGGAACGCCTGCGGGCGCCGGAAGCCCAGGCGGCCTTCGCGCGCTTCCTCGGCCGGGCCAAGCCGGCGTGAGCGCCGGACCCGTCCTATCCAAGACTCCGGATCTGCGTGGAAAGATCTGCCTCGTGGCCGGGGCCTCGCGCGGGGTCGGGCGGGGCATCGCCCGGGGGCTCGGCGAGGCCGGCGCCACCGTCATCGTCACGGCGCGCTCCAGCGAGACGGGGCCGCGCACGGAGGGCCGGTCCGAATTCATTGAGGATACGGCCCGTGCCGTCGATGCCGCCGGCGGCGAAGGGCATCACTACCTCTGCGACCATACCAGCGAGCGGGCGGTCGACACGCTAGTCCACTGGACCTTACGCCGGTTCGGCCGCATCGATGTGGCCGTCTCCAGCGTCTGGGGCGGCAACGAGGGCTATGACGGCGAGCGCTACGCCGACGGCGCCGCCTGGGGGACACCGTTCTGGCGCCGCTCGGCCGAGCCGTTCTCGGAGTTCTTCGGGAGCGGTCCGTACCCGGCGCTGCTCTTCGCCCGCGCGGTCGCCCCCCCGATGATCTCGACCAGAGCCGGCCTCCTCGCCTTCGTCTCCTTCGACACCGCGCCAGGCTACCTCGGCGACATCTTCTACGACCTGGCCAAGGCCACCACGAACCGGCTCGCCTATGCCTGCGCGCAGGAACTTGCGCCGCACGGCGTCACCGCGCTCGGACTCTCGCCCGGCTTCGTGCGCACCGAGCGCGCGGTCGACATCGGCCACGCCGACCGGGCCACCGAGAGCCCGCTCTATGCGGGGCGGGCGCTCGCCGCCCTGGCCGCCGACCCGGATGTGGCGGGCCGGGCCGGACAGATCCTCCATGCCGGCGATCTCGCCGCCGATTACGGCTTCACCGATGCGGACGGCACGCAGCCAGCCCGGTTCCAGATCGACGCCCGAGAATCTTGAACAAGAAATCTAAGAGGGGAGACCTGAGACATGAGCGGATCGCTTCAGGGCAAAACGTTATTCATTACCGGGGCTTCCCGTGGGATCGGCCTCGCCATCGCCCTGCGGGCGGCTCGGGACGGCGCGAACATCGCGATCGCGGCCAAGACCGACACGCCGCATCCGAAGCTGGAGGGCACCATCCACACCGCCGCCGCCGCCATCGAGGCGGCGGGTGGCCGGGCGCTGCCGCTCCTGGTGGATGTCCGCGACGAGGACAGCGTGGCTTCGGCCATAGCCAGGACGGCGGAGATTTTCGGCGGCATCGACATCGTGGTGAACAACGCCAGCGCGATTTCGCTGACCCGGACGCCCGAGACGGAGATGAAGCGCTTCGACCTGATGCACGGCATCAACACGCGCGGCACCTACATGGTCAGCAAGTATGCGATCCCGCATCTGGCCAAGGCGCAGAATCCGCACATCGTCATGCTGTCGCCGCCCCTCGACATGTCCGAGAAGTGGTTCGCGCCGCATCTGGCTTATTCCATTGCCAAGTACGGCATGTCGCTCTGCGTGTTGGGGCTGGCGGGCGAGCTGAAGCGCCAGGGCATCGCGGTGAACGCGCTCTGGCCGCGCACCACCATCGCCACGGCCGCCGTGAAGAACCTCCTCGGCGGCGAGGCCCTGATGCAGGCGAGCCGCACGCCCGAGATCCTGGCGGACGCCGCCCACGCGCTGTTCGGCCTGAACGCGCGGGAGGTCACTGGCCGCTTCCTCATCGACGACAGCTTCCTGGCCGAGCAGGGTGTCACGGACTTTTCAAAATACCGCGTCACATCCGGCATCCCTCTTGCGCCGGACTTCTTCGTGCCGGATGCGAGCACACCGCCTCCCGGGGCCTTCGCCTGAGACATCCCGCGTGATCTTCATCCACCAGCCGGTCGCCGGCGCCGGGCAGACCCTGCTCGAGCGCCGTTCCCTCGAACTGCAGGAGCCGATCCCCGACGACACCGTCTGGCTCGATATGGTGCGGCCGAGCCGGGAGGAGGACCTGAAGGTCGAGGCGTTCATGGGCATCTCGGTGCCGACCCGCGAGGAGATGAAGGACATCGAGCCCTCCGAACTCCTCTACGTGGAGGACGGAGCGCGCTACATGACCGGCCGCGTGCTGAGCAAGGTCAGCGAATCCGAGGAACCGGGCCTGGCCGGCATCACCTTCATCCTGCGCGGCAACCGCCTCGTGACGGTGCGCTACGAGGAGCCGCAGGCCTTCCGGATGTACACGCAGCGCGCCGGCCGCTCAACGGGCAACGGTCCCTCCGCCATCCCCTCGGGCGAGACCATCCTGGCCGGCCTCATCGAGACGGTGATCGACCGGGCGGCGGACGTGCTCCAGCTCCAGGGCGAGCGCATCGACCGGCTCTCGGGCAAGATCTTCGAGGAGAAGGAGGACCCGAGCGCACGCAACACCGCCCTGCAGGATACGCTGCGGGCCCTCGGGCGCCACGGCGACCTCATCTCGAAGCAGCGCGAGAGCCTCGTCTCGATGGAGCGCATCCTGCTCTCGCTCTCGGCGACCTACCGCACCGCCAAGGCCCCGCGGGAGTTGCGGGAAGACGTGCGCTCCACCCTGCGCGACCTCCAGTCGCTCGAGGAGCACGCCACCTTCCTGTCCTCGAAGATCCAGTTCCTCCTCGACGCCACCCTCGGCCTCGTGAACCTGGAGCAGAACAACATCATCAAGCTGTTCTCGGTCATGGCGGTGGTCTTCATGCCGCCGACCCTGATCGCGTCGATCTACGGCATGAACTTCAAGGCCATGCCGGAACTCGACTGGGGGTTCGGATACCCGATGGCGATCGTCATGATGGTCGTGGCGGCCGTGCTTCCATACGTGTTCTTCCGCTGGAAGCGCTGGCTCTGAGGAGATCTCTCGCGGCGCATCGGGCCGCCCGTGAAATCCACGGCTGAGAGCCTCGCGGAACTCCCGATCGGCGCCGGTTCTCGCTCTCTATACGAGGCGCGGCGGACGTCTTGTGAGATCCGCTCGAAAGGCGGCATACGGGGAACTGCGTATCGCAGGATGGCGCTCGACCCGTCGAGCCGGATTTCGGGATCTCTCGTCGATGTGCGGACGCTTCTTCATCGCCCAGGCCCCCGAGATCTTTCGGACCTTCTACGGCTACGCGGAGATGCCGAACTTCCCGCCACGCTACAACGTGGCCCCGACCCAGCCCGTCCCGGTGGTGCTCGTGGAGGGGGGGCGGCGGCAGTTCAGGCTGGTCCGCTGGGGCCTCTGGCCGAGCTGGGTCAAGGACCCGAAGGACTTTCCCCTCGTCATCAATGCGCGGGCCGAGACCCTTCGGGAGAAGCCGACCTTCCGCGGCGCCCTGCGCCATCGCCGCTGCGTCTTCCTGGCCGACGGCTTCTACGAGTGGCGCCGGGAGGGGAAGGGCAGGGGGGCCACGAAGACCCCCTTCATGATCCGCCGCGCCGACGGCAAGCCCATGGCGCTCGCCGGTCTCTGGGAGAACTGGCTCGGGGCCGACGGCTCGGAGGTGGACACCGCCGCCATTGTCACGACGGACGCCAACGGAACCATGGCCGCCGTGCACGACCGGATGCCCGCGATCCTGGCGCCCGATCAGATCGAACCCTGGCTCGACACGCGCAGTGTCGAACCGGACGCGGCCGTGGGCCTCTGCCGGCCCTGCCCGGACGAATGGTTGACCCTCGATCCCGTCAGCCCACGGGTGAACGATGCGCGCACCGATGCGCCCGACCTGATCGAACCCCTGGCCGCGCCGCGTCCCGGCCCGCCGAAGACGGACGCGCCCGCCGCGACGGCGCCGCGCTCCAGCGACGAAGACGCGCAGGGCGCGCTCTTCTGACGACGATGCCCCCGTGCACGAAAATGGCGGTCGACACGGTCTCTCGCAGCGCAACGAAACCGCCCTCTGGTCGTTCAGGACAGGCAACACCAACCCGAAAACGGGAGACCCGCCATGTCTATCCTGAACCCGCTCCGCATCGCCGCGGCCGCCAGCCTTCTCGCCCTCACGGCCGGCGCCGCATCGGCCCAGAACCCTGACCTGACCAAGAACCCCGAGAACACTGGCCGGGCCGCGACCGCCACCGAAGCGACCCAGAAGAACGACAGCCTGAAGGAGTGGCAGGTCGCCAAATCCGCCAAGACCAGCCTGGCGTCGGCGATCGCCACGGCGGAGGCCAAGGGCGAGGAGAAGGGTGGCCGCGCCATCGACGCCGACTTCGAAAAGGCCGACAGCAAGAACCCCGCGCACTACGCGATCAAGGTCGTCTACCCGAGCGGCAAGCTCGTCGAGTACGGCATCAACGCCGACACGGGCGAACTCTACAAGACCGAGAACCAGCCGATCGAGCGCTACTTCACCCGCCTGAAGCCCGCGGACTTCCAGAACGCCAAGGTCTCGCTCAAGGACGCGATCGCGTTGGCCGAGCAGAAGGCCCCGGGCAGCAAGGCCTACGAGGCCGAGGTGGAGCGCGAGGGCAAGGCCGTCGAGTACGAGATCAAGGTCGCGCTCACGGACCGTGAGCAGAAGATCAAGGTCGGACCGGACGGCACGGTGAAGAACGACTGACCGACTCCTCGATGATGCCGGGCGCTCCGAAAGCGGGGGCGCCCGGTCCCCGGGCCGATGCGGGCCCGCGCACGCGACGCAGTTGCATCGGACGCATAAAGACCGCATCGGTCACGGCAAGCCCTCCGGGGCGGCCGCAGGGACGAGGGCAGCATGACGTCGGACGAGATCGAAACCATGAACCTGGCCCGGGCCAGCCTCGCCCGCCAGCGCGGGGCGCTCGCCCGCCGCATCGGGGCCAGCGAGGTCGCCGCTCCCTCGGCCGCCGAGGATCTGACCCGCATCCTGCTCGCCATCGAGGCCGTCGACCGGGCCCTGGTCGATGCCGGCCGCCCCTACGTCCCGGCCGGGCACTGAAGCCGGCACCGACATGGACGAGACACGGGATTCGAACGGCACCAAGCTCGCCGACGGCGATTTGGTGACGCTGATCAAGGACCTGAAGGTGAAGGGCACCTCCACCACCCTGAAACGCGGCACCCTGGTCAAGAACATCCGCCTCACCGACGATCCGGGGGAGATCGAATGCAACGCCGAGAAGGTGAAGGGCCTGGTTCTGAAGACCGCCTTCCTCAAGAAAGCCTGAGCCGAAGGGCGGGACCTACTCGTCGCCGATGTTCATGGGACGGGGCGGCGAGCGAGTGAGACTGCGGATTGCGCGGAGCGGTCGGCCCGACTTCTCCGAAATCGCCCGGTCCTGCTCTTCGATGAGCTCGCGGGCCGGGGCGTCCCCGTCGAGGCCGCCGAGGATCTCCATCGGAACGCGCCGGTTCGAGGCGCGGGACTCGTCTTCGTAGAGGACGTCGAACAGGACGGAGCCGCGCTCCTGCGGTTTCGACTTGGTACGCTTGGCCATGGGGAAACACGCTCGAACTTGGACGGCGGACGGGGGAAAAGCCAACGGCCACGGATGCGGGCGTGGCGGGTGCGCGTACATCCGGCGTCACCCTGGCCCTGCATCGTGGCCGTCTCCGATCGAGCGACGCGAGTCGCGACCGGCATGTCGCCTAGATGGTGCCGGACGGCGCCTTTGACAAGCCACACCCGGCCGCTGTCGCGCGCGGGGCGCCTCTGGCACGATGCATGCGCGGCGGCATAGGCCCGCCTTCGGAGATCGCATGACCGACACGCGAACGCTGACGCGCTTTTCCGTCGAACCCTTGAGCCGCATGACGCGTCACCTCGCGGCGGTCGCTTCAGGCCGGGCCGAGCCCGACCGCGTCCTCACCGGCGCACGCCTGCTCTCGACCTATTCCGAGCGCATCCTGCCCGATCGTGAGGTTTGGATCGCCGGCGGCCGGATCGCCGCCGTCAAGCCGGCGGGCACCTACCGGGGCGGAGCGCCGCGCCACGACCTCGGCGGCGGCCTGCTCGCGCCGGGGCTCGTGGATCCGCACCTGCACATCGAGAGCAGCATGGTCACGGCCTGCGCCTATGCTGAGGCCGCGCTCCTCAACGGCACCACCACCATCGTCTGCGACAGCCACGAGATCGGCAATGTCCTCGACAGCGACGGCATCGCCTGGATGCTGGAGGATGCCCGCGCGGCGCCCCTCAACATCTACCTCACGGTGCCGAGCACCGTGCCGGCGACGTCGCCCGACCTGGAGACGGCCGGCGGCGATCTCGACGCGGCCAAGATCGCGGCCCTGTTCGATGCCTGGCCGGAGGCGATCGGCCTCGGCGAGAAGATGGACTTCGTCGCGGTCTGTGAGGGCGATGCCCGCGCTCACGCCATCATCCGGGCCTCCCTGGAGCGAGGCCGCCCGGTCTCGGGCCACATCTACGGGCGCGAGTTCGTGGCCGCCTACGCCGCCAGCGGCGTCACCGACACGCACGAGGCCATCGACCGCGACATCGCAGACGACCTCTTGGAGGCGGGCCTCTGGATCTACCTGCGCGGCGGTCCACCGACCACGCCCTGGCACAGCCTGCCCAAGGCCATCGGCACGATGCTGGATTACGGTGCCGCCGCCAAGCGGATCTGCGTCTGCACGGACGACCGCGACGCGCAGGACCTCCTCGCCTTCGGCCTCGACTGGGTCGTGCGCGAGGCGGTCCGCATGGGCATCCCAAAGGTGCAGGCGTGGTCGATGGGCTCGCTGCACCCGGCCACCCGCTACGGCCTCGACGGCGAGATCGGCGGCTTCGGCGGCGGTCGCCGGGCCGACCTCGTGCTCCTCGACGACGATCTCGTGCCCCAATCCACCTGGTATGGGGGCGAACTGGTCATCGAGAACCGCCGGATCACGCCGATCCTCGAGGCCGCCCTGTCGCGCCCCTATCGCTACCCGGCGCCGGCCTACGCCACCATGCACCTGCCCGACCCGCTTCCCGCGCTGATCCCCGAACTGCCGACGGAGCCGTGCCGGATCAACGCGATCCGCACCACGCTGCCCGGCATCGAGCTCACCCACGAGGTCGTCGATCTCGTGCCCGGCATCGACTGGGCCGCGACGCTGGCGGAAAACGACCTCTGCTTCGTCACCGTGATCGAGCGCCACGGCCGCGCCGGAAATCTCGCCCACGGCCTGCTGCGCGCCTTCGGGCTGAAGCGCGGCGCGGTGGCGAGCAGTGTTGGCCACGATTCGCACAACGTCATCGTCGCCGGCCTCAACGAGGCCGACATGCGCGTCGCCCTCGATGCGCTCAGCGGGATCCAGGGCGGCGTCTGCGTGGTCGAGGACGGGCGCGTCGTCGCCCTGGTGCCGCTGCCGGTGGCGGGGCTCCTATCGGACAAGCGCGTCACCGCCGTGGCCGAGGAGGTGCGGGTCCTCAAGGAAGCCTGGGACCGGGCCGGCTGCACCATCCCCTACATGGGCTTCAACCTGATCCCGCTCTCGGTGATCCCGGAGATCCGCATCACCGACAAGGGTCTCGTCCTGGTGCCGGGCATGCGCATCGTGCCCCTGTTCGAGGCCGCCTGAGTACGGTTCCGGCTCGAAGACCGGGAACCATCGCCGCAGCGCGTCGTTGTTCGGACAGGTCTCAACAGCCTCTCGATCCTCCCAAGCTCATCCAGCCTGCACACCGCTCTCCGGTGGGCGGGCTGTTTCTTTGTCGCGCGGGTGGACGCGGAGCCGTCCTCCGGAGTCGCCCATGCGTAGCCTGCTCACCCTCGTCATCGTCGGCGCCATCGCGTTCGTGCTCGTGGGCATGTACGTGGCCCCCGGCCAGCCCGAACTCCGGGCCTGGTATCTGCGCAATGCCTGCGAGCACCTCGACAAGGTCTCGCCCGAGATCTGCGCCCCCATGCGCCGGGCCAATACGGGCGTGCCGACCTGAGCGCGATCCGCCGCGCCGGAGACTGGTTCTTCCGTGACCGGACGACCGGGGCGATCACGATCGCGCAGGCGCCGAACGCGCCGCTCCTCGTCTTCGCGGCCTGCGCGCTGACAGACTGGCTGATCGCGCCGGAGGGCCGCGCCGGTATCCTGCTGCGCGGACTCGGCACCCTGGCCCTGGCCTACTGGGCGTTGGACGAGATCATCCGTGGCGTGAATCCCTGGCGGCGCTGCCTCGGGGCGGCTGTCCTGTCGGGCCTCGCCTGGAATTTCGCTCGGGCGCTGACCTGATCGCAGCAAAGCTGCTTGCGAAGCGGCACGGCTCGCCTATCATCCGGAGCCAAGCGAAGCGCTGTAGAGGCGGGCGGATGACGTTCTTCATCGGAATTGCCGGGCCCTGGCTCGTGGTTGCCACCCTGGCGCTTCTTTCAGTCAACCGTGAGCGTGACTTGGCGGTCGAGCGCGCCGCGCGGTCCGCCGCTCCGGACGGTGCGTCGTCGCAGAGCGTTGCCCACAGCGCCTACCTCGCCTAACTCGCTTCCCATCTTCGGACAGGCCGGACAGCCTGCCGACCGGATAGGGGATGCGACGTGGCGCAAGGGGACGTGACGAAAGCGGACGTGGCGCCAGTGGGTGAGACGGCCGCCCGACCGCCCGCGGGACAGCGCGCCGTGAAGGTATGGCTCTACCTTCTGGCGGCCCTCGTCGTCGGGATGGTGGCCGTCGGCGGCGCGACGCGGCTGACCGGGTCCGGGCTTTCCATCACCGAGTGGCGCCCCGTCACCGGGGCGGTTCCGCCCCTCTCGGCCGAGGCCTGGGCGGCGGAATTCGACAAGTACAAGGACACGCCGCAGTACCGCATCCTGAACCAGGGCATGGGGCTGTCCGACTTCAAGGTGCTCTATGCCTGGGAATGGGGTCACCGCCTCCTCGGGCGCGTCGTCGGCCTCGTCTTCTTCCTGCCGCTGCTCTGGTTCTGGTGGCGCGGAGCGCTGACCCGCCGCCTCGGCCTCGGCCTCCTCGGTCTCGGCCTCCTCGGCGGCCTGCAGGGCGCGATCGGCTGGATCATGGTGGCCTCGGGCCTTCAGCCCGGCATGACGGCGGTGGCGCCTCTCAAGCTCGCCCTGCACCTCACCACGGCGAGCCTGATCCTGGCGGGCCTGGTCTGGCTCGCCGCCGGCCTGCGCCCGCGCGTCGCGCCGCCCGAACCCGCGCGCCTGCGCGTGACGGCGGTGGCGATCATGGGCCTCGTGCTCGCACAGATCTTCCTCGGCGGGCTCGTGGCCGGCTCGAAGGCCGGCCTCGTCTACAACACCTGGCCGAGCATGAACGGCATGCTGGTGCCGCCCGCGAGCGAACTCTTCGCGGTCTCGCCCTGGATCGAAAACTTCGTCGACAACCTCACCCTGGTTCAGTTCAACCACCGTCTGACGGCCTACCTGCTGCTGGCGCTGGCGCTCGCGCACGCCCTCGACGCGCGGCGTACGTGGCCGGGCTCGGGCCTCGCCCGGCGTGCCACGGGGATCGCGGGCCTCGTCGTGGCCCAGGCCTGCCTCGGCATCCTCACCCTGCTGCTCGCCGTCCCCCTCTGGGCCGCCCTGTCGCATCAGGTCTTTGCGATGGCGGTGCTGACGATGGCGACCGTCCATGCCCGTGCCACCCGATCCGTGGCCGCGACGACGCCGAACCTCGAGAGCCCGACCACGCCCTTCGGCTTCGAGACTCTGGCGGGCCGGGCCGCCTGATCCGCCCGCGATGTGTGGATCGCCACATCGCGTTTGCAGTGCAGCGAACCACTCTGACCCCTCGGGCGTTCAACGCCCCTGTCGGGACCACGACCTGCGTCGTCGCGGTGACCCGACCTGAACACGAGAGGATCAGACCTGGATGCAGGACGCCGACATCGAACGCCCCACGAACGCCCCGTCCTCAGCCCCCGGCCAGCCCGCAACCGCCACGACCCGTCCACCGGAAGTCCCAGGCCCCGAGCCCCGCAAGCCGCATCCCTGGCCGCTCATCCTCGGCCTCACCGGTCTGCTCGGTGCCGTCTGGGCGATAGCCATCGTCAGCCGCTACCCGAACATCCTTCCGGGCTAGGGACACGGCGCGCCGCTACGTCGAAAAGATAGGTGTTGATGAACACGAGTCGGTATTTGCCGCAGGGAACGCTGCAACCGATTGAAGCGTAGCCTTCGGAGATAAACCGGAGGTCGGCGATGCTATTAGCGGACGACGGACGCCCAACGGGAGTAACCTGGAACTACACGCGCCGCGAGATGCTGGCGGACGGCGCCATCCACGTCATCGGCGTCGCCTTCGGCGTCGCCGGTGCCATCGGCATCGTGGTGATCGCGGCGCTCTCACCACTCGATTGGGTCGAGCGGACCGGCGTTGCCATCTACGCGGCCGGCCTCGTCTCGATGCTGGGCGTCTCGGCCACCTACAACATGTGGCCGGTGTCCCGGCGCAAATGGCTCCTGCGCCGTGCCGACCATGCCCTGATCTACCTCATGATCGCCGGGACCTATACGCCCCTCGTCGCCATCGTGGGTGACGGAACACCGGCCTGGGGCCTTCTCGGCACGGTCTGGATCGTGGCCGCCATCGGCATGGCCCTGAAGCTGGCGCTGCCGGGCCGCTACGATCGCGCCGCCATCGGTCTCTACCTCACTCTCGGCTGGAGCGGGGTCGTCGCCTACGACGCGGTCATCGGCCGGCTCGGCCCGGATGCCCTCTGGCTCCTCGCCTTCGGCGGCCTGCTCTACTCGGTCGGCGTGATCTTCCACGTCTGGCGCAGCCTGCCTTACCAGAACGCGATCTGGCACGCCTTCGTCCTCGCGGCGACCGCCTGCCATTTCGGCGCCGTGCTCAGCACGGTGATGAGCGCCGGGATCTGAAGACACACACGAAAAATCCGGCCGCTCCCAGCGGCCGGATTTTCACGTTCAGAGCAGCGGCCGCACGACCGCGCCCGGCTCGACCCTACTTGCCCGAGCAGAGACCCCGGTCGGCCAAGCTGCGGTGTTCGCGCGGGTCGCAATCCGTGGAGAGGAACGAGGCCCATTCGGCGGTGGTGCCGTAGAAGGCGTTTCGATCGACATCGCCGCGCACGCCGGGCACCCGGCCGGTGGAGGTGAACTGCCACAGCATCCACTTGCGCTTGGCATAGCGCTGCTCGGGCTCGGCAGCGGTCGAACGGACCCAGTGCGGGTAATCCGGCAGCTCGTCCTCGAGCACGTCCTTGTGGAAGGTGATGTCGGTGTAGATGATCGGGCGCTTGCCCGTGTAGCTCTCCATCTCGTCGAGCATGTAGCGGATCATCGCCAGGGCCTGGGCCTTGGGCAGCTTCTTGGGGCAGAGCTGCGAATGGCCGTTCCACTCCACGTCGAGGACGGGGGGGAGGGCGGTGGGATCGTTCGGCACGTTCTTCTTGAACCAGGCCATCTGGTCCTGCGCCGAGCGGCACCAGAACACGAAGTGGTAGGCTCCGCGCGGAACACCGGCCTGGGCGGCCCCGTCCCAATTGGCGCGGAAGCGCTCGTCGACGTGATCGCCGCCCTCTGTCGCCTTGATGAAGGCGAATTGCGTGCCGGCGGCGCGCACCGACATCCAGTCGATCGGCCCCTGCCATTTCGAGATGTCGATGCCCTGGATCGGGTGCTGCTTGGCCCGTGCCACGCCCGGATGGGGCTTGGCGTCACCCTTGGTAGGATAGAAATCCGTGGTGCCCGAGCAGGCCGCGAGCGTCGCGAGCACGGCGACCGCTACACCGCGCCGGAGCACACCCGAAACCGTCGACCGGACAGTACGGCGATGCGGAACGAGCGGTGCCCCCTGGCAGGCGGACTGACCCTCGTATGTCGAGACGGACCCGTTCCTTAGCGACATCGATGCCCGATCCATCATCATTTTACGCGCTACACCAATGGCTAAGGCATGCCCGGGCGCGGTTAACAGACCTTTGACGGCATTGCGGCGGATTTCCGGAAGCCGTGTCCGCGCAGTCACATCGGTCGCGGGCATCCACGCTGGCGTTTCCCGTGTGATCCGGCCTAAGTGTCGGCCAGGGCTCAAGCTTTCGTGATCCGGAGGGAACCGTGAAGACCTTGTTCACCATCGGGTACGAAGGCCTCGACCCCGAGCGTCTCCACGTCGCCCTCAAGGATGCGGGTGTTGCGACCCTGGCGGACGTCCGGGCGGTGGCGAATTCGCGCAAGCGCGGATTCTCCAAGACGGCCCTGCGCCTCGGCCTCGAGGCGGCGGAACTGAGCTATGCGCACGTGCGCGCCCTCGGGACCCCGAAGGCGGGGCGTCTGGCCGCCCGCGCCCACGATGCCGGCCTGATGCGGCGGATCTACTGCGAGGAGGTCCTCGACACCGCCGACGGCGGCCTCGCCCTGGATGAACTCTGCGCGCTCGCCGCGCGCGCGCCGACCTGCCTGCTCTGCTTCGAGCGCGAGCCGGAACTCTGTCACCGGCGCGTGCTGGCGGAGCGGATGGAAGCACGCGGTTTCCGCACGGTCGACCTGTTCGGATGAGGGCGAGCCGGGAGCGGCGGAACGACATTCGCGCTCAGGTTGAATTCGGTCTCCACCGGCATCTATTACACGTCAAGCGACCGCCGAAAGCCTTGACAATCTAGAGTTATCGCAATTTTCTCTCACAGCCGCGAGCAGGCGGGATGCCCGATGACCCGAAGAGCGCTGGACGAGACCCTCGATTTTCTTCGATCCCTCGATCGCACCGCGAATGTCGACGAGGTGTCGCGGCTCCTGATGACGGAACTCGCCGATTTCGGGATCGCGCACGCCATGGCGGGGACCGTGCCGCAGCGCGGAACGCCCACGCGCCAGCAGCGCGGCCATGTCCTCGTGAACACCTTCCCCAGCGAGTGGGGCCAGCGCTACCTCGCGCGCGGCTACGCCTTCCACGACCCCACCGTACGCCAACTCGGGTTCAGCACCACGCCGTTCGCCTGGAGCGACCTCGGGCCTCGCCTCGCCGGCGATGCCGCGGCCCTGCGGGTAATGAACGAGGCAGGCGAGTTCGCCCTGCGGGACGGCATCACCGTGCCGCTGATGACCCTCGACGGGAATGTCGCCGGTTTCAGCCTCTCGGGGGAGCGCCTCGCCCTCGACCCGGCCGACCGGCCGATGCTCCACCTCATGGCCACCTACGCCTTCGGCCACCTCCTGCGCCTGCGCGGTCGGAATGCGCCCGTTGCAGCGATCAAGCTGGCGCCACGTGAGCGGGAGGCTCTGCAATGGGCGGCCGAGGGCAAGACCGACTGGGAGATCGGCGAGGTGATGGGCATCTCGACCCATGGGGTGGATTTTCACCTCAGGTCCGCCCGGACCAAGCTCGGCACCACCAACCGCACGCAGGCCGTGGCCGTGGCGCTCCGGCGCGGGCTGATCCACTGAGCCCACGCCCCTGACCGGCGCGGGCGACAGATAACCATATCGCTGACACGAAGCGCAAAGGCTGGACGGCGCGATCCAGCGCCGCGCCTGTGCACGGTCGCGCCCCAATCCCGCTTGCGCTGGCGCGATACCCTACGGCTTTCCGTAGGTTTGTGACACTCTCGAAACTGTCAGAAACGCTCCACACACGGAGGTTTCGACATGATCCATCTCGTCACAGCCGCAAATCAGTATCAGTATTGCGAAGAAATGGAACAGGCCTGGCGCCTGCGTCATACAGTCTTCGTGGAGGAGAAGGGTTGGTCCGACCTTGCGCGACCTGATGGCCGTGAGATCGACCAGTTCGATACGTCGGAGGCGATCCATATCCTGGCGATCGAGGAGGGACGGGTGATCGGCTACAGCCGTCTTCTGCCCACCACGCGACCGCACCTGCTCTCGGACGTGCTGCCCCAGCTCTGCGAAGGGGAACTGCCCCGCGGTCACGACACCTGGGAATGGACGCGCCAAGCCGTGGCCCGCTCGCACCGGGCGCGCGGCAAGGCCGTCAACCCGGTCTCCCTGGCGCTGCTCTCCGGCATCCTGGAATGGGGCATGGCCAACGGCGTGCGCCGTCTCGTGCTGCAGATGCCGACCCTCTACCTCCTGCACGTGGTGCAGTTGCATTTCCGAGCACGGCCCCTCGGGCTGCCACAATCGATCAGTGGCGAGGAGATCATCGCCGCGACCGCGGAGTTCGACGAGCGCACCCTCGCGCGCCTGCGCAGCCTGCGCGGCGACCCTCGTCCGGTTCTCGCACCGTCCTACCCCCATCTCGCGGCCTGACACACGCCCCTTTCGGAGAACTCCCATGTCCCAGACCACACGCGCCTTCGACGAGGCGACGCTGGATCTGCTCGCGAATCACTGCATCGCGGCGCGCACCATGATCGACGCGGTCGGGACACCGGTGATGCGGCGGCTCATCGATCTCCTCCTCTTCGAGGTCGGCGTCGCCCTCAGCGCGCCGGTCACCGAACTCCAGCCCGTCCTCGAGCCCGCCGAGTAGGCGATCGGCTTCGCGAGCGGGAAACCCCGCTCACCCAGGCGCAACGGCGACGTCAGCGTCCGCCGCCTCCGCCACGCATGCTGCGCTGTCGACAGGTCCGGCCCATATCTTCGAATCCGGCCGGACAGCGTCGCACGCAGGCTCCGGCGGCGTACTTCAACGGCGGGCGGCACGCCCGGCTGAAGCGCTGCTCCTGAAACAGGAAATCTTTGGACGGGCTCTGAGCCGCCGCCGGAAGCGCCGACATCATCGGCAGGGTGAGCATCAACAGGGCTGCGCGGGAAAAGCGGCTCATCGTCGGTTCCAGTTCCAAAGCACGGGACCAACCGGTTCGACGCCCAGGGGTTCAACCGTCGGTCATGATGCCGACGACGGAGGGCGCAGGCGGGCCATGCGCGACGTGGCGCACGACGACCACGACGACATTGCGCAGGTCGGAAAGTCGCGTCGTTCGAGGAGGCCGGTGGACCCGTCACGCAGGATTCCAGCGCTGGCGCAGCGGCTCAGCCGACAGGGCCGTGCTGCGGCTCGCAACCGTCGACGACACGCGCGGGATCGGTGCTCGCAACCAGGAAGCCGCCGAGGCGCGACGCCTCGCAGCAGATCGAACCCGAGCCCTGGGTCGAAGCGCGATCGTCAGGCGCGACGCCCACCGAAGGAACGTCGAGCGGACAGAGCGTGCAACGGACTTTGTGAAAACGCCGGAGGCTCGGTAGCAGCCTCACGAAGATCGAAGGGGAAACACCAACAAAACCAAGTTGGTGCGGCCAAGAGGACTCGAACCTCCACCCCTTGCAGGACTAGCACCTCAAGCTAGCGCGTCTACCAATTCCGCCATGGCCGCATTGTCTCACCGCGTTCGCTGCGTCCGCCGCCCCGTGGGGTGAAGCGAACGATCTCTCGTGGCGCGGCGCAGCTAGTAGCAGACGAAATTTCGTCCGACAAGCGCTGCGGCGGCGGGATCAGCGGAAATCGCCGGCGCCCTCCAGGATCGGCACCGCGCCGTCCCCGATGGTCACGCCGGGCAACCGCACGACCTCGGCCTTGCGGATCAGTTCCGTGATCTCGACGGAGATCCGGTTGCCCGTGACCACGATCTGGCCGCGGGCGATCGGGTGGTCGTTGGCGAGAATCTCGACCATATCGGTCTCGGTGGATTCGAGTTCGATCACCGCACCGCGGCCCATGCGCAGCAGCATGTGCAGGGGCATGTGACTGCGCCCGAGCACCACCGTTAGATCGACCTTGAGGTCTTCGAGAACCGCCACGCGACCCGTTCCTTCCTTGGGACGCCCGGCGCGAAGCGGCGCCCGTCCCTTGCCGACTGTCCATGCGCGATGGTGAAGTCTTGGTAAACGAAACGATAACCGCCCCCCGTCTTGCCCTGCCGACGGGCTATTTCCGCGCCGGGCCGGGTTCCACGCCGGTGGAGTGGCGCATCAGCGACGCGCCCGTGCCCTACGCGGCGGCGGTGGCGTGGATGGAGGCGCGGGCCGAGGCCATCGCGACGGGCACGGCTTCGGAATGCGTCTGGCTGCTGGAGCATCCGGCGCTCTACACGGCGGGCACCTCGGCGCGGGAGGCGGACCTCGTCGCGCCCGACCGCTTTCCCGTGCATCGCACCGGGCGAGGCGGGCAGTACACCTATCACGGCCCCGGGCAGCGGGTGGCCTACGTGATGCTCGACCTCGACCGGCGCCGGCGCGACCTGCGGGCCTACGTGGCGGCCCTGGAGGCCTGGATCATCGCCACCCTGGAGGCCTTCAACGTACGAGGCGAGCGGCGCGAGGACCGGGTCGGCGTCTGGGTCCGGCGCCCGGAGAAGGGGGAGGGCGTCGAGGACAAGATCGCGGCGATCGGCATCCGCGTGCGCCGCTGGGTGAGCTTCCACGGCATCAGCCTCAACGTGGAGCCGGACCTGTCGCATTTCAGCGGCATCGTCCCCTGCGGGATTTCCGGCCACGGCGTCACCAGCCTCGTCGACCTCGGCCAGCTCGTGACGCTGCCGGAGGCCGACATGGCGTTGCGCGCGGCCTTCGAGGCCATTTTCGGCGAAACGGTTCTGGTCGAGGATCGCGCGGCGGCAGTTGGGGACCTGGCCTAGACGACCGGTACGCCCCGCCCCTTGGCGTGCTCGGCGGGCTCCACGTGGATGACGACGACAGACCCCTCGATGGCACCCTCGATGGCCGCCTCGAGACGGTCGCAGATCGCGTGCGAATCCTGCACCGTCATGCTGCCCGGCACGACGAGGTGGAAGTCGATGAAGGTCGCCTGGCCCGCGTGGCGCGTGCGGACGTCGTGGGCCTCCAGGGCACCGACGCTGTGCAGCGAGATGAGTTCGCGGATCTTGGCCACCATCTCGGGTGGGGCCGCCCGGTCCATGAGGCCGCTCACCGATTCGCGCACCATCCCCCAGCCCGACCAGAGGATGTTGAGGGCGACGAGGCCGGCGATGAGCGGATCCAGGATGGCGAGGCCCGTCGCCGTCACCAGGGCCACGCCAGCGAGGACGCCGCCGGAGGTGACGACGTCGGCCATGACGTGACGCGCATCCGCGACCAGCGCGGGCGAGCGCCAGGCTCGGCCCCGCGCCAGCAGGGCGGTGGCCCAGGCCCCGTTGATCGCGGTGGCGATGCCGTTGACCGCGAGCCCGAGGAGCGGCGCGTCGAGGGGCTTGGGGGCGAGCAGGCCGTGGAAGGATTCCCGGAGGATCAGGATCGCCGCGACGATGATCAGCGCACCCTCGATCACGGCGGAGAAGTACTCCGCCTTATGATGTCCGTAAGGGTGGTCGTCGTCGGCCGGGCGCGCGGCGACCCGCAGGGCGACGAGGGCAAACACCGCCGCCACGACGTTGATGATGCTCTCGAGGGCGTCGGAGTACAGCGCGAGACTGCCCGTCAGCCAGTAGGCCGCGAATTTCAGGCCCATCACCAGCACGCCGATTCCGGCGCTGACGAGGGCGGCTTTCTGGGTACGATCCATGACGGCGTCCGAGTTATCCCGGAGGGTCACGTCACCGCCCGGCCCGCGAGCCCATAGCGGCAGTGGCCGCGCCAAGGCCACGGCAAAGGTTGAACCCGTCGCTGAAGGATTGAGCCCCGGCTATGACGGCTCGGCCTCGGGAGGGGACGCGTCCGGCGTCCGCGCGTGTTCGCGGGCCTCGAACCGGGCCGCCTGCTGGCGGGCGCGGTCCGCCTTGCGCCGGTGGCCGCGCGCCAGCCAGCCCCAGCGGCTCGCCGCGGCGAGGGCCTCCAACCGAAGCGCCTCGCGCTCCCAGTAGGTCACGAGTTGCCCGTCGAGGGTCACGCGCCGCCGCGCCGCCCGGACCCTGCTCCCGTCGCTCATGCCGTCTCCCCCACCGGATGCGTTCCTTATACGAGGATGGGTCCGCTCCGCGCGGACGGGATCGTCACGCCGGGCGGGCCGCTACGGAGAGGATGGCGCTTCGGTCTGAACGATGTCGAGGGCCTGCGGATCCTCGGCGAAGCCGGACGTGCCGGCATCCGGCACCGGGGAGGCCGGCGTTCCGAACGGCCGGCTCGGGTAGGCCTGCAGGAACTTCGCCCGGGCGTCGGGAACGTCCTCGGCCTTCAGACGCACGCAAGCGCGGTCCGGCAGGGGCCAGCGCGGATCGGCAGGGTCTCGGGGACTCACCGCAAACCAAGCCATCCGCTCTCGCTCCCTCGACGCCGCCCGGCCCTCGCCTCCGTCGCCGAGACGGTGTCGGGGCCGCAGCCGCCCTTCCCGAGAACAGACCGGGCCTGAACCGGTTCCGCCCCATTGATCCGGGCCACCGATCGGTGCAGTTGGCGCTCCATGCGCGTCGACCTCTTCGATTTCGAGTTGCCGGAAGCGAGCATCGCCCTGCGCCCGCCGGTGCCCCGCGATGCCGGCCGCCTCCTCGTGGTGCGCCCCGGCGAGGCCCTGGCCGACCGCAGCGTGCGCGACCTGCCGGGCCTGCTGCGGGCCGGCGACGCGCTGGTCTTCAACGACACCCGCGTGATCCCGGCGCGCCTGTCGGGCATCCGGCACCGGGCCGGCTCGCCGGGCCTGCGCATGGAGGCGATGCTTCACCTGCGCGAGGCGCCGGATGCGTGGCGGGCCTTCGCCCGGCCGGGTAAGCGCCTCGCCCTCGGCGATCGCGTCGCGTTCGCCCCCCACGCACCCGGGCCGCCCGGCGACCACGGGACGCTGGAGGCCGTCATCGATGCGAAGGGGGAGGGCGGCGAGATCGTGCTGCGCTTCGCCCTGGCCGGCCCCGCCCTCGATGCGGCCATCGCGCGGATCGGGGACCTGCCGCTGCCCCCTTACATCGCGGGCAAACGCCCGACCGATGCCCAGGACGCGACCGACTACCAGACGGTCTACGCGAGCGCGCCGGGCGCGGTGGCCGCGCCCACCGCCGGCCTGCACTTCTCGGAAGCCCTGCTGGCGGACCTCGACGCGGCGGGCATCACCCGCCACACCGTCACCCTGCACGTGGGGGCCGGCACCTTCCTGCCGGTGAAGGCAGCGGACACCGACGACCATCGCATGCATGCCGAGATCGGCATCCTCGACGCCGATACGGCCACGGCCCTGAACGCCGCGCGCGCGGCGGGCGGCCGCGTCGTCGCGGTGGGCACCACCGCCCTGCGCCTCCTGGAGAGTGCGGCCGACGCCGACGGGACGCTGCACCCGTTCTCGGGGCCCACCGAGATCTTCATCACGCCGGGCACGCGCATCCGCGCCGTCGACGCGCTGATGACCAATTTCCACCTGCCGCGCTCGACCCTGTTCATGCTGGTCTCGGCCTTCTCGGGCCTGGAGACGATGCGCGCCGCCTACGCCCACGCCATCGCGTCCGGCTACCGGTTCTATTCCTACGGGGATTCCAGTCTGCTGTTCCCCGCCGCGTCCTGAGGCGGGCGGGCGTGCCCGGCCCGTGAACCGGTGCTAAGAGGGCGCCCATGTCCGACACCGCCGCCCTCCCGAAAGACTTCACCTTCCGCCTCGACGCCACCGACGGGGCGGCGCGCACCGGCGCGATTAAGATGCCACGGGGCACCATCCGAACCCCGGCCTTCATGCCGGTGGGTACGGCCGCCACCGTGAAGGCGATGTATCCGGGGCAGGTGCGGGATCTCGGCGCCGACGTGGTGCTGGGCAACACCTACCACCTGATGCTGCGCCCCGGCCCCGAGCGCATGGCGCGGCTCGGCGGCCTGCACCACTTCATGAATTGGCCGCATCCGATCCTCACGGATTCCGGGGGCTTCCAGGTGATGTCGCTCTCCGCCCTGCGGAAACTCGACGAGCAGGGCGTCACCTTCCGCTCCCACGTGGACGGCTCGACCCACCACATGAGCCCGGAGCGCTCCATCGAGATCCAGGGGCTGCTCGGCTCGGATATCCAGATGCAGCTCGACGAATGCGTGCGCCTGCCGGCCGACCACGCCACCATCGAGCGCGCCATGCATCTGTCCCTGCGCTGGGCCGAGCGCTGCCGGGTGGCCTTCGGTGAGCAGCCCGGCAAGGCGATGTTCGGCATCGTCCAGGGCGGCGACGTGCCAGCCCTGCGGGTTGACAGCGCCCGGGCGCTGACCGACCTCGACCTCAAGGGCTACGCCATCGGCGGCCTCGCGGTGGGCGAGCCGCAGGCCGTGATGCTCGCCATGATCGAGACGGTGGAACCCTACCTGCCGGCTCAGAAGCCGCGCTACCTCATGGGGGTCGGCACGCCCGACGACCTCCTGTGCTCGGTGGCGCGCGGCATCGACATGTTCGACTGCGTGATGCCGACCCGCGCCGGCCGCCACGGCCTCGCCTACACCCGCCACGGCCGGATCAACCTGCGCAACGCCCGCCACGCCGAGGACACGCGCCCCCTCGACGAGGCCTCCGCCTGCCCGGCGGCCCGCGACTATTCCCGCGCCTACCTGCACCACCTCGTGCGCAGCGACGAGATCCTGGGCATGATGCTGCTGACCTGGAACAACCTGTCCTATTATCAGGACCTGATGGCAGGGATGCGCTGCGCCATCGCCGAACGGCGCCTCGCCGACTTCAGCGAGAAGACCCGCGCCGCCTGGGCCCGCGCGGAAGCCGAGCGCGCCGCCCCGTGAGGCGGGATCGCGGACAGGCGACCGCAATCCCGGTTGACCCCATACCGCCGAGCCCCTATTGCGGGCCACGCTGTCCGACACGGCCCGGCCCCACAGGCGCCGCGGCCCCGATCGTCGGATGCGAGCGCGTAGCTCAGTTGGTAGAGCAACGGACTTTTAATCTGTAGGTCTTGGGTTCGAGCCCCAACGCGCTCACCACTATTTCAGCCCGCTTTGTCGATGACATCGCGGGCTTTTTCGTGCGCAACGTCTTGCCGGACAGTGTTGCATGGGCTGCAACACGTATGTGCTTTCACAGGAGGTTATACCTTCGGCTCTGACAACGTCTTCGAGACCGAGGTTCCGAAGGCCGGCGCCCTTGCGAACGCCGCGAGGAAAGCGACAACGGACGCCATGCAGGGCGTAATCCACACGCTGACAGCCCGCCTGAGCACACTCAGCCCCGACAACGCCCAATGGACCGTGCCGTGATGAAGAACCGTCTCCTCGCACCCCTCGCGATGCTGCTGGCCCTCGTCGCGCCGGCTGTTGCCCTCGAGATCAAGTCCGACGCGCGGCCGGGGGCGCTCCCCCCGCTCACAGCGCCGGGCGAGACCGCCATCAACCGGGCGGACGGCCGGTTCTTTTATCGCGACGAGGCGGGCAACCGGGTCGGCGGCCTCCTGCCCGACCTCGATGCCAACGGTTACCTGAAGTTCCGCAACGGCATGGTCCTCGGCCGTAATGTGGGCGGCAAGCTCGTCCCACAGCCCGAGCGGATCGAGATCCAGGGCTCCGGATCGAACGGCGATGCCTCGCAGCTTAGTGTGAAGCCGGAAGCGGATGGTGGCCAAGCCTATGGCCTTGCTGAACGGATGCGCGACGAGGTGAACGTGATGGCGTTCATTCCGCCTTCGCGTCGAACCGCGATTAGGGATTACTCCGCGACAACGGATCTTACGCCCTACCTCCGCAAGGCCTTCGCGACGGGCAAGCGGGTCCGCTTTCCGGCGGGCCGTTACCCTGTTTGTGACAGCGTTCCGCTTGCCTCCGGGCAGGAGGTCGTCGGCGATGGCGTCGTGTCCACCTACCTGTGGGTGAGTTCCTGCTTCAACATGAGCGCAAGCGCGGTGGTGCCTGTCGCGACGGGGGATAGCTCGGGCTGGGACGGCCTCGGCATCCGCTTTGACCAGTCCGGCGCCACCAACCGGGCGACGCTGCGGCGCTACCCATGGGCCATGGACATCAGTTCGGCGACCCGGTTCAAGATCGGCCGCATTCGAATCGGGGCCGCCTGGAATGGGATCAGGTGCGTAGGCAACTGCGGGGGCTTCGATGGTGGCCACTTAGAGATCGGTGCCTTCCACACTGGCGCAATCTTCGACGGACCTCTGGATTTCGTCCACATGAACTCCGGGCACTCTTGGCCTTGGGATATTGCCGGCCGCGCTGAATTGATGGCCGCCTACACGGACGGCACGACTGTCGGCTTCGAGTTTGGGCGCGTTGATGGCCTCGATATCAAATCCCTCAACACGTTCAGTAACAAGATAGTAGGCAATGCCAATGGCAACGATGGAGCGGCTCGTCAGATAGCTCTCATGCAGCTCGACGGTGACAACAGCACATTCGAGACCGTGGCGGGGGACTGGCAGATCGGCCTGCTGTCCACGACCAAGTCCGGCGAAAAGCACGTCCCTGCCGTCGCGTCGTCTGCTGGCAACGTCAACGTTGCGTCCATCCGGTTTTGGGGGGCCAATAACGGCAGCTACCTCCGTGTGACCGGTGGCGTCTTCGCGATCAACGGTGGAACGCTGGAGCAGCGGGCCGACCGACCCGCAGCAGAGGTATCCGGCGGGCGGCTGGTGCTGACCAGCGCCTCCTTACAGCCTCTGGTGGGCTCGGAGGGCCCTGCACGGACTCAAGCATTCGTCAAGCAGACGGGCGCGGGCATCCTGGTCGCGACCGGCAATACCGCGACGCTCAAAGCCAACGGCGGTGGTGGACCCTTGTTCGAGATCGGGACGGACGCGCCGGGGAATATCGTGACCGAAAACGTCATGTCGAACTGGGGATTGTCCCTTCCGGCAATCGCGACATCGGGCACCTACGGCGACAACTCCGTGCCCGCAAATCCCTATGTGTCGGGGATTGCGGTCGGCCGGGAGTACGTCAAGCGATTCACCGGTACCTTCGACGCGTCCGGGAACGCCGTATTCCCCCACGGCCTGCCGGCATCTGGCTCGTCACAATCTGTCGATCGCATCGTCGGCGTCACGGCGTTCGGCACGGACCCGAATGGGTTTCGCAGAGCCTATCCGCAGACCAGAGATCTGGGCTGGGAGAACAGCAACATTGCCCTCGCGGGCGGCGGCGCCAGCTTCGCGGGCCTCCCCTTCGTAGCGACCGTTCGCTACCGCTGACCCGATCGCCGTGCCGCCCACTTGGCCTCGGCCGCCACGTTCGATATCGGCAACAGCCCGACGCGCAAGGTCAGGATTTCCGGTACGGCGGTGATCACAAGCTTCAGGACCGTCCCGCATGCAGAAGTCCCGGGCGTGACCAGCATCACCGCAGCGCCCGGGATCACCCACGCGGTCGACCGCGCCAAGATGTCGTCGAGCTACCGACCAGTGAGCCTCGCCAGCCTCATCATCAAGCGAGAACACGCCCGCGTCTAGGAGACGTCGCGCACGGCTCGGCACGTGTCGCCCTGCGCAACACCCGGGTGATCGTGTCGCCATCTCATGGGGTCGCGCCGGCCGTTCATGCTAACCGTGGATGCATGGGCTGCGCTCGTGCAGGGTCATTTCTCGAGAACAGGCATCGGCACGCACATCATGACATCCAAACCCGGTGAGGGCGTGCTGTCCGTGGAACTCGGCCTCGGAGGCACGATCACGGTCGGAGCGCACCGCATCGCGATTTCCGAGATCGTGTCGATTCTCGAAGCCATCGCGGAATCCGGGTCCGTCCAGGGCGTTGCCACGGAACTCGGCCTTTCCTACCGAGCGGCCTGGGAGCGGTTGCGGGCCCTCGAGACCTCGCTCGGCCATCAACTCGTGCAGAAGACGCGCGGACACGGCAGTACGCTGACACCGACGGGCGTGCTGTTGCGCGAGGCCCTCGCGACGGCTCAGGCCAGTCTCGCCGCTCCGATGGCGCGTGAAGCGCGCGCGATCCGAACCCGCCTGGATCCCATCCTGAGCCGTCAGCGGCGCCCCCTCACGTTGGTCGCAAGCCATGATCTGCTCATCATGGACGTCGCGGCGAACTGGCCGGACCTCGTTCTCACCGTCGCGGGCAGCGAGGAAGCCCTCGCTCGCCTCACCGACGCGCGCACCGATGCGGCGGGGTTTCACTGCGGTTCCCTCGACAATGGCGGTGCGGGCGCGGCCTTTCCGGAACGCGCCGATCCTCCGAGCTTTCGGGTCCGCCCTCTCTTCGAGCGCGAGCAGGGTCTGATGCTGGCGGCCGGCAACCCCCACGGCATTCGTGGCGTCACCGACCTCGCGGAACGGGGTATCCGCTACGTCAATCGACAGAGAGGGTCGGGAACCCGGGCGTGGTTCGACCGGCTGCTGGCACAGCACGGGATCGAGGCCGATCGCATCCCGGGCTACACCACGGAGGAGTTCACGCATCAGGCCGTGGCGGCCGTGATCGCCTACGGCGCAGCCGATGCCGGCCTGGGGGCCCGCGCGGCCGCGGACCGCTTCGGCCTCGACTTCCTCCCCGTCGGCTGGGAGCGGTACTACCTCGCCACGGCGCTCTCGCTCCCGGAGGCGGCCTTCGACGCCCTCGCCGCGGCCCTCGCCGAGCGCGCCAGGGTGACGCCCGGGTATCGGCCGGTGAATCCACGCTGAGCCGGACCTGCGGTCTCGGTCGTCTGCGACGTCAGCCGGCTTTCGCATGAGAGGGCGATGCGTCGGTCGACGCGTACCCATCGAGACGCAGCCTGACCGCGGCGATCCTGCGAATCATGATGTTCCGGGCGGCGGCGTCTCTGACGTGACGTCTGATGGATTTTGCCGGCTTGAACGAGATCAGGCGCCTGTCGCCGATCAGGATCGGGCGTTTCGTGTGGGGGTTCAAACCCGGATGCGACCTGCGTGAGAAGGGTGAGAAGACCCCGAATCCGCGAAGCTCGACGCGGTCTCCCGCCGTGAGCGCATCGCCGATCCTCTGGAGGATCGCGCCCACGACCGCGTCGATCTCCGCCTCGCTCAGGTGCGGATAGCGATCGGCAATGCGCGCGACGAGCCCGGATCGAACCATGTCAAATCCCGTTCGGTCGAAAGTCGGTGGTCACTGGGCGGAACACGACTGGAGCTCCTGCGCCGAAGGCGCGCCTTCGCTCATCGTTCGGGCGACCTGTCGACAGAGGCCGACGAGGGCGGCGACCATCGGCGTCGCGGGTTCCCGTTCCGGTACGACGATCCCGACCATGTGCCGGATGTCCGGCTCCACGATGGGAATGGCCCGCAGACCCGGGAGGGGCCCGAGGGCCTCGGCCAGCACGGCCGGCATGATGCTGGCCCAGCGCAGGGTCCGAACATGGCTCATCAGGACGATCATCGAGTTCGACTCGAGCGTCGGCGCCGGCTCGCTTCCGCTCGCCCTGATCTGCTGGTCGATGATGCGCCGGTTCTGCAGGTCGGGTGTCGGCAGGCAGAGCGGGGTCCGACCGACCTCCGCCCAGGTGATCTGGTCCATGCCGTCGTGCCGGCCGCCGACGGCCGTCAGCAGTTGGTATCGCTCCTCGAACAGCGGGATCGCCGTAACCCGGCCCAGCGGCTCGTTGTCGAGGTAGGTGAGGCCCGCATCGGCCTCGAGGTTCTCGATGCGGTCGAGGATATCGGCGGATGTCGCCGACAGGACGCTGATGCGCACGTCCGGATAGCGCAGGTGATAGGGCGCGGTGAGCACCGAGATCATCGGTAGGACGGTCGGAATCGCGGCGATCCGCAGGTGGCCCGCGGGCCCCCGTCGCAGGGTCGCGACATCCTCGCGCATCGCGCGCGTGTCGGCGACGATCCGACGGGCCCAGGCCAGGACGCGCTCGCCCTCCGGCGTGAAGCCCTGGAAGCGGGAACCGCGCTGGACGAGCCGCGTGCCGAGCTGGCCCTCGAGACTCTTCACGCTCGCCGACAGCGTCTGCTGCGTCACGTGGCATGCCTCGGCCGCGCGCCCGAAGTGCCGCTCGCGCGACAGGGCGAGGAGAAGATCCAGCTTGTCGATCAAAGATCCGAACCAGACGCGCGGCGCCCCTGCGCGCCGCCGCAATGGATGTACAGATCCATTTTCAGGTCATCAATAAGAAGCCTTATTCCAGTTTGTTACGTTTTCGAACGTGCATTAATCCGGACGGCGTGGTCTGAATGATGATCGCGCGGGAGAAGCCAGAATGAACGTTCGCGTCGATGTCACCTCTTCCGGGGATGTGGGTCTGCCCCCATGGCTCTCGCGTGAGCGGATCGTCGCGCGGGCCGGCTTCAACCGCTGGCTCGTGCCGCCGGCGGCCCTGGCGATCCACCTCTGCATCGGGATGTCCTACGGATTGTCCGTCTTCTGGCTGCCCCTGTCCCGGGCCCTGAGCGTGGTCAGCCGGCCGCCGCGGCCTGTCCCGAAATGAGCGTCGCGACGGCCCTGTTCACGACGACCTGCGACTGGCGCGTCAGCGACCTCGTCATCGTCTTCTCCATCGGCATCGTCATGCTCGGCCTGTCGGCGGCGGTGTTCGGCGGCTGGCTGGAGCGGGCCGGCCCGCGCAAGGCAGGGCTCGCGGCGGCCCTCTGCTGGGGCGGCGGCTTCCTCGTCGGTGCCCTGGGCGTCTACCTGCACCAGCTCTGGCTCATCTGGCTCGGCATGGGGCTGATCGGCGGTATCGGCCTCGGGCTCGGCTACATCTCGCCGGTCTCGACCCTGGTGAAGTGGTTTCCCGACCGGCGCGGCATGGCCACCGGCATGGCCATCATGGGCTTCGGCGGTGGCGCCATGATCGGCTCACCCCTCGCGACCCTGCTCATCAACACGTTCAGGACGCCGTCCTCGGCCGGCGTCTGGGAGACGCTGGCGGTGATGGGGGGCCTCTACATCCTGGCGATGCTCTGCGGCGCCTTCGGCTACCGGGTGCCGCCCGCCGGCTGGCAGCCCCCGGGCTGGACCGCCCCGGTCTCGAAAAGCGCCATGATCACATCCGGCCACGTCCACCTCGACAAGGCCCACCGGACCCCGCAATTCTGGCTCCTCTGGGCGGTGCTCTGCCTGAACGTCTCGGCGGGCATCGGCGTCCTCGCGCTCGCCTCGCCGATGCTGCAGGAGATCTTCGGCGGCGCGCTGATCGGGCAACCGGGCCTCGGTTTCGCGCAGCTCGATGCCGGCCAGAAGACGCAGATCGCCGCCGTCGCTGCCGGATTCGTCGGCCTGCTCTCGCTGTTCAACATCCTGGGCCGCTTCTTCTGGGCCTCCATGTCGGACAGGATCGGGCGCAAGCTCACCTACGCCACCTTCTTCGCCCTCGGCTGCGTTCTCTACGCGGCGGCGCCCTGGGCGGCCGGGATCGGATCGAAGGCTCTCTTCGTGATCGTCTTCTGCGTGATCCTGTCGATGTATGGCGGCGGATTCGCCACGATCCCGGCCTACCTCGCCGACGTCTTCGGCACCCAGTTCGTCGGAGCGATCCACGGCCGACTGCTCACCGCCTGGTCGACGGCGGGCGTGGTCGGCCCCTTCGTGGTCACGGCGATCCGTCAGGCGCAGGTGGATGCCGGCATCCAGGGCGCCGAACTCTACACACGGACGATGTACATCCTGGCGGCCTTCCTGGCGGCCGGCTTCGTGGCCAATCTCCTGGTGCGTCCCCTGGCCAAGCGCTGGTTCATGAGCGACGCCGAACTCGCGAGCGTCGCGAAGGGCGGTGTCGCCGCGGGTCCGGGACGGGGCGGAGATTTCGGGATCGGCCGCGGCGGCCTGAGCACGGGCGCATTGCTCGCCTGGCTCGCCGTGGGGATCCCCATCGCCTGGGGCATCTGGACCACGCTGACCAAGGCGCTGATCCTCTTCGGCTGACGCGCCAAACGCCCGATCCGGTGCTTCGGGGCAGGTCAGACCTGTTCGCCGACCACCTTCGCGTGTTCGCCCGGCGCAAGTGATCGCGAAAGGGCCGGCGCACCCATTACCGGAAACCGGAGGTTTTCGCACGACAGCAAAAGTGCGTGCACCGCAAACAGAGGGACGCTACCGTATCCGTGACGATTCGACGTCACGATGTGCCGGGACCAAGGGCTGCGGGACGTCACAGGCGAAGGTCATACCGTTCATGGCACTCAACTTCGTTCGGAAAATTGGCGGGTTGTCACGCCGCAAGCCCGTCCTGCGGTTCTTCGACGAGGGATACTACCTGAGGGAGTACCCGCACGTTGCCGACCACGAACTCAGCCCGGTGGAACATTATCTCCTGATCGGCTGGAAGGACCGGAACGATCCGGGTCCGGACTTCAGCACGCGGGGCTACCTGGATGCCAATCCGGATGTCGCGGCGATCCGGGTCAACCCGCTCCTGCATTTCCTCCAGAACGGGATGGTCGAAGGCCGTAAGGGTTGGGAGAAGTCGGCCGCGCAGACCTGAGATCCACTGCGATCCCGAGAACAGCCGGAGTTCGGTGCTCTCGGCTGTTCGGATCGGCTCTCGCACGACGAACGCGATGATCACCGCTCCGAAATCGTTCCGGCGGATTGCGCCTTCACTGTCGGCGTCGTTCGATACGGCTCGGTATGCGGGCGCGCGCGCCATCGACCTACGGCGTCTCGAACGATCCCATTGTCCCCGCGCGTCACTGTTCGGTGATGGGGAGCGGAACGCGGCGCGCCGCGGGCAAGGCCCCGCGCCTGTCGAACCGACTCCGCGGGAGCGAAATCTCCGAATAATTCGTATTTGAGTTGCTAAATTCGCACGCTTGAAACAATTTCGGAGCGAATGTGCAGATCGATATGTCTCGTTCGTCCCTGATCCGGAGATGGAAGCATGACCGCGCGAGCCTGGAACCACATCGAGCCCGACCCGCAGAATCTGTTCGGTTTCATCGCGATCGACGAACACACCCACAAGGGGTGCGTCATCCAGGAGGCGACGGATCTCGGAGCGCGTCTCGTGATGATCGATGCCGATGCGGTTCCCGGCGACTTCATCCTGTACTCGTTCTCCTTCGAGAAGGCGCTGCCGTGCAAGGCCGTTTCGCGCAACGACGAGGTGATCACGGCCTGGTTCAACTGCGACGTCACCGATTCGGGATGCGAGCCGCCCGCCGGAGCACGGAATGGCTGAGGATGCGGCGGAGGGCGCCTCCTCCCTCGCCGCCGGGACCTGGTCGGAGCGCTGCCACGCCGAGATCTCGGCAGCCTCCCGAACCGGCGCCGGATTCGCGGAAAAACGCTCCAGCCCGCGCTACCCGGCCTCGAGTGCGGCGCTGATCCGGACGGAGTTCGGGAGTCCGGTCAGTTGCACCCTGGTGGACCGTTCCGAGGGGGGCGCCCGCCTGAAGGTCCTCAGCGTGCTCGGCATTCCAGAGACGTTCGTCCTGTGCGTGGGAGCCGAGCAGTTGCGGGCCCGCGTCGCCTGGCGGAGCCCGAGCGAGATCGGCGTGGCCTTCGTGGTCGAGTAGGAGGGGAACCGCACGCGCTCGAGGGCTCGCGGCTGGCCGCGATCATCTACGTCAACGAACCGTTACGATCTTCCCGGCTATGACCCGCCAGTGAAAGGTATGGCCATGCCGAAGCTTCATCACGCAGCGAGCGTGCTCGACGGCGCGGATCGCGGTCTCGGCAAGCAAATTCGCCGGGATCAGCTGGAAGCCGTTCGATCCAGCGTCCTGAACGCAATCCCCATCAATATGCTTCTCGGCCTCACGGCGACCCTGGTCGCTGTCCATACCGGTATGGGCATGCTCGGGGCGACCTGGTTCGCGGCCTCGACGAGCGTCAACTTCCTTCGCATCGCCCTTTGCCGCGCCCCCTGCCTCGGGCTGTCCCTGTCCGAGGGGATGCCACCGGAGATGGCGCAGGCGGCGGAACGGTCGATCGACGAGCACCTGCGTCTCGCCTGCATCATCGCCTTCCTGTCCGGCTTGGTCTGGGCCTGCCTGCCCGTCCTCTGCGACGGCTATCGCTCGACCCATGCGATGTTCTACCTGACGGTGACCTGTGGCATCACCGCGGGGGCGGTGACGCATGGGATCGCCTACGCCCGTATCCCAACCTGCTTCATCGTGCCCCCGCTGTTGTCCGTGGCGGGCTGCCTCGTCGCTCAGGGCGAGTTCGAGAGCCTGTGCCTGGCTGCGACGGTCCTGCTTTACCTATTCGCCCTCGTTCGAAGTGCGGCGAAGACGGAGCGCAGTTTTCGCGAATCGAGCGGACTGAAGCACGAGGCCCGCGCCCTGGCCCTGGCGAGCGAGCGGGCCCATGCCGGCGCCCAGGAACTGGCCGACCAGATGAGCCACCGGGCCATGCACGATGGTCTCACGGGATTGCTCAACCGAGCCGGCTTCGAACGGAAGGCGGAGGCGATCGTCGGCGGCGACACCGAATGCTGCCTGCTGCTCCTGGACCTCGATGGATTCAAGTCGGTCAACGACCTCTACGGACACAAGCGCGGCGACGGGGTCTTGATCGAGGTGGCGCGGCGCATCGAGGATGTGCTGCCCCCAAACTGCCTGACGGCGCGTTTCGGCGGGGACGAATTCGCGATTCTCTATCCCCTGACGGGCGGAGCGGTCGCGCCCGCGGATCTGGCCCATCGCCTGATCCAGGCCGTGGCGGATCGCTTCGAGACGTTCGATGCCGGACGGCTCGGCCTGAGCATCGGCGTCTGCTCCCTGACGAGCACCACCCTGACCCAGATGCTGAGCTGCGCCGACGAGGCCCTCTACGTCGCCAAGGCGTCCGGTCGCAACCGCTACCACACCTTCGACGAGGCGCTGCGCGCGCGCGCCACGATCCGCCGCGACAGCAAGCGCGACCTGCCCCAGGCTCTCACGGACGGGAACCTGGAGGTGTGGTTCCAGCCGATCTACCGGCGGAGCGACCAGCGGGTCGCGTGCTTCGAGGCACTCCTGCGCTGGCGCCACCCCGCCCACGGCTGGATCGCGCCGCCCGAGATCCTGACGGCCGCTGCGCTGTCGGGCCTGACGGAATCCCTGTTGCGCTTCATCCTCGAACGGGCCTGCGACCTGATGGTCGCCCTGGCCCGGGAGGGCCGGGACGACGTGAGCGTGGCGCTGAACGTGTCGCCGCGCGAAATGGCGCAGATCCCGGTCGACGAGATCGTCCTCCAGCGCCTCCAGGCTCTCGGCCTTCCACCGCCTCGGCTCGAGATCGAGATCACCGAGGAGACGGCCCTCGACATCAAGGCCGTCCAGAGCAAGCTCGCCGCACTCACGGAAGCGGGCATCCGCATCGCCCTCGACGATTTCGGGACCGGCTACTCCTCGCTCGCGTCCCTGCGCCGCCTGGGGACACGGCGCGTCAAGATCGACCGCAGCCTGGTGACGGGCCTGAGCGAATCCGAGGATCAGCGCGGCATGATCCAGGCCGTCCTCAGCCTGGGCCGCGCCCTCGACCTCGAGGTGGTCGCAGAGGGCATCGAGAGCGAGGCCGACCTGCGGACCCTCACGGAGATGGGATGCCCGTTCCTGCAGGGCTATCACCTCGGCCGGCCGATGCCGGCGGCGGCGGCGCTGAATCTCCAGCCCAGGCTCGTTCTCGACGCGGCCTGATGCGAAGACGGTGGTGGGGCCAACCGACGCAAAGGCTCGTTACGTCGCTCCATGCCGAACGAGCCACCGCATTCGATCGAAACCATGCCTCCGATCGTGCTCCGCATTCTTGGCATACCAGAACTGCAAAGCTGTGGCTGGCGTCGCCCGGACGCTGGCGTAGAACCGAACTACGCTTTCCTCCCAAAGCGATCCTTGTCCCGCCCGGCTTCGGCCGCGGCGGGTTTTTGTTTCGATCCGGCCGACCTGTCGCTCGGGAGGGGTATCGGGGCTTTCAATCCTGGCATACCACGTGAAAGAATACGTTCGTTCCTTCCCAGGAACAGTGACGCACACCTTCACCCGCCCGGCTTCGGCCGAGGCGGGTTTTTCGTAGCTGCTGTCGGTCCAGCGTTCGGCCGAACGCCGCCGGCCTTTCGGGCCGATGGGATCGCGCTCAGGCCGGGAGCATCGCTCGCCGGCTCAAAGGGTTCGTTACAGGCGTGCCGTCTCGCGGCGGTTGAAACCCAGGGCGCACAGGGTCGCGACGGCGCCGGACAGCAGGTATACGCCGACCCAGGACAAGCCGAACCGGCTCGACACGCTGAGCGCCACCAGTGGCGCGAAGCCAGCACCGATGAGCCAGGCCAGATCCGAGGTCAGCGCCGCACCGGTGTAGCGGTAGCGCGAACCGAGATTGGCGGTAACGGCGCCGGAGGTCTGCCCGTATGAGAGTCCCAGAAGGGCGAAACCGCCCAGGACGTAGATCGTCTGTCCGAGTTCGCTGTCGCCGAACACGATCGGGGCGATGATGCTGGCCACCGCGAACAGCAGGATCAGGGCCGCCGCGACGCCGACCTGGGTGCGCCGGCCGATTCGGTCGGCCATCAGGCCGGAGACCACGATGGTGCCCGCCGCCAGGAACGCGCCCGCGCATTGCACCAGCAGGAACTCACCCGCGCTGCGCTTCGTGAACAGGTGAATCCAGCTGATCGGGAAGACGGTGACGAGGTGGAACAGAGCGAAGCTCGCCAGGGGCACCACCGCGCCGATCAGCACGAAGCGGCCATGCGAGCGCAGCACTTCGAGGACCGGGGTCGGCTCGAGTTCCTGCATCTCCAGCATGCGGGAGAACTCCTCGGTGGCCACGAGGCGCAGGCGGGCGAACAGGGCGACCACGTTGATCGCGAAGGCCACGAAGAACGGGTAGCGCCAGCCCCAGTCGAGGAAGTCCTCGGTGGAGAGGTTGGCGAGGAAGAACGCGAACAGGGCGCTGGCGAGGATGAAGCCGACGGGGGCGCCGAGCTGCGGGATCATCGCGTACCAGCCACGCTGCTTCTCGGGCGCGTTGAGGGCCAGGAGCGATGCGAGGCCGTCCCAGGCGCCGCCGAGCGCGACACCCTGACCGATGCGGAAGGCCGCGAGCAGCCAGATCGCGGCGGCGCCGAGGTGGTTGTAGTTCGGCAGGAAGCTGATCGCCATGGTCGAGCCACCGAGCAGGAACAGCGCGATCGTCAGCTTGACGCCGCGTCCGTGCCGCCGGTCGATCTCCATGAACAGGACGGAGCCGATCGGCCGGGCGACGAAGGCCAGCGCGAAGATCGCGAAGGCGTAGAGCGTTCCGGTCAGGGAATCGGCGAACGGGAAGAACACGCCGGGGAAGATCAGGACCGAGGCGATCCCGTAGACGAAGAAGTCGAAGTACTCGGCCGCCCGCCCGATCACCACGCCGATCGCGATCTCGCCCGGGGCGACGCGGTGGTCGCTGGAGACCTCGTGGGCGTCGCGCTCCAGCGACGACGAGGAAGGCACTGCGTATTCTGCGCTCATCGAAGGAACCGTGCTCGCTGCATCCGTTCGGGGCCGAATCAGGCGCGGCAACCTCCGCGCAATGCCCCATTAGATCGTGAGGAACGCCTATGGCGCGCGATTCGTCTGCGGCAAAGCGCAGCGCGACCGGGTCCCAGACGAACCACCTAACAGAATGCGGCGGCCCTAGCCTATAGCGAAATGGGACCCTTCCCGAAATGCAATCCCGACGCGCTATGATCACAGCGCTGTTCAGACGCGACGCATTTCGCTTGTCATTTTGATGCGATGCAGCGCAGTGAGACGCGGCGTCTCCCACCCGGGACCGATGGGACCGGGAGGGGAGGCGACCCCACCGAGATCGCGCCAGACGAGTCCATGCCCGTCAAATTCCTTCGTAACCTCGTGCTCCTTCCGCTGTTCGGCCTGCTCTCGGGCTGCAACATGGTCCTGATGCAGCCCTCCGGCGACATCGCCGCCCGGCAGCGCGACCTGATCCTGGCCTCCACGGGCCTGATGCTCCTCATCATCATCCCGGTCATCGCCTTCACGCTCCTGTTCGCCTGGCGCTACCGCGCCGCCAACAAGGAGGCCGAATACGACCCGGACTGGCACCACTCGACGCAGCTCGAAGTGCTGATCTGGTCGGCCCCGCTGGTGATCGTCATCGCGCTCGGCGCGCTGACCTGGATCAGCACCCACACCCTAGATCCCTACCGCCCCCTGAGTCGCCTCGACGCCGAGCGTCCCTTGGCCGCGGGCGTGAAGCCCCTGACGGTCGAGGTCGTCGCACTCGATTGGAAATGGCTGTTCTTCTACCCAGATCAGGGCATCGCCACGGTCAACGAATTGGCGGCGCCGGTCGACGTTCCGATCTCGTTCAAGATCACCTCCGCCACCGTCATGAACTCGTTCTTCATCCCCGCGCTGGCCGGGCAGATCTACGCCATGGCCGGCATGGAGACGAAGCTGCACGCCGTGATCAACAAAGCCGGTATCTACGAGGGCCTCTCGGCCAATTACAGCGGCTCCGGCTTCTCGCGGATGAACTTCAAATTCCACGGCCTCGACCAGGCCGGCTTCGACAGTTGGGTCGCCAAGGTGAAGGCCGAGGGTAAGCCCCTCAGCCGGCAATCGTACATCGAGCTCGAGAAGCCGAGCGAGCGCGAGCCGGTGCGGTACTTCTCCTCGGTGGAGGACGGCCTCTACGGCGCCGTTCTCAACATGTGCGTCATCCCCGGCAAGATGTGCATGAACGAGATGATGCACATCGACGCCATGGGCGGCGCCGGCAAGGAGAGCCACGGCAACCGCCAGCGCCTCGAATACGACAACCGCTACGCCGAGGAAGGCGTGGAGGCGCCGGCCGCCACGGTCGGCGGCTCGGGCCGCGAATCGCGCAGCCCCGAGCAGCCCGAGGGCATGAAGCCGAAAGCCAATACCCCCGCAGTGAAGCCGGGCTCGGCCCCGGAGCATTCGGGCCACGACCATGGCGGTCACCAGGGCCATGGTGGTCCGGCCGGCGACGGCAAGGACTCCAAGGGCTCCGATTCGATCGCGCCCGGCCAGCTGAACAGATAACGCGGACGCTCACGCCGCCCGCGTCACAGACTCCTCTCACGAGCAAACTCCTCTCAAGAGCAGGCCCCATGTTCTCCAATCCGGATCTCCAGAAGCTCCTGTTCGGGCGCCTGACGCTCGATGCCGTGCCGCTTCATGAGCCGATCCTCCTCGTCACCTTCGCGATGGTCGGTCTCGGCGGCGTCGCGGTGCTCGGCGCGCTCACCTATTTCCGCCTCTGGGGCACCCTCTGGCGTGACTGGTTCACCTCCGTCGATCACAAGAAGATCGGCATCATGTACATCGTTCTGGCGCTGGTCATGCTGCTGCGGGGCTTTGCCGACGCGCTGATGATGCGCGCCCAGCAGGCCATGGCCTTCGGCGACGTCGAGGGCTACCTGCCGCCGCACCACTACGATCAGATCTTCACGGCGCATGGCGTGATCATGATCTTCTTCGTGGCGATGCCGCTGGTCACGGGCCTGATGAACTTCGTCGTGCCGCTCCAGATCGGGGCCCGCGACGTGGCCTTCCCGTTCCTCAACAACTTCAGCTTCTGGATGACGGTTTCGGGCGCCGTGACGGTGATGGCCTCGCTGTTCGTGGGCGAGTTCGCCCGCACCGGCTGGCTCGCCTATCCGCCGCTTTCGGGACCCGCCATGAGCCCAGGCGTCGGCGTCGACTACTACATCTGGGCCCTGCAGATCGCCGGCATCGGGACCCTGCTCTCGGGCATCAATCTCATCGCCACCATCGTGAAGATGCGGGCCCCGGGCATGACCATGATGAAGATGCCGGTCTTCACCTGGACCGCGCTCTGCACCAACATCCTCATCGTCGCCGCCTTCCCCATCCTCACGGCCGTTCTCGCGCTGCTGTCCCTCGACCGCTACGTCGGCACGCACTTCTTCTCGAACGACCTCGGCGGCAACCCGATGATGTACGTGAACCTCATCTGGATCTGGGGTCACCCGGAGGTCTACATCCTGATCCTGCCGGCCTTCGGCGTGTTCTCCGAGATCGTCTCGACCTTCTCCAGCAAGCGCCTCTTCGGCTACGCCTCAATGGTCTACGCCACCGTCGTGATCACGATCCTGTCCTACCTCGTCTGGCTGCACCACTTCTTCACGATGGGCTCGGGCGCATCCGTGAACTCGTTCTTCGGCATCACGACGATGATCATCTCGATCCCCACGGGCGCCAAGATCTTCAACTGGCTGTTCACCATGTACAAGGGCCGCATCCGCTTCGAGGTGCCGATGCTCTGGACGGTCGGCTTCATGGTGACCTTCACCATCGGCGGCATGACCGGCGTGCTCCTCGCCGTGCCCCCGGCCGATTTCGTGCTGCACAACTCGCTCTTCCTGATCGCCCACTTCCACAACGTGATCATCGGCGGCGTGCTGTTCGGCATGCTCGCCGGCATCACCTACTGGTTCCCCAAGGCCTTCGGCTTCAAGCTCGACGAGTTCTGGGGCAAGGTCTCGTTCTGGTTCTGGCTCTTCGGCTTCTGGTTCGCCTTCGCACCGCTCTACGTGCTCGGCCTGATGGGCGTGACCCGCCGCGTCCAGCACTTCGACGACCCGTCGCTCCAGATCTGGTTCGTGATCGCGGCCTTCGGCGCCCTGCTGATCCTGTGCGGCATCGCCTCGTTCGCGATGACCCTCGTGATCAGCTTCATCCGGCGCGACCAGCTGCGCGACACCACTGGCGACCCCTGGGGCGGCCGGACGCTGGAATGGGCGACCTCGTCGCCCCCGCCGGACTACAACTTCGCCTTCACGCCCGTGATCCACGACCACGACGCGTGGTGGGACATGAAGAAGCGCGGCTACAGCCGTCCGCTGACCGGGTTCAAGGCGATCCACATGCCGAAGAACACCGCCACGGGCCTGATCCTCGGGATCCTGAGCATCATCTTCTCGTTCGCGATGATCTGGTACATCTGGTGGCTCGCCGCCTTCAGCTTCCTCGCGATTGCGGTGGTCTCCATCGGCCACACCTTCAACTACAACCGCGACTTCTACATCCCGGCCGACGAGGTCATCCGGACGGAAGGCCAGCGGACAGCCCTGATGGCGGAGCGCGTCTGAGACCATGGCATCCCACTCCATCGCCATGAACGCCGTCGGAGCGGCCGGGAAGAACCCGGTCGACTCCACGGCCTTCTACGACGCCAAGGGCGAGCATCACCCGGAAGGGAGCACGATGCTCGGCTTCTGGCTCTACCTGATGAGCGACTGCCTCATCTTCGCGGCCCTGTTCGCCACCTACGCGGTGGTGGGGCGCAACTACGCGGCCGGGCCGTCGCCTAAGGACCTGTTCGACCTGCCGCTGGTGGCGTTGAACACCTCGATGCTGCTCTTCTCCTCCATCACCTACGGCTTCGCGATGCTGGAGATGGAGCGGGGCTACCTCGCCCGCTGCCAGCTCTGGCTCGCCGTCACCGGCCTGTTCGGCATCGCCTTCGTGGGCCTGGAACTCTACGAGTTCCAGCACCTCATCCACGAGGGGGCGACGCCCCAGCGCAGTGCCTTCCTCTCCGCCTTCTTCACTCTGGTCGGCACCCACGGCCTGCACGTCACCCTCGGCATCGTCTGGCTGGTGACCCTGATGGTGCAGGTGCACCGGCGCGGGCTGGTGCCCGAGAACAAGCGCCGGCTCCTCTGCCTCAGCATGTTCTGGCACTTCCTCGACGTGATCTGGATCGGCGTCTTCACCTTCGTGTACCTGATGGGAGTCCTGCAATGAGCGCCGCGTCGAACGCAGGGCCCGCGTCCGGACACGATGCGCACGCGCACGACGCGGCGCATGGCGACCACGGCGAGTCCCACGGCTCGTTCAAGGGCTACATGACGGGCTTCGTCCTGTCGGTGATCCTGACGGCGATCCCGTTCATCCTGGTGATGGGCGACGTCCTGGGCAACGACCGCCTGACCGGCCTCGTGATCATGGGCTTCGCGGTGGTGCAGATCGTGGTCCACATGATCTACTTCCTGCACATGAACACGAAGTCGGAGGGTGGCTGGACCATCCTGGCCCTGATCTTCACCCTGACCCTGGTGATCATCACCCTGACGGGCTCGCTCTGGGTCATGTACCACCTCAACACCAACATGATGCCGATGCACATGCACACGCGCTGATGCGCGCGGGCGGAACGGCCCGGCGCCCCTCGGGCGCCGGACTCGTCATCCTGGGCATCGTCGGGCTGGCCCTGGTGGCCGGCCTCACCGCCCTCGGAACGTGGCAGGTGCAGCGCCGGGCCTGGAAGCACGCGCTGATCGCGCAGGTGGAGGCCCGCATCCACGCCGATCCGGCCGAGGCACCGGGACCGGCCGAATGGGCCGGCCTGACCCCGGGGGCCGATGCCTACCGGCGGGTCCGGGCCACGGGGCGCCTGCGCCACGATCGCGAGACCCTGGTCCAGGCCGTGACCGACCTCGGCGGCGGCTTCTGGGTGATGACGCCCCTGGAACGCGCGGACGGCACCGCCCTGCTGATCAATCGCGGCTTCGTGCCGGCGGACCGGCGCGATCCGACGAGCCGCCCGGAGCCCGGCGGCACGGGGCCGACCACGGTCACGGGCCTCCTGCGCCTGAGCGAACCCGGCGGCGGCTTCCTGCGCAAGAACGATCCGGCCGGCGGGCGCTGGTACTCGCGCGACGTCGCCGCCATCGCCGAGGCGCGCGGCCTCACCCGCGCGGCCCCCTACTTCATCGATGCCGACGCGACGCCCAATCCCGGCGGCTGGCCGGTGGGCGGCCTGACCATCGTGGCGTTTCCCGACAACCACCTCGTCTACGCGATCACCTGGTACGTCCTCGCCCTGATGGTCGCGGGCGCGCTCGTCTACACGCTGGCGGACGCGCGCCGGGCGAGGCGGCGCGCGGCACGGTAGTCGCGCGCGGGAACGCGGCTCAGTTCGGCCAGCAGCGATGGGCGTAGGGAGCGTAGCCGCCATAGACCTGGATGATCCGCGCGTCCTCCGGACCGTGGGCGAGGGCGTCGGCCATCGGCAGCGCGGAGGCGACGGACCGACCATAGGAACGGCGGCCGTGACCACGACGCGAGAGCGGTCATCGTCACAAAACGTCGCAGGGCCCCGAATCTCCGCCCGAAGGCCCGGCGCGATCCCCGGCGAAGAGCCTCAGGCGGCGAGCCAGGCACTCGCCCGCGCCACGTCTGCCTGCGACAGGCCGTGGCCCGTGGGCAGGGTCTCGTGGCTGACCCGGGCGCCGCCGTCACGCAGACGCTGCGCCAGGGCGGCGGCGTTGGCGGCCGGCACGATCGGGTCGGCGGCACCCGACAGCATGAGGACCTTCCGGCCCGCGAGATCGACGGGCGCGGACTCGGTCAAGGGCAGCATCGGCCGCAGCAGCACGGCGCCGGCGAGGACGTCCGGGTGCAGCAGCAGCAGGGCCGCGGCGATGTTGGCGCCGTTCGAGAACCCGACCGCCACCGGTGCGACGAGGCCGTAAGCCGCCCGTGCCCGCGCGACGAAGTCGGCGAGGTCGGCCGCGCGCCGCCGAATGTCGGCCTCGTCGAACACGCCCTCGGCGAGGCGGCGGAAGAAGCGCGGCATGCCGTTCTCCAGCACGGGGCCGCGCGGGGCGAGGAGGGCAGTGCCGGGCGCCAGCGTCCGCCCGAGGGAGAGGAGATCGTTCTCGTCGCCGCCGGTACCGTGGAGCAGCAGCAGGGGCGGCGCCGCGGCCGCGGTGGCTGGCACGAAGCGATGGATGAAGCCGAGGGCGGTGTCGGTCATGGCTGTGTCGGTCACGGCGGTCTCGTGAAGGCGAAGGCGGGGCCCATGCCGTTCGGCGTGGGCCCCAGATTTTTCGGACGGCGTCAGGATTATGCGACCTGGGGCAGGCGCGCCTCGATCTGCGCCCGGTGCGGTTCGAGGAAGGCCGGCAGCTTCAACGCGCGGCCGAGGGCATCTACCGGCTCGTCCACGCCGAAGCCCGGGACATCGGTGGCGATCTCGAACAGCACGCCGCCGGGCTCACGGAAGTAGACCGAGCGGAAGTACTGGCGGTCGCGCTGCTCGGTGACGCCGAGCCCGTGCGTGCCCGTGAGCTTGGCCACCATCGCACTCTGCGCGGCATCGTCCGCCGCCCGGAAGGCGATGTGATGGACCGAGCCGGCCCCCTGCCGGCCGGGCAGGAATTCGCCGACGGCCCGCAGGGTGACGAAGCCACCGGCCTCGGCACCGCTGGCATAGCGGGTCGCGACGCCCTCGCGCCCGGCCTCGGCGAAGCCGAACACGTCCGTGAGGATCGCGGCCGTTGGGCCGGCCTCGCGCACCAGCAGGGTGACGCCGTGGAAACCCCGGATCGCATGCTCGGCCGGAATCGCGCCCCCCGTCCAGGCGAGATCGTCCCCGGGAGCCTCGACCCCGATGAGCGCGAGCATCAAGCCGTCCGGGTCCCGGAAGCGCAGAATCGGCTCACCGAAGGCGCGCGCCGGGGCCTCGTGGGTGATGCCCTTCTCGACGAATCGATGCGTCCACCAGCCGATGGACGAACGCGGCACGCGGAAGGCCGTCTCCTGCGTCTCGCCGATTCCGACCCGGCCGGGGGCCGCGTGCGTGATCGGGAAGAACGTCAGGATCGTGCCGGGACGCCCGGTCTCGTCACCGTAATAGAGGTGATAGGTGCCCGGATCGTCGAAGTTCACGGTCTTCTTCACGAGCCGAAGCCCGAGGGTATCCGTATAGAAGTCGAGGTTGCGGGCGGCGGCACCGGAAAAGGCGGTGACGTGATGGATGCCGTTCTGGGACATGGGACGCTCTCCTGGCCGGCGGCTCCGCGTCGTCTCGACCGTGCCGCGATGTCAGGAAGATGCGATCTCCGGCGTCCCGCGAAAATGGAAACGATGGAAACACATCGTTTCGAAAAACGCGCCTAGGGAATGCGTGCGACCCCTCGGCCTGCCTCACGAGTGCACCGCCGGACGATCGAGGACGCAGCGGCGCGTCACGCCCCGGTGATGTCGAGCCTCAGCCCGCGCCCACGCATCACCTTTCCGATCCGTTCGCGCATCCGGGGACAGAGCCGGTCGACCCGCATGTGCAGGGTGTCGCCCGCGGGCGTTCCGGTGACCCACAGCCGATAGTGCAGACCCTCGTCGCGCAGCTGCTCGAGCAGGCGCTCCGAGGCGATGCGGTTGGCCTCATTGTTCATCGCGACGAGGCTGACATCCATGTTCGTTCCTCTCAGGGTTGTCTCCGGTGCTCAGACAGGGCAACGCGCGACCGGGGTCTTTCATCCTCCGACACGATGGCCAAATCCGAGGTCGGATTGCGCACGGCTCGTATGCGGCTCTGGAATGCGAGTCCCGGACCACGGGGGCCCGAGATCCGCCCCGCACGCGCGCTTGCCGACGCCGCGTCCTCCTCCGCAGCGCGGGGCGGATACCGGTCCACCCCGTCGCGCACGAGTGATCGGCGACCGCACCGATACCAGGCAAGTCCTACCCGAATACAGGCGGACGCGCGGTCGTCCGACGACCCGGGCCGCCACGCCGCCGCCGAGACCCCTGCCGATTTTTGGCGGCGAGCCTGCCGAGGGGGTTGCGTCGCCGGGGGCCAAAAGCTAAGACCCGCCTGCCTTTAGGGGCGTCGGAGCGTAGCGCAGCCCGGTTAGCGCACTAGTCTGGGGGACTAGGGGTCGGAGGTTCGAATCCTCTCGCTCCGACCATTCGAAGCCTGCCCCATCGGGGCTTCGATCATCGCCGCCCTGGAGGCGCGCGGAACATCGTTTTATCAGATTTTTCGAGGATGCCGCCGATCTCGTTCGGAGTGGCTCGGCGCGATCACTCTGCGGTCCGTCAGACGACCGCGCGTGCGGTCTGGATCTCGGCCCAGCATAAGTCGGACAGGGCTGCTCGCGCTTCACCGTGGCATGGCGCGGCCCGACGCCTGCGTGATAGACAGCCTCCCGGACTCCCGAGATGTCCGATCACCGGAGATTCGATGTGGCGGATCGATCCTCCGGAAAGGCCGATGCCGTGGAAGGCCAGACGGAAAGCCAGCATGGAGCGGCGGGCGCGGTTTTGCCCTATGCAGTCTCGTTCAACCGTCACACCGCGACCGTCTCGTCTTCAACGGGCAAGGAACCCCTGAGCCGATGAACATGTTCGTGCTCGCGCTGATGGTAGGGATCACCGTCGTTTCGGTGGGCCTTTTCACCTATGCGCTGGTGCAGGGCAACGTTCTGATGCTGACGGCGCTGATCGCCATCATCATGGTCGCTTTCTATCCATGGCACCATAGAAAGTAGCGTGCAGCGGAATTCAATACTGGCGGAAATAGCCGGCGATTCCAATATTATCTCAGGAAGACGGCGCGATCACGTTCCGCTGGACGGAAATTCGACGACCGTCTACATCCGCGAATTCTATGCTGCGGCATCAACCCGACGCCCTTTGACGGTGCAACGAGCTGCCCCACGATGTTGAACCTGCAGTTTCTGAGGTACCCGTTTCTGTTCGGCGTGCCCGTCATGAAGGACTTGGCCGGGCTGCGCGGCCTGTTCACGCGGCCCTACCAGAACTGGCAGCCCGGCACGCCGGTCATGGGACATGTGCTCAGTCGCGATCCGATCATCTTCTGCTGTCAGCCGCAGCCTTGGCCATTCGGCGCAGCCCATTACTTCGCGCGCCGGTTCGCCGACAAACCCCTGGTGTTCCTGGTTCCGATCACCATGAGTCTCGAGCGCCGGATCTTTGCCCTGTCCCTCGCCGTGCAGCATCGCCGATTTCAAAAGCAGTATCCGCATGCGCGCATGATCATGATGGCGAATACCCGGGACGAGGAACAGATTCTCCGTCGTCTCGGGGTCGCGGTGCAATTCGCGCCACAGAACATGTTCGTCAACGAGACCATGTATCACCCGCTGCCGGGTCACGAACGAAGGTTCGATGCGATCTACAACGCGCAGCTCGCGCCCTTCAAACGGCATGATCTGGCCCGGCTCGTGCCAAGCTGCGCCTACGTGACGAAGATGTTCAGCCACTGGCCCGCACAGCTCAAGCATCAGCAACTCCAGAACTTCGTCCGTACGATGCCGCGCGGACACGCCATTCTGAACGACGTCGTCGATGATGGCATCGTTCTGATGAGCCACGTCGCGGTCAACGAGGCCATGGCCTCGGCGCATGTGGGCCTCTGCCTCTCGAAGCTCGAAGGCGCGATGTATGCGAGCATCGAGTATCTCCTGGCCGGCCTGCCGGTCGTCTCCACCCGCAGCCGCGGGGGACGCGATACGTTCTTCCATCCCGAGACGACGCTGATCGTGGACGACGATCCCCGCGCCGTGCGGGACGGGGTGGCGGCCATGAAGAGCCGCAACATTCCACCGGACTACGTCAGGGCCACCACGATGAAGCTGGTGGCCGAGGAACGTACGCGCTTCAACGCGTTCATCTCCGGGTTGCGAGACGGTCGAGGCGTCGATGTCGAGACCGGATGGTCGTTCGACTATTACCACAAGCTCGCGCGATCGTCCGTCCTGTCCGATTTCGAGGCGCAGCTCTCGGCCGGCGCCTGACGGCACGGAGCCCGGAGACGGCATTCCGGCCCGATCCGTTCGCGACCGACCCGGGCGCGCGTCGAGACAACGCCCGCATCGAGTTCGGCGAGCCGCTGACGGCGGCGAGGGTTCCGGCATCGGGAATCGATACGTGCGCCCTCGCACAAGCTTGCGTGGGCGGGCCGCCCTGCCGTCTGGCCTCGATTCGCGACGTCCCCAAATGACAGCGTTGACGGGCCGGCCCAAGTGCCCTGCGCCGTCCGTTTGTCCTTGAAACAACGCGAGTCTCCCGCATGCCCAGCCTGTCCGACCCGATCCGCATCGGCGCGATCGACGCCAAGAACCGCGTCTTCATGGCGCCGCTCACCCGGGGCCGCGCCACCGCCCAGCACGTGCCGACCCCGATCATGGTGGAGTATTACCGCCAGCGTGCCGGCGCCGGCCTCATCCTGACGGAGGCCACCGGCATTTCGCAGGAGGGCCTGGGATGGCCCTTCGCGCCTGGCATCTGGTCGGACGAGCAGGTCGAGGCCTGGAAGCCGATCGTCCAGGCCGTGCACGAGGCAGGCGGCAAGATCGTCTGCCAGCTCTGGCACATGGGCCGCATCGTCCACCCCGACTTCCTCGGCGGCGAGAAGCCGGTCTCGGCCTCGGCCACCACGGCGCCGGACGCCGCCCACACCTACGCGGGCAAGAAGCCCTACGCGGAAGCCCGGGCACTCTCCGTCGACGAGATCCCACGCCTGCTGGCCGATTATGATCGCGCCGCCCGCAACGCCATCGCGGCCGGGTTCGACGGCGTGCAGATTCACGCGGCGAACGGCTACCTCATCGACCAGTTCCTGCGCGACGGCTCGAATTTCCGGACCGACGCCTATGGCGGCTCCATCGAGAACCGCATCCGCCTGCTCGCGGAGGTGACCCGGACGGTCGCCGACGCCGTCGGCCGGGACCGCACGGGCGTGCGCCTGTCGCCGAACGGGGCCATCCAGGGCGTCGACGATTCGAACCCCGACGCCCTGTTCGGTGCCGCGGCGGCCGCCCTCTCGAAGATCGGCATCGCCTTCCTCGAGCTGCGCGAACCGGGCCCGAACGGCACCTTCGGCACCGCCAACCATCCGCCGGTCGCTCCGACGATGAAGGCCGCGTTCGACGGTCCCCTGATCCTCAACTCGGATTACGACGGTCCCCGGGCTCAGGCGGCCTTGGACGCGGGTCAGGCCGACGCCATCGCGTTCGGACGCCCGTTCATCGCCAACCCGGACCTGCCCGAGCGCCTCGCCAAGCACGCCCCCCTGAACAAGGACGAGGCGAAGACTTGGTACAGCCAGGGCCCCGAGGGCTACGTCGATTATCCCACCCTCGACACGGCCAAGGCGGCCTGAGGACGGCCTGAAGACCGGCCGCCCTCCGGTGCACCGGCATCGGAGGGCGGCCCCATGCACACGGATGCGGCGGCGGTATTCATCATAGGTCACGATTGCGCGTTCGAGCGCTACCCCAGGCGCCGGAGAGCACCTATGTGTAACGACCGACGAGGATGACGACGTTTGCCTTCGACCTTCACCTGCTCAGTCTCGACTACTGGATGGACCGAGGCGGAGCGGTTGGCGGAGCTCGGCAGCCTCGACCTTGAGTCGGACGGGAACGAGACCCGCTACGACGACCTGACGCGCATTGCCGCCCTGGTCTGCGGGGCTCCGATCGCCCTGGTGAGTCTGGTCGAGCGAGACCGTCAATGGTTCCGGGCCCGCGTCGGGTTCGAATTGCCCGAGACCCCTCGCCGGATGTCGATCTGCGCGCACGCGATCGAGGCCGGAGAGCTCCTCGTCATCCCGGACCTGATCCAAGATCCGCGCACGCGCGACAACCCTCTCGTGACCGGCGATCGGCGCCTGCGCTTCTACGCCGGGGCCATCGTCCGCGCCCCCTCCGGGATGCCCCTCGGGACCCTCTGTGTCCTCGACCGGGACGCGCGCCCCGACGGGCTGACCGCCGTTCAGACCGAGACCCTGGAGGCGCTCGCCCGTCAGGTCTCGACGCTGATCGAGTTGACCCGGACCCGAGGCGAGGTCGATGCGCGCGAGGCGGATCTGGCGGCGAGCGAGCGGCGCTTCCGCGTGATGACAGCGGCCATGCCCCAGATGGTCTGGACCACGCTGCCGGACGGCTACCACGATTTCTACAACGACCGCTGGTACGCGTTCACCGGGGTCCCGTACGGCTCGACGGACGGCGAGGGCTGGAACGGCATGTTCCATCCCGAGGATCAGGAGCGGGCCTGGACGCGCTGGCGGCACAGCCTCGCCACCGGCGAGCCCTACGAGGTGGAGTACCGCCTGCGCCACCATTCCGGCACCTATCGCTGGACGCTGGGCCGCGCGATGCCGCTCTACGATGCGGACGGGCGGATCGAGCGCTGGTTCGGCACCTGCACGGATATCGAGGATTTGAAGCGCGCCGAGGGCGAGGCGCGCAAGCTTGCCGCCATCGTCGAGCAATCCCAGGACTTCATCGGCATGGCCGACCGGGCAGGCTTCGTCCAGCACATCAACGAGGCCGGGCGCCGCCTCGTCGGGCTACCCGACATCGCGGCGGTCGCCGGCACCCACGTCACCGATTACTTCATGCCCGAGAGCCAGGCGGTGGTCACCGGCACGGTGCTGCCGGCGGTGGAGCGGCAGGGCTGGTGGGAGGGGGAACTCGCCTTCCGCCACTTCGCGACGGGTGAGGGGATCGCGGTCCTTTACAACATCTTCCCGGTGCGCGACGCGGATGGCGCCTTCGTGGGCTACGCCACGGTGACCCGCGACCTGCGCGAGCGCAAACGCGCGGAGGAGGCACGCGATCTCCTGATCAAGGAGCTGTCCCACCGCATCAAGAACATCTTCGCGGTGGTGGGCGGCATCGCCGGGCTTTCGGCACGCACCGACCCGGCGGCCCGCCCCTTCGTCACCGCCTTCCGCGAGCGCCTCGGGGCCCTGGCGCAGGCCCACGAATACGTGCGGCCGCATTCGCCCGCGAGCGCGCCGGCGGTGAAGGGCCAGACGCTGTTCGGCCTGATGCGGCTGATCATGGCCGCCTACACCCAGGATGGCCGCGAGCGCATCGTGATCGATGGTGACGACGTCGCCGTGGGCGAGCGCACCGCGACGGCCCTCGCCCTGATCATGCATGAACAAGCCACCAACGCGATGAAGTATGGCGGCCTCTCCACGGAGGCCGGCAGCGTGCTGCTGACCGGTCGCCGGGAAGGGTCGACCTACACCCTGACCTGGGCCGAGCGCGGCGGCCCGACCGTCACCGGACCGCCGACCCGGCAGGGCTTCGGCACGGTGCTGGCCCAGCGCAGCGTGGCCGGCCAGCTCGACGGCGCCCTGGAGCAGGACTGGGCGCCGGACGGCTTGGTGATGCGCCTCGTCGTGCCCGTGGACAACCTCGGCTCTTGATCCACCCCCGGTATCGGCTCGTCGCCTTCGACTTCGACGGCACCCTGGCCGACAGTTTTCCCTGGTTCACTTCCGTCATCAACGACGTGGCGGACCGCTACCGCTTCCGCCGCATCGCCGCGCACGAGACGCACGCCCTGCGCGGGATGGATGCCCGCGGGATCGTCCGCCACCTCGGCATCCCGGCCTGGAAGCTGCCCTTCATCACCCGGCACATGCACCGGCTGGCGACGCGGGATATCGCCGGGATCCCGCCCTTTCCCGGCATCCCCGCGATGCTGGCGGATCTCGACGCCGCTGGCCTGCGGCTCGCGATCCTGAGTTCGAACCGCGAAGCCAACATCCGCCAAGCCCTCGGTCCGGTGTCGGCCGGACGCTTCGACACCTATGCCTGCGGGGCTTCGCTGTTCGCCAAGGGCAAGCGCCTGCGCGCTTTGATCCGGGGGGCCGGACTCGCGCCGTCCGAGGTGCTCTATGTCGGAGACGAACTCCGTGACCACGCGGCGGCGACAGAGGCGGGCTGCGATTTCGCTGCCGTGGCCTGGGGTTACACGCGCGCGGACGCCCTGGCGGCAGGCCGACCCGCTTGGCTGTTCCGGGCACCCGGGGAGATCGCGAAGACCCTGGCGCCCCGTGGCGATGGTGCCACAGCCCGCGAGGAACCGCGCGCGGACACCCCGTGACGTCTTGCCGGATCGGCCCCGCCGGCGGCACGTTGACCTCCGACGTCGGCCGAGCCGGGTTCGAGGGGTCCCTGCCATGGACAAGTTGCTTTCGTCGAGCGCCGCCAGCGCCGTAGGCTTACCGGACCGTGGCGTGGCCGCACGCCGGTCGCTGCGCGTCGTGCGGTCCCATCCGCTGGTGGCGAGCCTCGCGGGCGGTCTCCAGGCGACCTACGCGGCCCAGCCCGAGGAGGCGGTGACGGAGCACTTCGCGAGCCTGCTCGCCCGCCTGGACCGCAGCAGCGCCGGGGCCCGCTAGGCCCTCAGGAACGCAGGCGCTCGCGGCGGCTCCGGGCCACCGCCCGGCGCAGGACCCGCGAGAGCTGCTCCACCGAATAGGGCTTGTGCAGCAATTCGAAGCCGTGGCTGCCCTCCTCGGCCAACACATGGCTGTAGCCGGAGGCCAGAACCACCGGCAGGTCGGGGCGGCGCTTGGCGATCTCCTTGGCGAGCTCGATCCCGTTCATGCCCGGCATGACCACGTCCGAGAACACCACCTCGAACCGGTAGGGAATCTTCTCGATCTGGAGCAGGGCATCGGCCGCATTGGTGGCCCAGACCGTGTGGTAGCCGAGCTCCGCCAGGGTTTGGGTGGCGAAGCCGCCGACCTCCGGGTTGTCCTCCACCACCAGCACGCAGGTGCCGTGCCCGTCCGTGAGCGGCTCGGCCTCCTCCGGCGCCGCCTCGGCCGGAACCGCGTCCGCGATGCGCGGCAGGTAGAGAGTAAAAGTGGCGCCCCGGCCCGGCACGCTCTCCGCAAGGACCTCCCCGCCCGATTGCTTGGCGAACCCGAAAACCTGGCTGAGGCCGAGGCCCGTGCCCTGGCCGACGCCCTTGGTGGTGTAGAACGGCTCGAAGATCCGGTGCAGCGCATCCGGCGCGATGCCGCCGCCCGTATCGGTGAGCGACACCGCCACGAAGGCGCCCATGCCGATGCCGAGGGGCGGAATGCCCTCTACCGTCCGGACACGGATCGTCAGCCGCCCGTGGCCATCCATGGCGTCGCGCGCGTTCACCGCCATGTTGACGAGGGCCGTGTCGAACTGGCTCGGGTCGGCGTGGACGTAGGCGGGGGCGTCGGGAACCTCCAGCACGATCTCAATGCGGGCGCCCGTGAGAGTCCCCACCATCTCGCTGATCGCCGTGACGCTGGTGATGGCGTTGAAGGTCTCGGGCTTGAGGGCCTGGCGGCGGGCAAAGGCGAGAAGTTGGCCCGTGAGCTTGGCTGCGCGTGCCACGGTGTCGGCGATCGCGTCGACGTAGCGCGCGCGCCGTTCCTCGGGCAGGCCCGGCCGCTTCAGGAGATCGGTTGAGGACTTGATCACGGTGAGCAAGTTGTTGAAGTCGTGCGCGACGCCGCCGGTGAGCTGGCCCACGGCCTCCATCTTCTGCGCCTGCCGCAGCGCCTCCTGAGCCTGGTCGAGGGCGGCCTCCCGCGCCTTGTCCTCGGTGATGTCGCGCCCGCTGCAATAGGCGCGCCCGCCCTCCGGCACGGCCGTCCAGGAGATCCAGCGATAACGGCCGTCGCGGGTGCGGTAGCGGTTCTCGAAACGGAACACCGGCATGTTCGCGCGCAGCGCGTCGATGGCCTGACGGCTCCGGCCCGCATCGTCGGGATGGATCAGTTCGAGCACGGAACGGCCCGCGATCTCCGATTCCGTCCAGCCGAGAACGATCTCCCAGGCCGGGTTCAGGCGCTCGAAGTAGCCGTCCGGGTGGAACACGCCGAGGAGGTCGGGGCTGACCTGCCAGGTCAGACCGCGCTCGTGCGAGCGCAGGATGACCTGGCGTTCGAGGTCGGCGTTGAGGAAGCGCAGCTCCGCCTCGTTCCGGCGCAGCGCGATCTCGGCCAGCGCCCGGTCGGTGACGTCGACCCCCTCCACGAAGATGCCCGTGACGGTGCCGTCGTCGCCGAAGATCGGCTGGTAGACGAAGTCGAGATAGCGCTGGCTCTCCGGGCGGCCAGCCTCCACCTGAAGAGTGAGCGGCGAGGCCGTGGCTGTGAAGGCCTCGCCGCTGCGATAGACGGTGTCGAGGAGGTCGAGATATCCTTGCGCGACTGCGTCCGGCAGGGCCTCGGCCACCGTCCGGCCGATCACCGGCCGGTCGCCGACGAGGCGCATGTAGGCCGGGTTGGCGAGTTCGAAGCGATGCTGCGGCCCGCGCAGGACCGCCATGAAGCTCGGGGCCTGGGCGAAGAGCTGCTCCAGGCGGCGGCGCTCGGCACTGGCCTCGCGCTCGGCCTGGAGCCGCCCCGTGGTCTCGGCGCAGGCGCAGAACATGCCGGCGACCCGGCCGCCATCGTCGCGGACCGGCGTGTAGCCGAAGGAGAAGTACGTCTCCTCCGGGTAGCCGTTGCGGTGCATGATGAAGGCGATGCCGTCCATATGCGTCGCCTCGCCCGCATAGGCCCGGGCCAGGATCGGCTCCACCTGGTCCCAGATGTCGTGCCAGAGGTGGCGGAAGGAACCGCCGAGGGCGGCGGGGTGGCGCGCCCCGCACATGGCGGCATAACCGTCGTTGTAGAGGGTGACGTAGTCGGGCCCCCAGACGATCAGCATCGGCTGCTGCGAGCCGAGCATGACGCCGACCAGGGTCTTCAGGGCCTGGGGCCAGTCCGCCGGCTGGCCGAGGGGCGAGGCGGACCAGTCGAAGGCGCGCAGGAGCGCTCCGGTCTCACCGCCCTCGATCAGGAATCCATCGCGCGACGGCATCGACGAGCATCCTGCACAGACTTGAGCGACGGGGCTCGCGCCGCGTCGCGCAGCGGCATCCCCGGCCCGCCGCGCGCTTCATGAAAGGGGGCCCTGTGCGCCGGGCGACCCGGACGGGTCCGCCGGCTTACAGGCCGCGATTGGCGCCCGGAACGATGCTGGTGCCGGACCCGCTGCCGAACGGCTCGTACTTGGTCAGGCCGCGGAAGAGCTGGCTGAGGAAGGCGCGGTCGGCGCCGCTGGTCGGGGTGGTGCGCTCGATGAAGTCGAACACCTTGCCGTCCTGGAGGCCGTAGAGCGCGACCCGCTCGACCTTGAAGGCGGAGGTGAAGTAGACGGCGGTGACCTTCTGGTCCTCGACCTGCTCGCCGAGGAACAGGACCGTGCGGCGCGTGTTCTGGCTGATGTAGTACCAGGACTTGTTGCCGACCGTGGAGACGGTGGAGGGCGTGCCCAAGATCTGCAGCACCTGCTCGGCGCTCATGCCGGGCTTCACCGTGGCCAGCGCCGCCTGGTCGATCTGGTAGCCGTGGCGGATGTCCTCGCCGATGCAGCCGGACACACCGGCTCCGATCACGCCGAGGACGGCGAGGCGAGCGAGCGACGAGACGAGACGGCGCGACATCGGCCACCCTTGAGCTTGCGAGGAACTGAACGCGTGCATGGCCCCGATCCCCACCCCGGCACCGAGGCCTTCGAAGAATCCCGATGGAGGTTGCACCTTGACCGTTCGCTGCCGTAACGCGGGGTTATGGTTTTGACAAGGCAAGCCCGGCCACAGCCGCCGACCGACATCCCTCCCTCCACCGCGACGCGGGGAGGCGGCGCGTGATCGGCGATCTCGTGGCACGCCTGCGCGCCTGGGGCCGACTCGGCCCCCGCGAACGGCTGATCGAGACGCTGCACCTGCGCGTCAACTCGGCCGCGCGCCGGCCCGGCCTCTATACCGGGCTCGGGGTGCCCGACACGCTGGAGGGGCGCTTCGAATGCCTGATCCTGCACGTCATCCTGGTGCTGCGGCGCCTGAACGGTCTGCCGGAGCCGGCGGCGGACGTGGCGCAGGACCTCGTGAATTCGGTGTTCCTGCAGCTCGATTCGTCCTTGCGCGAATCCGGCATCGGCGATTTCGGCGTGCCCAAACGCATGAAGAAGCTTGGGGCCGCGTTCTACGGCCGCGCCGAGGGCTACGACGCGGCCCTCGATGCCGGAGATGCGACGGCGCTCCGGGCGGCGCTCGCCCGCAACGTCCTCGGGCTCGCAGCACCCGAGGCCGCCGCGCATCTGACCGACTACGTCCTGGCGGCCGCCGATGCGCTGGCGCGGGCCGACCTCGACGACCTCATCGGGGAAGGCCCGCGCTTTCCGGACCCCGAAGCCTTCCTCCCCGAATCCAAAGCCTTCTTCGCACCGCTCGACGAGCCCGGCGCAACACCGACACGGACGACACCATGACCCGCCTGGATGAGACCGGTCCCCTCTCGCGGATCGTCAGCGTCGACCGGCTCCGGCGCAGCGACGGACACCTGACCGTGACCGCGAGCCCCGAGGAATGCGCAGCACTCGCGCGAGACTTCGCGATTCCGGCCATCCGCGATCTCGTGGGCACCTACGAGACCAGCGGCCCGCCCTCGGCCTTCCGGGTACGCGGCACCGTGACGGCGACGGTGACGCAGGTCTGCACGGTGAGCCTCGACCCCTTCGACGGGCCGGTCTCCGAGCCCGTGGACCTGCTGTTCACGGATACCGACCGGCTCCAGGGCACAGATGCGGAGGATGCCGACGTCCCCGATCCGATCATCGGCGGCAAGATCGACTTCGGCTCCATCACGGCCGAATTCCTGGCGCTGGGCCTCGATCCCTATCCGCGCAAACCGGGGGTCACCTTCGCGCCGCACGTGGAGGACACAGACGAGCCGCCGCTCGCCGCCCTCGGCGCCCTGAAGCCGGCCAACGACTGACGCCGTCGGGACCGGGCCGGCGCAGGCTTTCGCGGACGGGCTCAGATTTCGTTTGCCCGACCGGCCTCAATCGTTATTTTCCGCCGCGCCGGGCACGGGGCCGGCGGTTCCTCGCGCCCCCGCCCATCTTCGGCCCTTTCAGGGAGGGCCGTCCCCACCCGCGACCAGAGGCCACCGGCCACCCGACATGTCCCAGAGAGTGTGCATCTCGCTCGACGCCATGGGCGGCGACCACGGCCCCACGACGGTGGTGCCGGGCGCCGCCATCGCCCGCGAGCGCCATCCCGAGATGACGTTCCTGATGTTCGGGGACGAGGCCATCTTGGCGCCCCTGGTGGCGGCGGAGCCGCGCCTGAAGGGCGCCGTCGAGATCCGCCACACCACGGTGGCGATCGCCATGGACGACAAGCCGAGCCAGGCGGTGCGCTCCGGGCGCGGCAAGTCCTCAATGTGGCGCGCCATCCAGGCGGTGAAGGACGGCGAGGCGGACGCGGCGGTCTCGGCGGGCAACACCGGCGCCCTGATGGCGATGTCGAAGATCTGCCTCAAGACCCTGGCGGGCATCGAGCGCCCAGCCATCGCGTGCCTCTGGCCCACCGTGCGGGGGGAGAGCGTGGTGCTGGACGTCGGCGCCACCATTGGCACCGATGCCGAGCACCTCGTCGAGATGGCGGTGATGGGCGCAGCCATGGCGCGGATCGTGTTCGACCTCGACCGGCCGACCGTGGGCCTCCTCAACGTCGGCACCGAGGAGATGAAGGGCAACGAGGCGGTGAAGGAAGCCGCCCGGACCCTGCGGGAGACCGACCTGCCGAACCTCGCCTATCACGGGTTCGTCGAGGGCAACGACCTCGGCAAGGGCACGGTGGACGTCGTGGTCACGGAAGGGTTCACCGGCAACATCGCCCTGAAGACCGCGGAGGGGACGGCCAAGCAGATCGGCAGCTACCTGCGCGCCGCCATGAGCCGGACGCTCTCGGCCAAGATCGGCTACTTCTTCGCCCGTCACGCCTTCAAGGCGCTGCGGGAGAAGATGAACCCGAGCCGGGCCAACGGGGGGGTGTTCCTCGGCCTCGAGGGTATCGTGATCAAGAGCCACGGCTCGGAGGACGCGCACGGTTTCGCGGCGGCCGTCGACCTCGCCCACGACATGGCCCGTCACGACCTCATGCGGACCATCCGCGACATGCTCGACCTGACGCCGGCGACCGCCTCGTCGTGAGTGGGGCGGGACGAAAGAAGGACGGCCCCATGACGGTCTTTTCCAGATGACGGTCCTCTCCCATCCGGTGCTGCGCTCGGTGGTGGTCGGCTGCGGCTCGGCCCTGCCGGCCCGCTGCGTGACGAACGATGAGCTCAGCCGCACCGTCGACACCTCCGACGACTGGATCGTGCAGCGCACCGGCATCCGCCAGCGCTACCTCGCCGACGCCAGCGAGACCACCTCAGTGCTGGGCACCCGCGCCGCCCGGGCCGCCCTCGACGCGGCGGGCCTCACCGCCGACGACATCGACCTGATCATCTGCGCGACCTCGACGCCGGACCACACCTTTCCCTCCACCGCCACCGAGATCCAGGCGGCACTCGGCATGCGCGGGGGCTTCGCCTTCGACGTGCAGGCGGTCTGCGCCGGCTTCGTCTACGCCGTTACCACCGCCGACAAATTCCTGAGCACGGGGAGCGCGAAACGCGCCCTCGTCATCGGTGCCGAGACTTTCTCGCGGATCCTCGATTGGGAGGACCGCACCACCTGCGTGCTGTTCGGCGACGGCGCCGGCGCCATCGTGCTGGAGGCGCAGGACGGGGCGGGCACGAGCGCCGACCGCGGCGTGCTCACCGCGAGCCTGCGCTCTGACGGGCGCCACCGCGACAAGCTCTACGTCGACGGCGGTCCAGGCTCGACCGGGACCACGGGCCACCTGCGCATGACCGGCAAGGAGGTGTTCCGCTTCGCGGTCGGCTCCGTGACCGACGTGATCGACGAGACTTTCCGGGCCTCCGGCACCACGGCCGACGACCTCGCCTGGTTCGTACCACACCAGGCCAACCGCCGGATCATCGAGGCGTCGGCCGACAAGCTCGGCATCGCCCGCGAGAAGGTGGTGCTCACCGTGGACCGGCACGGCAATACCTCGGCGGCCTCGATTCCCCTCGCCCTCGACGTCGCCTGCAAGGACGGGCGCATCCGGGCCGGCGACCTCGTCATGATCGAGGCGATCGGCGGGGGATTCACCTGGGGCGCGGCACTGATCCGCTGGTAGACCCTGCCGGCTTGGGGAGGCCGATCGACGGGGGTGATCCCCTCGGTAATGCCTACGCAGTGTTGACCCCGACCTGAACGCCGATTAGCGTGCGCGATCATAGAGATACTAAGAAAACTCGAATCGCCTTGGGGAATGTCGCATGACGGGAAAGACGGTCACACGCGCCGATTTGAGCGAGGCCGTCTACCAGCAGGTCGGCCTGTCGCGGACCGAGTCCTCCGCCCTCGTCGAGACCGTGCTCTCCGAGATCTGCGCCTGTCTCGCCAGCGGCGAGACGGTGAAGCTGTCCTCGTTCGGGTCCTTCGTGGTGCGCAGCAAGGGCCGCCGGGTCGGGCGCAATCCGAAGACCGGCGTCGAGGTCGCGATCGAACCGCGCCAGGTCATGGTCTTCAAGCCCTCGAACGTGCTGAAGGCGCGGATCAACGGCCTGAACGGCGCCGCCGAACACGACGACGATTGAGGCGCCCGATGTCCCTCGCGATCCGGACCGACGCGGTGACGCCCGACCCGGGCCCAGGGGCGGCGCCGGCGCGGGACGTGCCGGAAAAGAGCGCGGGTGCCTTTCGCACCATCAAGGAAGCCGCCGACGAACTCGACGTGCCCCAGCACGTCCTGCGCTTCTGGGAGACGCGCTTCAGCCAGATCCGCCCCGTCAAGCGCGCCGGCGGGCGCCGCTATTACCGACCCGAGGACGTCGACCTTCTGAAGGGCATCCGGCGCCTGCTGCACGGGCAGGGCTACACGATCAAGGGCGCCCAGCGCGTGCTGCGCGAGCGCGGCCTGCGCTTCGTGCAGTCGGTGGGGCGCGGCGAGGTCGAGGTGGCCGCCCCCTGCGCACAGGATGCGGAGAGCGTGACCGAAGCCCGGCCCGAGGGGGACGCACCGAGCCTCTCGGCGGAATCGCGGGTCGTGCTGGAGGACGCCCTCGACGACCTGCGGGCCTGCGCGGCCGCCATCGCGCGCCTGCGGGTGCCGCCGGAGCCGGCCGCCGAAGGCTGAGCGCCACCGGACCGCGCTTCGGCGGGGCCTGACCACTCGACGGGCGCATGCCCCATCCCCACATCCGCCGGACACGGGCCACGTCCGCCCCCTCCGGTGCGGGCCGCCCGATGTCATCGGAGTTCGTCCCGCATGTTGCTCGCCCGTTCCGCCACCCTCCTCGCCGCCGGCCTCCTCCTCACGGGGCCGGCCCTGGCCCAGACCACGGTCACGCGCAGCGAGACCGCCGCCAGCGGCAAGAGCGTGCGCCTCGTCATCGTGCCGAACCTGAAGAAGGACTGCTCGACGGGCCCGATGCCCGAAATCCGGGTGAACGGCGCCCCGAAGAACGGCTCGCTCATCACCAAGGTCGGCAAGCTCAAGACCCCGGCCAAGTTCCGCTGCCCCAACAAGGACGCGGCAGTGCAGGCGGTGTTCTACCAGAGCAAGGACGGCTTCACCGGCAGCGACGAGGTGACGGTGGACGTCAAGGATTCCGACGGCAACGTCCAGACCCAGACCATCAAGATCACGGTCGGCGCGGGCAAGCCGGACGCCAAGCCGGATGCGGCGAAGTCCGGCGCCACCGACCTCTGAGGCCCGGACGCCGAGCCCCTTCCGCCCCGAGGTCGCGAACCGGACCGGCGGCGGAAGGGGCGGCAAGGGGAGGGCTGCACGGGGAGGGCTGCCGGCGCCGGGTGTTGCACTGTGGCACGCATCACACGCCCAAATTTCGTCCGCATCGCGCTGCGACAAAACTGGGCCTGTCAGTTGCATCCAAGCCGAGACAGGATGAAGCTGTCGCTGTCGTGAGGGGATCGGAAAGCCTATGCCGTCGACGAACGACCTGTTCCAGAGCTTCGCCCGTGGCTACGAGGCGCGTCGCGATACGGAGATGAGCCTCTCCGAATATCTCGAGGCCTGCCGCGACGAACCGTTGATGTACGCCTCCGCCGCAGAGCGCATCCTCGAGGCGATCGGCAAACCCGAATTCGTGGACACCGCGAAGGACCCGCGCCTGGGGCGCGTGTTCATGAACCGTACCATCCGGATCTACCCCGCCTTCGCCGAATTCTACGGCATGGAGGAGACGATCGAGCGCATCGTCTCGTTCTTCCGCCACGCGGCGCAGGGGCTGGAGGAGCGCAAACAGATCCTCTACCTGCTCGGCCCGGTCGGCGGCGGCAAGTCCTCCCTGGCCGAGCGCCTCAAGGCCCTGATGGAGACACACCCCATCTACGTGCTCAAGGCCGGCAACGAGGTCTCGCCGGTCTTCGAGAGCCCCCTCGGACTGTTCGACCCCGAGACGATGGGGACCGAGATTCAGGAGCGCTACGGCATCCCACGGCGGCGCCTCACGGGGCTGATGAGCCCCTGGGCCCTGAAGCGCCTCGACGAGTTCAACGGCGACATCTCGAAGTTCAAGGTGATCAAGGTCCGGCCCTCGCGCCTGCGCCAGATCGCCATCGCCAAGACCGAGCCGGGCGACGAGAACAACCAGGACATCTCCAGCCTCGTCGGCAAGGTCGACATCCGGCGCCTGGAAACCCTCTCGCAGGCGGACCCCGACGCCTATTCCTACTCGGGCGGCCTCAACCGGGCGAACCAGGGCGTCCTCGAATTCGTCGAGATGTTCAAGGCGCCGATCAAAATGCTGCACCCCCTGCTCACCGCGACGCAGGAGGGCAACTACGTCGGCACCGAGAACATCGGCGCGATTCCCTTCACGGGCGTGATCCTGGCCCACTCGAACGAGTCCGAGTGGCAGACCTTCAAGACCAACAAGAACAACGAAGCCTTCATCGACCGCATCTACGTGATCAAGGTGCCGTACTGCCTGCGGGTGACCGAAGAACAGCGCATCTACGAGAAGCTGGTCTCGGGCTCCGAACTGTCCGACGCGTCCTGCGCGCCCGGCACGCTGGAGATGCTGGCCCGCTTCTCGGTGCTCTCGCGCCTGCGCGAGCACGCCAATTCCAACGCCTTTTCGAAGATGCGCGTCTACGACGGCGAATCCTTGCGCGAGGTCGATCCCCGCGCCCGCTCGATGCAGGAATACAAGGACGCCGCCGGCGTCGACGAGGGCATGGATGGGATCTCCACCCGCTTCGCCTTCAAGGTGATGGCGGCGACCTTCAACCACGACACCACGGAGGTTTCGGCCGATCCGGTCCACCTCATGTACGTGCTGGAGCAGGCCCTGCGGCGCGAACAGCTGCCGCCCGAGACCGAGAAGCGCTACCTGGAGTTCATCAAGACGGAACTGGCCCCGCGCTACGCGGAGTTCATCGGCCATGAGATCCAGAAAGCCTACCTCGAATCCTACCACGATTACGGCCAGAACCTGTTCGACCGCTACATCGACTACGCCGACGCCTGGATCGAGGACCAGGACTTCAAGGATTCCGAGACCGGCCAGCTCCTCAATCGCGAATTGCTGAACCAGGAACTCACCAAGATCGAGAAGCCGGCGGGCATCGCCAACCCGAAGGATTTTCGGAATGAGGTGGTGAAGTTCGCCCTGCGCTCCAGGGCGCAGCACGGTGGACGAAATCCATCGTGGACGAGTTACGAGAAGTTGCGCGAGGTCATCGAGCGGCGGATGTTCTCCCAGGTCGAGGAACTCCTGCCGGTGATCTCCTTCGGCTCGAAGAAGGACGGCGAGACCGAGAAGAAGCACGGCGAGTTCGTCGACCGGATGGTGGCCCGCGGCTACACCGAGCGGCAGGTCCGCCGGCTGGTCGAGTGGTACATGCGGGTGAAACAGGCCGGGTAGGGCGCGGAAAAGCCCATCCCACGGGTGAGGGGGCGGCCATTCCGGTGGCCGCCCCGGCCAGTCGATCCCACATCGATCTTGAGGGCGAAGGCGCACACACCGGATGCACATCGTCGACCGTCGTCTGAACCCCGGGGGCAAGAGCCTCGCGAACCGACAGCGCTTCCTGCGCCGCGTGAAGGACGTGGCCCAGCGCGCCGTGCGGGAATCCGCGCGGGAGAAGGACATCAAGGATCTCGGCAAGGACGGCCGCGTCTCGGTGCCGGCCGACGGGGTCCGCGAGCCGCGCTTCGCCCGCCAGTCCGGCACCGGACTGCACGACCACATCCTGCCCGGCAACAAGACCTACGTGGAGGGTGACCGCATCGAGCGTCCGCCCTCGGGCGGCGGCGGCAAGGGCTCGGGGGAGGGCGGAGAGGGCTCGGAGAACAGCGAGGACGCCTTTCGCTTCGTGCTCACCCGCGACGAATTCCTCGAACTCTTCCTCGAGGACCTCGAATTGCCCGATCTCGCCAAGCGCCGGCTCTCGGTGGTGGAGACGGAAGGCCTGCGCCGGGCCGGCTACACGATCTCGGGCTCGCCGGCCAACCTCGCCCTGACGCGAACCCTGCGCAATTCCATGTCGCGCCGCATCGCGCTGAAGCGGCCCAAGCCCGACGAGATCGCGGCGCTCGAAGCGCGCATCGCCGCGACGCCGTCCAGCGACCCCGACCTGCCGGAGTTGCTGCTGACGCTCTCGAGCCTGCGCGAGCGCACCAAGCGCATCCCCTACGTCGATCCCCTCGACCTGCGCTACCGCCGCTTCGAGACCTATCCGCGCCCCGTGGCACAGGCGGTGATGTTCTGCCTCATGGACGTCTCGGGCTCGATGACCGAGCACATGAAGGACCTCGCCAAGCGCTTCTACATCTTGCTGCACATCTTCCTGACCCGGCGCTACCGCCACGTGGAGATCGTCTTCATCCGCCACACCGACAAGGCGACGGAGGTGGACGAGGAGACGTTCTTCGGTTCTCGCGAGACCGGCGGCACCCTGGTCTCCTCGGCGCTCGTCGAGATGAAGCGCGTCATCGCCGAGCGCTACGACCCCAACGACTGGAACATCTACGCCGCGCAGGCCTCCGACGGCGACAACGTCTCCTCCGATGGGCCGACCTCGACGGAGTTGCTGCGCGCCCACATCCTGCCGGCCTGCCAGCACTTCGCCTACCTGGAGGTCGGCGACGAGAATGGCCCGCGGGCCGGCTTCGTCGAGCACCGCACCACCCTGTGGCGGACCTACGAGGGCCTGGCGAAGACGGGGGCGCCCATCGCCATGCGCAAGGTCAACCACCGCCGCGACATCTACCCGGTCTTCCGCGAATTGTTCGGGCGCAAGGACGCGCGGGCGGAAGCCGAGGCTTGAGCCCACGCGTCACGTCGGTGACAGCGCGGAGCACGGACCCTTCGAGGAAGGCGTAAATCGTATGGTCGGCAGCATCATCCGCCCCACGCCCCAACGGATCTCCGGGAGCCAGGAGCCGCTCTTCACGGGCAACGACTGGGACTTCGACACGATCCGGCGCATTCACGACGCCTGCGAGGCAGAGGCGCGGGACCTCGGCCTGTCCTGGTACCCGAACCAGATCGAGATCATCACCGCCGAGCAGATGCTCGACGCCTACGCGTCGATCGGCATGCCGCTGTTCTACAAGCATTGGTCCTTCGGCAAGCACTTCGCCCAGCACGAGGCCGGCTATCGGCGCGGCATGATGGGGCTGGCCTATGAGATCGTCATCAATTCGGACCCGTGCATCTCCTACATCATGGAGGAGAACACGGCTACGATGCAGACGCTTGTCATCGCGCACGCAGCCTTCGGCCACAACCACTTCTTCAAGAACAACTATCTGTTCAAGCAGTGGACCGACGCGGAAGGGATCCTCGACTATCTCGACTTCGCCAAGGGTTTCATCTCGCGCTGCGAGGAGCGCTACGGCCACGCCGCCGTCGAGGCGGTGCTCGACGCCGCACACGCGCTGATGAGCCAGGGCGTCCACCGATACCCGCGCAAGAAGCGGCCGGATCTGGCCTCCGAGCAGCGTCGCGAGCGCGAGCGCGCCGAGCACGGCGAGCAGATCTACAACGACCTCTGGCGCACCCTGCCGCAGAAGGTGGCCGGCGCCCGCCCCGACCTCGCCGCGGAGCGCCGCAAGGCCCTCCTCGAACTGCCCCAGGAGAACATCCTCTATTTCCTGGAGAAGGCGGCCCCCCGCCTGCGGCCGTGGCAGCGCGAGATCCTGCGCATCGTGCGCCTCGTGGCGCAGTACTTCTACCCGCAGCGCCAGACCAAGGTGATGAACGAGGGCTGCGCCACCTATTGCCACTACCGGATCATGAACGCCCTCTCCGAGAAGGGACTGATCGGCGAGGCCGCCTACCTCGAATTCCTGCAGTCGCATACCAACGTGGTGCGCCAGCCGAACTACAACGAGCGGGGCTACAACGGGCACAATCCCTACGCCATCGGCTTTGCCATGATGCAGGACATCGCCCGCATCGTGGAGCAGCCGACGCAGGAGGACCGGGCCTGGTTCCCCGAGATCGCCGGCACCGGCGACGCCATGGCCACCTTGCGGGACGTCTGGGCGAACTATCGCGACGAGAGCTTCATCGCGCAGTTCCTGTCGCCCAAGCTGATGCGCGAGATGCGCCTGTTCCACGTCGTCGACGATCCCGACGAGTCGGACCTCTACGTCGAGGCGATCCACGACGAGCGCGGCTACCGCAAGATGCGGCGCTCCTTCGCGCGCCAGTACGACGTCGCCTGGCTCGACCCGGACATCGAGGTGGTGGATGTGGACCTCACGGGCGACCGCCGCCTGATCGTGCATCACCGCGCGTTGAACCGCATCACCCTGCAGAAGGACGACGCCCGCCGGGTGCTCCAGCACCTCGCCGACCTCTGGGGCTACGATGCGGTGCTGAAGGAGATCGATCCGGCCAATGACGCGGTGCTGGCCGAGCACCATGCCACCGCGCGCCCGATCTTCTTCTGAGCGGATTTGTGAGCGGACCCGGATTGGCGCGGCGCCGGTCCGGGTTTAGCCTGCACCCATGACGAACGACGATCTTCGCGAATCCCGCGCCGCCCTCATTCTCCTGGCCCTCGCGGTCGGCTCCGTCCTGATCTTCGGAGCCGTGACCATCCTGATTCAGATCTGAGGCGCCGCGCGCTGTGCCTCAGTGGGTCCAGGGCGCGGTGCGGTTGAATTTGAAATTGTCGGAGTAGGACAGGCCCTTGCGCAGGATCGGCTTCTGCGGCTCCTCGACCCGGTAGGACAGGCCGGCCCGCGTGGCGTAGGCCACGGCCTCCTCGCGGGTCTCGAACTCCAGGTGGACCTGCTGGAGCATGTCGGACGAGCCGGTCCAACCCATCAACGGGTCGGTCTCGCGCGGCGCGGTCTGGTCGAATTCCAGCACCCAGGCCTTGGCGCGTGCGGTCCCGGACTGCGTCGGATCCTTGGCGGGCTGGTAGATGCGGGCGCTCGACATCGGGTCGTCCAACTCCAGGGCGTCTACGGCGAATGGATGGTCGGGGCGATAGGATTCGAACCTACGACCCTCTGGTCCCAAACCAGATGCGCTACCAGGCTGCGCTACACCCCGACACGCTTGCGCGTAGAGCGGACGTACGGTTTTGAGGCCCAAATGGCAACCGGCGCGACGCCGCAGAGGGAACAAATTCGGGACGCCGCCGTGCAGAGCTGAGGCGGCTACAGCGATCGCCGAGCGGCACCTGCGATTTACGAACACCACGTACGATCGGGACATCCAGGGCCGGTCGAGCACCGCGGTGCCGCCGGGGCTGTTCGGCCGGTGATCCTGTTGCCGTTCATGCGGTCGCGGACCCACAGCACGACTGATCTCCTTGGGCCGATGGGTCGAGAACGAAACGCATCCGATGAGACATCAACGAAGGCCGTCGCACCGTTGCGCCGGCAGACCTCGATGAGTCAGCCCCATCAAGGTCCGTATAAGCCGGTATCGCATCTTAATTGTCGCTCACAAAACTCTCGCTGCGCCTGATGCTCGAAGCAAGACTCGTCAACAGTGGAGAGTTTTGCGAGGCACTCTAATCGCGCGTCTGATTGGGATCGTAAGATTCGATGGTAACCCAATCCGGCCATGAAAAGGGCGCGGTTTGCCAAGGTTGGTTTTGTACAATGTTCATCACACGTGGAGACACCATGATGATGTCAGACTGCATGTAAACGCCATGATAGTAGCAAGGGTCGACAATATCCCAGATTTTAAAGCCGAATTCTGATAAATAAGTCAGGCGATCAAGAAATGTTGCTTGAGTGGCCTCAATAATTACGATATCGACCTCGTCAATGATACCGGTTGCACCCCTGAGAATTTCCATCTCAAGGCCATCGACATCAATCTTGAGAAGAAAAGGCCTTTGATCTTGTCGTGACTTGATCAACGTATCAAGGCGGGTTGTGGGGACAAACTCAGACGCCCCCTCCTCGACTAAGCTACTATGCGTAACCCAGGTCCCGCCGCCCAGAAATTTTTTGGCGATACCAGACACGCCGTCTTTATCAGATGCTGCGACAAGCATCAGCTCCGTATCAAGTCCTTCATAAGCCTTCCGGATGCCCTCATGATACTCCTCCACCGGCTCCAGCAACAACTGCTTCTTGTCACCGAATATCGTTTTTAGTTCGGTAGTTTCTATTTGTACGCCTACATCGATTACTGTGCCTATTTCAACCCCAAGATCCTTGAGGCACTGAAGCGCGCTGTCTTTAGACGGAAACCTCATCCCCAATCCTTTGAAGCTACGATTATTCCTACATAGGTGAATATGAGTACCCATCTATCATGTCAACGATTTCCCAATTCGATCCTTGAAAAAGCTTCGGCCAATTCCCGCTGATCAGCGCCCATGCGCCCACCGGCGCTTTCCGATGGACATGCTGGGCCAGGGCAGGGCGACAAGCTTGTTCCAGGCCTCACAGCATGGGCCGAGGATGGCCGTATGGGATTGGAAGATCCGATTGCCGAGCCAGTCGTCGCATCAGGTCCCGCCGGAGTTTCTCGACCGGGTTGCGTTTGGGCGGCCTCGCGTCCTGGATCGGCAGGCTGCGCGTCGACACGTTGGACAGTGAGATCAAGCGCGCGCGGAACGACATCCAGTGGGCGATCGGCCTGATGTTCGTGGTCCCGGTCGGGCTGCTGATCATTCTGCGGGTGTGGTCGTGAGGCGCGCGCAGCGGCCCGTTCGCCCGACCGGTCAGACAATGAAGATGATTCCGAGCTTGCGGCCGCGCCGCCAGACCACCTTGCAGCGGCGAGGCCGGACATAGGCGGTCATCGTCAGCGTGAACGCGTCCGGCACCGTCTGGCCGGCCTCGACCTCGATCTGGGCGCCCGTCTCGGACTGGTCCCAGACCAGGCAATCGATCTCGGCTGCCCCGGCCTCGGCCACGAGCGATCCGATCCGGAAGGCGTCTGCGCGCCGGGCCCCCCGCCGATTCTCCTCCACGGCTCTCTCCTCGATCAATCGATCGGAGCATTGGACGCGAACGATCTTAACGTTCTGCCGCCCCGAGGCGACGAAAGACCGACATTCCACCGGGGTTCGGCGCCTCGGCGCAATGGTCACCCACGATCGAGTGCACGCCACCGGAGCGAAACCTTCGCGCCCCGGCGCGGGCCGCGCCATCCGGCATCGAGCATCCAGCATCGTGCGGGATATCAGGTCCGGTACGATGCGTGAGGCACCTCCTCCCGCATCCTCACTTTCTAAAAGCCGGGGGCTACCTTTCGGGAAGATACTTTAGACTTGAAGGTCCACCACGCGGGGCTGTCCCGGGGATGCCGCCGCCCTGTCTGTACGGGCCGGTGCGGACGGCCGGTCGAGGGCGACGGTCACGATCTGCGGCTCGGTCTGATGGCGCCGCGCCGCGTCGTTGTGCGCCTGGTGCAGGATCTCGGTGGCACGGACGAGGCCTACCCGGTTCAGGGAGACGGTCAGGGTCACGGTCCGTGCTCCTTCGTCGGGGGGCGGCGATCTCAGGCCAGGATGTCGAGCACGCGGCGCTCGGATTCGAGGGAGGATTTCAGGATCGCGGTGTTCATGCCGATGGCCGCCTTGTCCTGGAGCATCTGGACGGCGGTGGTGGAAAGATCGACCCGGGTCGCTGCCGGCAGGCTCGTGCCGATCGCCGCGATCGCCTGAACGGACGCACCGTAGCGGTGGGTCGCGGCGGCGAGGCCGCCCTGGCTGGCTGTAATCGCGCCGATCATCCCGTCACCTCGTCCCAACGCCTCCAGGCAAGCACACCAGACCTGAACCGAGTGTTGTCCAATCGCGCGGCATTCGAGCGATCGGCGTGCGTGAGGGCAAGTTCTCCCCAAGCTTGACCCGGGGCGGCCCCGGCACCACGTCGGCCTTCGGCGTCACGGATTGACCCGATGTCCCGAGACGTGCGCCCCACGGAGAATCCGATGATCGATCTCTATTACTGGCCGACGCCGAACGGCCACAAGGTGACGATGCTCCTCGAAGAGGCGGGCCTCGACTACGCGATCAAGCCCGTGAACATCGGCAAGGGCGACCAGTTCAAGCCGGACTTCCTGGCGATCGCCCCCAACAACCGCATGCCAGCGATCGTCGACCATGCCCCGGCCGGCGGCGGAGCCCCGGTCTCGCTGTTCGAATCCGGCGCGATCCTCCTCTACCTCGCCGAGAAAACCGGGCGCTTCATCGCCCAGGACCTGGCCGGCCGCGCCGAGGTGCTGCAATGGCTGTTCTGGCAGATGGGCGGCCTCGGGCCCATGCTCGGCCAGAACCATCACTTCACCCAGTATGCGCCGGAGAAGGTGCCGTACGCCATCGACCGCTACGTCAAGGAGACGAACCGGCTCTACGGCGTCCTCGACCGGCGCCTCGTCGACCGGCCCTACGTCGCCGGCGCGGATTACTCGATCGCCGACATGGCCTGCTATCCGTGGATCGTGCCGTACGAGAAGCAGGGCCAGCGGCTCGAGGATTTCCCGAACCTCCAGCGCTGGTTCCACGCCATCGCCGAGCGCCCCGGCACGAAGGCGGCCTATGCCCGCGCCCCGGAGGTCAACCCGGATTTCGGGAAGACCATGAGCGAGGATGCCAAGAAGGTCATGTTCGGCCAGACCGCCGCGACGCGGGGCTGAACCCCTCAGCGCTTCAGGGTGTCGAGGGGCACCGGGGCGGCGTGCGGGCGGGTCGCCAGCATGCCGTCGATCAGCGCCAGCACCTCGGCCCGGCCGCAATTGGCGGCCGGTTCGAAGGGCGTCCAGGTCTGGGTGAAGTCGAGCTGGTCGAAGACGTCGCGGTAGCGCCGCAGTTCGTTCGTGGTCAGCGGCACCCCACGCACGAAGGCCTTGTGGGCCGAGATGGTCAGCGCCCGCCGAAAATCCCCCGGGTCGAGTTCGAACTTGAGGGCGTCGCCGCAGAACAGGATTTTTCGCGACCGGTCGAACAGGACGGCATGCCCGTCGAAGTGGCCGGCGGTGCGGTGCAGTTCGAGGCCGGGCAGGGGTTCCAGGAAATCGTCGTAGGGCCAAGAGACCTGCAGGGCAGCACTCCAGGTGAAGTCGGCCGCGGGCAAGCAGAGCTCCGGGTCGAAACGGTCCTGCAGCTGCACGAGGGCGCCGTAGGCATGCGGGTGCGAGGCGGAGAGGACCTGCATCCCGCCGAGGCCGGCGATGTGCTGGAGCGCCGCCTCGCTGAAGACCGGGCAAGCCTCGAAGCCCATGTTCCCGGCAGGCGTCTGGATCAGGTAGGCGCTCGGGCCGATGCCCGAGACGGGATCGTTCCAGAACCGCCAGATTCCGGGCTCCAGTTCCTCCCAGTGGCAGGGAAAGCGCGCCTGTGCCTCGCGCTCGGTCCAGAACTGCCAGCCCTTCTGCGGCACTACGTGGCGGGCGTCGAGGCACATCGGGCAGGCGGCGGGGGGCTCGAAATGGCGCTGCCAGAAGCCGCAATTGTCACAGGTGTAGGCGGGCAGGTCGAGGGCGCCGGCGAAGGGCAGGTATCCGGGAGACACTGGGCGTTGCTCGCGTTGGCGGCGTCGGCCGCGGGTAGCCTCGGACTGAGGCGAGCGCATATAGGCGCGGGGCGCCTGCCGGCCATACGGCCGCGCCCCTGAACGAACCCGGAGGATCATGCCCGTCCCGAGCCTCGCCTTCGACCTGACCCGGCTGATCACCCGCCTGCGGCATGCCAGCCCGAGCGGGATCGACCGGGTCGATCTCGCCTATGCCCGGCACGTCCTGGGCCAGGACGGAGACCGGTTCGGCTTCGTCTCCACGGCCCTCGGGCCCCGGGTGCTCGCGCGGGCGGAGGCGGTCGCGATCGTCGAGGCCGTGGCGGCCGGCTGGGTCGAGGATCGCGACGCGACACAGGATCCGGTCTATCGGCGCCTGGCGGCGGCCCTCGGGTCGGAACCGGAGCCCGGCGCGCCGCCGGCCGGCCCCGATCGCGGCCGCGTCGGGGATCGGCGGCGGGTGCAGGCCCGGACCGCGGCCACGACCCTGCGCGCGCGCGGCCCCGAGATCCTGCCGCACGGCACGGTCTACCTGCACACCTCGCACCTGCGCCTCGACAAGCCCGGCCGCTTCGACTGGCTCTACGACCGCCGCGACATCCGCCCCGTCTTCTTCGTCCACGACCTGATCCCGATCGACTACCCGGAATACGGGCGCCCGGGCGAGGCGGAGCGCCACCGTATCCGCATGGAGACGATCGCGCGCCACGCCGCGCACGTGCTGGTCAATTCCGCGGATGTCGGCGCGCGCTTCCTCGCGTTCTGCGCGGCGAACGGCCTCCCGGCGAGGCCCGTGAGCGTGGCGCTGCTGGGCGTGGAACCGGTCTTCCGTCCCCCCGGGGAAGGGCCCGCCTTCATGCCGCGCAAACCCACCTTCGTCGTCTGCGGCACGATCGAGCCGCGCAAGAACCACCTCGCGCTCCTCAATCTCTGGCGCGATCTGGCGTCGCGGCACGGGTCCGCCACGCCCCGCCTCGTCCTCGTCGGCCGGCGCGGCTGGGAAGCCGAGAACGTCATCGACATGCTGGAGCGCTGCCCCGCCATACACGCGCATGTGAGCGAGGTGAGCGGCCTGTCGAGCCATGGCCTCGCAGCTCTGCTGCGCTCGGCCACCGCCCTGCTGATGCCCTCCTTCGCGGAAGGCTACGGCCTGCCCGTGATCGAGGCCGCCGCGTCCGGTCTTCCCGTCGTCGCTTCCGACCTCGCGGTCCACCGGGAGATCGGCGCGACCTTCGCCCATTTCCTCGATCCCCTCGACGGGCCGGGCTGGCGCCGGGCGGTGGAGGACCTCGCGGAACCCTGCTCCGCCCTTCGCCAGGCACTCAAGGGGCGGCTGACCGGCCACGAGGTCCCGAGCTGGACGAATCACTTCGCGACGGTTGACATGGCCCTGCAACGGGCACGTTGTGCCGCTGACGCCTGACGATTATGAATAAGCGTCAGCGTCGTGCCGCCCGTCCGGCAGATCGCGCGTGGAGAATCCGTACATGAAGGTTGTTGGCCTCGACCGGGATACGATCAAGGCCGGCCTCGCCGACCGCTCGTTGCTGGTGATCGACGTGCGCGAGCCCCATGAATTCGCGCAAGGGCACATCCCCGGCGCGGTCCCGCATCCGCTCTCCACCTTCGACACCGGCGCGGTCGCCGAGCTGATCGCGCGGGACGGCCGCCGGCCCGTCTTCTCCTGCATGTCCGGCGTCCGCTCCGTCCATGCCCTGGCGGCCGCCCAGAATGCCGGGCTGCCGATCGAGGAGCATTACGCGGGCGGCTTCAAGGACTGGGCCGGCTCCGGCGAGCCCGTCGAAAACTGAATGCCCATAAATTCCGACGCTCACGTGGACCATGTGTGGCAGCGCACGACATGCCGCGGCGCGGACCTCTAGCTGGCGCATCGTAGGGAATAACCATATGCGTATGCGCTCGACATTGAACGTCCTTCCAGCCCTCGTCGTGGTGGCAGCGCTGTTCGCGTCTCCCGTCCTGGCTCAGGCGCCCGGCGGGCCTCCGCCGAAGGTCACCACCGCCAAGCCGGTGGTCCGCGAGATCGTCGAGACCGACACCTATACGGGCCGTTTCGACCCGGTCGACATCGTCGATGTGCGCGCCCGCGTCACCGGCTACCTCGAGAAGCTGAACTTCACGGACGGCGCCACGGTGAAGAAGGGCGACCTGCTCTTCGTCATCGACCGGCGGCCCTACAAGGCGGCCCTCGACCAGGCGCAGGCGGCCCTGGTTTCCGCCAAGGCCCGCCTGAACTTCTCGCAGACCGACCTCGACCGCGCCCAGACGCTGAGCAAGTCGGGCAACATCTCCGAGCAGGTCACCGACCAGCGCCGGCAGGCCTCGCAGACCGCGCAGGCCGATGTCGACAGCGCCGACGCGCAGCTGCGCCAGGCGCAGCTGAACTACGACTTCACCGAGGTGAAGGCCCCGATCTCCGGCCGCATCAGCCGGCGCCTGGTCACCGAGGGCAACATCGTCATCACCGACCAGACCCTGCTGACGACGATCGTCTCCCTGGATCCGATCTACTTCGGCTTCACCGTCGATGAGCGCTCGTTCCTGAAGTACCAGGGCAGCCTCGGCATCGGCATGGGCGAGACGCAGAAGGGCAAGGGGGTCCCGATCCGGATCGCGCTCACCGGCGAGGCCAAGCCCACCCGCAAGGGCACCCTCGACTTCGTGGACAACCGGGTCGACAACGCCACCGGCACGGTGCTGCTGCGCGCCACGGTGGAGAACCCCGACGGGTTCATCAAACCCGGCCTGTTCGGCGTCGTCGCGCTGCCGGCCACCAAGCCCTACCAGGGCATATTGCTGCCCGACGAGGCGGTTTCGGCCAACCAGGACAAGCGCATCGTCTACGTCGTGGCCGACGACGGCACGGTGGCGCTGCGCGAGGTCAAGCTCGGCCCGAAGGTCGACGGCTACCGGGTCATCCGCGAGGGCCTGAAGGGCGACGAGAACGTGGTGGTGAACGGCGTCAGCCGCGTACGCCCCGGCGCGAAGGTGACGGCGGAAGCCTCGACCCTGCCGCCCAGCAAGACCTGACCCGGTCCTGAGACGAGACACCCCCGGCCGATCGCGGGCGGGGAGCGGCGATAGAGACCGCGGACGAAGAAACGGTGCCGCCTCGGACCCGCGCATGCGGGCCGCGCGCGGCGAGAGGTTCAAGCGATGCGTTTTGCCCACTTCTTCGTCGATCGACCGATCTTCGCGTCGGTCACGTCGATCGTCTTCCTCATCCTCGGCTACGTCGCCTACCTGTCCCTGCCGGTGGCGCAGTACCCCGAGATCGTGCCGCCGACCGTGACGGTGCGCGCGAGCTTCCCCGGCGCCAACGCCGAGACGGTGGCGGCCACCATCGCGACGCCGATCGAGCAGGAGGTCAACGGCGTCGACAACATGCTCTACATGACGTCGTTGTCGACCAACGACGGCAACATGCTGCTCACCGTGACCTTCAAGGTCGGCACCAATCTCGATATCGCCAACGTCCTCGTACAGAACCGCCTCTCGGTGGCCCAGCCGCGCCTGCCGCCGGACGTGCGCAACCTCGGCGTCACCGTGCGCAAGGCTTCGCCGGACCTGATGCTGGTGGTGCACCTGCTCTCGCCGAAGAAGACCTACGACCAGAACTACCTCGCCAACTACATCTACCTGAATATCCGCGACGAACTCCTGCGCCTCGACGGCGTCGGCGACATCACCATCTTCGGCGGCAACGAGTACGCCGAGCGCGTCTGGCTCGACCCGAACAAGCTCGCCGCCTACGGGCTGACCACCTCCGACGTCATCTCGTCCCTGTCCGAGCAGAACGTGCAGGTGGCGGCCGGCGCCCTGAACTCGCCGCCGGCCGCGACGGGTCAGGCCTTCCAGCTCATCGTGCAGTCGCAGGGCCGCTTCCAGAGCCCCGAGGAATTCGCCGACGTCATCGTGAAGGCCTCGGACGGGCGCCTCGTGCGGGTCAAGGACGTCGCCCGCGTCGAGATGGGCCAGAAGGACTACACGACGAACTCGTTCCTCAACGACACGCCCGCCATCGGCATCGGCGCCTTCCAGCGCCCGGGCACCAACGCCCTCGACGCCGCCGCGTCGGTGCGCAAGGTGATGGACAACCTCAAGAAGAACTTCCCGCCCGACATCGAGTACCGCATCGCCTACAACCCGACCGAGTTCATCGAGGAATCGATCCAAGAGGTCTACAAGACCCTGTTCGAGGCCGTCGGCCTCGTGGTCATCGTGGTGCTGGTCTTCCTCCAGAGCTGGCGCACCGCGCTCATCCCGGTGATCGCGATTCCGGTGTCGCTGGTCGGCACCTTCGCGGCCATGTCGGCCTTCGGGTTCTCGCTCAACAACCTGACCCTGTTCGGGCTCGTGCTCGCCATCGGCATCGTGGTCGACGACGCCATCGTGGTGGTGGAGAACGTCGAGCGCAACATGGCCGAGGGCCTCTCCCCCGGCGACGCCGCGCACAAGACCATGGACGAGGTCGGCGGCGCTGTCATCGCCATCGCGCTGGTGCTCTCGGCGGTGTTCATCCCCACCGCCTTCATCCCCGGCATTACCGGCCAGTTCTACAAGCAGTTCGCGCTCACCATCGCGGCCTCGACCATCATCTCGATGTTCAACTCGCTGACGCTGTCGCCGGCGCTCTGCAAGCTGCTCCTCAAGCCCCACCACGCGCACGCCAAGCCGAAGTTCTTCCTCTTCCGCTTCGTCGCCTGGCTCGCCGACATGTTCAACAAGGGCTTCGACTGGCTCTCGAACACCTATGGGCGGATCATCTACGGCCTGACCAACTACGCGGTCGGGCTGATCGCGATGCTGCTCGTCTATGCCGGCGTCATCGCCGCCACCCTCCACCTCGTCCAGACGACGCCCACGGGCTTCATCCCGGACCAGGACCAGGGCTACCTCATCGGCGTGGTGCAGCTGCCCTCCGGCGCCTCCCTCGACCGCACCACGGAGGTGGTGAACCGGGCCGCGGCGCTCGCCCGCAAGATCGACGGTGTCACGAACACCGTCATCATCGCGGGCTTCGACGGCGCGACCTTCACCAACACCACCAACTCGGGCGTGATGTTCATCACCCTGGCCGGCGCCAAGGAGCGCGCGGTCCACGGACGCAGCGCGGCCGTCATCACCGGCGACGTGATCAAGGCCACCGCCGACATCCAGGAAGCCCGCGTCATCGTCATCCCGCCGCCGCCCGTGCGTGGCCTCGGCCAGGGCGGCGGCTTCAAGATGCAGATCGAGAGCCGGCAATCGTCGGCCATCGGCCCGCTGCTCGGTGCCGTCGGCGAGGTGCTGGGCAAGGCCAACCAGAGCAACGACGTGCAGCGGGTGTTCACCACCTTCGGCAACGACACGCCGCAGCTCTACCTCGACATCGACCGCACCGTGGCGCGCATGCTCAACGTGCCGCTGGCCAACGTCTTCTCGACGGTGCAGACGGCGCTCGGCGGCGCCTACGTCAACGACTTCAACACGCTGGGCCGCATCTACCAGGTCCGCGTGCAGGGCGACGCGCAGTTCCGCGTCTCGAAGCAGGACATCGAGCAGTTGAAGGTCCGCTCCTCCACCGGCGCCCTGGTGCCGATGGGGACCCTCGCCACGATCCGCGAGATCACCGGCCCGCAGATCGTCCAGCGCTTCAACCTGTACTATTCGGTGCCGGTCCAGGGCACGGCGAAGCCCGGCATCTCCACCGGTCAGGCGCTGGATGCCATGGAGGCCATCGCCAAGGACGCTCTGCCGGACGGCTACGCCTACGATTGGACCGAGATCGCGTTCCAGCAGAAGGCGGCGGGCAACACCGCGATCTACGTCTTCGCGCTGGGCGTGCTTCTCGTCTTCCTCGTGCTCGCCGCGCAGTACGAATCCTGGGCGCTGCCGCTCGCGATCCTGCTGGTGGTCCCCACCGGCGTGCTCGCGGCGCTGTTCGGCGTGCAGTTGCGAGGCCAGGACAACAACATCCTGACCCAGATCGGCCTGATCGTGCTCATCGGTCTGGCAGCCAAGAACGCCATCCTGATCGTGGAGTTCGCGCACCAGTTGGAGGAAACCGAACGGAAGGGCCCCGTGGCCGCCGCCGTCGAGGCCTGCCGCCTGCGCCTGCGCCCGATCCTGATGACGGCCTTCGCCTTCATCCTCGGCACGGTGCCCCTGGTGATCGCCACCGGCCCCGGCGCCGAGATGCGCCAGGCGCTCGGCACCGCCGTCTGCTTCGGCATGATCGGCGCCACGGTGTTCGGCCTCTTCCTCACCCCGGTCTTCTACGTGGTGATCCGGAACTTCCTGATCTGGCTCGCCAAGAAACGCGGCAAGGACCCGCACAACACGACGCCGGACAAGCACGACCCGCACGCGGCGCCTTCGCACGCGTGAACGCCCCGAGCCCGGATGCGGATCACCGCATCCGGGCTTCGCATTGGTGGCCTCTGGTTCGGGTCAGGTCGATCCTGCGCGTACAGCGCGCGGTTTTCATCGCCTGGACGCCAGGAGCGCGCAGCCTCGCGAAACGACGGCTTGGACCTTTCGCTCATTGTTTGGAGCCGGCTCGGACGACCGATAGGCCTACAGGAACGCCCTCAGGACAATCCGTTCGCGACGATGGTCCGGCGCATGTCGAGCTGCGTCATGACCAACCCCGCGAGGGCCTGCAGGCATTCGCGCTGCTCTTCGGTCAGCCCGTCGGGACGCGGCTCGGTGTCGATGACGCAGAGCGATCCGAGGCCGTGTCCGTTCGAGGCGATGAGGGGGGCTCCGGCGTAGAAGCGGATGTGCGGTGCACCGGCGACCAGCGGATTGGCCCGGGTGCGGGCATCGCGGGTGAGGTCGGGGATCACGAGCATGTCGCGCCTGCCCAGGACGTGCCGGCAGACCGAAGCATCGAGATCCGTCCCGCGATCGGCGAATCCGGAGCGCGCCTTGAACCATTGGCGTCCCTCGCCGACCAGGCTCACCAGCGCCACGGGCGCCGCGCAGACGGCGCGCGCCAGCAGGACGATGCCGTCGAAGCCGGGTTCGGGCGGTGTGTCGAGGATGGCGTACCCGCCGAGCGTGGAGAGCCGCTCGGGATTCTCCGCGGCGGTCTCCGCGTACTGCGTCATCGGGTCCGTTCCTGTGGGTCGGTGATCGGGGGTGAGGCGCCGATGACCCGGCGCAGGACCCGGCCGACCTGTGCCGCGGAATAGGGTTTGTGAAGCAGTTCGAAGCCGTGGCTGTCCTCGCGTGCCAGGACATGGCTGTAGCCGGAGGCCAGGACCACCGGCAGGGCGGGGATGCGGAGGCGCAACGTGGTGGCGAGCGCGATGCCGCCCATGCCGGGCATGACGACGTCGGAGAACACGGCCCGGAAACCGGCCCCGTCTGCCCCGAGGCGTTCGAGCGCCTCTTCCGCGTTCACGACCCACTCGGGCGCGTATCCGAGGTCCTCAAGGATCTGCGAGCAGAAGCCTCCGACCTCCAGGTTGTCCTCCACGAGCAGGATGCGCTGGCCGAGGCCCGCCGGTGACAGGCCGGCATCGGGGTCGGCGGCCGCTGCCTCCGCGGGCTCGGACGAGACCTCCGGGAGGTAAAGGGTGAAAATCGTGCCTCTGCCGACTTCGCTCGCCACGTCGACGTCGCCGCCGGACTGCTTGGCGAACCCGAATACCTGGCTGAGGCCGAGCCCCGTGCCGCGGCCGACATCCTTGGTCGTGAAGAACGGCTCGAAGATGCGCCCGAGCACGTCCGGGGGGATGCCCGAGCCGGTGTCTGCGAGCGAGACCGTGGCGAACGGCCCCCGCGATCCGGCATGGCCCCTGATCATCGGCATGGATTGTCCGGCCGAGACCCGCATCGTCAGCGTCCCGCTGCCATCCATGGCATCGCGGGCGTTGACGGCGATGTTCACCAGGGCCGTCTCGAACTGGTTGAGGTCGGCGCGCACCAGGGTGGGCCGATCCGATGCCTCGACCCTGACGCGGATGCGCGCGCCGGTGATGGTGTCGAGCATCTCGGCCACGCCGCGCAGGCGCTCGCCGACCTCGAACACCTCGGGCTTCAGCGACTGCCGGCGCGCGAATGCCAGGAGCTGTCCGGTGAGCTTGGCGGCGCGGTCGACCGTGTCGGAGACGGCGTCCATGTACCGCTTGCGACGCTCCTCAGGCAGGTCCGGGCGGCGTAGGAAATCGACGGACGAGCGGATGATGGTCAGCAGGTTGTTGAAGTCGTGCGCCACGCCGCCGGTCAACTGGCCGACGGCTTCGAGCTTCTGCGATTGCCGCAGGTCCTGCTCCATCCGCTCGCGCTCGGCCGCCTCGGCGACGAGCCGGGCGTTCGCCTCGGCGAGTTCGGCGGTCCGAGCCGCCACCTGGCCTTCGAGGGAAGCCCCCGCCTCCCGCAGGAGGGCGGCCTGGGCCTCGAGTTCCGCGTGGAGGGCCACGACGCCCCTGTTCGTCTCGGCGAGTTCCCGATTCAGGCGCTCGGCCTCCTCCTGGCGCTCGGCGAGTTCGGCGAGGCTGCGCAGAAGGTCGCGATTCTGCTCGCGGAGCGCGGTCGCCGGCTTGTCCGTCCGAGCACGGGCGACCTCCTCGGTCAGGGTCGCCAACCCGCGGCCGGTGAAGGTCTGGGAGCCGAACGGCAGCCGCATCCCGAACGTGACCACCGTGCCTTGGCCGACGATGGACTCGATCTCGAAACGGTCCATCAGCCGGCGCGATCCGGTGATGCCGATGCCGAGCCCGGTGGTCGAGCGGTAGCGCCCCTCCAGGATGGTATCCAGGTTGGGAATGCCCGGTCCCCGGTCGAGGATGCGGATCACCAGGACCTGGCCGCCAGCCGCCGCGTCGAGGCCGTACTCGACCCGTCCGCCGCCGGCGTAGCCGTAGGCGTTGCGTGCGATCTCCGACACCGCCGTAGCGATCCGGGTCTGGTCCTGGACGCCGAACCCCAGGCGCTCCGCCAGGCCGCGCACGCGCTGACGCACCGCGATGATGTCATCCTCGTGCTCGATCAGGCTTGCGAGGAGCGGCCATCTCATGCCGCGTCTCCCCGCACGACGAGCACGGTGGCGTCGTCGCGGGCACGGGCGAAGTCGCGGAAGATCACCCCGGCCACCAGCGTCGGATGCGCCGCGGCGAGACCCGGATGGGCGTCGATGGACCATCCGGTCGCGATGCCGTCGGAGCAGAGCACGAACAGGTCCCGCGCCTGCATCGGATACTCGAATTCCCGAATGCGCCGCGCCGCGTGGCCAGCCGTCCCGGCGAGGCTGACCGTTCGCTTGGTCGCCGTGCCGGACACGACGGCCCCCAGGACGTTGCCGATGCCCGCGAGCGCGATGGTCGCCTGATTCCGTGCGTAGCGCGCCACGGAGACCGCACCGCCCCTGGTATGGGAAAGGCCTGCATGGATGGCGGCGAGGATCGCGGCGGGCGGCTCGTCCTGATGGCGACGAAACAGCCTGAGGGCCTCCTCGGAAGCCTTGGCGGCCTCGGGTCCGTGGCCGAGCCCGTCCGCCACGACAACGGTCCAGCCGTCGGCGCGCTCACGCACGGCGTAGGCATCGCCGTTGGCGGTCTCGCCCTTGAGCGGCACCGTCACGGCCCCGAAGGCCGGCATCGCGTCCGAGGCAGCCGGCCGGTCGCCGGAGAGGCGTGCGAGCACCGCCGTGCCGAGGCCCGGTCGGGACACGATGTCGAAGGCGTCGGAGAGGCGGCGTACGGCGCCCAAACCCTCGCCGGCGCTGCCGCCGGTGGAATGCCCGTCGCGCAGGGCCAAGCCGAGGTCGAGGAAGCCCGCGCCCTTGTCGAGGACGAGGATCTCGACTCCCGAGCCGGTCTCGTCCTCGTAGATGCCCACCAGAACCTCGCCCGGCACGCCGTACTTCACGACGTTCGTGGCGAGTTCGGTGACGACCAGGGCGACCCTGCCTGCCGCGGTCGCGTCGAAGCCTATGGCTTGCGCGTTGGCCACCGCCCTCCGCCGCGCCTCGGCCACCTGGCTCGCTTCCGTGACGGTGATCCGCTCCATGCTCACTTCCACCGCGCGATGGTGACGCGCGTGCCCATCCCGGGCGTCGACGCGATGTGGAATTCGTTCGAGAGGCGCTTGGCCCCGCCCAGGCCCAGACCGAGCCCCCCACCGGAGGTGTAATGGTCGGTCATGGCCTGCTCGATGTCGGCGATGCCCGGCCCCGTGTCCTCGAAGGTCAGACGCAGGCCCTTGCGGGCCCCGTTCTGGACGATCTCGGCGCGGACGTCGCCACCCCCGCCATAGTCGAGGGTGTTGCGCGCGAGTTCGCTCGCGGCGGTGACGATCTTCGTCTGGTCGACGAGCCCGAGCCCGATCTCCACCGCGAGCGCGCGCACCCGCTGACGCACGCGGACGACGTCGCCGCCTGAGCGGATCGGGAGGGTCTCAGCTTTCGAGACCGTCACGGTCGCTCCCGTGCCCGTCCTCCTCGGACAGCCGCGCCTGAATCAGGGCCATGCCACGCTCCACGTTGAGGGCGGTCCTGATGCCTGTGAGCTCCAGGCCCAACTCGACCAGCGTGATGGCGACCGCCGGACGCATCCCGGCCACGACCGTCTCGGCGTCGAGGACGCGCGCGATGGCGGCGATGCTCACCAGCATGCGCCCGATGAAGGAATCCACGATTTCCAGTGCCGAGATCTCGATGAGGACGCCGCGTGCGCCGGTGCGCACGATCATCGCCGTGAGGTCCTCCTCCAGGGCCAGCGCGAGGTGGTCGTGCATGTCGACCTGGATGGTGACGATCAGCACGCCACCGAGCTTGAGAATCGGGATGCGCTCCATGGCCTCAGCGGCGCTCCTCGGCCGGAGCCTGCTGGCGCACCACCTTGCGGCCGGTCCGCCGCAGGGCGACCGCGAAGGCGTCGGCCAGCGTCGCCTTCGAGACGACGTTCAGCTCGACGCCGAGGTGCACCATGGTCTGGGCGATCTGCGGCCTGATGCCGGACACGATGCAGTCGGCCCCCATCAGGCGCGCCGCCGCGACGGTCTTCAGCAGATGCTGGGCGACAAGCGTGTCGACGGTCGGCACGCCGGTGATGTCGATGATGGCGATCTCGGCTTCCTCGTCGACGATGGCCTGCAGCAGATTTTCCATCACGACGCCCGTGCGGGCGCTGTCGAGGGTGCCGATCAACGGCAGCGCCAGGATGCCGTCCCAAAGGCGGACCACGGGCGTGGAGAGCTCGGCGATCTCCTGTCCCTGGCGTCCGATCACCTCCTCGCGGCTCGCCAGGAAGACTTCCATGGTCTGAAGCCCGAGGCGGTCGAGCACTTTGCTCGCGGCCCACGTTCCCGCCGCCAACCCTTGCGCGTCCGTTCCATGGGTCTTCACAAGAGCCTCGAAAACCCGTTCCTTGAGCGAGAACACGAAGTTTGCGGTGTCCGTCGGGGTGAAACCCTGGATGGCGCGCGAGCGCGAGATGTCGGCGAGGGTCTCGCGGATCGAAGCGAAGCCTTCCGCGTCGGCGTCGAGGCCGCCACCGGCGAGTGCTTCCCGCAGGAGGCCGAGGACCGTCTTGGCCTGGGTCCGGAGCTCGGCCTCGCGGATGCGGCCGCTCCGCAGGGACGTTCCATCTCGAAGGGACGCGATCCAGGCGTCGAGGATCGTGACCTCGTCCTCCGCGAGCGTCCTCTCAAGGACCCCTGCACCGTCCATCGTCATCAAGTCATCCTTGTCATCGCCGTTCCGGGTCTACCCTGCTCGGAGCGCGTTCGATAGGCGCCATCGCGGTGGCAGACATCCATGCAGCAACTTGTTGCTGGTCCACGAGGTTCGGATCCCCCCCTGCCGGCCTGCGGAAATCGGAGCCCGGCGGCCGCTGCGACGCCGCCGCGATGGCATGACCACCTTCGTCGCAGCGGACGAACTCCGCGCGGCCCGGAACGGGGGGAGGGACGCGGCCTCCACCGAGATAGGGAGCCGGCCCTCGCCGGCCCTCGCGTCGCTGGCGTTGAACGGCTCCGTCTCTTCGCGCACCGTTCGACCTATGTTGCGTCCTTGGCCGAGCCGCTGCGCCGAGCGATGCCCGGAACCTCCGCGTGCAGCGCCGGGGCGCGCGTCGCGTCATCGTCGGCAGGCGACGGAGTTGCTCGCTTCCGGCGGGCGGCCGAGGCGATCAGCACGTAGAAGAGGGGCGTGACGAACACCGCCAGCACGGTCGCGGTGATCATGCCGCCAAGCACGCCGGTGCCGATGGCGCGCTGGCTGTTCATGCTGGCCCCCGTGGCGATGGCGAGCGGCACCACACCGAGGATGAAGGCGAACGAGGTCATCACGATGGGCCGGAAGCGCAGGGCGCAGGCTGCCAGCGCGGCCTCGCGCACCGAGCGGCCCTGCGCCACGAGGTCCTTGGCGACCTCGATGATCAGGATGGCGTTCTTGGCGGTCAGGCCGATCACCGTAATCAGGCCGACCTTGAAGTAGACGTCGTTGGGCATGTCGCGCATCAGCATGGCGAAGACCGCGCCGACCACGCCCGTCGGCACCACCAGCAGCACGGCGAGCGGGATCGACCAGCTCTCGTAGAGCGCCGCGAGGCAGAGGAAGACGCAGAACAGCGACAGGGCGAGCAGATAGACCGCCTGGCTCCCTGAGAGCTTCTCCTGCAGGGACTGGCCGGTCCAGGCGTAGTCGAAACCGGCCGGCAGTTGCCCGGCCAAACGCTCCATCTCCGCCATGGCGTCGCCGCTGGCATAGCCCGGGGCCGCCGTGCCGCCGAACTTGATGCTGGGATAGCCGTTGAAGCCGACCACCTGGGCCGGGCCCATGGTCCATTGCAGCCGCGCGAAGGATTGTAGCGGCACCATCTGGCCCCGGGCATTGCGCACGTTCAGATCGAGCAGATCCTCGGCCTTCATCCGCCGCCCGGCCTCGGCCTGCACGATCACCCGCTGCATGCGGGCCTGGTTCGGGAAGTCGTTGACGTAGGCCGACCCGAGGCTCGTCGAGAGCGTGTCGTTGATCTCCGCGAAGGTGACGCCGAGCGCGTTCGCCTTCTCGCGGTCGATCAGGAGTTCGACCTGCGGCGCCGTCGGCAGGCCCTCGACGTAGACGCCCTGGAGAACCGGGCTCTGCGCGGCGGCGGAGAGAAGCCGGTCGCGGGCTGCCGCCAGGGCGGCGTAGCCCTGCTGGCCCTTGTCCTGCAGGCGGAAGCTGAAGCCGCTGGAATTGCCGAGGGAGTCGATGGCCGGCGGGGCGAGACTCATGGCGACGGCGTCGGGCAGGCCGGCCAGCATGGCGTTGGCGCGGGCGCTGATGGCGTCGGCGCCGTCGGACGGCCCGCGTTCCGGCCACGGCTTCAACCCGACGAAGTTCAGCGCCGCGTTCTGGCCCTGGCCGGAGAAGCCGAAGCCGAGCAGGACGGTCTGGTTGTCGACGCCGGGCTCGCGGGCGAAATGCGCCTCGATCCGCCTGGCGACGTCGAGGGTGCGCTCGGCCGAGGATTCCGGCGGGGTCTGCACATCGACGATGATGAAGCCCTGGTCCTCGACGGGCAGGAAGCTCGACGGCATGCGGACGTAGCCCCACCCCAACGCCGCGATGAGCGCGGCGTAGACGACGAGGGCGTGCACGGGCCGGGCTAGCATCGCGCTTACCCCGGACCGGTAGGCCTCCGTTGCGGCGGCGAAGCGGCGGTTGAACCAGCCGAACACGCCACCCTTGGCGTGGCCGTGACCGGCCGCGACGGGCTTGAGCAGGGTCGCGCACAGGGCCGGGGTCAGCGACAGCGCCAGGAAGGCCGAGAAGGCGATGGAGGTCGCCATGCTAACGGCGAACTGGCGGTAGATCACCCCGACGGAGCCGGGGAAGAACGCCATCGGCACGAACACCGCGACCAGCACCAGGGTGATGCCCACGATGGCGCCGGTGATCTGCCCCATGGCCTTGGCGGTGGCGGCGCGCGGGGACAGGCCCTCCTCGACCATGATCCGCTCGACGTTCTCCACCAACACGATGGCGTCGTCGACGAGGATGCCGATCGCCAGCACCATGCCGAACATGGTCAGCACGTTGATGGAGAAGCCGGCGAGCAGCAGGGCGCCGCAGGTGCCGAGCAGGGCCACCGGCACCACGATGGTCGGGATGATCGTGTAGCGAATGTTCTGGAGGAACAGGAACATCACCGCGAACACCAGCGCCATCGCCTCGGCGAGGGTCATCAGCACCTGCCGGATCGAGACCTCGACGAAGGGGGTGGTGTCATAGGGGATACTGACCCTCACGTTGGCGGGCAGGGACTTGCTAAGCTGGGCGATCTTGGCCCGCACGCCCGTGGCGGCGGCGAGGGCATTGCCGCCGGGCGCGAGCTGGATGCCGATGCCGGCGGCGGGACGCCCGTCGAGGCGGGTCTGCATGGCGTAGGACTGGCCGGCGAGCGCGACCTCCGCGACATCGCGCAGGCGCACCAGCGAGCCGTCCATGTTGGCGCGCAGGACGATCTCGCCGAACTCGCGCGGCGTCGTCAGCTGTCCCTTCACCAGGACGTTCGTCGCGATGCGCTGGCCTTGCCTGGCCGGCTGCGCCCCGACGATGCCGGAGGCGATCTGGGCGTTCTGCGCGCCCACCGCCGCCGTGACGTCGGCCGCCGTCAGGTTGAGGCCGACGAGCTTGACCGGATCGATCCAGATCCGCAGGGCTTTCTCGGACGAGAACAGGGTGGCGCGCCCGACCCCCGGCACGCGCCGCAATTCACCGAGCACGCGCCGGGCGGCGAGGTCGCCGAGATCGATCTCGCTCATGGCGTCGTCGCGGGAACTGAGGGTGACGAACTGCAGGAAGCTCGTGCTGGCTTCCTCGACGATGACGCCCTGCTGGGCCACCGCCCGCGGTAGCCGCGCCTCGATGCGCTTGATCCGGTTCTGGACCGCGACGGTGGCCTTTGAGGCATCCGAGCCCGGCGCGAACGAGGCCATGATCTGGGCCTGGCCCGAGGTGTCGCTGGTGCTCTCGAAGTACATGAGCCCCGGGATGCCGTTGAGCTCCTCCTCGATGATGCGGGTGACGCCGTCGTAGAGACGCTCGGGCGGGGCGCCCGGATAGGTCGCCGTGACCTGGATCGTGACGGGGGCCACGTCCGGGTACTGCGACACCGGCAGGACGGCGATGGAGATCGCCCCCACCAGCATGATGAACAGCGAGATCGCCCAGGCGAAGATCGGGCGGTCGATGAAGAACCGGGTCATGGGACTGCGCCTGCGCGAGCGGGGCCGGGATGGTGGGGCGTCGGGCTTGATCAGTGTGGGTCGGGGACGGCGGCCGTCTTGCCGCCCGTCCAGGCAACCGGATTGACGGCCATGCCGGGCTGGATCTTCTGGAAGCCCTCCACCACCACGGTTTCGCCGGCCTTCAGCCCCTCCTCGACGATCCAGCCGGTGTCAGTGAGCGCGCCGGTGCGCAGCGGTCGCAGGGCGGCCTTTCCGTCCGCGACGACGTAGGCCTGGGCCTCGCCGGCGCTGCTGCGCTGGATCGCCTGCGCCGGGACGACGACGGCATCGGCCTTCATGCCCTGTGCGAGGCGCACGCGGACATAGGTCCCCGGCAGCAGGGCGGCCTTCGGATTCGGGAACGTCGCGCGCAGGCTGACCTGTCCGGTTCCGGGATCGACGCTGACGTCGGTGAACAGCAAGCGACCGGCGGTCGGGTACAGGCCACCGTCCGTCTGGACCAGCCTCACCTCCGTCGCCTCCTTGCCGGCGGCGCGCTCGACGAGCCGGCCCGGATCCGAGGCGGAGGCGTTGAAGTCGGCGAAGATCGGGTCGATCTGCTGGATCACCGCGAGCTTCGTGGCGTCGCTCTGGTTCACCAGCGCACCTTCGGTGATGAGCGCGCGTCCGATGCGGCCATCGATGGGAGCCCGCACGGTGGCGAAGTCGAGGTCGATCCGAGCCCGGGCGAGCTGCGCCTTGGCGCTCGCCACGTCGGCCTCGGCCTGGCGCAGGGTCGCGACCGCGATGTCGCTCTGCGCCGTGCTAGCCGCCTGCCGCTCCAGAAGCGTCTCGGTCCGCTCCGATTGCTTCAGCGCCTGGATGCGGGTGGCCTCGGCCTTGGCGACCGCCGCGATCCTGGCGTCGACCTCGGCCCTGTAGATCGCCGGGTCGATCCGGAAGAGCACGTCGCCCTTCCGCACGAGGCTGCCCTCCTCGAAGGCACGCTCCTGGATGATGCCGGAAACCTGCGCCCGAACCTCGGCCACGCGGGTCGAGGCGAGCCGCCCCGGCAGGTCGAGCATGCGTGGTACGGTGGTCGCCGCCACGGTCACGGTCGACACGTCCATGGGCGGCGTCTCAGCCCCGGCCGTGGTCGGGTCGGTGGCGCTCGGCTTGCAGCCGAACAGGGCCAGGATCACGATGCAGGGCGTGATCACCGGGACGATGGGCAGGCGTCTACGTTCACGCTCTCGCATGGGTCGGCGGGTCCTCGGTCCGGGATGATCCGGGATGATGAGAAGGAGGGTGCGGTGGGACCGCTCAGTCGGGAAGCGTCATCGCCACCAATCGCTCGCGGAGGGCGGAGAGGTCCGGCATCGGGCCGCCATCCTCGCGCAGGAGGCCGGCGAGCCAGACCCCGTCGGCGGCCAGCCGAACGATCTCAAGGGTCGGATGATCGTCGGTCGCGCGGTGCCGCCGGACGAACTTGGCGAACCACTCCGCCGTCACACGGCGTAGACTCGGTTCGGTCAGGGACGAAATGTAGAGGGCCGTCCACTGGCTGCCCTGGTTCAACATCAGGTCGTCCAGGGTGACCGTCACGTAGGCCCGGGTGAACCGGCCGAATGGGTGCGGATCGGTCGCCATGGCCGCCTCGATGTCCGCGTCGAGCTTCTCCAGGAGTTCGGCGACCACGGCGTCGATCAGGGCCTGCTTGCTCGCGAAGTGGTGGAACATCGCGCCCTTGGTGACGCCCGCCGCCTCGCAGACCGCCTGCACCGTCACGGCGGCGAGCCCTTGCTCGATGGCCAGATGGGCCGCGCACTCGAGGAGCGTGCGCCGGACTAGCTCCGGTTGCTTCTTGCGGCGAGACGCGGCCTCCACGGTCAGTGCCCCGTCGCGGTCGAGAACGCCTGCATCACCACGACGCCACCGACGATCATGCCGATGCCGACGAGCGCGGGCAGGTCGAGGGATTGCTTGAACACCGTCGCCCCGATCACGGCCGTCAGGATGACGCCCACCCCGCTCCAGATGGCGTAGGCGATCCCGAGCGGCATCACTTTCAGGGCGTGCGTCATCAGGTAGAACGCCCCGGCATAGAACGCCGCCATCGCCAGCGTCGGTCCGAGGCGGGTGAACTGCTCGGACTTCTGCAGGAAGGTCGTGCCGGCGACCTCGCACACGATGGCGACGGTCAGGGCAGCGTAGGCGACGGCTTGGCTCGGCATGGTCTCACCAGTGAAACGATGGGTTCATACATACATACCATTCGGTATCTTTCAAGGGCCTCAGCCTCGTCTGACGGCGAGGTGGAGGTATCCATGATGCTACCTCCTTCAGCGCCGGCGAGAGGCGGCACCATGGTGACGACGGTGGGATATCGTGACCGGCCCTATCCCGACCAGACATCAGGACGAGGAACGGTGTTCTCTCTGTGTTCCGAGGCACGCGAAGGGACGGGCTTGAGGGAGAATTCTGATGGAATCCGGAGTGACGAGACGGGAGGGTTCAGGTATCGCTTTCCCGGGCGTCCTCGCCCTGCCGGGCCTGTAGCTCAATGGTTAGAGCCGACCGCTCATAACGGTCTGGTTGCAGGTTCGAGTCCTGCCGGGCCCACCACCTTTTCCCCTCTGTAGACCACTCGAAATCGACCCGTCGGCGGAGCCTTCCCGGGGCGGCCGGAACCGAAACCGGAACCGCAAACGTGTTTTGACCCCACTCGGAGGCTCTCCGGCGGG
>NZ_JAKSYI010000125.1 GCF_022829285.1 Methylobacterium sp. J-078
GCCTCACATGATCAAGACGCTCATCCTCGCCAGCGCCGCTTCGGCTCTCCTCGCTGGCGCCGCCTCCGCCGCCGACCTTCCGCGCCGCGCGGCTCCCCCGGTGTTCGTGCCGGTGCCGTTGTTCACCTGGACCGGCTTCTACTCCGGTTTCAACTCCGGCTACGGCTTCGGTACGGGCAACGACAACAAGGGCCCGACCACCATCGTCGCCAATGCGCCGAGCTTCCTCGGCACCGCCGCCAGCCCTCTGGTGGGTGGTCGTGGCGCCGGCGCCTTCGGCGGCCGTGACAGCAACGAAGGCTTCGTCGGCGGCGGTCAGATCGGCTACAACTACCAGTTCACCCCGGGCTCTGGTGTCGTGATCGGTGTCGAGGCCGACGCCCAGTACGTCGACTTCGGCAACAGCCGTAACCGCTACGGCAACATCGTCGGCGTGCTGAACCCCGATCTGACCCCCGTCAACCCGAACGGCCTGTCGGGCCTCGACTACTTTGGCACCGTGCGCGGCCGC
>NZ_JAKSYI010000130.1 GCF_022829285.1 Methylobacterium sp. J-078
ATCGCGGGCCGTCTCTCGGGCAAGCCCGTCACGGGGGCGGCCGGCCTGCACGGCCTCGTTTCCTGGGCGGTGACCACCCTCGTGGTGCTCTACCTGCTCACGTCGGCGGCCGGCGGGCTGATCGGCGGCGCGTTCTCGGGCGTGACCAGCACGCTCGGCGGAGCCGGCTCCCTCGTGGGCGGCACCGTGCAGACGGCGGCCCAGGCCGCAGCGCCCTCGCTGTCCAAGATCGCCAACCCCCTCGACGGCATCGAGCAGTCGGTGCGCAATCAGGCCGCCGGCCAGGACCCGCAGGCGGCCAAGGACGCCGCCGTGGCGGCCATCCGCGCCCTGTTCACGGGTGACCCGGCCCAGAAGGCTCAGGCCGAGACCCGCGCGGCCGACGCGCTGGCCAAGGCCCAGGGCATCCCGGTCGACCAGGCCAAGGCGCAGATCCAGGACTACCGCAAGCAGTACGACGAGACCGTGGCGACCGCCAAGCAGAAGGCCGAGGCCGCGGCGGTGGCGGCCAAGTCCGCCGCCACGCAGGGCGCCTTCTA
>NZ_JAKSYI010000024.1 GCF_022829285.1 Methylobacterium sp. J-078
CCGCCGACCATCACTTCGGGCACGGCGGGGTGCTCAAGATGATGTCCCGCCCGTTCGCCTCCATCGAGGAGCACGACGAGTTCCTCGTCGACGCCTGGAACTCCACCGTCGGCCCCCGCGACGAGGTCTGGCACCTCGGCGACTTCGCCATGGGGGCGAGCCCAGAGCGGTGCGCCTCGATCTTCCGCCGGCTGCGCGGCCGCAAGATCCTCGTCAGGGGCAACCACGACAAGAAGCGGGTCACCGACCTGCCGTGGCACTCCCGGCATGACTTCGCGACGCCGAAGCTCAACGGCCGCCGGTGGGTGTTCTCGCACTACCCGATGAGGGCCTGGCCCGGCGCGTTCCGGGGCTCGCGGCATTGCTTCGGGCACACCCACGGCCTGTTGCCGGACACCAGCCGCTCGTGCGACGTCGGCGTGGATCGGTGGTCCTACAGGCCGGCGAGCCTCGACGAGGTCCTGGAGCGGCAGGACGCGACGCCCACCGTCCCCGAGGAGCTCGCCCTCGGGGCGGAGATGGACGCCGAGGCCGAGGACTAGGCGCCATCACGCTGCAGCCAGGCGAGGTCGGCCTTGCTGTAGCATCCGGCCTCGATGCGGGCGGCGCGGCGTTCTGCGCGCGTCGTCGGGGAATCGCCGTCGTCGGCCTCGTAGGCCCAGTAAAGCTCCTCGACGTGGGGTAAGGCGTGGGGACCGCAGAGGTGCAGCAGCATCGAAGCGCCCTCGTAGATCTCATGCCGCACCTCGTCGTTGAGCCTGGCCGAGAACACGCGGTGGATCACCCACTCCGGACGCGCGAGGTAATCCTCGTCGATGCCGTAGATCTCGGCGTATCGCGCCTCCTCGGGGTTCCCGGCTGCGACCTCCGCGATCCAGGCCGTCACCGACAGGATCGCGACCTCGGGGATCTCGTCGGCGTCGTAGCCGTCGGCTTCGGAACCGGTGGCCATCGTCAGGTCCGCTCGTACCAGTCGAGGATGGCCGCCATGGCTGCGGTACTATTGAACAACTCGCGGTTCGCCGGCATCGCGAACTCCCACCGCGACTGTGCCTGCCCGTCGGCGTCCTTCTTGTAGAGTCCGGCGTATCCGTCGGCGAGGTCATCCGCCTCGGTTCTGGTCTCGACGCCGACGGCGCTGACCATCACGGCTCCGCCGTTCGGAAAGGCCGCAGCCAGCTTGGCACTGTCGTCGCCCTTGATCGGCCTGAAGTCAAAGCCCTCAGGCTTGCGGGCGTCGGGCCAGATCCCGATGATGATGTGGGAAGCATCGAAGAGGTCCCGGAGGTAATCTGCCTGCCCGGCAGCGTCCAGGATGTCGAGCTTCAGCGAGTTCCTGCCGGCGTGCCCGAGCATCGCGTTGATGAACTCGCCCTTGCCGCGTGGCTTGAAACCGGTCTTCCCGGCCACGAGGTGGTCCGCCACGCCGATGTACCGAGCCCAGTCGGTCTTGCCGGCAGCGGCCTTGTTGGGGGCCTTGCCGGGGTTCTGCTTCTTCCACTTGCTCTCGCTCATGACGCTACTCTCTACTCTACTGACGGTGGATGAATTCGTGGGGGTGGGAAGGTCTAGACCGCGCTGTCGCGCGATGCCTCGAACCGGCCGTAGTAGTGGTCGAGCACCTTGAGTTCGGGGTGCTTCTGATACCACTCGGCCTTGGGGCGGCGGCGGATGCGGGCCGCCTCGATCATGCCGCTTGGGGTGAGCCACCGGGCAAGGCGCTGGACGCCGTCGGTGCCGTCGGTCTGCACCATCTTCAGGTACTCCCGGAACTTCACGTCGCTTTCTTGGTCACCGAACGCGAGCCGGAACCCGGTGTGGGTCCAATCGTCTCCGACGATGAGTGCCCCGATCCCGGGGATGAGGTTGCGGCGCGGGTCAGTCATGCTGCCCTTGACCACCATCGGCGTGGTCTCGATGGTGCCGGGCTTCCCAACCAAGTTGAGTAGGCAGCCCACCTCCGAGACGATCTCGACGAGGCGAAGGGCCTGCTTCTCTGGCTGGTCGGGCCAGGGCACGGTCATGGACTTGGCATGAACGACGCCGTTCAGGAGCGCCCACTGCTCGAAGTCTTCGGGGTCGAGCTCGATGAGCTTATCGCCAGGAGTGGTCATGGGGTGTCTCTACGCAACGAAGGCCCGTGGCCCGATGCGGAGACGAAAACATGACAAGGCTATTGAGTCACCGAGATCGAGGCTCGATGATTAACGCGCCACTACCCTCTGTGGATAAGTGACAGGAATACTACCCACTCACGTTATACCCCGCCACCGTCATCAGATCCAGCTTTTCGCGTGTTTCAGCCTTCGCCACGCCAATACTTGGTTAACAGGTGGTTGGTGGTCCCGGACGGCTGCCTCACCGCCTCGGCCCCGTCAGCGCGGCCCGGGCGAGGTCCAGCGCCGCGTCGACGGCGGCCGCGCCCCTCGCCTCGATCATCACCATGCGGAATGCGGCCCGGCCGGTGACGCTGTCCCGGGCGCCCTCGGTCACCGCGACGCGCAGGCTTGCCTCCAGCGCGGCCGCCTTGGCGGGAAGGGTTCGCTTGGCCATCAGGCGGCGTCCTGCGCGCGGTCGTTGCCGGCGGTCCAGTCGGCGACGAGGAAGTCCATCGCCTCCTTGTGGCGAGGGTGGGCCTCCCCGACCTCGACGATGCGGTCCGCGAACGCGATGGTCATGGGCTGCAGGGCGAGGTCAGCCATGCGGCAGGCGTTGAGCCAGGCCGTGAAGTCCAGGTCGCTGAACAGACCCCAGTTGCCGGTCCTGATCGCCTCGCCGACGACGGCGGCCCGGCCGCGCGAGGGGCGCTCGATGGCGTAGCCGTTGTCGGCGAGTTGGACGACGATGTCCTTCGCCATGACGTGGCCCATGTCGGGCCCGAGATCCATGCCGAGCTTGCCGCAGCCGTGGGCGCGCCACAGGGCGCTGCGGATTATCTCCGAGATGTGGGTCTTGCCGGCGCCGAAGGTGAGGTCCTGCGTGTCCATGGTGGTCTCCTCGGGATGGGGGGAATCGATGGAGCGCCCCTGCCGCCGGGCGCGTCGACGGAGGGCGTCAGGCGGCCTTTCGCATCGGAAGGTTGAGCGGCGCGTAGTCGACGACGACGCTGGTGATGAGATGGCTGAACACCACGTCGACCACGACCGCCGTCGAGCCCGAGCCGCTGATGCGGAAGTCGGCTCTCACGACACCTCGTAGGGATCGGATCGCGTCGATCCGGACGTAGAGGTCCTCCTGCTGTTCCCGGGTAGGCCAGCGAGACAACTCGGCGCTGATCGTCAGTCGGCGGTGTCGGAGGTAGGCCAGGCAGGTCTCGGCGGCGTCCCCGAGGTTGCGCACCCAGGACGAGATGAGCTCGCTCGCTATGGATGGGGCAGCAGGCGGGCTCTGCAGGCCGTCCGTGCCGACCGGGATCTCCGCGATCTGCCCGACGGTCTCGGTCGCCTTAAGCACCGTCGCCCCGGCGATCTCGGAGCCTACCACCGGCGGCGGGTCGTAGGAGACCTTGTCGAGGGACCCGAACTCTGCGTGCCGCTGGGTCCGGGTGCTGCCGTCCGGCATGCGGTAGGTTACCTCAACGAGGCGACCGGTGGGGACGATCTTGCCGGCGAGGAGGTCCTTGAGCTTGCGCTCACCGGCCTCGTCGAGGACGACCACTCGGCCTGCCTGGGGCTTCCGGACGATGTCGAATCCGGCTTCCTCGATGTCTGCCATCAGGTTGCGAGATGCCAGGGCCGCAAGGCCCTTCCCGGCCTTTCCGCGCTCGTAGGCTATCCAGAGGGCGTCATGGATGATGTCGTTAGCCTCGCGCTGCATGGGACGCTCCTTCATGTGTGGGGTTGCTCGGGGTCTCGTGGCCACTGTCGCCTGGCGCGTCGGCGGGGGGGGCTCAGGCGACGACGCGCAGGGCCGGAGCGGGCACCAGCTTGGCGTGCCAACCGGTGTCGTCTTCGTGGACCAGTGCCGCCTTCCATCGCACCGGGGTGTCTCGCAGGGTCATGAGGTCCCCCACGCTGGGTGCGGTGCCCTGCCCGAAGATCGTGATGCGGGCGCCGGGCTCGACTTCGACGAGCGCGTCGAGGGTGAAGGACTGCCCTTCGCGGTGGATGGCCATGGTCAGCGCCTCGGGTTGGCGGAGGGGAGCGTCGGCCTGCGCGTCGGCGGCTCGCCGTGGCTGACCGCGAGGCCCTCGGCGAGGTGCTCGACGGCGAGGCGGCTGGTCTGTGCCAGCATCCTGTCGACGCCGTCGGCGGTAAGCTGAAGGGCGTGCCGCAGATCCGGATCTCGGAGCTCGTCGATCCGGGCGTAGACCGCTTTCCGGACCGCGATCAGTCTCGCCTTGGACGAGGCGCCGTCGAGCCGGGCGAGGCCGGTGACGAATTCGGAGCGGACGCTCATGCGGCGATCCTCCGTTGACGCTTGGTCTCGGCCGCCTTGGCCGCGGTCGCGTACCGGTCGACCGGCGGCACGGTGACCCCGGCCTCGCGCAGGATTCGCATCACCACCCAGTACGTCTGGCCGGTCTCAACGCCGGTGTCGGCCACGGTCCCAGTCCGGCGGAAAGCCTCGACGACCGCGGCGTCCTCGACCGGGGTCGTCGAGCGGGCCTGGGAGTGTCGGGCGGGGGCACCGACGGCGACGCGGCGGAGGCGGCGACCCTCGCAGGCGAGCCGCACAAGCTGGTGCGGCTTGAGCCAATGCCAGCGCTCTTGAGCCGCCTCGGGTGAGCAGTAGTCCCAGACGTCGGCGACGACCGTCGGGCGGGGGCGGATATAGACGGCGAGGTCGACGCTCACGACAGCACCTCCGGCACATCCTCCTGGCTCTGACGGCGCAGGTAGACGCGTTCCTGATAGAGCCCGAGCGCCGCGGCGAACGGCGCACTGACCGAGCGCTTCCCGAGAAGGACGTCGCTGAGGTGCCGCGGCTTCAGGCCGTGCTGCTCCGCCCATGCCTTGGCGGTCGGTGCTTTCGCCACCGCGGCGCTCAACAACTCCCGCGCCTCCTTCTCAGTGTAGTGCGCCATCATCAGGTGTCCTCGTCCATCGAGACCGTCACGTCCGCCGATCTGCGGACATGGTACACCTATCCAGGGTTCCGCAACGGGTTTCGAGGCTATTGGCGTGAAATAAACCAAAGTTGACACGAGGGCGTTGGCACGGTTCTTGGCAAAAGATACCGAAGGGCAGTTAGGTACACATCCTTTTGCAGCGCACCATGCATTTGACTACTTTCTGAAACCTTGGCCCAGGCGGACAATCGGCTGGTCGGCGGATTTGCCGCTCGGAGGCACCCATGCTCACCCTGTTGCTCTTCTTCATCGCGGTCGGGGGCGTCGTCCTCTCGGCCTATGCCGCGGCCCACCAGCCGATCCACGCCGAGGCGGCCCTGCCCGGCGCCGCCCTCGGCCTGACGTGGCGCCGGGCCAGAGAGGTCTCGACGCGGAACGGGCCGAGGGTGTTCTGGCTGGGCGACGGCGATCCCACCGCTTTCTCTCGCGCGTACCGCGTCGCCCGCGAGGAACTCCGGACCGCTGGGTTCTCCTGGGGCACCGCCCAGCCGAACAACGGCCAGCTACAGCCCGTGTGCTGGGAGGACCCGACCCTGCCGGGCATCGTCCTGACGACGGCGCTGGCCGACGCGGAGGAGGCGTTGGCGGCCGAGGATATCCGGCTAGCCGACGAGGCGGCGGCGGCGAAGAGGGATGCCGACCGGCTCGCCGGCTTCTATGCCACCGACAGCCGCACCGCCATCGAGGCCCTGCGGACGCACCTCGCCAAGCTGGACTGGGCCTGGTCGAAGAAGAAGCGCGAGCTCGCCGCCGCCGTCCTCGCCGAGCCGATGCAGTACGACGACGTGCCAACCATCCGTGCCGGCGAGACCGCCCGCCGACTGGTACGAGAAGTTGACGCCGCCATCGCCCGCGTCCTGGAGAGGATATCCAAGAACCCCTCCCAGGACTGGCTCACGCTCGCCCAAGACCCCGACGTGCGGGATGCCGTCCACGAAGGGACGCGCATCCTCTCCGGCCGCGACGACGACATGGCATCGGTGCGCAACGATTCGGGCTGGGGGAAATCCCACTCGTCAGCCGGTCACGTCCTCGCGGCCGAGGAGAGCCTCAGCGTCATCCAGGCGAGCCAGGCCCTCGCCGCCGTGCACCGGCACAGGCGGCAGCTTCCAGACGACCTGCGGCTGCGGATCTTCGGAGCCGCGCACTTCTAGGGTCTGTCGTCGCCTGAACGGATTGGTTTGGCTTTCGTTTTCGTCTCTCTGATGCAGGAGGGACGATGCTGAGCGACGCGCAGTGGTCTGAACTGGAGCCCCTGGTGGAGGCCTGCCGGCCCAAGGCCAAGACGCCCCCACAGGATCTTCGGCGCACGCTCTCAGCCATCCTCTGGCGGCATCAGAACGGGGCCAAGTGGCGGGCTATTCCGGAGGATCTGGGTCCCTGGTGGCGCGCTGCGCAGATCTTCATCCGCTGGTCCCGTGCCGGCGTCTGGGAGCGACTGCTTGGCCTCGTGCAGGAGCGGGGCGTCCAACTCGGGATGGTGTTCCTGGACGGCACGAACATGCGAGCGCACCAAAAGGCGGCGGGAGCTGCCAAAAGGGGGGATCTGGGCCCGAGCGAGATGCTCGTGAAGCTCTTGGCCGCTCACGTGGCGGCTATGGCACCAAGGCTTGCGTGATCGCGGATGGACGGGGTCGCGCCATCGCCTTCCGGCTGGCGCCCGGTCAGGCCCATGAACTGCCCCATGCGGTTCCGCTGCTCGACCAGCTTCCGGGTGTGCCCAAGTGGGTCGTCGGGGACCGGGGCTACACCAGCCACGCCTTTCGTGAGCACATCTGGGACATGGGCGCGCGGCCCGCGATCCCGCCTCAGCGCCACGAAGCACCCGTCGCCTGCCCGGACTGGATCTACAACAACCGCAACCAGGTCGAGCGCCTCTGGGCCAGGCTCAAGGAGTGGCGCGCCATCGCCACACGCTACGAGAAGACGACCGTCAGCTTCATGGGCGTCCTCTGTCTTGCCGCGGCCCTCGATTGGCTCAAGCGATGACAGACCCTAGTCCTTCTGGTTTTCGTCGCCACCGGCACAATCCAACCACCACCCCACACAGGAGCACACCATGCGCCGTACCATCGCCCTCTTCGCCGCCGTCATGCGGCTCACCCTGGCCGCCATGGCCGCCGCCCCGAAACTGGTTTGGGAGGGGGGCAAGTGGATCGCCCGCTCCTTTGCCCCGCCGGCGCAGGCCGCCCAGGCCGAGTCCGCTCTCATGGCCGAGGTCGAGGACCTCGTCGCCGAGACCGAGACGAAGGCGGCCCTCACCGCCGCCGGCGTCCACAGGGCCGACGTACCGGCCGATTTCCACGCCGACCTCGGCAGGGCTGCGATCCAGTTCCTGGCCGATGCGGAACACGAGGACCCGAGCCTGGCCGCGATGCTGGACGAGGAGGCCAAGGAGTACCTCATCAACCTCCCGCGCGACCGGCAGTCCCTGCTCGTCAACTACCGACCCGCCCAGATCGGGCGTCACCTGACGCGGGAAGCGGCTCTCATCAACATGCCGAGGGTCCCGACTTTCAAGGAGTACCGTCAGGCCCTCTACGACCGGATGGAGGCAGAGGGCCTGCGCCCCGATCCGCGCATCGTCCAATCGATCCGCAAGGCCGACGTCGACGAGACGCCCGAGGACGGCGTCCGGTACGGGATGCGCTGACCCCGGACACCGTCCGCCCCGCCCGGACGCCGTCCACCCCTGAGACCAGAAAGGCCCGCCCAGGGTGTCCCGGGCGGGCCTTTTTCTGGTCTGCGCACCACCTGCGACATGGCGCCTCACCATGTCGATTTCGGGTAGATACTTTCCCTGTGCGCACACGAAAGCATGACGAAAGCACGCCATGTGCGCACGTCAGCACTCAGGCGGCGAGGCGTGCCAGCAACCGCGCCCGGTTGAGGAGATCCCGGCGCTGAGCGTCCCGCTCCCGGAGGGCGGCCTCGCGACGGACGGCATCGCGGTCAGCCTCGGCCCGAGCGAGCTTGAGGCGGGCGGCTTGAAGGCGGGCCGAGGCGGCCTGGTAGACGGCAGCCTGCGCGGCGTCGGCCTGGAAAGCCGCGTTCGTGTCGGCCCATGCCCGGGCTGCGACGCCGGCGAAGCCCAGGGCTAGGCTCTCAGCCCTGTGGGCGAAGCGGGAGGCGTCGGGGAAGCTATTGTAGCTTTGGGTCATCTTGGCCTCCCTCGATCGTCGCCTGCTGCCCCTTAGAGATCGCAGCTCTGGCGCCCCTCCGAAAGAGTCCCCCGCAGTCTGCGTGGGATCGCGGTTAACCAGTCCCTGGCCTCGGACGCCACAACAGAAGGGACGTCCCTGGATCAGGAAGCGCCCCGTTACACTGGTCGAATGAATCGGATTGTTGAAGGTACGCCGGGCGGCTAGTCGTGCTCGCACGGCAGCAGGCGGCCCTGCAGGGCGACTTTCGCAACGTCCTTCGGGAAGCCGCGCGCCTTCAGTTCGTTCATGGCGAGCCCGAGGATGGCCTTCGCGTCGAGGGTCAGGCCGTCCAGCTTCCGGTGCCTGACCACGTGGCCCCGGGCGTCGGCGGCCTTCAAGGCGTCGGCGAGGGCCCGGGCGATGATGCTGTCCACGAGGCGCGGATCGGGACGGCCCTCGGCCCTACGCTCGGCCCGCTCCGTCCGCTTGCGCTCGGCCTCGTCGCGGCGGGCCTTGGCTGCGGCGGCCGACGCGGATTCCGGCGTGGGGGGCGGCGCGAAATCGTCGTCGAGATCAAGGTCGTCGAGGATGTGCTGGACGGCGGCGTTGCAGAAGGTCATGACCGGTCTCCCTGATACAGGGATGATCCCGGGCGGCCAAGCTTACGACAATGCTGGACGGTGTCCGGCCGGACGGCGGCGGTAGGCCCTAGACATAAAATCACACTCGGCGTGGAAGTGATTTTTGAGGTGATTTGCGGATAGAGCCGACCGCTCATAACGGTCCGTCCAAACCATCGATCCTCTGGGCAGGACTCAGCTTTTTTTCGCTAGGGCACGAGAAACGTCCCGGAAATCGGCGTTCCAAAGGGACGGGAAACGCCGATTTGGCCCGGAGGCATCGTCATCACATCCGTGCCGCCGCCCCAAGCCCTGGTCCATGCCGGCTGCAGTCTCGTAAGTCCGACTGGGCATCCGAACCCGGAGCATAGGTTGCAAGCCCCGCGGAGACGGATACCCGGAGCCTGGACCTCCCATCTCGGGACCGTGACCGGCGGGTCGGAACGGTAAACGAACCGGGGCCGTTTCCAGGACCCGTGACCGCCCCGGTCGCGGATGGAGAACCGCCATGAGCAGCACCACCGACAAGATCAAGGGTCTCGCCAACGAGGCCGTCGGCAACGTGAAGCAGGGCATCGGCAACGTCACTGACAACGATAAGCTGAAGGCCGAGGGCAAGGCGCAGGAACTGAAGGGCGACGCCCAGAAGACGACCGGGGACGTGAAGGACGGCGCCAAGCACGTCGCCGATAAGGTCACCGGCAAGGCGTAAGTTATCCGCGCGGGGCGGTCCGGCCGCCCCGCATCATCAAGCCGGGCTCAATCGGCGTCGTCGATGGCGTCGAGGACCTGCGAGGCGCTGTAGGGTTTCGGAACGAACAGACCGTGTTCTGGGATCTCGTGATCGGCGAAACGCCGACGACCGGACGTCAGAATCAATCGGATGTCCGGCCAGGATTGGTGAACCTTCCCGGCAAAGGTCGCACCGCACATCGATCCGGGCATGTCGACGTCGGTGAAGAGCACGCCGATGTCCGAACGCTCATGCAGGATGAACCAGGCCTCGTCGGCATGGCGCGCTTCGATCACCGCGTAGCCGGCATCCTCCAACATTTCGACGGCGACGGTGCGCACGAGGTCATCGTCTTCAACTACGAGAATGGCCGATGATTCCGGGGCACGCTTCGCCGACATTGCTACCCAACCAAGCAAGGCGGTGTCGGTTGCCGGCTTCCTTTTCGATTGTCGAACTGTCGCGTGCGTAGCTCGTACCCGGGCGTCCGGCCATCAGGCTTCAGGGCAGGAAACCCCTGAGCCTGATGCAGGCCCTTCCAGGAAGGTAGCCGGTGGCCAATCCTGTTCCCGGGTCATGCCAGTCCACGGTCTCAAGGTATCGCGAGTCTCACGGCGACCTCGTTCCTGCGCAGGAAAGGGATCGCGAACGGCGGGTCATAGCCCATGAAGACGGCGGGAGCGCTGGCCTTCCGGCCGGCGATGGAAAGCACCTCGGTCAGGATACGCTCCTGTTCGGTTCGAGCCTCAGGCGTGATGGAGCCTGAAAAGCGAAGGGCGGCGATCTTCTCGGCCGGGACGCGGACAAGACGGACGCCTGGCTCGGTGGGCTCCGGGGCCCCGGCCTCGGCTACCTCGCGCGGAAGGAAGAACCGCATCGTTCCCCCCGAGCCCTGCTCGACCGGAACCGTCATCGCGATGCGTTGACCTCCGGTTTCCACGGGGGCGGTCATCGCGATGCGGTCGCCCCGCTGGTTCGCGCCGGTGATGTAACGGAAGAGCCGTCCGAACGCCTCGCCATCACCCTGTCCGCGCCCGTCGGTCTCGACGGCGAGGCGGGGCTCGTAGGCTCGAACCTCGACGCCACGGTCGAGACGCTCGACGACGGCGTACCGGGGCTGGTCGTAGAAGGTCCGAACGCCGAAGACCCCGAGGACGGACTCGATAAGGGTGACGAGATAGTAGAGGAACTTATCCATCGGGTAACACTCGGTGACGGGCAGATCGTGGAGCGACCGATTAGGGGCAATCGCCGCCTTGACCCGAGTTCGTAGAACGCACGACGGCCCGACGCCGCCGCCAAGCGGAACGTCGGGCCGTCCAGATCAATCTAGGACGCCAACGGCGTCAGGAAACGATGCCGACCGCTAGGCTGGAATGGCAGCGGCAAGCGAGGCATCCGGGGGCGTCTTCGGACGTGGCATCGCCATCGCCGGACACGGCGGCGGATCGTCGTCATCGTCGCGTCGTCCCGGGCGAACGTACCAGTGCAGGTCCGCGAGACGTCGTAGGCGTCTTTGCCTGGGCTGCCTCGGCGGGCCTGCGGACGTCACCGAACCGAACTTGGGAGCCGACTTGCGGTCGAGTTCGCCAAGCGCAGCAAGGACGACATCGACGGAGACAGGCTCGGCCCTGCTGCCTGTGAGGCAGCGCATGCTCGGCGCGTTCTCAAGGGCGCTCGCATCCGACGCCCAGGAGGCAAGGATTGCGCGTCTCTCCCCCATTGAGAGCCCAGGGTGGGTCAACACCTCCCTGGGGTGACGGAACACGTCGCCCGGGGCGACGAGCGCCTGCCAAGCCTCGAACGAGGCCGGGTGCGCGCCGGCTGGGTTCACGGCGCTGGTACGGGAACTGAAGCTCTCCATCATCGACATCGATCATCCCTCCTGAAGATGGGTTGGATGGGCGGTACCCTCCCTCGCCGGTACGCAAGGGAGGGCGTTCGACGGGTGGCGGAACTCAAGCCGCCTTGCGCTCGGTCTCGATCCGAGGCTGTGCGTTGTCCTGGCCGACGGCAGCCTGCGTCCCGCCGATGGGGATGCGCCTCGGCTTCAGGGCCTCCGGCACCTCGCGCTTGAGGTCCACGGTCAGCAATCCGTTCTCAAGGTTCGCGCCGACGACCTTCACATGGTCGGCCAAGTTGAAGGTCTGACGGAACGTCCGGGCGGCGATGCCGCGATGCAGGAGTTGGCGCTCACCCTCGGACGACTTCCTCTGGCCGGTGACCAGCAGGGTGTTGTCATGCTGGGTCAGGTCGATCTCGTCGGGCGCGAAGCCGGCGACGGCCATCGTGATCCTGTACGCGTCGTCCTCCACCCGCTCGATGTCGTAGGGTGGCCACGTCGCGGATGTCTCGGCCTGGGTGGCCTGATCCAGCAAGGAAAACAGGCGGTCGAAGCCGACGGTGGAACGGTAGAGAGGGGCGAAATCAAGGGTCCTCATGACCACATCCTCCTTGGAGCAACGTGATGACAAGGGTCGCCGGATGCCTGACCCGGCGCCCGCTCAGCGAGCCGCAAAACGGCCTCGCGCGCTCGAAACGCGGACATTGCATCCTGGTTCCAAAGAAATCCGCAGTTTTGAGATTGGCATCTTAGCCGGGGTAAGGGCGGATCCCTGAAGGCGTGCAACGGGCCAGAAATCCTCTCACGCGCCTCTCAATATCCCTCTGCCAGGGACCGCCCGGGCACTGCCGCCTTCCCTCGGGGCCGGCAAGGTCAACTCGGCCCTGAAACCTCCTTCCGCCCGATTGAACAGCCTGATGTCGCCTCCGTGCGCACGGATGGCCGAACGCGCGATGGCGAGGCCGAGGCCGACGCCCCCGGTCTCAATGCTGCGCGAATCCTCCAGGCGCGCGAATGGAGCGAACATCTCCTCGATCCGGTCCGGCGGTATGCCGGGACCGTCGTCGTCGACGGTGAGAACGATGTCGCCGTCACGGCGATCCAGGCCGATCCGGGCACACCCGCCATAGCGGACCGCATTCGCCACGAGGTTGTCGAACGCGCGGCGCAGGGCCATCGAGCGGCCGTGGAACGGAAGGGATGACGGAGCGGTCGCGGCAACGTCATGTCCGAGGACCCGGTGGTCGTCGGCGATTGTCCGAACCAGAGCGGCAAGGTCGAGGGGGCCGTCGTCCTGGGCGAGGGCATCGTCGCGCGCGAAGGCGAGCGTCGCCTCGACCATCTCGCGCATCTCCGAGATCGTGCGCACCATGGCGTCGCGCAGCTCCGCATCCTCCACCATCTCCGCCCGCAGCCAGAGCGAGGCGATGGGGGTGCGCAGGTCGTGGCTGATGGCGGCGAGCATGCGGGTGCGGTCCATGACGAAGGCCCGCGAACGAGCCTGCATCTCGTTGAAAGCCGCCGTCATAGTGCGAAGCTCGCTTGGTCCCCTCTCGGGCAAGGGCTCGACGGCGACGCCCCGACCGGCGCGTTCGGCGGTCGAGGCCAGTGCCTTCACCGGCCCCACGATGCCCTTCATGGCGATGCCGATGACGACCAGCACGGCGACGACGCTGGCGGCGATCTGGATCAGGCCGATGCGGACCCAGGGCGGCGTCGGGAGCGCCAGCGGCGCCTCGCCGTTGAGCCAGCGGCCGTCGTCGAGATGCACGGACACGCGCAGGACCTGCGGCTTGCCGGCAAGCCGGTCCGATGACGGTTCCTCCCCCTGCTCCCGTTCGACGAGAAGTAGACGGGCCTGGCTCGCACCGTCCCGCATGCGCCGGTCGAGCCGACGGGCAAGCCGGGTCTCGTCGTCGTCCATGGCGTTGTCCGGCACCAGGCTGGCCGTATCGATGGTGAACCGGTGGCGCGGGGAGCCGTAGGCCTCGACCACGCGCGGAACGGCCTCCGGGGGCACCGTATCGAGCAGGCGCACCAGCGTGGCGACGCGGTCGACGACCTGGGTCCGGGCGACCGCACGACCGATGAGCGAGGATTCCCGCGTGACCACCGCGAAGGCGACGGCCTGTGCGCCGACCACCGCGAGCACGAGGAGTAGCGCCAGCCGGCCGCCAAGCGAACCGGGTCCCAGCCTCACGCCACCGTCCTCACATCGGAGGCGAGGACGTAGCCGCCGCCCCAGACGGTCTTGATCAGTTGTGGCTGCGCCGGATCGCGTTCCAGCTTGCGCCGAAGCCGGCTGACCTGGTTGTCGATGCTCCGGTCGAACCCGTCGGCGGACCGGCCTTTGGTGAGGTCGAGGAGCTGGTCGCGCGAGAGGACGATGCGGGGGTGGTTGGTGAGTGCGCAGAGCAGGCGGAACTCGGCGGTGCTGAGGGCCACCGCGCCGCCCCCCGCATCGACGAGCTCGCGCCGGTCCGTGTCGAACACCCAGCGGTCGAAGGCGAGGCGGCTACCGTCGGTGATATCGCGGGGGCGGGGGAGCGCCCGGGCCCGGCGCAGGAGGTTCTTGACCCGGGCCAGGAGCTCGCGCGGGTCGAACGGCTTCACGACGTAGTCGTCCGCCCCGATCTCCAGGCCGACGATGCGGTCGGTCTGTTCCGCCAGGGCGGTCAGCAGGATGACCGGCGTGTCGAGGACCTCGCGGATGTGCCGGCAGAGCGAGAGCCCGTCCTCGCCGGGCATCATCACGTCGAGGATGACGAGGTCGATGGCCGAGCCTGATAGCACGGCACGGGCAGCGGCCGCCTCGGCGGCGACGCTGACCCTCAGGTCATGCCGCTTGAGGTAGGCCGCGAGCGGGTCGCGGATGTCGCGGTGGTCGTCGACCACCAGCACGTGGGCGTGGTCCATGGCTGCGTGTCCCATCCGCCGGTCGTACCCCGGCGCGATCTCCGTCTCTCGATGAAGTTGTCGCAATGTGTGTCGGGCCGCCCGGCTCCGCGACCGTCCGCGACACAATCGTGATGTGTCGACAAATCCCTGCGACAGGGCGCTGGCAATCTCCCCCCATCGCAATCACCCACCAGGGAGAACCTGCAATGACGGGTCTGAGGGACATCGCCTCTAACGGACTGAAGCGGCTGCTTCCGGCGGCGCTCCTGGCCGCGGGGCTGGCGGCACCGCTGGCTACGGCCGGAACGGCGGAAGCCCGCGACGGCTGCGGCCTCGGCTTCCACCGCGGGCTCTACGGCTTCTGCCGACCCAACCTCGGTCCGAGGGTCGTTTACGCCCCCTACGTCGTGCGGCCAGCCTTCTACGGCCCCCGCGTCTACGGTCCTCGCTTCTACGGCCCCCGTCGCATCGGTTGGGGTGGTCCGCGCTGGCACCGTTGGGGAGGCTACCGTCACGTGGGCTGGCGCGGTGGCTGGCACCATCGCTGGTGACCGGACCCAGCCGGCTTGAGGCCTCGGGATCGCGCTCTCCGGCGCGATCCCGCCCATCCCCCCATCACGGATGTCGTTCCATGGCACGGCGAACCCTCTGCCTCACCCTCACGGCCTGCCTCTCGGCGTCCGCCGCCCTCGCCCAGACGCCGCAACCGTCGGCACCGGCGCCGGCGACAGTCGATGCCAAGGCCGATGGCGTCGACCTGACGACCTTCCAGGCCCGGCATCGGACGCGCCTGATGAAGGCTGACGCGGATCATGACGGGCGTATCAGCGAGGCGGAGTGGACGGCCTGGTGGGCCGCCCATCCCGGGAAGGGGCCTGCCGATCCGGCGAAACGCTTCCGGCGCCTCGACGCGAACGGCGACGGGTACGTCACAGCCGAGGAGATCGACGCGATCACCGCCAAGCGCTTCGCACGTCTCGATGCGGATCACGATGGCCGCGTCACGCGGGCGGAACGGCCCTGCCGGTGCAAGTGAACGGTGGCGATGCTGGCTCATCCCACCACCATGACACGGCGACCGGAAAGCGTGTCCGGTCACCTCATCACAAAGGAATCCCCATGAAGCTCACCGGTCTCGTCGTCGCCGCCTCCGCGGCGCTGTTCGCCGTCGGTCAAGCGCAGGCCCTGCCGATTGCGCCCGGCCCGGCCGGTCTCGATGCGCCCATCGTACTGGCGCGCGGCGGATGCGGGTTCGGCGCCCATCGCGGCCCGTTCGGCGGATGCCGGCTCAACCGTGGCCCCCGGGGCGATATCAGGCGCGCCTTGACCGGCGCGCCCCGCGGATGCCCTCCGGGTCTCTACCGTGGACCTGGCGGTCGCTGCCGTCGCTGACCCAGGCGTCACGACTCGCCAATCGCATTCGCCAAGTCGGCCGGGGGGGCGACGTAATGTGTCCGACGTCCGCGCTGCCTGACAGGTATGATCCAAGGCCCGATGGTCCCGACCTCAGCCATTCCGATGATGGCGGGACCATCGCGAGCGTTAGACGTTAAACGAAGGTGCCGCCTTGACGGTCCAGCATGAAGGGGAATGAGACGAATGCAGTCGGACACTCCGCGCCCAGGTGACGATCCTCTTCCGCCTATCGGCGACCCGGCTCCCGAGCCCACCACGCCTGAGATCGATCCACCCGTCGAGCCCCCGGCTCCCCAGCCCCCCGGGCCCATCGAGGCTCGGCTGCGCTGAAATCGCTCCCCCAGTTGGTTCGCGCTTGAGTCGGCTTCGCTCTCGCCGGTGTTGCCCAGCCTCGAACTCGTTCCGTGGCCTGGGTCGAGCTCGATCAGCGGTGGTCGACCAGGCCGTGCGGTCTTCCGATCACGATCCGCACCCTATCATCGAGGCGGCTACGCCACGATGATGAGTTCCCGAACCCGGGAGGCAAGTTCGTCCATCGCGAAGGGTTTCGTGAGGACAGCCATGCCAGGTTCGAGATGGCCGTTCCCGACGACGGAGTTCTCGGCGTAGCCGGTGATGAACATCACCTTCAGGCCAGGACGGAGGATGCGTCCTGCATCGGCCATCTGGCGCCCGTTCATCCCGCCCGGCAGCCCGACGTCGGTGACCACGAGGTCGATGCGGGCATCCGAACGGAGGATCGTGAGGCCGGCGGCGCCGTCGCCGGCCTCGATGGCTGTGTAGCCGAGGCCCTCCAGGACCTCTGTCACCAGCATCCGCACGGTCGGCTCGTCGTCGACCACCAGCACGGTCTGGCCCTGGATGGCACGGGGCGCCGACGTCACGTCCGGCATCGGGTCGGTGACGTCGGTCGGCCCGTAATGGCGTGGGAGGTAGACGCACATCGTCGTCCCGACGCCGACCTCGGAATAGATCCGCACCTGACCGCCCGATTGGCGCACGAAGCCGTGGATCATCGACAGGCCGAGCCCGGTGCCCTGGCCAATGGGCTTGGTCGTGAAGAACGGCTCGAACACCTTCGCGGCGATTTCGGGCGTCATGCCGGTGCCGGTGTCGGTCACGCAGAGCGAAAGGTACTGCCCCGGTTCGAGGTCGCGTGCGCCGCCGACATGCCGGTCGATCCACTTGTTGGCGGTCTCGATGGTGATCCGCCCGCCATCCGGCATCGCGTCCCTGGCATTGATGCAAAGGTTGAGAAGCACATTCTCAAGCTGGCTCGGGTCTACCAGGGCCGACCACAACGCGGGCGTCCCGACGACCTCCAAGGCGATCTCGGGCCCGATGGTCCGCCTGATGAGTTCCTCCATACCGGCGATCAGACGGTTCACGTCCGTCGGCTTCGGATCCAGGGTCTGGCGGCGTGAGAACGCCAATAGCCGATGGGTGAGCGCGGCGGCCCGCCGGGAAGCCCCCTGGGCGGCGTTGACGTACTTGTCGACCTCCGAGATCCGGCCCTGGCTGATCCGGGTCTGAAGGAGTTCCAGGCTGCCCGAGATCCCGGTGAGAAGATTGTTGAAATCGTGCGCGATGCCGCCGGTGAGCTGACCGACCGCCTCCATCTTCTGGGACTGTCGCAGGGCTTCCTCGGCTTGGCTCAGCGCCTCGGCCTGGGCCTTCTCGGCGGTGATGTGCCGGCCGGTCGCGTAGATGACGTCTCCGACGGGAGTGGCGACCCAGGACAGCCAGCGATAATCCCCGTTCTTGTGCCGGTAGCGATTCTCGAACACCGGCAGGTCCTGTTCGGCCGCAAGGTGGAGCGCACCATCCGTCGGCCGTAGGTCGTCCGGGTGGATGAAGTCGAAGACGGTGGCGCCGACCATCTCCTCGGGTTGCCAGCCGAGGATCCGCATCGCCGCCGGGCTCACCGCGCGGAACACGCCCCTGGTGTCGATCACGCACATCAAGTCCTGCGAGGCGCCCCAGATCCGGTCGCGCTCACGGGTGCTTTCCTCGACGCGTTCCTCCAGCATGGCGTTGAGGGCCCGAAGGCGACGCTCGTCGCGCTTGCGCTCCGTCAGGTCGAGCATCGCTCCGATCATCCGCAGCGGCTCACCCCGCGGTCCTCGGACCATGAAACCGCGGTCGAAAACGTCGGCATACGTGCCGTCCGCACGACGGAAGCGATAGTCATGCGACCATTCGGAGTCGGTGCCGGCGATGGTCGCCCGGATGTCGCCCTCGACCCGAACCCTGTCGTCCGGATGGACATGGTCCAGCCACCACTCGCCGGTCGGCTCGACCGTCGAAAGGTCGTAGCCGTAGGTGGTGTGAAGAGCTTCGTTCCAGAGCACGTGGTTCGAGACGAGGTCCCAGTCCCAGATCGCGTCGTTCGTCGCCTGGGTGACGAGGCGATAGCGTTCCTCGGCGGCTCTGACCGCGAGCCCGGCCCGCTTCCGAGTGGTGACGTCACGGACCGTTCCGACGAAGCGAGCGGGCTTGCCGTCGCGGAACACGGCCTGACCGCGCGCGGCTAGCCATTTCTCTTCCCCGGTGTGCAGGTCGTGGATGCGATACTCGATGATGACGGGCTCGGGGGCGTCCCCATCGAACGCGGCTCGGACCGCGCGATCAGTCGGCTCCCTGTCGTCGGGATGGAGAGCCGGCAGGAAGGTGTCGGCGTAGCTGACCTCCTCGTCGGCCCCCGCCCCGAACAGCTCGCGCACCCGGTCGTCCCAGGTCAGGGTATCGGCCACCGGGTCGTAGTCGAAGATGCCGACCCCGGCTGCTCGCACTGCGAGCCTGAGGCGCTCCTCCGAGACCGCCAGGGCCCGCTTGATCTCCGCGGCGGCTTCCTCCGCCGTTCGCTGTTCGGTGCGGTCGCGCAGGATCTTGAGGTATCCGACGTGGCGCTCGTTGGCCTCGAACAGCGGCATCATCTCGCCGCGGGCGTAGAAGCGGGACCCGTCCTTGCGCATATGCCAGCGCTCGTCGTTGCCCGCACCCTTCACGCGCGCGACCGCCATCTCGCGCTCGGGAATCCCCTCCGCACGGTCCTCTTCTGTGAAGATGACCTCAGCGGATCGGCCATGCATCTCGGCGGTGGACCAGCCGAGGATATTGACGGCACCGGCATTCCACTCGGTGACGAGGCCGCAGAGATCCGTGGTGATGATCGCGTAGTCCGTGGCGCCGTCGAGGATCTGGCGATGCCGGCGAGCGGCCTCTTCCGCCTCCGATGCCATTCGCTCGCGCGCGGTCGAGATCCGCCGCAACTCCATCTGCGCCATGACCTGACGGGCGAGACGTTCGAGACCCTCGGCCTGGGCGGGGCTCAGGCCCTCGGGCCGAGGGGTCCCGTCGATGACGCACAGGGTTCCGAGAGCCTGACCGTCAGGCGTCTCCAACCGGGCGCCGGCGTAGAAGCGGATGTACGGTGAACCGTTGACGAGGGCGTTCCCCCGGGTGCGCTCGTCCTCTCGAAGATCCGGGATGACGAGGAGCCCGGGCCGACGGAGGGCATGGGCGCATACGGATTGATCGAGCGGCGTCTCGCAGGGATCGAAGCCGACCCTGGCTTTGAACCACTGACGATCGCCGGCGACGAAGCTGACGAGGGCGACCGAGGTATCGCACAACAGGCTGGCGAGATGGACGACGTCGTCGAACCCCTCTTCCGCCGGTGTGTCGAGGATCCCGTATCTTTCAAGCGCAGCGAGGCGAGCTTTTTCGTCGCCGGCGTCGTGATTCCCGTCCTGTGAAATGGTCCCGCACCCTCGTCCCGGCCGTATGTCGGCGCCTCGACCAGGGGCGATACGCGACCCTTGCCAAACGCCTCGTGCGAACGAGCGAGCAAGGCGAAGGTTGCGGTCCTTACGCCTTCCGGCGTCGACCGGGTGCCCCCCCTAAGAGCAGGTTGTGTCCCATTAACGAAGAGCCGCCGGATCACGCCATGGTCTCCCCGGTACGATGATCCGTATGGCCGACGGGACTATCCCGGCGTGGCACACGGGTTCTTCGGTATGGCCGCCGTGGTGGAGAGGGCGAGACAGACCAAGATCGCGGCCGCCGGGGCGGAGGTCCCTGAATCGGGACCTCCGGAAGCGTTATGCGCCTCGGATCACATGCCGCGGTTCATCATCCGCTTCTTCATCATGCGGCGCTTCATCATGTTCTTCCGCATCATGCGCTTCTTCATCATCATTCGCTCACCGCGGTCCATGCGGACCTGGGTGACGCCGCTCTCGGACTGAAGGCCGTTGACAGACATCGGGGCGGCGGTTGCCGAACCGGCCGCAAGGGCGATGCCGCCGAGGGCGGTCAAAGCGGTCAGGGCAAGGGTGAGCTTATTCATAGGAGATATCCTGTTCGGTTAAGGTCTTATCCAACCCACTCAGCAACAGAATAATTCAATCGTTGTTCCAGGTAATATTAGATTAATTATTCTTCGTGAGATGATTTGATCAATACTCATCGAACGCTGAAGCCACAACTTGCAGCGCGAGGACATTTTTTCGTCACGTATCGGTACGGGACTTGCCGTCGATAAGTTTCAAGGCCGCGGGCCAGCCTGTCCGACGTCGTGCCCGGAACGCCATGGCCACCGGTCGACCGTCAGGTCGATGTGATCAGCTCCCGAATACGCGAAGCCAGGGCCTCCATCACGAACGGTTTCGTCAGAACGGCCATTCCCGGATCGAGATGCCCATTCCCGACCACCGCATTCTCGGCGTAGCCGGTGATGAAGAGGACCTTCAGGCTCGGTCGAGCGACCCTGGCCGCATCGGCGACCTGGCGGCCGTTCATGCCGCCCGGAAGACCGACGTCGGTCACCAGCAGGTCGATGCGCACGTTCGAGCGTAGGACCTTGAGGCCCGCCGGACCGTCGGCCGCCTCGATGGCGGTGTAGCCGAGATCTTCCAGCACCTCGGTCACGAGCATCCGGACGGTAGGTTCGTCGTCGATGACCAGCACGGTCTGCCCCTGCTCGGCACGTGGCGCGTCGCCGAGGGAGCCAAGGGCGTCCGCCCCCTCGGCCTCGCCGTAGTGGCGCGGCAGGTACAGGCACATCGTCGTACCCTCGCCGATCTCCGAGTAGATTCGAACGTGCCCGCCGGATTGCCGAACGAATCCGTAGATCATCGAGAGGCCTAGGCCAGTGCCCTGCCCGATGGGCTTCGTCGTGAAGAAGGGGTCGAAGGCACGCTCGGTCACCTCCGGCGTCATGCCGGTACCAGTGTCCGAGACGCAGAGGGACAGGTACTGGCCGGGGGCCAGGTCGCGCTCCTTGGCTCCCCGGTCGTCGAGCCACTTGTTGGCGGTCTCGATGGTGATGCGTCCGCCGTCCGGCATCGCATCCCGGGCATTGATGCACAGGTTGAGAAGGGCGTTCTCAAGCTGCGGCGGGTCGATCAACGCGGGCCATAGCCCAGACGCGCCGACCACCTCCACATGTATCGCGGGTCCCACCGTGCGCCGGACGAGATCCTCCATCCCGCCGACGAGCCTGTTCACGTCGGTCGGCTTCGGATCGAGGGTCTGGCGGCGCGAGAACGCAAGGAGCCGATGCGTCAGCGCGGCCGCCCGCTTCGAGGCGCCCTGGGCGGCATTGATGTAGCGGTCGAGATCGGTCAGGCGCCCCTGTGCCATCCGGGTCTGGAGAAGCTCCAGGCTCCCCGAGATGCCAGCGAGCAGGTTGTTGAAGTCGTGTGCCAGGCCGCCGGTCAACTGACCGACAGCTTCCATCTTCTGCGATTGCCGGAGTTGCTCCTCAGCCCGGAGCAGCGCCTCGGCCTGCTCCTTTTCGGCGGTGATGTTCCGCCCGGTGGCGTAGATGAGATCGCCTTCCGGTGCCGCCGTCCAGGCCAGCCAGCGATAGCTCCCGTCCTTGTGGCGGTACCGGTTCTCGACCCGGGCGAGTTCGACGCCTATGGCCTCGTTGAGAGCCGAGACGGATAGTTCGATGTCGTCGGGATGGATGAAGTCGAAGACCGACCGGCCGATCATCTCGCCCGGCTTCCATCCGAGGATGCGGGTCGCAGCCGGGCTCACGGCCCGGAAGGCGCCACCGGCATCGACGACGATCATCATGTCCTGGGAGACCTTCCAGGTACGGTCGCGTTCCCGGGTCCGCTCCTCGACGCGCCGTTCCAGGCTCGCGTTCAGTTCCACGAGTTCGGCGGCCTGCGCCTTACGCTCGTCGATGTCGGTGTTGGTGCCGACCCACTGGACGATGGCGCCGTCCGGCGACCTGACGGGTTCGGCACGGACCAGGAACCAGCGGAAGGCACCATCGGCCCGCCGGATGCGGAACTCGGTCTCGTAGACCTCACCGGTCGCGAGCGACCGGACCCAAGCTTCGCCGGCCGGGGGAAGGTCGTCGGGATGGACGATGCGGCCCCATTCCGTGATGCCGTCCAACGTGCCCGGTTGGGTACCGGCGTAGGCGTAGGCCTGCTCGTTGAACCAGAAGAGATAGCCGTCGGGCCGGGCGGCCCATACCTGGTTCGGGATGGCCTGAGTGAAGACGCGGAACTGCTCCTCGCTGGCCCGGAGGGCCCGCTCGGAACGAAGGCGCTCGGTCGCCACCCGTACCCGCCCTGCGACATCGCGCATCAGCGCGATCTCGGCCTCCGCCCATGGGCGCGCTTCGGCGTGGTTCACGAAGAACAGGGCCACGGACGCCCCCTGCTCGACCAGGGGCATGTTGACGAACGCGCGTGCGCTCAGGCCCTCCAGGGCAGCCGCATTGTCCCGTGTGCGCGGGTCGACGGATGCATCCGACACGACGGCGGTCTCGCCCCGCTTCAGGTCCTCGATGTATGACCCGTAATCGCGAAACCGCAATACGCCCGCCAAGCTCAGGATGCCCGGGGCATTCCAGTCGCGCTCGATGGTGATGGTCTCCGCGACCTTATCGATCACGCCGTAACCGACCCGGCTCAGGCCAAGCATGGTCCCGACCACCTCGCAGGCCGTGTAGGCGAGCTCGTCCGGGTCTTGGATGTCGCGTATCCGGTCGTTGAGTTCGAAGAGCGTCGCGCGCCGTCTCTCCTCCTCCCGGCGGGCACGGTCGGCTTCGGCCCTCTCGGTGACCTCGCGCACGATGCCGACGGCGCGGACGCAGCGTCCTTGTTCGTCGAAGAGCCCCCGTCCCTTTGACGCGAGCCAACGCACGATGCCGTCCTCCCGGCCTACGACGCGAAACTCGACGTCCAGGTTTGCGCGCAGGCTGGGATCCAGCATGGCGGCGAACGCCACCATCGTCGCCTCCCGGTCGTCGACATGCAGTGCCTCTTCGAAGGTCGCGAGGCCGTAGGCGGCATCCGGCGAGAGACCGAACATCGCCTTGGTTCGTTGTGACCAGACCAAGCCGTCGGCAAGGACATCGAGGTCCCACGTCCCGATCTCCGCCGCCTCGGTGGCAAGGCGAAGAACCGTCTCGCTGAATCGGAGTCGATGGGCGCTGGTGGCCTGTTCCGCTGCCAGGTCGTCTTTCTCGCCCCTCAGGGCGATCAACTGCCGGGTGTCGGCGGTGACGTCGTACTGGCTGGCGAAGTAGTAGGCGACCTCGCCACCGGCATCCTCGACCGGGGCCAGAAGCAGCTGGTTCCAGAAGGTCGATCCGTCCTTTCGGTAGTTCAGGATAGCCAGATCGACGCCACGCCGTTCGGCGATGGCGGCCCGGATGCGCGCCACATCGCGCGGATCGGTGCCGGGCCCCTGCATGAAACGGCAGTTGTGCCCGATGATCTCCTCCGGCTCATAACCCGTCAGCCGGGCGAAGGCCGGATTGGCGAAGATGATCGGATTGTCGTGCTGCCGGGGGTCCGTGATGACCATCGGCATGCGCGTGGCACGCACGGCCGCCGCGAACGGGTCGGTGAGCCCGTTCCCGCCCGCGATTTCGGACAGGATGCGGTAGGTGTCGCTGCGGACCGTCTCCGCCCTTGCCGAGATCGCCTTGTCCATTGCCGAGATGCTTCTCACGCCTGCAGCCATGAGGGCACCCATGCCCCAATCGATAAGGGCTTATGGACGGATTCGGTGGTCGTCCACCATCCAAGGGATCTCGAAACCCATCTGCGACAGCTTTGCATCGGGGTGGGGCAGCGACTTTGCGTTGGCTGGGTCCTCGCGGCTCAAGGTCACCACATGGGAGGCGATGAGACCCAACGTTCGGGTGCGAAGCCTCCGATCAGGCCGCGTGGTGCATGGCCTCCACGACATGGGAGGTGCTGTAGGGCTTCTGCACGAACAACCCGTGGTCAGGGCACCTCCCGGTCGGCGAGCCGCTGGCGTCCGGGCATCAGAACCAACCGTATGTCCGGCCAAACATCGTGGACGCGCCCAGCGAGGGTCACAGCGCAGATCGAGCCCGGCATGTCGATGTCGCTGAAGCGGACGTCCATGCCAAGCGTTCGTGAAGGATGAACCAGGCCCCGTCGGCGTGGCATGCCTCGACCACGAAGAAGCCGGCGTCCTTCAGCATCTCGTCCGCCAACGAGCGTACGAGGCCGTCAGCCTCGCCCACGAGAATGACCTAGGCGTCGAGGAAACGTTTCTCCGATAGGGTTGGTCTACAGGCCGGGCCAGGTTCTGTTTTTGGCCTGACGAACGATTGCAAGGATGTCGTGTCGGAATTCATGCTTGGAATCCGCCGATAGGCGAAGAGAGCAGGATATCCAGGCGGACGAGTGAGCCCGATTCCGTTCGCTCTTAAGGTCACGGAAGCGTGATTTCGTGGTATCGGCACCGCCAGCACCTATCCGACGATTGCGGAGCCGTCGCCGGCATGATGAAAATCACAGGCCTGAACCGCTCGCTCGGCGGTGCCATCGCCATCATCGCGCTCGTCGCGGTGCTCGGCAGCGGCGCGGTCCTCGCGACGCTGGGCCAGCTCCAGTCGGCCATCGACGCCCGCGGCCGCTCGAACCTCATCATACGCGCCCTCGACGCCTTTCGCGTCTCCATGCTGAACCAGGAGACCGGCCTGCGCGGGTATCTCCTCACCGGCAGGGAGGACAGCCTCGAACCCTACCGCATGGGCAAGCCTGCCTTCGAGGAAGCCACGGAACGGCTGCACGCCCTGATCGGCGAGGACCACATGCGCCAGGGCTGGCTCGCCGAGGCCGAGAAGGCGGCCCGGGCCTGGCAGGCGGAGGTCGGCGAGCCGGCCATGCGCCGCATGTCAGATCCGGCCACCCGCGCCGAAGCGGTCCGGATCGAGGGCGACGGCACGGGCAAGGCCTACTTCGATGCTTTCCGGACGAAGCTTCAGGCCATCCAGGACGAGGAGGAGCGCCTGCGCGAGGTCAATGGGAAGCGCCTCGCCCAAGCCCGCAGCATCGCCGCCATCGTATCCTGGGGCGGCACCCTGCTCACGCTCCTGATCTGCGCCGGCATCGGCGTCATCGTACGCCGCAGGATCGTCGCTCCCCTGCATCGACTGGCGGAGGCGATGCGCCGCCTCGCCCGACGTGACCTCGAAACGGAAGTGCCGGGCACTGGACAGCGCGACGAGGTCGGGGCGATGGCGCGGGCCGTTCAGGTCTTCAAGGAGGGGCTGATCGAGCTCAACCGGACCTCGCTCCTGCGGGCGACCGCCGATACGCTCCCGGCCATGGTCGGCTACGTCGATGCCCAACGGCGTGTCGGCTTCCTGAACGGCGAGTTCGAGCGCTGGTTCGACCTGCAGGTCGAGGACGTCTCCCAGGTCGATGGCAGGCCCCTGGCACAGGTCTTCGCGAGCCAACCGTTCCCTGGCACTGGCCGCGAGCTGGAGACCGCCTTCGCCGGCACCGAGACCCGCTTCGAACACCGGCTTGCCCGACGCGGCCTAGGGCGTCGAGACCTGGAGGCGTTCTACCGTCCACACCTCGGACCCGACGGGGCGGTGCTGGGGGTGGTCACGCTCTTGACCGACATCACCGAGCGCAAGGCCCTGGAACGCCGCCTCGCCCTGCACGCGCGGGACCTGCGCCGCACCAACGAGGAACTGGAGCAGTTCGCCTACGTGGCCTCGCACGACCTCAAGGCACCCCTGCGCGGCATCGAGAACCTCGTGACCTGGATCGAGGAGGACCTGGAAGAGGTCCTTACGGCTGACACTCGGACCAACATGGACCTTCTGAAGAGTCGGGTCCGGCGTTTGGAAAGCCTGCTCGACGACCTGCTGGCTTACTCCCGGGCCGGTCGCGGCGACGTAGCCACCGAGCAGGTGGACACGAAGGCGTTGGTCGAGGAACTCGTCGGCCTGATCAGCCCGCCCGAGGGGTTCAGCATCGTGGCGGGGGACGGCATGCCGACGTTGGATGCCGCTCGCGCGCCACTGACACAAGCGTTCCAGAACCTCATCGGCAACGCGATCAAGCACCATGACCATCCGGCGGACGGACAAGTCTGGGTCGATGCGACCTCTGCAGACGGTATGGTAGAGTTCACCGTGACGGACGATGGCGCTGGTATTCCCGAGCAGTTCCGTGAACGGGTGTTCGGCATGTTCCAGACCTTGAAGCCCCGCGACGAGGTCGAGGGCAGCGGCATGGGTCTGGCCATCGTCAAGAAGCTGGTCGAGCGCCAGGGCGGCAAGGTCTGGCTCGGCGAGGGCCGGAACGGGCGCGGCCTCTCGGTCCACTTCACCTGGCCCAATTCCACGAAGGAAACCGATGATGGCACCGACCGTGAACCTGCTGCTCGTCGATGACGACGAGGTCGACGTCCAGGGACTGAAGCGCGCCTTCAACAAGAGCAAGATCGCCAACCCTATCACTGTGGCGCGCGACGGCATCGAGGCGCTGGAGATCCTGCGCGGCGAGAACGGCAAGACCAAGCTCCCCAAGCCGCACCTGATCCTGCTCGACCTCAACATGCCGCGCATGAACGGCATCGAGTTCCTGGAGGCTCTGCGGGCCGACGAGGACCTGAAGAGCGCGCTCGTGTTCATGGTGACGACCTCGAAGGCCGAGGAGGACAAGGCGCGCGCCTACGGGCACCACGTGGCCGGCTACATCGTCAAGCAGGACCCGGCCAACACCTTCATGCAGGCGGTCTCGCTGCTGGAGCATTATTGGAAGATCGTCGAGTTTCCCGAATAGCCCAGCCCGGAGCCGACACGACGATGCCGACGCGCATCCTTCTCATCGACGACGACCAGGTCGACCGCACGGCGGTGCGTCGAGCGCTGGCGAAGTCTGGCCTGGCGCACGAGCTGACCGAGGCGCCGGACGGCACCTCCGGGCTCAGGATTGCCGAGGGGCGTGCCTTCGACTGCGTGCTGCTGGATTACCGCCTGCCCGACGTCGACACCTTCGAACTGCTCGCCACGCTGCTGTCCCCGGCCGGAGGCAACCAGGCGGTGCTGATGCTGACGGGCGAGGACGACCCGGACATCGCCTTCCGGTTGATGCGGGCCGGGGCGCTCGATTACCTGTCCAAGGGCGAGGCGACGCCTTCGAGCCTGGCGCGGGCGATCCGCTACGCCAAGGCACGCCGCGAGTTCCTGGCCGAGCTGAGCACGGCGCGGCGCGAGGCCGAGGCCAAGTCGCAGGAGCTCGACATCCTGAACCAGCAGAAATCGCTGCTGTTCTCGATCATCGCCCATGACCTGCGCAATCCGTTTCAGGCGCTCCTCGGTCTATCGGACGTCCTCGGAAAGGCGGTGACGGAACGCGATCACCCGACCATCGAGCGCCGTGCCCGGGGCATCCAGGAAGCGGCGGCCCAAGCCTACGGCCTGATGGAGGGCCTGTTCGCCTGGGCGAGCCTGCAGATGGACACCATCGCGGTGACGCTCGGCGACGTCGACTTGGAAGATGTGACCGAGGAGGTCCTCAAGGGGGCATCCGAGAATGCGGACGACAAGGGGCTCAGCCTCAAGGCGGATTGCGCCGGGCTATGCGTGACGGCTCACCGAGACATGCTCGCGGCCGTCCTGCGCAACCTCGTAAGCAACGCGGTCAAGTTCACGCTTCCGGAGGGCACCATCGCGGTGACGGCCCGGGCCCTTGGGGAAGACGTCGAGATATCGGTTTCCGACACCGGGGTCGGTATGGCTCCCGACAAGGTCGCCGACCTGTTCCGGCTCGACCGACGCAGCACCACCAATGGCACCGCCGGCGAGCGGGGAAGCGGCCTCGGCCTCCTGCTCTGTCGTGACCTCGTCGAACGCCAAGGCGGCACGCTGACGGTCATGAGCGTGCCCGACCAGGGCACAACCTTCAGCTTCCGGCTCCCGGTAACCGCGACCGAGGACCGGTCCCTTCCGCTTACCGCAGCCTGACCCCTCACCCGATTGGGTCGGGTTCCCTCCGGGAATGGGATGTCCGGCGCCCAAGGTTCCCTGATCGAGCGGAGACCGGAGCACATGCCGCGGTCCAAACCCCCCGCTTCTTCATCGTCCGCTTCCCCGAACCTAGCCGGGGGACTCGTGCGGCGAGGTGCCCGGCGGCGCACCCCGGGCCGCTCTCGCCAAGTTCGTGAGACATCCTTCGCCCATGCATGCGCCTCAGGCAGGTTCGAGCGGAATCTCCAAGGTGCAAACGAGGCCGTCCGACTCGAACAGCATGCGCACCTCTCCCCCAAGCTCGTTGGCCACGCCCCTCTCGATCATCCGGCTGCCGAAGCCTCGCCGGGTCGGGGGCAGCACCGGTGGGCCACCCGCCTCCTGCCAGCGCAGCCTGAGGCGTTGCATAGCTTCGGGTGAAGCTCCGACGGCGTCGAACGCTGCCCAAGATATCGTCACGGTGCCGGTCTCGTTCGACAAGGCCCCGTACTTGGACGCGTTCGTCGTGAGCTCATGCAGCATCATCGACAGCGCCAGCGCGCACCGCGGCACCACGCGTACGGGCTCGCCGTCCCAGCGGCAGCGTTGCGCAAGGGCATTGTGGAGGCTCAGCGCGTCCTGCACCAGCCGGCCGAGGTCGGCGCTTTCCCACTTCTCGGCAGTGAGCACGTCGTGCGCCTTGGCCAGAGCGATGAGGCGCGCCGTAATGGCATCCCGTGCCTCCTGCAGGGAGACCGCCGACCGCAGCGTCTGCGTCGTGAAGGCCTGAACCGTGGCGAGCGTGTTCTTCACCCGATGATTGAGCTCATGGATGAGGATCTGCTGGTGCTCGCTGGCAAGCTGCGCTTCGGTGAGGTCCCGTAGGATTTTCAGGAAGCCCGTCAGACCGCCTGCCTCGTCACGCATCGGCATCATGAGGCCGTTGGCCCAGAACCGTCCGCCGTCCTTGCGCAGGTGCCAGCGGTCGTCGTCGGCCCGCCCCTCGGTGACGGCCAGCCGCATCTCCTCCTCGGCGATGGCGTCGTCATTGTCCTCGGGCGTGAAGATGACGTTCACCGGCTGGCCGATGGCCTCCCCCTCGTCCCACCCGAGCAGGTTCTCCGCTCCGGTGTTCCATCTGGTGATGCGCCCGGAAAGATCCAAGGTGAAGATGGCGTAGTCCCTGGCGCTCTCGACGGCGAGGCGATAGCGGGCCTCGCTCAGTCCGAGCGATACGAGGCGTGCCGTCATGTCGACGAGGGATCGCTTGCATTCGGCCAGGCGTGTCTCCGCAAGCGCCAGGGCAGCCCGGCCCTCGGAAATCTCACGTTCCTGCTCCGTGACGGTCGAAGGCGACTCTGCGACCCCACGCCGGACAGATTCGTCGAGGGCACGCCTCAGACGAGCGATCTCCGCTTCGAGCGCGGCGTTCCAGACTTGGAGTGAAGGCTCCGAACCCTCGGCCCTCTTCAAGCCGGGGCTCCCGTCGACGCGAGAAGGAGGGATGGATCCTGCACAATGCATACCGGCGAAGCCGAATCGAAGTGCGACGATGGGTTGGCGTCAACGTTCGTGAACTCGGGCCCCCCTCCCACGAAGGAAAGCCCCCTCGTCGCCCTTATTGAGGGTTTGGAAGCATCCCGCACGACGATGGTCGGTTCGGTCGCGATGTCAACGATGGATGGCTCTCCGCATGTCGGCAGGTGAGAGCGTCGGACATCCCCACGCTCGGCGGAGAGGCCGGTGCCCTCGACCGAACCCTGGACGATGGTGAGCCGCTCGTCGTGCGTATCGAAGGTCGTGCGTGCCATGTCGCTCCCCGCGTGGATCAGGCGGGAGCACATCGAACTCTCAGGCGCCGACGCCCAGAAACAGTGGCCAGCGATTGAATCGATATACGTCCTAATCTGCGCAGAACAATAACCGATCTTGGATTAAAGCCCGATGGACATCCATTCCTAAAATAAAAGTTCGTATTTCTGAATTATGATCGGAACTTCTTGGAGCTTAAGATCTTAACCTTGACCGTAGCAGAGCTCCGCTCGATTTACGGTAGCGAGGCAAATCGTGGCCATATTGGATCCCATTACCGGAAAACGCGTCTCGGTCGAGAGCATGACGCCGGCGCATCCGCGCAACGGACGACAGGCTGCGCCCAGGCATCGCGTCGAGGAACAGCCGGCAATCAGGCCCAAGGGCGAGGCCAGGGATAATCGAACGCTCTGCTTAGGCAGCTACAATCCCGCCGTCGAAGCGGGACCTTCAACGCAAATCCTTTTTACATTTAATAAGTTTCTCTAATAAAAAACTATTTAGTACTAATTTGCTCCGGCGATATTATAGACCAGGCTCTTGATGAACCCCCTTCAATTCGTTGTCGCCGCCTCATTCCTTTGCACGCTTGGGGGCGGTGCCGCCCTTGCCGAGTGTCAGATTGCGGATGCCAAGCTTGAGGAGGCCATCCTGCAACGGCCCGACCTTCACGGGCCCGCCAATCGGCAGACCGTAAAGGATCTTCGGAGCCTGCGGGATGCGGCGTTCACGCTATGGTCCTACGGGCGCCATACGGATTGCGAGCGTCTGATGGCCAACATCCGAGAACTGATCGCGGGGCCTGCGATGACCAGCCTGGGCGACAATGACGAGGATGCGGCCGAGGAGCAGATGGCGGCGCGGGACCCGAAGGTCCGTCGGGGGGCGACGGAAGGCCGGCGCGACCAAAAGGGCGCCTTGCCGCTCGTCGATGTCGACGGTCTCGTCCTTGGGTTGAGGGCGGACCAGATCGTCGGTGCGGAGGTTCGCAGCTCCGACGACCGGATCGTCGGAGAGGTCAGGAACGTCATCTTCGGGAGCAAGGACCGCCGGGATTACGCCATCGTCGCCTCGGGTGGCTTCTTCACCCCCGGCAAGGACAGCATCGTCGTGCCGATCCGTTCCCTCAAGGTGACGGAGGAGCGAGATAGCTTCTTTCTCCCCCTTCCGGATTCCGAGATCAAAAGCATCCCCCGCATGCCGGACAAGGATTACCAGTGGCTCTCCGACGAGGCCTGGCGCAATCGAAACGACGCCCTGTTCGTAAGACGATGACACCGTGAATGGCCGGAAGCGGGAAGTCGTGCGCCGCCGTGGAATCGTCCGTTCGCGACGCCGGTGCAAATCGGTCTGACCTGGGTCGGGACGTCCGTTCCAGGCCTACGATCTTCCAGAGCGACCCCGGCAGTATCAAGGATCGGTTAACTCGCCATCGGCGAGACATCACGTTTAGTTTTTCGAAGATGGTGGATCGCCCGATCCTGGAGTTTACGCCGAGGGACATCGCCTTGTTGCGCCCCGCCAACGAAACCGAGCGCCTTGCCGCCCTGCGCGACCTGAACATCCTCGATACCGCACCGGAGGCTCAGTTCGACGCGATCTGCCGAACGGCCAGGGTCCTGTTCGGAACGCCAATCGCGCTGGTCTCGCTCCTCGATGAGGACCGGCAGTGGTTCAAGGCGCGTTGCGGCCTGAGCGACCATGGGACCTCTCGGGACGTCGCGTTCTGCGACCATACCATCCAGGCTGATGAGGTCCTCGTCGTCGAGGATGCGCGGGAGGATGCGCGGTTCAGGACGAACCCCCTGGTCACGGGGGAGCCACGAATCCGTTTCTATGCCGGCGCGCCGCTGATCCTGAGGTCCGGCATCCGGGTCGGATCGCTCTGCATCATCGATACAAAGCCGCGACGCTTCTCGACCGAGCAGGCCAACCAACTTCGCGACCTGGCCGAGGTCGTAACCGCGAACCTGCGCGTCTACCAGGATCGGACCGAGCATCGTCGCGTGGCGGCGACGCTCGCGGATACCGACGATGCCCTGCGCGACGCAAAAACCCGCTACGCCTCGCTTGCCGATGCCCTGCCGCAGATGGTCTGGACCGTCTCGCCCGAAAAACGCGTCACCGCCTACAGGAACGCAAGCTTCCGCACCTACTACGGCGAGACTGAAAGGTCGGGCGAGCGAGCTCACAGCCGCAACCATCCGGGCGACGTCGAGCGCATGTCTAGCGCCTGGGAGTCCGCGGTTTCGGGCAAGCAAGCCTTCGAGCTCGAAGGTCGCCTCAGGCGGCATGACGGGGACTACCGCTGGCACCGAATCGTCATGATCCCCCTCCAGCGCAACGGAGAGGTGATCGAGTGGCTCGGTACGGCGCTCGATATAGACCACATCATCGCGGCACAGAACGCGCTGAAGGCGACCGGAGATCTCCTGCGTCTCGCCCAGGAGGCGGCCGAGGCGGGCATCTGGGAGTGGGACATGCGCGACGACGTCGTCCGGCTCTCGCCGATGAGCGCCCGCATGCACAACCTTCCGATCCCGGTCGGCCAGGACGCGATGGAGATCCCGCTGGCCGATTGGAAGGCGCAGGTCCATCCCGACGACCTTCCCGGGGTCTGGGACGAGGTCAAGCGAGCCATCGCGGACCGGTCCACGTACAGCTGCGAGTTCCGCGTCGCCAACCCTACCGTTCCGGCCGAGCCACGATGGATGCAGTCCTTCGGACGCATGCTCGACGACGAGACCGGCGAGCCCGCCCGCTGCGTCGGCCTTCAGATCGACATCACGGATCGAAAGGTCTCCGAGGCGCGCATCGCCCACGTCGCGAGCCACGACAGCCTCACCGACCTGCCCAATCGCATGGTCTTCCACGCCACCCTCGAAAGATGCCTCGCGGATATCGGAAACGGTCCAGCCGCGTTGCTCTGCCTGGATCTCGACCGCTTCAAGACAGTCAACGACACACTCGGACACCATGCCGGGGACGGACTGCTGCGGGTCGTCGCCGACCGCTTGAGGGACTCGGTCGGGAATGACGGCGTCATCGCTCGCCTTGGTGGGGACGAGTTTGCGATCATCCTGCCGGGGACCGTGCTTGAGGACGCGCAAGCGCTCGCACGGACCGTCATCGACGCCATAGGCCAGCCCATCCATCTCGGCAGCCAGGTCGTGACCATCGGCGCGAGCGTCGGGATCGCGCACGCACCGGAGCATGGACTGGAGGTGGACCTCCTGCATCGCCACGCCGACCTTGCCCTCTATCGGGCCAAGGCCGCCGGACGGAACAGCTTCCAAGTCTACACCCAGGGAATGGACGAAGCGCTGGAGGACCGGAACAAGCTTGAGTTCGACATGCATCTGGCCCATCGGAAGGGTGAGTTCCGGCTGCATTACCAGCCCGTCGTCGCGCTGGCGGACGGGCAGGTCCGTGCCTTCGAGGCCCTGATGCGCTGGCCGCATCCGACCCGCGGGATGGTCTCGCCGGCCGAGTTCATCCCAATCGCCGAGGAGACCGGCCTGGTGGTTCCCCTCGGAGCGTGGGCCCTGGAGGAGGCTTGCCGCTTCGCCGCGTCGTGGCCGATCCAGGCGCGCATCGCCGTCAACGTATCGGCGGTCCAGTTCCAGCAGCCCGGCCTCGAAGCGGCCGTCGCGAACGCCCTCGCTGTCTCCGGTCTGGCGGCCGACAGGCTCGAACTGGAGATCACGGAAAGCCTGATGATCCAGGACGGCGACGCGGTCATCGCCTGCCTGCACAGGCTGAGGTCCGTCGGCGTGCGGATCGCACTGGACGATTTCGGGACGGGGTACTCCAGCCTGAGTTACCTGCGGCGATTCCCCTTCGACAAGATCAAGATCGACCGGTCGTTCGTACGCGAGATCGACGACCTCGACGCACAGGCCATCGTCCGCGCCGTGGTCAGCATCGGCGAGCGTCTGGGGACCGCGATCACCGCCGAGGGGGTCGAGACGGAGGATCAGCTCGCCCTCGTGACCCAGACGGGCTGCACGGAGGTCCAGGGCTACCTCTTCGGTCGACCGATGACGCCCGAGCAGGCCCTGGCTTTCATGAGGGAGCAAACGCCTCGGAAGGCGGCGTGAGGCCGTACCTGTGCAGGTTCGCCTGAAGGTGCAGGATGCCAGGTAAGCCTACAGAAAGCGTTAGCCACAAACTGTTTGGGAAACCTTCCCGTCGATTTGCGCAAAGGCCCGTTAGGCCTTGGCCTGCCATATACCAAGCAACGAGAAACGTGATCGGGAGTAGCTGTCGATGGTCCTGCCATCTCGCCTTGCGCGACGGCTACGTTCCGCCCGCACCTGGATCGCACTTGGCATCCTCGCCCCCATCGGCATGGTTGTGGTGTCGGGCCTGATGCTGCTCGACCTGCGTCGGGACGCTTGGTCCATGGCGGAGCAGACCTCGAAGAACCTGCTGCAGGTCATCGAGAGGGACATCGCCCGCAACGTCGAGATCATCGACCTCACCCTCAAGGCCGTCGTCGACAACCTGAAGGCGCCCGGCGTCGCCGAGGCCACGCCCGAACTCCGGCAACTCATCCTGTTCGACCGCGCCTCGACGGCCCGTGACCTCGGCGTGATGCTTGTCCTCGACGAGAATGGCGACAGCATCATCGATGCGTCGGCGGTGCCTCCGCGTAAGCTCAACAACGCCGACCGTGACTACTTCCAGGCCCACAAGGCCAATCCGAAGCTCGGCCTCCACATCAGCAGGCCGCTGGTCTCACGCCTGACGGGATCGCGCATCGTCGTCCTGAGCCGCCGCATCGACAAGCCGGACGGCTCGTTCGGCGGCATCGTCCTCGGTAGCCTGAAGCTTTCGTACTTCGCCGGCCTTTTCGACCAGATCGGCCTCGGCAAGGACGGGGCGATCAACCTGTACCTGGCCGACGGCACCCGCCTCATGCGCCACCCGTACGTCGAGGAAGACATCGGTGTGAACCTCGCCGGCACCCCCAACTTCGACCGCTTCCTGCGCGAACGCAGCGGTGTCTTCGTCGGGACGTCCGTACGGGATGGCGTCGAGCGCCACTACGCCTTCACGAATGTCGGTGAGTGGCCGCTTTCTCTCAACGTCGCGCTGTCCACCCGCGAGATCGAGGCCGCCTGGGGAGCCAAGGCCCTGGTCATCAGCGCCATCGTCCTGGTGCTGTGCGGCCTGACGGTGTTCCTATCGCTGCTGTATGGCCGGGACCTGCAGCGCCGCGCGGCACTGCAGGCCGAACTCGCCGAGCTGTCACGCACCGATGCCCTGACAGGGCTTCCAAACCGGCGGCATTTCGAGGAGACGTTCGAGCGTGTCTGGCTGGCCGCCTGCCGGACCCGCCGGCCCCTCTCCCTCCTCGTGGTCGATGCCGATCATTTCAAGCGGTACAACGACCGCTACGGGCATGCCGTCGGCGACGAGGTTCTCAAGGGCCTCGCAAGCTGCCTAGGCGCCAGCGTGAATCGGCCGGACGACCTCGTCGCCCGCGTCGGAGGCGAGGAGTTCGTGATCCTCTTGCCCGAGACGGATACGGAGGGTGCCCTGCGCATCGCCGGCAAGCTGCACGAGGCAGTCGCGTCACTGTCGGTTCCCTCGGCCGGCATCGGAGCGGGAGCCGTGACCGTGAGCGTCGGCCTTGCCGTCGGGCCGGCCGATGCCGCGTCGCCGAACGACCTCTACCGAAGGGCGGACGAAGCCCTCTACGCAGCCAAAGAAGGGGGGCGCAACCAGACCCGATGCGCATCCGGTCATCCTGAAAATTCGGGTTCGGTCATCCAGCTACGTTCGGTCCGTGCCTGATCCGGTTACCCGTGGCGCTAGCCGTCAGGGCCCCGTCCAAAGCATCACGTACCACGTGGCGCCAAGCTGGTGGCGCGAAGTATTTGCAGCGAGTGACGCGCACGTCCATCTTCTTCTTGAGCACGCCAAGGGTCAGCGGCTCCTTGTGCAAGGCGGCGCCACGTACGGTCCAGGTCCGGATTTCGGGAAGGATCTCTGCCGAGGTCATTGCGCTCCCGTTCCGGATTATATCGCGGACCTCCTGCATGACACGGTCCCAGAACTCCTCGGCCCGGAAACGTTCGAGTTGGTTCTCGACCTTCACCAGCCGGTTCTGGAGGTGTTCACCGTTTTGGTCGGCGGTGACGCCCTTAGCCTTGAGAGCGGCGTTCGCGGCCTGAAGCGTCTCGATGATGCCGAGCAGGTGCTCGCGGTCCTGAGCTTCCTCCCTGCGCAGGGCCGTAGCCTCGTCGAGTTCGCGCACGAGCTTCTGGGTGGCCTCGCGCTTGGCGCGCCTCCACAGGTCCAGTCCGTTGAAGGCGCAGGGATGCCAAGCGCCCCTCCCGGAGCCAACGTCCGCTGTTCCAATACCAAAGCCCGAAACCGGACTGGCAGAAATCCACCCAAACCAGCCACTTTTAGCACCGTACCGCGCGCTCGAAAGCAGTCGTTCAGCCTACGGTTGGTTCATGTTCGTCGAAGTCACGCACGGACGAATATGCCTCGTTTTCCGCCGCTCCGCTTGCCCCAGCTCGCCCGAAGTTTGATGTAGGACACGGACTCGCGCAGGTTGAAGTGGAGTGATCGGTGATGGCTGGCGTCCGTCGCATTGGCCTCGTGATCTGCCCGGATTTCGATTTCATGGGGTTGGCGGTGACATCACCCTTCGCCGTCGCCAACAAATACGCCGGCGGCTCGGCCTACGACGTGCACCTCCTGTCCGAAACCGGTGGCCTCGTTCGCTCTGGCCTAGGACCCGCTGTCGGCACCGAACGGCTCGGCGACCTGTCTTCCTTCGACACGATCCTGGTCGCGGCCGGGATCGGCGTACCGGAGCCAAGTCAGGACCTTCTCGCCCACCTGCAGGAGGCGTCCCGTTCCGCGCGCCGTCTGGCGGGCCTGTGCCTCGGGGCCTTCATCCTGGCGGATGCCGGCCTGCTGAGCGGACGGCGCGCCACGACCCACTGGCACTATGCTCCCCAGTTCCGCGCGCGTTATCCCGACTGCAACCTCGACATCAACAAGATCTACGTTGCGGATGGCAACATATGGACCTCCGCCGGAATGTCGGCAGGCATCGATCTCGCCGTTGGCATGGTTGAGCGCGATCACGGCCGGGAGTTGGCCCAAACCGTGGCGCGCGGGTTGGTGATGGAACGCCGCCGCGCCGGGGGCCAAGCCCAGCACTCGGCCCTGCTCGATTTTGACGCGTCGACAGACCGGATCCAGAGCGTCCTTGCCTATGCTCGGCAACACCTTCGGCTTCCACTGACCACCGAGGATCTAGCGGCGATTGCCTGCCTCAGCCCGCGCCAGTTTACCCGGGCCTTTCGGGCCGAGACCGGCGTCTCGCCCGCCAAGGCGGTCGAGGCGATGCGCGTCGAGGCCGCCAAGCACATGCTGGAGCAGAGCCGCCTGCCCATTGAGGAGATCGCCGCTGCCGCCGGTTTCGCCAACCGCGAACGGATGCGTCGGGCATTCCTCCGCGTCCAGGGAGAGGTCCCGCGGACGATCCGCCGGGCGGCCGGGCCTCTTGCCATCGTCTAAGCCGCAGGCATGGCCGGAAACGTGGCAATTATGACGTAGGTCATTCCAAGATCTCTGCTTAAGCATGGCCTTGGGGGCTGCTTACTGGCGGGAGTTCGCGGACATGGTGAACCTGACGATCAACGGTCGCCATTATTCAGTCGATGCCGAGCCCGACACTCCGTTGCTCTTCGTCCTGCGCGACACGCTCGGACTGACTGGCACGAAATACGGCTGCGGGATTGCTCAGTGCGGGGCCTGCACGGTGCATCTCGACGGTCAGGCGACGCGATCATGCCAAGTGCCGCTTGAGAGCGTCGGCAACCAGACCGTTACCACTATCGAGGCGATCGAGCAGGACGAGGTCGGCCGGAAGGTTGTCGAGGCTTGGGTCGCATTGCAGGTGCCGCAATGCGGCTATTGCCAGTCCGGTCAGGTCATGGCCGCCACTGCCCTGCTGAAGCAGACGCCGCACCCGACCGAAGGCGACATCGTTGACGCGATGACGAACCTCTGCCGGTGCGGAACCTACAACGCCATCGCTGCCGCCGTGCGGCAGGCTGCTGCCTGAGGAGCAAGCCATGATACCGCTTCTTCGCCCTGCAGCCCCGTCTCGCCGCCGCTTTCTCGCGGGTGCCGGCGGTGCCCTCGTCCTTAGCGCCCTCCTGCCTGCGCGCTCAGCTCGGGCCGAGGCCCAAGGCCCTGCCGAGGGTGCCGGTGCCCTGGCGCCTAAGCCAGGGACGCGGGTCGCCGCCTTCCTGGAGATCCACCCGGACGGTACCATCAGGCTGCTCAGCCCCTTCGTAGAGGGCGGCCAAGGCATCGCGACGGGCATGGCGCAGATCGTTGGCGAGGAACTCGACGTGCCGCCCTCCCGCTTCGTTGTGGAATGCGCGCCGCCCGGCCCGGACTACGCCGTTGTGAACGGCATCCGCATGACCGGCGGCAGCTTCTCGACCCGGTCAAGCTACGAGACTATGCGCCGCCTCGGCGCCACCGCTCGTGACCTCATGATCCGGGCGGCGGCGGCCAAACTCAAGGTGCAGGACGGCGAACTTACCACCCGCGACGGGGTGGTGATGCACGCGGACTCGAACCGCTCGCTGTCCTACGGTGATCTCGCAGCCGACGCCCTGAAGCTCAAGCCGAACGAGTCCGTGCCCCTGCGCGACCCGGCGACGTTCCGCTACATCCGCCAGCCGGTCCCCCGCCTCGACGTGCGGGACAAGTCCACGGGCCGCGCCGTCTACGCCATCGATCAGAAGGTTGAGGGCATGCTCTACGCCGCCGTGCAGCACGCGCCGCGCCTTGGCACGGAACCAAAGGGCCTCGCCAACGAGGCGGAGGTTAGGGCCATGCCAGGCGTGCACTCAGTCCACCGCCTGCCGGGCGCGGTGGCGGTTGCCGCCGACAGTTGGTGGCGGGCGCGCAAGGCTGTCGAGGCGCTGAAGGTCGAGTGGACGGCGCCGAAGGCGAGCGGCCTCGATACCGTCGCGGCCGACTTCTCGTCCGAGATCATGCTCGCGGCTCTCAAGGCGTCCACCGATCCGGGCCAAGTGGCCGAAGAGAAGGGCGACGTTGCCGCCGCCTTCGCCAAGGCCACCAAGGTGGTGGAGGCCGATTACGAGGCGCCCTATCTCGCACATGCCCAGTTGGAGCCGCCCTCGGCCATTGCACGCTTTGACGGCAACGGGACCCTCGACGTCTGGCTCCCGAACCAGATGCCAGAGGTATTCCAGACCGTGTCAGCGAAGGTTGCCGGACTGCAGCCTGCACAGGTCCGCATCCACTCGCCGATGCTCGGCGGCTTCTTCGGCCGGCATTTCTTCTACGAAGCCAGCAATCCGTTCCCGCAAGCGATCCTGCTCGCCAAGGCCACTGGGCGCCCGGTGAAGGTGCTGTGGTCGCGGGAGGAGGAGTTCGCCCGCGACGCCGTGCGGCCCCTGAGCTTCAGCCGCTTCCGCGCGGCCCTCGATCCGGCGGGGCAGCCGACGGCGCTTGAAGTGCGGACGGTGGGGGAAGGTCCGATCGGCCGCTACTTCAGCATGATGATGCAGACGCCCGTCGATCCTTCAGCGGTCGAGGGCATCGTCGAGAAGCCCTACGCCGTGCCCAACCGGCGCATGACCTTCACGAAGGTCGCGCATCCGGTGAACATCGCCTTCTGGCGTTCGGTCGGGCACTCGATGAACGACGCGTTCTACGAGAGCTTCCTCGACGAGGTCGCCCAGGCGGGCGGGCAGGATCCGTTCGCGCTGCGCATGGCGCTCCTTCAGGGTAATGCCCGGCATCGGACGCTGCTTTCGACGGTGGCCGAGATGTCAGGCGGCTGGCAGCGCGGCCCCTATCGTGGCGAGGGTGGGATGCGCGCTCGCGGCCTCGCCATGGCCTCGCCCTTCGGATCTGAGACGGCGACCATCGCGGAAGTCTCGGTGGAGGGCGGGGAAGCCCGCGTCCACAACCTCTGGATCGCGTTCGATCCCGGCAGCATCGTCAACCCGGCCATCGTCAAGGCGCAGGTAGAATCCGCGGCGGCGCTCGGCCTGTCTTCGGTTCTGTTCGAGCAGATCGTCTACCGGGACGGCGTGCGGCAATCGCAGAACTACGACACCTATCCAGTCCTGCGCCGCGAGCACATGCCGAAGGTCCACGTCAGTATCGTCGAGAGCGGCGCGCCGATGGGCGGGGTCGGCGAGCCGGGTCTGCCGGGCGTACCGCCTGCCGTCCTCAACGCCATCGCGGCGCTTACCGGCCAGCGGGTCCGCGCGCTACCGGTCGCCAACACCAAGCTCTCCAGCGTCTGATAAGGATACCTTGATGACCCAACACATTGGGACGGCGCTCGTGACGGGCGCGTCCTCGGGAATCGGCGCGGCTTACGCCGACCAGTTGGCTGCCCGAGGCCATGACCTTATCCTCGTTGCTCGCGACAAGGCCCGCCTGCGAGCGGCGGCGGAGCGTCTCGGACGAGAGGCCGGCGTGACTGTGGAGGTCATGTCGGCCGACCTGACCCAACCGGAGGATCTTGCCTCGGTCCAGGACCGCGTCGCCACGGATGCCACCCTCAGCGTCCTGGTGAACTGCGCCGGTCTCGGGCCGCTCGGCCCCGCCCTAGACAGCCCCCCCAGCCTCTATGACGGGCTGCTCGACCTCAACGTCAGGGCGCTGCAGACCCTGTCCCTCGCAGCGGCGAAGGCTTTCGGCGAGCGGGGAGCGGGCACAGTGATCAATGTCTCCTCCGCGGTTGCCATCGTCCCTGAGCGCTTCAACGCCCCCTATGCGGCGAGCAAGGCCTTCGTCCTGGCACTGACGCAGGGGCTCGGAGCTGAACTCGCCAGCAAGGGCGTGCGGTTCCAGGCGGTGCTGCCCGGCGTCACCCGAACCAACTTCTTTGACCGGACGGGCGCGGATATCGGGCAGATTCCTTCCGAGATGATCATGGAGGCGAGTGACCTCGTGGCGGCAGCCCTAGCCGGCCTCGATGCGGGCGAGACCGTTACGATCCCCTCGCTCCCCGATCTCGGTGATTGGCAAGCTCTCGAAGCCGCCCGGTTCCGACTTGGTCCCAACCTCTCCCGCAGCATGCCGGCCTCCCGCTATGGTCTCGGCTAACGCGCGAAGGATTCGATGCCTCGTTGAGTAGGAGTTCGTCCATGCTGCAGGTCGTCGAAGGCGAGCCGAGCGAAGCCGCGCTGACCGCCCATCGTGACCCGGGCCAGCCCCCTCTGCCGGGAGGCTGGCGGCAGATCGAGGCATTGCCGATCGGCCTGTTCGCGGCGGTGATGGGCCTGACGGGACTGAGCGTCGCGTGGCGGCTCGCCCATGCGCGATATGGCTTGCCGTCCTGGGTCGGGGAGGCCATCGCGCTGATCGCCTCAACGGCCTTCCTCGCTATTGCGGCGGGCTATGCGGCCAAGGCCGTCATCGCCCGTGAGGCCGTGCGGGCGGAGTTCCGCCACCCCATCGCCGGCAACCTGTTCGGCACGCCGCTCATCAGCCTGCTCCTGCTGCCGATCCACTTGGCGCCCTTCAGCCTCACGCTGGCGCGTGCGCTGTGGATCGCCGGCGCCATCGGCATGACGCTGTTCGCGTGGCTGATCGTGACGCGCTGGCTGAGCGATCGGCAGCAGGCGGCGCATGCGACGCCGGCCTGGATCGTACCGGTGGTCGGCCTGCTCGATGTACCCCTGGCCCTTCCGGGGCTCGGCCTGCCGCCGATGCAGGGAGTGATGATCTTCGGGCTGGCGGTGGGGCTGTTCTTCGCCGTGCCTCTGTTCACGCTGATCCTGTCCCGCCTTCTGTTCGAGGCGCCGCTGCCCGCAGCCTTGCAGCCGTCGCTCCTGATCCTCGTGGCACCCTTCGCGGTCGGCTTCTCAGCCTATGTCGCCGCGACGGGCGCCATCGATCTCTTCGCTAAGTCGCTTTTCGCGATCGCACTGTTCCTGCTCGCCGTGCTGCTGCCGAAGCTCGCTCGGTTCGGACGCGCCTGCCCTTTCCGCGTCTCCTGGTGGGGCGTGAGCTTCCCGCTCGCCGCAGCAGCGGTCGCGGCTCTGCGCGTCGCGGCGGCGGAGCCCGCTCCGGCGACCGATGTCCTCGCCCTGGTCCTGCTCGGGCTGGCCACGCTAGTCATCGGCTGGCTGCTCGTCCGAACCCTGATCGGCTTAGCTCGTGGAGAGCTACGGACACTGACGCTGTGACGGCCAATTGCCGAACTCCCGTTGCTCATCCGATGTCAGCTCTCACCACTTCTTATCCATAAGCGGACCGGCAGAAATCCACCCAACGCAGTCGTAAAGCGGACCGGAGGGTCCCGACCCAACGTTGCCTTAGATGCCTACATCTAGACATCTCAAAAGCAGTCGTTCGTCGATTAATATCGTTACGGTCGGGGTGTCCGTGGGTTCTGTGTCCTGGCTTGATCGAGTGTTTCGTAGCGACGCTCGACCATCGGGTCAGGCAGCCGGTGTTCGGTGATATGAACTGTGCGAAGCCGAGGTTCTGAAAGGTACCTGCGGAAACTCCCATCCGATGTCACATTAGGCGGCTGTGCATCGTCACTCACGTGAACCAATCACGTGGGGAGAGCTCGATGATCAAAGCCATTCCGGTACTCGCCGGCATCCTTGGCGCAGGACTGGGCGGGAACGGCGTTTTCATGCTCACCGCACCCGAGGCATGGTATTTCGTGGTACCGGGCGTGACGACGACAGGGCCGTTCAATCAGCACTTCCTGCGCGATATCGGCCTGATCTTCGTGCTGATCGGGTCGGGGTTCGCGTACGGCGCGTTCCAACCCGGACCGCGCTCGCTGCTCTGGACTCTCGGTGCCGTCTGGCTCTCGGGCCACGCGCTGTTCCACTTCTGGGAGGTTGCGGTGGGCATCTGCGGACCGGAGGTTCTACCCCGCGACTTCCCTGCGGTGACACTTCCTGCGCTTATCGCGGTCGCCCTCAGCGTCTGGTCGTTCCGTCATGCCGACCATCGATGATCCGACCCGCGTCTTCGAGCAGGAGCGTACGCGGCTCATCCGGCTCGCCTACCGCATGCTTGGGTCCCTCGGCGAGGCCGAGGATGTCGTACAGGACGCTTGGCTGCGCTGGCGGCACGTCGACCATGCTGAGGTCGCCTCGGCCGGCGCCTTCCTTTCGCGGACGGTCACGAGGCTCTGCCTGGACGTCATGAAGTCCGCCCGGGTCCGGCGTGAGACCTATTTCGGAACCTGGTTGCCCGAGCCCGTTGCCCTGGTGCCGGACGAAGCCCCTGGCGACGACCTGACGCTCACGCTGATGCTCGCTTTGGAGAGGCTCTCGCCGCTTGAGCGGGCCGCGTTCCTATTGCACGACGTCTTCGCGGTCCCGCTGGCGGAAATCGCTCTCACGCTCCGGCGAGAGCCTCAGGCTGTTCGTCAACTCGCCGCAAGGGCCAGGAAACACGTGCAATCCGCACGCCCACGCTTCCCCGTGGAGCGAGAAGAGGGGGCGCGTATCGCCAAGGCCTTCTTCGAAGCATCGACGACGGGCGACGTCGCAGCGCTTCGCAGCATGCTCGCCGATGCCGTCGTTGTGCACTCCGACGGAGGCGGAAAGGTACTCGCCTTCCCGCGGGCCATCATCGGAATCGACAAGGTCACGCGCATGTTCGAGGGGGTCGTGCGCAAGTCGTGGATCCAGCATGCCCGTAAGCTGCAGGACCTCTGGATCGATGGCCTGCCGGGCTACCTCAGCCTGGAGCCGGGCGGGATGCTCCAGACCGTCGCCCTGGATATCCAGGGCGGGCTGATCGTCGGCATCTACTTCACCCGCAACCCGGACAAGCTCCAGAAAATGGCGGTTTCGTTTGGTGGATTACCGGAAGCGCCGATGCCTCAATGAGCCTCACCGGCGGGCGATCGCCAGCTCCCTGCGGCAAACCGTCGAGAACGCGCAGAGCGGGTCGAGGTCGCTGGCGTGGCGGATGTCGGCGAAGGCGGCGAGATCCTTGTTCGGGGCGAAGTAGGTCTCGCCGATGCGCTGCATGACGCGCTCGGCTTCCTGGAGCGTTTCCGGCTCTCCGAAGAGCCGGATCTTGTTCACGATGGCATAGAGGTTCACCAGCTTGGCCGGGTCGTCGAGGTCGTGTCGGAAGGCGTCGCCGAACAAGGTCGACGCCTCCCGGATGAACTCGCCGTAGAGCGCTTCCCGTCGCGCACGGTCCTGCACCAGGAGCGTCGCGCGCTCCTGGCTGTGTTGCGTCAGCCAAGTGGTCGCGAAGGAGGCCATCGCACCGATGGCCGACCCGGCCAGCGCAGACAGCGCCGGAAAATAGGCTGCATCCATCGGCGGGAGGCCTCAGGCCCCGCGCTTCGGCTGTGCCGCCAGCCAGTCGTCGTAACGCCGTTCCGAAAGCCACGCGTCACCGGCGGGCGTCAGCCAGGGGCCGCCGAGGACCACCCCGAAGTACGGTGCGGTGTCGTCCGTGCGGACCTCGTGCGTCTCACCGAGGCCCTGAAAATGACGCGTCACCAGCTCGACCATCGGCAGTCGCTCGGTACCGGCGATCTCGACAATGCCGTTTCGGGGGGGCGCCAACGCGGCCTCGGCGACCTTCGTCGCGACATCGGCCGACGCGATCGGCTGGATCAGTGCGGAGGTCACGCGCGCGACGCCGTCGACGATTGCGGCCCCCGCAATGGCGGCGACGAACTCGAAGAACTGCGTGGCGCGGACAAGGGTCCAGGGCACGCCTGCCGAGGCGATCAGTTCCTCCTGGGCGAGCTTGGCGCGGAAGTAGCCGCTGTCGAGCAGGAGTTCAGTCCCGACCACCGAAAGCGCGACGTGGTGGGAGACGCCGGCATCCTTCTCGGCGGCGGCGAGGTTCCGTCCGGCGCGGACGAAGAAGTCCATGGCCGCCTCGTCGGCGAACGATGGCGAGTTGGCGACGTCGACCACCACGGCGGCCCCCTTCAACGCTACCGTGAGGCCCTCGCCCGTGACGGCGTTGACGCCGGTGTTCGGCGAGGCCGCGAGGGCGTCATGGCCGGCGGCCTTCAGAGTGGCGACGACCTGCGAGCCGATCAGCCCCGTGCCGCCGATGACGACGATTTTCATGTGACGCTCCGTCCTGTGTCCGGTCCCGGTGGGGACGTTCGAAAACAAGACGAGAGTGGTCCCATCCGGTGTGACATCGGCTCCGATGAAATTGGTCCGAGTGCAGGCCAGACGCCTCTACGGTCAGGAAAATCCGTTCCGCCATGTCACGTCCGCTCTCCGACCCTCGTCATGCAGGGAGCATCGCGAGGAACGACGATCATGACGCCCTCCATCGAGAGGCCGAGGCGAGACCGAACCCGCCAGCTAGCCAGGCGAAAGACGAAGGGTTGAAGCCTCCCCGTCCGCTCCGATGGCAGTTCCTGACCCTCTTCGTCGGCCTGCTGGTCCCAACCTTACTGTTCGTCGGTATCCTGCTCTGGCGCTTCGCCGCGTCCGAACGCACGCGGGTCGAACAGGACGTGCAGATCCGAGCCCACGGCTTATCCGTGGCGTTCGACCGCGAGATCCATGGTGTGCTCTCGACACTTCAGGCGCTCGCGACCTCACCGAGCCTCGCAGCTCACGACCTGCCGGCCTTCTACGCCCAGATGCAGGAGATCACCCGCCTGCAGGGGATCAACATCAACCTCCGGCGTATCGACGGGACCGCCGCATTGACGACCCGAGCGCCGCTCGGAACCGCCGCACCTGCGCCCCTGGCCCTTGCGGAGATCGACGGAGAGGTTTTGCGAACGGGCGTCGCGGTGGTCAGCAACGTCTTCCTGACCTCGGTCTCGAAGCAGCCCGTCTTCCAGATCGTCGGCGCCCCTATCCGCATCGGCGAAACGCCGACCTATCTCCTCGCGGCGAGTCTCGACCTCGACCACCTCGTGGCAACGACGCGCCGAGAGGATCTCCCGTCCGGTTGGATCGGGTCGTTGGTGGATCGCAACGGAATCGTCGCAGTCCGCACCGAGCGGCAGGAGGACTTCGTCGGCAAGCTGACCTCGTCCGATTTCCGCACTCACACGGTCGACGACGCTGGACGGTATTACGGCCGCAACCGGGTCGGACAGGATGTCCTGGTTGGCTACGGCAAGTCGAAGCTGACGGGTTGGACCGCGGCGGTCGTGGTCGACAGGGAGCTTGCCGAGGCGCCGCTGCAACGTTCGATAATGATCCTCCTCGGGATGGGGCTCGTGCTCGGCTTGCCTGTCGTGGGCATCGCTTTCGGGGTCGGTCAACGGGTGGACCGTGCGATGCGTCGCCTCGGGGACGGCGCAGAGGCGATAGGCCAGGGGAGCCAAGTCGAGGCCATCGTGACCCCCATCCTGGAGGTGAACCGGATCGGGACGGCGCTTGCGACGGCGGCGCTTCAATTGCAGGCACGGACACGCGAGCGCGAGGTCGCCGAGCTCGCCTTGCGCGACCTCAACCTGGCGCTGGAAGACCGAGTCGCCGCGCGCACGCAGGAACTCGACGACGCGAACCGCGCGCTTATTGGCGAGATGCAGAGCCGAGAGACGGCCGAGGCCCAACTACGGCAGTTGCAGAAGATGGAGGCCGTCGGCCAGCTCACCGGCGGCATCGCGCACGACTTCAACAACATGCTCGCCATCGTGATCGGCAGCCTCAACCTGATCCGCAAACGCATGGCACGTGGCGAGAGCGACATCGAGCGCTTCATTGATGTCGCGACGGATGGTGCGAACCGCGCAGCCTCGCTCACGCAACGCCTGCTGGCTTTCTCGCGCCAACAGCCGCTCGCGCCGGAGCCCATCGATGCCAACAAGCTTGTATCCGGGGTCGGAGATCCTGCGCCGCACGCTCGGCGGGGGCATCGCGTTGGAGACCGTGCTTGCCGGCGGCTTATGGCGCACCCATGCCGATGTGAGCCAATTAGAGAATGCCATCCTTAACCTGGCGGTCAACGCGCGGGACGCCATGCCGGATACCGACACCGGAAGTGGCCGCCTGACCATCGAGACGGCCAACGCCCACCTCGACGAGGCGTATGCCAGGACCGTGGAGATCTCACCCGGTCAGTACGTCCTGGTGGCCGTGACCGACTCGGGAACCGGCATGTCGCCGGAGGTCCTGGCAAAGGTGTTCGACCCGTTCTTCACCACGAAGCCCGTGGGCAAAGGAACAGGGTTGGGCTTGTCACAGGTCTACGGTTTCGTGCGGCAATCGAAGGGACACGCACGGATCTATTCGGAGCCTGGGCAAGGCACGAGCGTGAAGCTCTACCTACCGCGCTTCTATGGCGAGGGCGAAGCTGCCGGATCCCCTCAGGATGTTCGGCTCACGGCTGTCCTGCCCGTCGGATGCCGACGCGAGATCGTCCTCGTGGTCGAGGATGAGGAGGCCCTGCGCCTGCTCAGTGTCGAGGCCTTGCGCGAACTCGGCTACAGCGTGCGCCACGCCGAGAGCGGTGTCGCCGCATTGCGTATCCTAGATTCCCAGCCCGACATCGCGTTGATGTTCACCGACATCGTCATGGCCGACATGAACGGGCGTCGACTGGCCGAGGAGGCGATCCGGCGGCGTCCGGAACTCAAGGTGCTCTACACGACGGGGTTCACGCGCAATGCCGTGGTGCATAATGGCGTGCTCGATCCCGGCACGCATTTTCTGCCGAAGCCCTTCACCCTGCAGCAGCTGGCGAGCAAGGTGCGCGGCGTACTTGATCATGGACCGAGACAGGTAGACGCGTGATCGATGCCGGCACGTACCGACCGGCATCGTTGTGGTCCCGCCACTGCAGGTTCGGCGGTCATTATCGAGGGGTTCGCTGCGGCGCCCCCCGCATCACGTTTGAGAAGTCCTTGCGGGGCGGTTCGTGGAACCGCCGCTTTCCGAGCCAAGCTCAGGGATGACGGCGGTTCGGTCGGCAACGCCGTAGGTTCTGCCCCGACGCTGCCGCTGATTTGGTCCCTGCTGGAGGCGTGGTCAGTAATCCCAGAACACCGGCACCCAACGGAAGGCGTCGCCATCGGCGGCGACCCGGCCGACGGACAGGAACGGCAGGTGCGTGGCCACTAACTGTTCCCTGGTCCCGGCTAATTCCCGGAGAAGACGGATCCGAACGCGGGCTGCCTCCTCGGGGTCGTGCTCGAAACCGTTGTGCCAGTTGGGCTGGTCGAAGCCTACCGGAAAGATGGCGTCGCCGGCGAACGTAAGCCGCTCTCCGCCGGATGTCAGGCGGACCACGCTGTGCCCGGGGGTGTGGCCTCCGGTGCGATGGACGACCACCCCCGGCGCGACCTCATGCGCATCCTCGAAGGTTCGCAGATAGCTGCTGTATGCCTCCGAGAACCGTCTGGCGGTGGATCGCAGGGCGTCCGGGAAACCTGTCGGCATCGAGGTGCGGGAGAAATCGGGTGCTTCCCAGAACGCGACCTCGGCGGCCGCCACGTGGATCCGCAGGTCGGGCCGCAACTGTTCCTTCACCCCGTCGATGAGGAGCCCGCCGATATGGTCCATGTGCATGTGCGTCAGCACCAGGTCGGTCACGGACGCCAGATCGATTCCGCCCGCTTCCAGACGTTTGACCAGCTGGCCGGCTCGCGGCAGATCCAGGTTCGGATCCAACCCGAGCCCGGCATCGATGAGGATGGTCTGCTCGCCGCTCCGCACCAGAACGGCATTCAGCGGCCAGTCGAATGCGTCCGGCGCTAGGAACATGTCGTCCAGCCATTCCGCCCGAAGCGCTGGGTCCGCATTGTGAGCGAGCATTGCCGTCGGAAGGGGCAAGACCCCATCGCTGACGACCAGCACGTCGATCTCGCCGATGCGCACCGCGTATCGTGACGGCACCAATTCCTCCGAACTTGGACGCGCTCGGTGAGGATCTCTCGTATCGGTTTGGCCGGTCATTGAAGTGTCCATGGTCGCCCCTTGATCGGGACGCGCGGACATCCGGCTCACTAGGATCCGGAAACGCGCGCCTTCACACAGGACGAGACCGGGTCCGCGAATGTGACATGTGTTGTCAGGGATCGAGGCCGGTGGATGACCGCTTCGGTCGAAACGCCCTCAAGGATACGGTCTTCCTTCCACACCTCTTGGCCGTGGCGCAGACGGGCGGGTCCCAACCCAATTTCGCCGCTCAAGGTAACGCGCGCTGGACCCGGAAGAAGTCGTCCGCTAGCCGATCAGCCAGCGCGAAACGATGGCCGTGTCGAGCCCGAACCCGTAGATCCGAATTGATCCGGTCGCGAATTTGAGAGATTCGATCGCGTTCGGCCCTAATCCTTCGAGGGCCATCACCAGGGTCCGCAACGAGTTGCCGTGGGCGACGACCAGCGTCGGACCCCGCATCGCCGCCGGCTGGATGAGCCTCAGGTAAAAGGGCACCACCCGGGCAACGGTGTCGCGGAGGCTCTCGCCCCCGGGCGGAGTACCCGCATAGGAGCGCCTCCAGCCCTCGATCCGTTCCAGCCCGAAACGCAGGGCGGCGGTCGCCTTGTCGAGCCCGCTCATGTCGCCGTAATCGCGCTCGTCCAGGGCTGCGGTGCGGTCGGGGACCAGCGCGGGCTGACCGAGGGCATCGAGCGCCAGGCGCGCGGTGTCGATGGCCCTCGACAGGGTCGAGGTGAATGCCGCGTCGAACCGGAAGCCCTCCCGTCCGAGGCGCGATCCGGCCGCCTCGGCTTCCCGTCGCCCCCTCTCGGTCAGGGGCGCGTCGATCATCCCCGTGAACAGGCCTTCGGCGTTCGCCCGGCTCTCGCCGTGCCTGACCAGAACCAGCTGTCGGATCGGTGGATGTTCGACCGAGGCGACCACGGAGGCTTGCGTCAATGTCTCGCTCGACCGCTTAGGATTGCATGATGGCAAGCGACGTGAAGTAGGCGCCGTAACCCAGCACCATGACGGCGGCGACACCGTCGAGGACGTAGGGCGTCACCTTCCGGTAGACCCCGGTCCCGCCAAGGACGAGCCCCGCTCCGACGACGACGGCCAGGCCGAGACCGACGCCGAGCGTTGCGGTCCCCGCGCCTTCGCGTAGCGCCACGCCGAGCCAGACCACGAGGATCTCCAACCCCTCGGCGACGAGGGCCCATGCCGCGACGCCGAGGCCCGCCGCGTTCAGGGGGCGGTTCCAGTGCCCATCCACCGACGCGGCCGCATCTCCCGCGCGCCGTTTCGAATACCCGTCGACGAACTCGTAGGCGAGGTAGAGGCCGAAGCCGAGAAGCAGGACCGCCGAGATCCAATCGATCACGTTCAGCGCCAGAAGGTAGGCCGCCGAGCGAAGGGCGACCGCGAGCGCGGCAACGGCGAGCGCGCCGACGACGGAGCCGGCAAGGATGCTCCGCCATCCGAACCGGTAGGCGCCGGTCAGCATCACCGAGGCGGCGATGAAGAGTTCGGTGAAGGTCACCTGGAAGGTGATCAGGGCACCGAGCCACGAGATGGTCATGAATGGGTCCCCGGGGTTGGCTCGCCCGCTCCTATCACCGCCGGCCGACCCGTTCGCGGATTTCGTGGCGCCCGACCTCCATCGATCCCCCGGGATTGACCGCCTTGAGGCAATCGCGAATAAGCCCAGCACGGTAATGGTGTCTGCCGGGCTTTGAGCCGAACCGCCGATCCCTGATGCGGCTGATGACTCCTACTTTTCGCGCTTTTGCGAACTGGAGGAGTTATGCGCGCGTCGTTCCGGAACCTTTTCCACGACCTCGATCTAGCCGGCTTCCTGCGGACACGCCGGTCGCACGCCATCTCGGTGGCGCGCTGGTCGGTCATCCTGCTGCCGATGGCCGTTGCCGTGGGCACCCTCTGCGCCGCCTTCCTGTGGAGCCTCGACGCGGCCACCGAGGCGCGCTTCGACCATCCCTGGCTGCTGTTCCTGCTTCCCGTCGGCGGTTTCGCCGTGGGCCTTCTCTATCTTCTGTTCGGGAAGAGCGTGGAGGCCGGCAACAACCTCATCGTCGAGGAGATTCACGATCCGGACGGCGGCGTGCCGCTCCGGATGGCGCCGCTGATCTTTCTCGGCACCATCGTCACGCACCTGTTCGGTGGGTCGGCCGGGCGCGAGGGCACTGCGGTGCAGATGGGCGGAAGCCTCGCCAGCGGCTTTGGCAAGCTCTTCGGGGTGGATGCGGCCGGGGTCCGGGTCCTCCTGATGGCGGGCATCGCCGCCGGCTTCGGTGCGGTCTTCGGCACCCCCATCGCCGGTGCGGTGTTCGCGCTGGAGGTGCTCGCGGTCGGTCGCGTCGAGTATGCCGCCCTGGTACCCTGCCTCCTCGCCGCGGTGGTCGGCGACTGGACCTGCCAAGCCTGGGGCATCCACCACGGATTCTACCACGTCGACTTCCTCGCCGGCGGCGCGAAGGCCCTGACCGTCGATCCACTGCTACTCGCCAAGGTCGCCGTCGCCGGCGTCGCGTTCGGCCTCGTCGGTTTGCTGTTCGCGGAGGCCAACCACCTCCTCGGCGGGTGGCTCAAGCGCTTGGTCCCGTACGGACCGCTTCGCCCGGTGATCGGCGGCCTGGCCGTGATCGGCCTCGTCTACGCCCTCGGGACGCGCGACTACCTCGGGCTCGGCGTCTCGGCGGCCGACCCCGGCGGGATGACCATCAACACCTTCTTCGGACCGGACATCCATCCCTGGAGCTGGGCCCTAAAGGTCCTCTTCACGGTCGTGACCCTCAGCGCCGGGTTCAAGGGCGGCGAGGTCACCCCCCTGTTCTTCATCGGGGCCGCGCTCGGCAACGCCCTGGCCGGATTGCTCGGCGCGCCGGTGGACCTGTTTGCGGCGCTGGGGTTCGTCGCGGTCTTCGCGGGCGCCGCCAACACGCCGCTCGCCTGCACGCTGATGGGCATCGAGCTCTTCGGCGCGACGCACGGGGTCTACCTCGCGGTGGCCTGCTTCCTCGCGTACCTCTGCTCGGGCCACAACGGCATCTACCTGTCGCAGCGCATCGCCGTCCCGAAGGCGGCGACAGGCCTCGCCGGCGGCGCGACCTTGCGCGAGGCGCGGTCGGGGCGCGCGCCGGCCGTCGGGCCCCGGCCCGCCCCCTCGTCCACCATCCACTGAAGGAGCCGACATGAACGCTTCGCATCGCGTCGTCGCGACCGAGACCGGCATGATCCGGATCTACATGAGGCCCCGGGACCGGGCGGGCACCGGTCGGACCGGATGGTTTTCCGGCGGCAGGCCGCTCTATCGGGAGCTCGTCGCCCAGGCCAAGGCGGAGGGCCTCATGAACGCCGTCGCCCACCAGTCCCACCACGGCTACAGCAACCATGGGCCGATCCAGGACGATGGGGCCGAGTCGCTCAACCCCGAGCTGACCATGTGCGTCGAGCTGATCGGTACCCGCGAGCAGCTCGAAGGCTTCTGCGGCCGGCACGGTGCCCAACTCGCGAACAAGGTCATCGTCTACAAGCACCTTGAGCACTGGAGCGTCAGCCATGTCGGCGTCGGCGCGGCGGGGCGGGCTGCCTGACCTGGACCGTCCCGGGCCGTTCCAGGCATCGGAGCGCCGGATAGGCCAACGGATGCGATAGCCGGCCATGGGTGCGCGGTCCGACCTTCGGACCGGCAGGCTTCAGCGCTGGTCGGGCCGCCAGCGCGGGAGACCTATGCCCATGCCGCTTCGCCCGATCTCCGCCCTGCGTAACGTCCTCCAGGGGGAGGCATCCGACGGCCTGATCCTGATGGCGAGCGCCGCCCTGGCGCTCGCCATCGCGAACTCCGGCTGGTCGGACGCCCACTTCCCAGTCCTCAAGACATACGTCGGCGGCCTCAGCGTCCTGCACTGGGTCAACGATGGTCTGATGGCGGCGTTCTTCCTGCTCGTCGGCCTGGAGATCAAGCGCGAGGTCCTCGACGGACGCCTGCGGACCTGGCCCGACCGTGTCCTTCCAGGCGTCGCGGCGCTTGGCGGCATGGTCGCCCCGGCCCTGATCTAGATCGCGGTGAACCGGCACTCGCCCGAGACCCTGCGCGGTTGGGCGATCCCGACCGCGACCGACATCGCCTTCGCCCTCGGGGTGCTGGCCCTGCTCGGGTCGCGCGTGCCCGTGTCACTCAAGATCTTCCTGACCGCGCTCGCCATCATCGACGACCTCGGGGCGATCCTCATCATCGCCGCCTTCTACACCGCGGACCTGTCGCTTCCGATGCTCGCCGGGGCGGCGGCCGTGTTCGCGGGCCTGTTCGGCATGAACAAGGCGGGGGTGAGCCGGCTGACGCCCTACCTCGTCCTCGGCGCCGTGCTGTCTTATCGTGCATCCGCCCCTGCTGCATCCGGACCATCAAGCATGGCTGCCAATAAATTATTGAATACCGAATTTACCGGAAAATAAGTGCCCTATCGATTATAAAACTCGGATGTGTATTTTTGTGACCGTTCCCTATCGGATCTATTGTGGTGCGTGCCACTGCGTTTCGGGGGCGTTCTAGATACGGAGAACTTCGAGTTCCCGTCTGCAGGTCTCGCCGAAGTCGGCGAGGGGGTCCGCGTCCTTCCCCTGTCTGATCCTGTCCTGGATCTCGGCGAAGGTCAGGTTCGGCGAGGCATAGATGTCGACCACCTGTGAAAGCAGCCGCTCGGCCGCCTCGATCACCGGGCGCGTCGACCTCAGGCGCATGCGGCCGATGAGGGCGAACATGCCGACGACCACCTCCGGGCCCTCTGGGTCGTGGGTGATCGCGTCGGCCAGACACTTCGACGCCTCGGCGATGAACTCGTCGTAGAGCGCCTCGCGCTTCCCCGCCTCCTGCGCCTGCCATTGCGCCTTGCGCGCGCCGTTCTGGGTCAGCCACGTCGTCACCAACGACGAGGCCGCGCCCACGAGGGAGCCGGCCAGGCCGGTGGCGGCCGTAAGGACCGCGATTTCCATGACGTCCTCCTGATCGAATCTCAGCGACCTTCGCCTGCGCGACCCACGACGAGGGTCCGTTCAAGCATGTCGAGGTGGGCGTCGAAGTAGGCGGCCATATCCATGGGGTAGGCATCCCCGAACTGCGTGCGCCAGATCGAGGCGGACACGGCCGCTGCCATCATCAGGTTCGGGAACTCGCTAGCGGCGACAGGCCGGAATTCGCCGCGTTCCACACCGTAGGCGAGGACGGCGGCCAACCGGGCGTTCACCGGCCCGATGACCTCGTCGTGCCACCGCACAGCCAGTTCCGGAAAGCGCGTCCCGTCGGCTAGCAGCAGCCGGAGCAACTCCCGGCCGCGTCGGTCATGGACCAGGGCGTCGTAGACGAACCGGAAGTAGGCCCGGAGGATCTCCATCGCCGGGCCCTTCGGATTGGTCGCCAAGCTGGCGAGTAGGTCGAGGGTGGGCTGCACCATTTCCTTGAAGGTGGCGACGAAAAGATCCTCCTTGCTCGGGAAGTAGAGGTAGACCGTGCCCTTCGTGATCCCGGCGCGAAGGGCCACGTCGTCGACCCGCGTCCCAGCGAAGCCCTTGAGGGCGAACTCCTCGAACGCCGCCTCCAGGATCTCGCCCGGTCGCGCTTCCTTGCGCCTCTGCCTCGGTCCCACCGCCGCCTTGCTCATCTCATTCCCTGTTGACTGACTGGTTAGTTATTAGTAGATCATGGGCATCCCGGCAAGCGCGTCGCCTTCATGGCCGCGTGGCCGTACGGGACAACCCCTTCGCCCCATCCAGGGGCACCGGAATGGCCGTCGCCCCCCGGGAGCGACGGCCGAGAAGGAGCGGCTGCTTCGCCCCCTCGCAGCCGCTCCTTCGCCCCCCCGTCCACGCGGGTGATACGGAGCCCGATCCCATGATGACCCGCCTGACCCTTCTTTCGGTGGCGCTGCTCGTCGCAAGTGATGCGGTTGCGACCGAGGCGGTCTCTGTGAACACGGTCACCGCGGTCCGCGCCCCGGTCTCGGAGGACGTGGTGCTGAGCGGGGACATCCAGGCGAAGTATCTGTCCAACGTCTCCTTCCGCGTGACCGGCAAGATCTCGGAGCGCCTGGCCGAGGTCGGGGACCATGTCCGGGCCGACCAGGTCATCGCGAGGCTGGAGACGCAGGAGCAACAGGTCAACGTCGACACCGCCCAGGCCGCTCTCAACTCCGCCGAGGCGCTCCTTATACAGGCCAAGGTGAACTTCGAGCGCCAGCAGACCCTGATGAAGAGCGGCTACACCACCCGCACCACCTACGACGGGGCGGAGCAGCAGCTTCGAACGACGCAGGCGTCGGTCGATTCGGCCCGGGCGGCCCTCGGTACGGCCAAGGAGCAGTTCACCTACACCGAGCTTCGGACCGGCGTGGCCGGCATCATCACAGCCCGCAGCGCGGAGGCAGGCCAGGTGGTCTCCTCTGGCCAGACCGTGTTCACGCTGGCGCAGGACGGAAGCCGCGACGCCGTCTTCACGGTCCCGACCATCCTGCTGGAGCCGCCCCCCGAGAGCCGGAAGGTCGACGTCTCGCTCCAGGCCGACCCGCGCGTGACCACAGTCGGGACCGTGCGGGAGATCTCCCCCACCGTCGACACGAACTCCGGCGGCGTCCGCGTGAAGATCGGTCTCGACGCGGTGCCGGCCGGGATGTCGCTGGGGGCGGTGGTGCTCGGACGTGCCCGCCTGCGCCCGCGGGATGCGGTGACGCTGCCGTGGAGCGCGCTCTTCCGATGGAAGGACGCGTCGGCGGTGTGGGTCCTCGACCCGGGAACGGGGAGCGTGTCGCCCAAGCCCGTCGAGATCGACCGCTACGAAGGCTCGGGCATCGTCCTCGCCGGTGGCGTCGAGCCCGGCGAGGAGGTCGTCACCGCCGGCATCCAGTTCCTGTCACCGGGCCGAAAGGTCACCGTCGCCGGAAAGGGCACGCCGTGAGACGCCTCGTCCTCCCCATCGCCGCCCTCGTCGCCCTTTCGGGCTGCAAGGAGCAGAAGGCCGAGGCCCCGCCGCCGGTCCGCCCGGTCCTGACGACGACCGTGGCACTGGAGGAAGCCCGGACCTTCGGCCCCTTCGCGGGCACGGTCCAGCCTCGCTACGAGAGCCAACTCGGCTTCCGGATCGGCGGTCGCATCGTCGCCCGCGACGTCTTCGTCGGCGACCAAGTCGCCAAGGGCACGCGGCTTGCCGCCCTTGATCCCACCGTGCAGCAGTTCGCCCTGGTGCGGGCCCGCGCCGACGTGGCCGATGCCCAGGCGCAAGTGAAGAACGCCTCGGCCGCCGAGGGGCGGCAACGCATCCTGTTCGAGAACAACAGCGCCGTGACGCAGGCCCAGCTCGACGGGGCGGTGGCCAATCGCGACACCGCCGACGCCCGGCTGGCCCAGGCCAAGGCCGCCCTGCAGAAGGCCACGGACGAGCTCGGCTACGCCACGCTCACCGCGGGCTTCGACGGCGTCGTCACGGCGTGGAGCGCCGAGGTCGGGCAGGTGGTCCCGCCGGGGCAGGTGGTGGTCACGATGGCGCGTCCCGACGTGCGCGAGGCCGTGGTCGACATCCCGGACGATCTGATCGGCGAAATGCCGAAGGACATCGAGTTCACGGTCAGGCTCCAGGAGGTTCCCGAGGTCACCGCCAGGGCCCGCGTGCGCGAGATCGGTCCCCTGGCCGAAGCCTCGACCCGGACGCGACGCGTGCGCATGTCCCTGATCGATCCGCCCGATGGTTTCCGCCTCGGCAATACCGTCACGGTCGCGTTCGAGCGCCCGGTCTCCCCGCGCTTCCCCGTGCCGTCGACGGCCCTCGTCGAGGACGACGGCCATGCCGCGGTCTGGGTCGTCGCCCCGGATGGCAGGACCATCAACCGCCGCGAGGTCACGATCCTGGAACGCGAGGAGGGTCGCGCCTTCGTCGGCACCGGTCTCAAGGCCGGCGAGAAGGTCGCCGTCGCCGGCGTCCACGGCTTCGCCGAGGGCCAGGCGGTCCGGCTTCCCGAGACCGGCCTCTAGGCCCGATCCGCCTCGCCCTTCCCCTTCAATCGCCCTTTCCGTTCACCCGCGGGTCCCGGACCTGTCGCGCCTCGCGAGGATGCGCCGATGAAATCCTTCAACATCTCGGAATGGGCGCTGTCCCACCGGTCCTTCATCTGGTTCCTCATGGCCATCGCCCTGTTGGCCGGGGCCATGGCCTACACCAAGCTCGGGCGCGAGGAGGACCCGGCCTTCGCGATCAAGACCATGGTCGTCCAGGCCCGCTGGCCGGGCGCCACCATCGACGAGACGCTCCAACAGGTCACCGAGCGCATCGAGAAGGAGGTCAAGCAGATCAACGCGGTCGATTACACGAAGAGCTACACGACCCCGGGCCAGACCACGGTGTTCGTGAACCTTCGCGAGACCACGCCCCCCAAGACCATCCCGTGGCTGTTCTACCAGGTGCGCAAGCGCCTCGGCGACATCCAGGGCACGTTCCCGCAGGGCGTCCAGCCGCTGGGCTACAACGACGAGTTCGGCGACGTGTTCGGCAACATCTACGCCTTCACGTCGGACGGCCTCTCGATGCGTCAGCTCCGCGACTACGTCGAGCAGGTGCGCACCGGCGTCCTGGCCGTGGAGAACGTCGGCAAGACCCAGGTCCTGGGCGCGCGCGACGAGGTGATCTACCTCGACTTCTCGGTGCGCAAGCTCGCCGCGCTCGGCATCGACATGCAGAGCGTCATCAACACCCTCCAGGCCCAGAACGCCGTCCAGCCCTCGGGCGTGATCCAGGCCGGTCCCGAGCAGATCAGCGTACGCGTCGGCGGGCAGTTCACGGACGAGAACAGCCTGAGGGCCATCAACCTTCGGATCAACGACCGCTTCTTCCGGCTTTCGGACGTGGCCGAGATCTCCCGCGGCTTCACCGATCCGCCCGAGGCGCTGTTCCGCTACGACGGACAGCCCGCCATCGGGCTCGCCGTCGCCATGCAGGCCAGCGCCAACCTCCTGCATTTCGGCGAGGCGTTGAAGGAGAAGATGCGGGAGCTCGAAGCCGACCTGCCCGCCGGGGTCGGCATCCATCTCGTCTCCGACCAGCCCAAGATCGTGGAGGAGGCCGTGGGCGGCTTCGTCCAGGCCCTGATCGAGGCGGTGGTGATCGTGCTGGCGGTGAGCTTCATCAGCCTGGGATGGCGCGCCGGCCTCGTCGTCTCGCTCTCCATCCCGCTGGTCCTGGCCATCACCTTCGTGATCATGGACGCCATGGGGGTGACGCTCCAGCGCATCTCGCTCGGCGCCCTCATCATCGCGCTCGGCCTCCTCGTCGACGACGCCATGATCTCCGTCGAGATGATGGTCGCGCGCCTGGAGGTCGGCGACAGCCTGCAGAAGGCCGCCGTCTTCGCCTACACCTCCACCGCCTTCCCGATGCTGACGGGCACGCTCGTGACCGTAGCCGGCTTCATCCCCATCGGCTTCAACGGCTCGTCGGCGGGCGAGTACACCTACTCGCTCTTCGTCGTCATCGCGGTCTCGCTCCTCGTCTCATGGGTGGTGGCCGTGGCGTTCACCCCCCTGATCGGGGTCAAGATCCTGCCGAAGACGATCAAGGGCCACCACGACAAGCCGAGCCGTACGCTCTCTGCCTTCCGCGCCCTGCTCCTGCCCGCCATGCGCCATCGCTGGCTGACCGTGACGGTCTGCGTCGCGCTGCTCGGGGCCTCCGTCTACGGCCTCGGCTTCGTGCAGCAGCAGTTCTTCCCGTCCTCGGATCGGCCCGAGGTCCTCGTCGACATGACGTTGCCGCAGAGTGCCAGCATCGGCGAGACGCAGGCCCAGATGGACCGCTTCGAGAGCGTGCTGAAGGGCGATCCCGAGATCCGGCACTGGACCTCCTACGTCGGACAGGGCGCCGTCCGCTTCTACCTTCCGCTGGACCAGCAACTCGCCAACGCCTTCTTCGGCCAGATCGTCATCGAGACGGCCTCCCTGGAAGCGCGCGGCCGCACCATCGCGCGCCTGAGCGAGGTCGCGAAGCGGGACTTCGTCGGCACCGACGTCTTCGTGCATCCGCTGGACATCGGGCCGCCGGTCGGACGCCCGATCCAGTACCGGATCGGCGGCCCCGACCTGCAGGTGGTGCGCCAGTCGGCGATGACGCTGTCGAACATCATCGCCGCGAATGCCAGCCTGTCCGTCCCGACCCTCGACTGGAACGAGCCCGGCAAGGTGCTCAAGGTCGAGATCCTGCAGGACAAGGCGCGCCAGCTCGGCATCACCTCGAAGGACATCGCCACCATCCTCAACGGGGTCGTGGGCGGCGGCAGCATCACCCAGGTCCGGGACTCGATCTATCTCGTGAACGTGGTCAGCCGCGCCCAGGCCGCCGAGCGGCACTCCATCGACACCCTGAAGAGCCTCCAGGTCCCGCTCCCCAACGGCAGCACCGTCTCCCTGCTGGCCTTCGCCAAGATCCGCTACGACCTGGAGCAACCCATCGTCTGGCGGCGCGACCGGCTCCCCACCATCACCGTCAAGGCCACCATCAAGGACGCCACGCAGGCGGCCACGGTCGTGGCCGCCCTGAAGCCCGAGATCGAGGCGTTCCGGAAGACGCTTCCCGCGGGCTACGTCCTCGCGACGGGTGGCGAGGTCGAGGAGAGCGGGAAGGGTGCCGGTCCCATCGCGGCCGTGGCGCCCGTGATGCTCCTCGCCATGGCCTTCTTCCTCATGGTGCAGCTGCAGAGCATCCAGAAGCTCTTCCTGGTGGTCAGCGTCGCGCCCCTCGGCCTCATCGGCGTCGTGGCGGCCCTCCTGCCCTCGGGGGCGCCGCTCGGCTTCGTCGCGATCCTCGGCGTGCTGGCCCTCATCGGCATCATCATCCGCAACTCGGTGATCATGGTCGCCCAGATCGAGGATTACGAGGCCACGGGCATGCCGAGGTGGGACGCGGTGGTCGAGGCGACCTGCCATCGCATGCGGCCCATCCTCCTCACAGCCGCCGCCGCCAGCCTCGCGATGATCCCCATCGCCCGCGAGATCTTCTGGGGGCCGATGGCCTATGCCATGATCGGCGGCATCATCGCCGGCACCTTCCTGACCCTGTTCTTCCTGCCCGCCCTGTATGTCGGCTGGTACCGGATCAAGCCCGGTCGGGGCGAAGGAAAGGCGGCGACCGCCGCGGACCCGCATGGCCACAGTCAGGTGCCGGCGTGATCCTCGCGGCCCACGATCCGATGGGATCGGCCACGCCGCCGGCATCGCCGATCCGCGGCCGGAGGGGCTCTGACCGCAAGGAGCGGCTCCTCCGGGCCGCTTGCCGCGTGCTCCTGCGCCATGGCGTCCAGGCGCTGACGTTGGAGGCCGTCGCGCGGGAGGCGCGCACCAGCAAGGGCGGGCTCCTCCATCACTTCCCCAGCAAGGCGAGGCTGCGGGCCTCGTTGCTCGACGACCAGATCGACCGGCTCCAGCGGGACCTGCTCCGTCTCGTGGCGGCCGATCCCGACCCGCGCGGGCGTCGTCTGAGGGCCTACGTCCAGGCCCTCGTCGCGCCGGACCCTGCCTGCGACCGGTCCCTCATCCTGGCGGCGCTGCTGTCCGACCCGGAGGCGCTCCACAAGTGGCAGGGCTTCTCCGACGCATGGCTGGGCCCGGACCTGAACGGCATCGACCCGGGCCGTGCCGACGCCGTGCGGGCTCTCGTCGAGGGCTCCTGGCTCGCCCTCGCCCTCGGGCTGGGACCGGCCGACCCGGCCAGGCGGGCCGCGGCCCTGAAGGACCTTCTGCGCCTCGCCCAAGCCTGAGCCGGCCGAGCGCGCGCGTGACCGACCCTCGGTCGAGGGCAAGCGAGAGGCTTACGATGAAGACCATGCCATTCGCAGGCCGGATACGGGCCGTCCTCGCGGCGTCCGCCCTGTCGAGCCTCGGGGCCTGCGCCTCGCTTCCGCGGACGCCCTACACCGCGAGCGAATCCGCTGCGGCCGAAGTGGCGGGGATTCCCGGCGCCCGGATCTTCGCCGACGTCCCCCTGGATCGGTACGCCACCTTCATGGGGACCCGGCCGCCGCGTTCGAGGCTGTTCACATACCTGGCGCTGTCGGGCGGCGGCGGCGACGGCGCTTACGGGGCCGGGGTTCTCAACGGCTGGTCGGCGGCGGGAACGCGGCCTGAGTTCTCCCTCGTCTCGGGCGTCAGCACCGGGGCGCTGATCGCGCCGTTCGCCTTCCTGGGCGCGGCCTACGACCCGGTCCTCACCGAGATCTATACGAGCGGCGTCGCGTCCTCGCTCGTCGCCAATCCCAGCCTCGCCAACGTGGTCTTCGGATCGGGGTTGTTCGGGGACCAGCGCCTTCGCGACCTCGTCGGGCGATACGTCACCACCGACCTGCTGGCGGCGGTGGCAAGCGAGCACGCGAAGGGTCGACGGCTCCTGGTCATGACCACGAACCTCGACGCCAAGCGGGCCATGGTCTGGAACATGGGCACCATCGCCGCGAGCGGCGCCCCGAACGCCGCCGCCCTGTTCCGTGACGTGCTCACGGCGTCGGCCAGCGTGCCGGCGGTGTTCCGGCCGCAGCTTCTCGACGTGCAGGCCGAGGGACGCGTCCACCAGGAACTCCACGTCGACGGCGCCGTGGTCGCGCCGGTCTTCATCCTGCCCCAGGCGGCGCTCGTCGGTGACAGGATCCGTGGCGCCCCGGGGAAGGCCGACTTCTACGTGCTCATGAACGGGCGGATCGATCCCGAGTTCGAGATCGTGCGGGCCGAGACCCTTCCCATCGTCCAGCAGACCCTCGCCACCGGGGCGCAGGCACGTAGCTCGGCGAGCCTGGCGGCGGCCTACGCCTTTGCTGCGAGCCACCGGGCAGGGTTCCACCTCGCCTACATCGACGGGGCCGCTCCCAGGCCGACGACGGTGAACGGCTTCGAGGTCTCGTACATGCGAAGCCTCTACTTGGCCGGCTTCGGGAAGGCGCGATCCGGGACCGCCTGGCGCAGCACGGTTCCGCTGACCGCGCCCGGCGACGTTGCAAGCTCGGTCGGAGCGCCTCGGCGAGGCCCGGGATCCGAGTTCTGAAGGGGCCGATGTTCGGATTGCATCGTTCCGCGATGATTCGCGGTCGATGCCTCACAAAGGGTTCGCCTGACCCAACGCGCTCCTCACGCGAACCGATGTGTTCCAGGGATCACGGAGGATGAGGTCGCCGCCGTCCTCTCGGGTGTCCTCTCGGATGGACCGCACGGTCGCTCGAAGCGCCGTGAGGCAGGCCGCGTCGCGCATGAGGATCTCGAAGCCCGCGAGACCTGCACTGCCTGGCTTGCGCGGTCCGGCCCCGGCGCTTCTCCAGATGTTGGCCGCGAGCTGATGATGGTACCCGCCCATGCCGTAGAAGCGTGCGCTCGGCACCAGTTCGTTGGCCTGGAAACCGAGGAGCGTCGCGTAGAACCGATCCGCCAGGGCGAGGTCGCCGACCTGGAGGTGGACATGCTCGATGCAGCCGTCTGACGGCATCCCGGACCATGGACGGTACTTGGCCCGCATCAGCTCTCGAAGGTCGAGCCGCTCGCTGCCCATCCGGACGAGGTCGTCGATGACCGTCCAGGTTTCGCTCGGCCGGTCCGCATAGACCTCGACGCCGTTCCCCTCCGGATCGCGGAGGTACAAGGCCTCGCTCACGCGATGGTCCGATGCGCCTTCGAGGACGACCCCGCGCCGCATCGCGTGATCCAACCATGCCCCGAGCTGCCTCCGCGACGGCAGCAGGAAGGCGGTATGGAAAAGGCCGGCCGAACCCGGTGCCGGCGCATCGGCGTCCGGCTCGTGCGTCAGGGACAGAAGGGCCGGGCCACCGGCGCCGAGGTGGAGCGTCGGCCCCTCGCGGCCCATCGGGGCGAGGCCGATGGTCTCCTCGTAGAAGCGACGGGTTCGGTCGAGGTCGCGGACGACGAGGTCGACGCGCCCGATCCGACCGGGTGCCTTGTCGAGGAGACTGGGTGATCCTTGGTCGTGGTCGGCGGTCTGGTCGGTCAGGGACATGGCATACGGCCCGGGTTGGTTGTCGTAGGGGTCGTTCGAGGATCACGAGCGCGGTGCGATTGGCGCCCTGGTGGCGCGGCCCCACAGGACGAAGGCCGAGAGGGTCAGAAGCACGAGGTTGAGCGGCAGCACCGGGATCTCGCCACGCGAGACGTGGAAGGCCATCGCCAGGAGTTGCAGCACCACGCAGCAGAGCGCGGTGACGACCGTCAGGCGAGGCAGGATGCGGGTCGCGGCCGGAAGGATGATCCCGAGCCCGCCCGCGATGTCGACGATGCCGATCAGGCGGACGAACGCCTCGGGGAACTGCCCGGTCCAGGGCATCATCGCGGACAGGTCGGGAATCGGCGTCGTCAGCTTGGTCAAGCCCGCGAGGACGAACACGAGCGCCACCAAGCCCTGGGCGATCCAGAGACCGATGCGGAGGGCCTTGCCGGAAGACCGGTCCGAGGGCCGCAGGGCGGGAGAAAGGGTCTGGGACATCGTCGAGGGCTCCGGTTTGGGTGTTGAGCGACCCACAACGTGCTAGGTCTCGATCATCGATGAAACCGGGATTGTCTCGATGATCCCCATCGGATCTGACGATGATGATGGATGCCCTCACGCTCGACCAGTTCCATGTGTTCGTGGCGGTGGTGGAGGCCGGCAGCTTCTCGGAGGCTGGGCGCAGGCTCAACCGGGCCCAATCCGCCATCACCTACGCGATCCAGAAGCTTGAGGAGCAGGTCGAGACCGAGCTCTTCGACCGGACCGTCTACAGGCCCACCTTGAGCCCCTCGGGTCTGGCGCTGCTGCCCCAGGCGCGCCGCATCCTCGACGATGTCGGCCGGTTCCGTATCCAGGCCCGGGAGATCAAGCGGGGGTTGGAGACGGGCCTGCACCTCAGCCTCGGCGCCCTCGTGCCGGTGGGGCTACTCGCGCCGGCCTTCGCCGCCTTCGCCGACGCCTATCCGAGCGTCCGGCTCCGCATCGGCATCCAGCCGTTCTCGTTGGACGTGCGGGACGGCGCGGGATCGAGGGAGCCCGCGGACATCCACGTCGTGTTCGGCATGCTGCTTCCGGACACGATGGTGAAGCGGGTAATCGGGGCGATCACGCTCATCGACGTGGCCGCGCCGTCCCACCCGTTGGCGGCCCTGGCCGGCCCGCTGGGTGCCGAGACGTTGCGCGACCACCTCCAGATCGTGCTGACGGAAGGCACGAAAGCGCCCGCCGACCAGGAGATCGGCGTCGCGGCGGCCAACACCTGGCGGGTGACGGATTTGGCGGCCAAGCACGCCCTGCTGCTGGCCGGCATCGGGTGGGGCAGGCTCCCCGATGCGCTCGTGGCGGATGACCTTGCCGCGGGCCGCCTCGTGCACCTCCCCACGGAGGACTGGAACGACAACGGGGCGCTCCGCCGCATCACGCTGGTCGCGGCCTATCGGCGGGACGAGCCCCTCGGCCCGGCGGGCCGCTGGCTTCTTGCGAGGCTGGGCGGCGGCGAGGACGCGCAGCCGCCCGTGTCCTGAAGGCCGGGGCGGCTGCGCGTATGACCAGGGCGACCGTTCGTCCCGGAGTTCGGGGACCCAGCGTGGGCGTCAGTGACGCCGGTGGACGAGCAGCGAGAGGCCGTCGCCGAGAAGACCGGCGACGAGCAGCCCGTTGACCGGGTGCTCGGAGTTTCGATGCGCCGCCTCGCGTCGTGCAGGTGGCGGCCGCCGGTGCGATAGGCGTCCTCGGCATGGGCGCGGGCCTCCCGGGCGACGTGGCGTGCCGTTCGTTCCGCATCATGGAAATGCGCTTCGGCTGCATCCCTAGCCAGGTGCAAGCGATGCTCGACCTCGTCCCGGTCGGCGAGATGTCCGACGGCGTCCCGGACTCGGGCGCCGGCGTGGCGAGCGGCATCCTCGACCTGGTCCGCGACGTCGCGCACGGCATCCCGTGCCCGGCCGTAGAGGTTCTCGGCGGCTCCCTCGGCCTCGTGAAGACGTCCCTCCGCCGAATGGCGGTGCGAACCTGTGAGGTCGCCGACGGCGCCCTGTACCTTGCCGCCGAGTTCCTTGGCGGCGCCCGTGATGCGATGCGTATCGACTATGTTGTCGTTCCTTCTTGGGTTGGAGAGGGGTGGTGTTCTTGGCCCGGCGCTCCTCAGGTGACGAGGTACCGGACCATGATCTCGCTCGCCGCCCGCGGGCCGTAGTCCACCGGGTCCTCGTCGGGATGCGGCGGGACCAGGTCCGTGGGGTCGAGGCCTTCGAGGACTTGACCGAGTTCGCCGACCGTGAGGCCGAAGCCGAGCGCCTCGCGGACGGCTTGGCGGGCGTGCGTCCCGAGCCGCGAGGTGCACCGTGAGGAATAGGGAGGCCGCAGGGTCGGGACGCTAGGCGTTGTCCGCGACGAGAGCGGGCTCGCGCGAATGACCGCCTGATCGTCAGCGGAGCACGTGGGCCTTGCCTTCCTGAAGACGTCGGAGGCGGGATGGCCGCTTAGATGGGCATGACGGCCGATGCGTTCCCGGGATCCGCCAGTTCGACGACCATCGCATCGATGAACACCCTCGCCCTGGTCGACATCGTTTGGGCGGACGCGAACAGGGCGTAGACCGGCGACGGCGCGCTCGCATAGTCCGGGAGCACCCTTTCCAGCCGATTCGCGGCGAGGTCGGTTGAGAGGTCCAGGGCGGACTTCAGCATGATGCCTGCCCCCGCAAGAGCCCAATCGTGCACCGCGTCGCCGCTGTCCGAGCGAAGGCGCATCCTGAGACGGAACTCCGTCTCGACGCCTCCCGGACCAAGCAAGCGCCACGGCATCGTCGCATCCCCGTAGCTCAAGCCTTCCAGGCCGACGACGTCTTCAGGCTTCGATGGGCGTCCATGCCGGTCGAGGTAGTCGGGCGCCGCGACCAGGATACGCCGGTTGTCGGCTAGCCGACGCATGATCATCGTGCTGTCGCGTGGGGGCCCGATGCGGATTGCCACCTCGATGCGCTCGCCGATGAGGTCGGTAACGCGGTCGTCGAGCCTGAGGTCGACTTCGAGCCGGGGATGCCGTGCCGCGAGGCGGCACAGGACCGGTGCGACGTGCTGCCGCCCGAACGAGACCGGCGCGCCGACCCGCAGCAATCCCATCGGCTCGTCACGCCCGGTCGCGAGGCGCTCCTCGGCGGATTCGATGGCGTCCAGCGCCCGTTCCACCTGAACGAGCAGGGTCTGGCCCTCGTCCGTTATAGACAGGCTCCGCGTGGAGCGTTGGATCAATCTCACACCGGCCCTGCGTTCGAGCGTCGTCAAGCGCTTGCTCACGACAGCCAGCCCGACCCCGAGATCGCGCGCCGCCGCCGTCAGGCTGCCAAGCGCTGCGATGCGACGGAAGGTGCGTAACTCGTTCAGATCGTCGAGCATCGATCCGCAACCCTCTTTCAAGAATGACTCAACTGTAACCTGGCTTATGAGCCGAAAAGCAAGAGGTAGGTTGTGGTGACGAACGGGGTCGCTTCCCCGGCGCAACTTAGAGGAGACTGATGCCATGCCTCTGGACCTGAACGGACGGACGGTCCTCGTCGTCGGCGCTGCCGGCGGAATTGGTTCGGCGACAACGCAGCTTTTCGCGCGGAGCGGTGCCCGGGTCGTCGCGGCGGGCCTTCCGGGCGCGAAGCTCGACGACGCCGCGCGAGCCGCAGATGCGGAGGCGACCGCGCTCGATTTCACCAGGCAAGCCGAAGTCGAAGCCTTCTTCGGCGGCAGGAAGCCTTTCGACCACATCGTCGTCGCCGCAGCTTCCACGAAAGCCGGCTCGGTGGCCGAGCTTCCTTTCGAGGACGCCAGGTCGGCGATGGATTCGAAGTTCTGGGGTGCCTACCGTGTCGCCCGGTCGGCGCGGATCGTCGACGGCGGATCCCTGACCTTCGTCTCGGGCTACCTGAGTCACCGTCCTAGTCCCACCGCCGTCCTGCAGGGGGCGATCAACGCCGCGCTTGATGCCCTTTCGCGCGGCCTGGCCTTGGAGCGGGCGCCGGTCCGGTTCAACACGGTGTCGCCGGGGCTCGTGGATACGCCGCTCTATGCGCGGATGGATACGGCCGACCGGCAGGCGATGTTCGAGCGCCGCGCTGCGCAGCTGCCTGCACGCCGGATCGGGCATCCCGACGACATCGCCCAGGCCATCCTGTTCGTGGCCACGAACCCCTATGCCACCGGCTCGACCGTCACCGTCGACGGCGGCGGCACCATCGCGTGAAGGGCCGCCGATGCGCCTCGACCACGCCACGCTCCGCACCCGCGACCTGGATGGCCACCGTCGCTTCTTCACGGATGTCTTCGACCTGAGCGAGGGCTTCCGCCCGGCCTTCGGCTTTCCCGGGCACTGGCTCTACGCGGACGGGGAACCCATCGTGCACCTCATTCCAGCGCGAGCCGGCGTGCCAGTTCCGGACGGGTCGGCCGAGTGCATCGACCACGTCGCCTTCCTCCGCGACGACCATGACGCCTTCCGCCGGCGCCTCGACGACCATGGCATCCCCTACAGCCGGATGGAGCTCCCCGAGATCGGCGAACGCCGCATCTTCCTGCACGCCCCGGGCGGCACGCTGATCGAGGTCGCCTTCCGCGACAGTGAACCGACAGAAATGAGCCAGGAGTTCAACCGATGATCCCGTCGCTTCGTTTCGCCACCATGGCCGTCGTGCTGGCGACCACCCCCGCCGCCGCAGAGACGCTCGTCTCGCCAGGCGTGCTTGTCGTCGATCCCGGCCAAGCGTCGCAACAGCGCGAGGCCGTGGTGCTGGCAGCCCGGCGATACGCCACTTTCTGGAACACCGGCGACCCGGCCTACGCCCGGGCGGCGCTGTCCGAGGACTTTGTGGACGAGACGCCGCCGCCCGCGCGGGTGCAAGGTCCGACCGGACCGCTCCTGGCCTCGGAAGGTTTTCGAAAGGCTGTTCCGGACCTCACCTGCGAGGTCGAACAGATGATCGTGGCGGGCGACCGGGCCGTGCTGCACCTGCGTTTGCGCGGTCATTTCACCGGCACATTCGAGGGTCGCCAGGGCCGGGGCGAGCCGGTGGCGTTCATCGCCACCGATATCTACCGCGTCGTCGACGGACGCATCGCAGCCAACTGGCACATCGAGGACAACCTTACCCTGCTTCGGCAGCTTGGCACCGTTCCATCTCCATAAGCCCAAGCGCCACCTCGCCAGGACTGCAGACCATCGGGAAACGCATCATGACCGTCCCTCGTCGTAACATCGTCGCGAGCCTTACCCTGTGTTTCCTGGCGGGAGCATTCTCACTGCCCGGCTCCACTCGTGCGTTTGCGGAAGAGGATCCCCGCCTCGTGACGGCGATGACCCTCGACACACCATCGACCGGGGTTAGCATCGCCCCCGATGGGCGCCGTTTCCTCGTGCTCGCGCGGCTCGACGGCTCGGCCGGTCCGCAGATCGTGGAGTGGAAGGACGGCATCCTCGTCCCATATCCGGACGTGACGTGGAACGGCTGGGCGAAGGGCCAGGACCCGTCCAAGGCCTTCGTGCGCGTCAACGCCCAGCGTATCGGGCCCGACGGGGCCCTGTGGCTGGTCGATACCGGCGCCCCCGGCATCGGAAACCCCGTCCTACCCGGCGGCCCGAAGCTCATCCGCATCGACCTCGCGACGAACCGGGTCGCCCGCGTCTACCCGTTGGGCTCGGTGACGAAGGCGGACAGCTTCGTCGACGATGTCCGCTTCAACGGCGGCCACGCCTATCTCACCGATGCCGGCGCGCCTGGTCTAATCGTACTGGATCTCGGCTCGGGCCAGGGACGACGCGTCCTTGACGGTCACCCCTCGACCGTAAGCGACCGGGCGGTCTCGGCCGAAGGTCGACCGATGTACTGCCCGGACGGCAAGCCGCTCCACATCCATGCGGACCAGATCGAGGTCTCCCCCGACGGGCGCTGGGTCTACTACCAGCCGAGCTCCGGCCGGATGTCGCGCATCGATACCCGCTATCTCGATGATACGGACTTGGATGCGGCGAGCCTCGCCACCCATGTCGAGCGCTTTGCCGATACGCCTTCGACCGGTGGGACCGCCATCGATGCCGAGGGCAACATCTACGTCAGCGACACCGATCAGCTCTCCGTGCTGAGGCTCACGCCCGACGGAACCCGCACAACAGTGGTGCGGGACCCTCGCCTCGTCTGGGTCGATGCGATGTGGATCGACGCTGACGGGCGTTTGTGGATGCCTGCAGCGCAACTGAATCGAATGGCCCCCTTCAACGGCGGCGTCGACCGGGTGGCGAAGCCACTGAGGGTGTTCACCCTCGACATCGGTGCCAAGCCTGCCCCCAACGACCATCGCTGATCCGAGGCAGCGACCGGAGTTGGCCGGCACTGTTATGAGGTGGATGACGAACCGCGCCCCAACGATTATCGCTCAGGAGCGAACATGTCGGACTCGACAAAGACCAGACGTTTCGACCTCACGGCTATCGCGGCCGCGCTCCCAGAGACGGCGCAGACGCTTCTCGTCGACACTTATCTGACCGACCGCGAGGCGGCGAGCGCTCGGGTTTTCCGCGACTATCGCCCCACGCCGCCGCATTACCACGCTACCTGCGACGAGTACCTCTACGTGCTGTCGGGGCGCGGCACATTCTGGATGGGTGATGCCGGAAGGGAGGCAGAGTTCGGGCCGGGAGAACTCCTGTTCTTCGAACGTGGTACCGTTCACGCCCTGCCGACACTCATGGAGGAACCTGTGGTTTTCCTCTCGGTCGATACGCCGCGTCGCGCACCTTCCGATATCGTCTTCGTCGATCCCGCCGACGGTTCGCCCGAGACTTTCATGGCCCGCAATGCTCCAACGCGATGAGCGTAATCTGTTACCCGGCGAGCGGCTTCAGGCGCGCAATCTGATAAACACTATGTAGTCTTGATCGAACGTTCGTTGACATCTGTGTTCATGTGTTAAGTGGATTTTAAGTGGTCTTCGAGGCTATTTCTGCTTGATACATCCGCCGCCTGGAAGCGGACTGGCGGAAATCCACCCTACGCGGTCATTGGTGCACTTTCTCGGACTCCGACAACCGCCGACGTTGATGTTTGCGGATCGCCTCACGTTCTTCGGGCGAGAATTGGACGCGGTGAATTATGCCTTGAACGGCTGCGACGAAAATTCCCGCGCCTATGAAGACGAGCGGGTTTGGCTCGGAAATTGTCGGGATTAAGGTGTATATTCCCTCGCATGCGGGGAGAAGCAGTGCACAAAACCCGAGCCCGTGCAGGGTGTTATAGTCCTTCAGGCTAGCCCAGCGACATCCGATGCGTTCGCTCACGATGATGATGCAAACGGACCACATCGCTATACCGGAAATGACCATTGTCGCCTGCGATGAAAGCCCGGCCGCGAGCTGTAACACATTGTACAGACCCAACCAGAGGGCAATACCGAGGCCAAGGATAGCCGCTGTGTGGTTGCGTTGCTCCATGGAAAAACCCCTAAGTCGTTTTTTGCCGAGATTTACTTGAGTTCAATCGTTCACACCATCGTTGAGTAATCAGATTTCTACCTTGCAACCTTGTAACTTATACCTCTAATTTCTACCCGAGTCGCGAACTAGTGATAGACAACATCATTCGCCTCGATAATCGTCTCGCCGAGCTTGGATAAATCTTCCATTTTCCATGTTGATCGCCGTGTCTATTTTGTATACGTTATTATGGAGTCGGTGTATCTTTTCCGGCAAGTCGGCCAACCTTAGATACCTCAAGACTAAGTCATCGGACAAGACGGGAGATGGTTTAGGACAGCTCGGCGACAATGCAATTAGACAACTTCCGCTTCGATGCGTTAGCCATCCAGAAGCAGACGGACAGGAAGCCACCCACCTCAGACGTTCATAGCGGGTATTGAGCATCAGATTTCTGCCACTAGGCTTGGACGTGCCCGAAGTCCGACGTCATCCGCCCGGGACCCGTACGCGCCCCGCGCCGGAGCGCCGCCTGCAGCCGGTCGATCATCTCGCTGCGCCGGTACGGCTTGCCGAGGACGTCCATCGCGTGGGGCTGGGGACCGTCGATGGCCATCTCGTCATTGTAGCCCGTGGTCAGGACCACTGGCAACGCCGGATCGCGCTTCCTGACCTTCTCGGCGAGCGTGATGCCGTTGGCGCCTCCGGGCATGATCACGTCCGTGAACACGAGCTTGAACCCGTCGCCCGACGCGGAAGCCTCGTCGAACCGCTTCAACGCCTCCTCCGTGCTGTGGGCGACCACGACGCGGTAGCCGATGTCCTGCAGCGCCTCTTCCGCCAAGGCCGCCGCCTCACGGCTGTCGTCGACCACCAGGATCAGCGAGGGCGCGGTCGAGGTGTCGAGTGGCCTTGCCCGATTGCCCGGAACGGCGGGACGGTCGCCGCGCTCGCCGACCTCCCGGTCCCGGGGGAGGATCATGCGCACCGTGGTGCCGCGACCCTCCACACTCTCGATCTCCAGGCGTCCGCCGGATTGTTGCACGAAGCCGTGCGCCATCGCCTGTCCGTCGTCAGATGATTTGGGACATTCAGCGGTGTTCAGGGACAGAGGCTCTGGTCCATCTGGGGTAGGAGGTTAGGCGGCCTGCGCGTGATGGCGCAAGCGGCGATCCATCAGGGTCTGGCGCTTGATGCGTTCCCGCTCGGCCAGGATCCCTTCGCCGCGTCCGAAGTAGACGTCAGCGGGCGTGAGGTTGCTCAGGCTCTCATGGGCTCGGGCATGGTTGTAGTGTTCGACGAAGTCGGCAACCTGCGCCTCCAGCTCGCCGGGCAAGTAGGCGTGTTCGAGCAGGATGCGGTTTTTGAGCGTCTGATGCCAACGCTCGATCTTGCCCTGCGTTTGCGGATGGGATGGCGCACCGCGGATGTGGGTCATGCCCCGAATGCCGAGCCAGTCAGCCAGGTCGCTGGCGACGTAGCTCGGCCCGTTGTCGGAGAGCAGGCGTGGCGGCTGCATCACCCGCGCCTGATCGAGCCCAGCCGCCCCCAGCGCCAGGTCGAGCGTGGCGGTGACGTCGCTGGCCTGCATCGTCGTGCACAGCTTCCAGGCGACGATGTAGCGTGAGAAGTCGTCCAGGACCGTCGACAGGTAGTACCAGCCCCAGCCAACGACCTTCAGGTAGGTGAAGTCCGTCTGCCAAAGCTGGTTGGGCGCGGTGGTCTTATCGCGGAACTCGTCGGCGGCCTTGATGACGATATAGGCCGGGCTGGTGATCAGATCCTGAGACTTGAGCAACCGGTAGACGGTCGCTTCCGAGACGAAGTAGCGGCGCTCGTCGGTGAAGCGCACCGCCAGCTCACGCGGACTGAGTTCAGGCTGCTCCAGAGCCAAGGCAACGATCTGCTCGCGGATCTCCGCAGGTAGACGGTTCCAGACCCGGCTCGGCTGCGAAGGATGGTCGTTCAACGCCTCGGGGCCGCCGCGCCGGTAGGCGTCGTACCAGCGGTAGAACGTCGAGCGGGTGATGCCGAGCTTGTCCAGGGTGGCACGCACCGGCAGGTGGGATTGCTCGACCAGCCGGATGATCTCCAGCTTCTCGGGGGCCGGGTAGCAGCCCAGAGGTCGGGCACGGTGCGGGCGGTTGCGGTTCGCAGCAGGTGCTTGAGCTTGGCGAAGATCTGCTCGATCGGATTGAACTCGGGACTGTAGGGCGGGAGGTACAGGACCCGCGCCCCCACCGCCTCGATAGCTTCGCGCACGCCGGCGACCTTGTGGGCTTGCAGGTTGTCGAGGATGACGGTGTCCCCGGGTCGCAACACCGGGACGAGGCTGTCGGCGACGTAGCTGCGGAAGCGGGCGCCGTTGGTGGCGCCATCGACGAGACTGAGCGCGCACAGGCCGGTGCTGCGCAGGGCGGCTGTGACGGTGGTCGTTTTGTAGTGGCCCTGCGGCACGAGGAGCCGGCACCGCTCACCGCACGGGGCGCGTCCGTAACGGCGGGCCATGTTGGTGGCGGCCGCGGTCTCGTCGAGGAAGACGAGCGTGTCCGGGTCGAGGTCGGGCAGGGCCTCGAACCAGGCTTGGCGGGCCTCCCTTACGTCGGCCCGCTCCTGCTCAGCCGCATAGAGAGCCCCTTTTTGCGGGTGATGCCGTGGCGGGCGAAGAAGCGCGACAGGCCGCTCGTGCTGGTCTGCACGCCCTGCGCGGCCAGAGTGTCGCGCAACTCGCGCAGGAAGATCTCGGGCCGGGCTTCGTAGGTGGAGAGGATCCGATCGGCCTGCCCCTCGATGGCCGGAAGACGATCGTCGCCGCGCGTCGGCTTGGGCGCGACGTGGCCTTCCTGCGCGAACCGCTCCGACCAGCGGCTGGCACTCGACACGCTTACACCGAACCGGGCCGCCGCTCGATGGAAGGAGGCGCCCTCGGCCACGGCCGCCACGACACGCTCGCGCAGATCGACAGACAACGGTGAAGGCATCGAGGGCTCCTTCACCACTCAACGCTGCAAACCGCTAACCCGTCGCAACGCGGCCGGGCACGGCTCTAGTCGTGTTCGCACGGCAGGAGCCGGCCCTGCAGGGCGACCTTCGCGACGTCCTTGGCGAAGCCGCGGTCCTGAAGGCCCTTCATGGCCAGGGCGAGGATTTCCTTCGCGCTGAGGGCCAGCCCGTCGAGCTTCCGGTGCCTGACAATGTGGGCCCGGGCGCCAGCCGCCTTCAGGGCGTCGGCGAGGGCCCGGACGATGATGGTGTCCACGAGGCGCGGATCTGGACGGCCCTCCGCCTTGCGCTCGGCCCTCTCGATCCGTTTGCGCTCGGCCTCGTCGCGCTTCGCCTTAGCGGCTGCGGCGGACGCGGATTCCGGCGTGGGCGAGGGCGCGAAATCGTCGTCGAGATCGAGGTCGTCGAGGATGTGCTGAAGCGCGGAGTTATTGAAGAACGTCATGGCCGGTCTCCCCTGTTGAGGAGATTGTCCCGGGCGGGCATGCCTAGGACAAGGCTGGACGTTGTCCGGCCGGACGGCGTCCCTCAGACGGCGGCGGGGGTCCGCGGGCGCAGGGGTGCGACGACGTCGTGGTCGAGGCTGTTGGCGACGGCGCACAGCTTGTCCCAGCCCCGGGCGCTGACGTGGCCGGCGCGGAGCTCAAGACGGGCCCAGGCATACGCCTGCGGCGGGAAGGCCTCGGCGGTTTAGGCCATCCTGCGGAAGATCTCCTAGATTTGGCGCGCGGTATCCTCGGTGTCCGGCGGGGGCGCCTCGAAGGAGGATCGGCCGGACCCCGCGAAGAGGTCAACGTGGTCGGATGTGACGTTTTGCATGGCGGCCTCGTGGGGCCGCCGAACGCCGCAGCGTCGGTCAGACCCCTTGCAGGTGGCGGGAAACGTGATTGGCGCTGCCGTTGGGCAGGCGACGTTTCCCTATGGGCTTGGGGAGGGGCACGGTTCGATCCGGTTGCGAGGCGACATCGCCGGGGAACGGAAGACGAACGGGTGCAGCTGGCATTCAGCAACGTCAACAGGCCTGTGTAGTTCGTGGCCGCGGTCGGCGACCTCATTCCCCCCAACGGTGGAAGACTGTGGAAGATGGCCTGCATTTATTAGGAGCGGCGACCGAGCTCCATGCCGGTCCCATCGGGCTGAACATTTCCAGAATCGGGTGGCCGGGTACGTCGACGGCACGACGACGACGGTCAGACCTTCGAGGGCGTTTCTCGACGCCCCTGGACCCTGAACAGCACGACCGCATGCTCGGTCGACCCCCAGGCCGGCGTGACGTGGTGGACGGATATCCGCTCGGAGACGTAGGGCTAGCCCCCGCCGAGGTCGCGCAGGTCGAGCACCATCAGGATGCCACAGCGGACGTTGGTGACCTCGTAGGAGACCTGTTGGAGGCCGAAGCGTCCGACCAGCTCCTCGTTCGTGAGCCTCATAGCGCTGCGCTTGAGCTCGGCGACCGTCCTGGTCCGGGTGAACGCAAACTGGATGTCGGCCCGCCCGCCCCCGACGTCTCGCTTCTCCGCGGTGCAGAGCTCGGACAGGACCGTGCCCATTAGGAACTCGTAGTAATCGTCTTGGAGGTCCTTCTTGACCGGCAGCTTGGTCGGGTCCCGCTCAAAAAGGTACCGCCCGCGGGCCAGGGTGCTCACGCCGACGTTACTGCGCATGACGACGAACTGGACCGTCAGCCACAGGACGATGTCGAACAGCATGCGACCGTCGGGGTCGCCACGGTAATCCTCGTTGCGCCGAAGGCCGTCCGTCACCGTCTCGAAAAGTCCGCGCACGACGATTGGCGTGGTGGCCTCGGCCAGCACGGCCATGCCGGCGGCGACCCGGGCAAGGGCCGATTGGCGCAGCGTCCCCGGCAGGAGCTCAATGAGGGCGGCGGTCGGTGAGCTCCCGGCCGCCGCCTCAGTAGGGCGGTGGGCGACCACCGCCTCCCTGGCGTCGGCGACCCGCTCGCGAAGGCTCGCGGCCACAGCGACCATCCCCGAGGTTGCGTTCTCGTCGATCCATTGATCGAGCAGGGCCAGGGAATGGAGCTCCTTCCGCAACGCGCCGACAATGCGGGGCCGGAGGATCGCCTCCACACCGCCCTCCGCGTCCCGCCGCAGCAAGCTGCGGCTTGCGGTATAGACGGAGAGCAGCTCCTCTTGGATGACGGCGGCGGCGTCCAGCCAGGCCCGCTTGAGCAGGCTGGTGTCGAGCGCTCCCAGGCGAAGGGCCAGCATCGACCAGTGGATGCGCTCCTGCGCCCTGCCCCCAAGCCAGGAAACGGTGTCCTCCGGGCGGTCCGGAGTGGTCAGGAAGGCGGTATACGCGAAGGCCGATGCCTTGATCCCGTCGATCCGGTCGCGCAGGTCGTCCGGTGCGTGGCCGGACTGAAAGGTCACCAGAGTGTCGAGGCACCGTCGATAGAGCGTGGCGTCGGGCCTGCTCCCGCTGGCGTCCTCGGCCCTGCGGAACCAGTCCCTGGCCCCTTCGAACGCCTGCGACGCGGCATCCGGGTCCCCCGCGTCGAGGCCCTCGCGCAGCGCGTCGAAGCCAAGCTCCATCGACGCCTCGTCCTCGGCGTCGTCGACGTCGACCATCCTGGCGAGAAGGTCCCTGAGGTCCCCGTCGTCCTCATGGGCCAGTACCGCGCCCGCGATGCGTGCGGCATGGCGGAGGAACTCGCCATCGTCGCCGATGTCGAGGTCGAGGAGCTCCGATTGCAGCCGCCGCAGGAGGGAGCGGTCCGACTGGGCCAGCACCATCGCGGCCTTGAGGGCATGGGCGCGCGATCCGTAATCGGAAGCCCGATCCTTCGACCTGGCGAGGAACGCCTGTCCAAGCGACCTGACGGATGAGGCCGGCACGGTTCCCCCGCGTCCGAGCCAGGATGCGATCTCAACAATGGCGAGGGTGTCGATCCGCATCGCGCGGGCCAACCCGTCGATGCGGTCGACGAGGAGCACGACGTCGGCGGCCTCCGCAGCCGCGGCGGCGCCACGCGCCCCCAGGGCGACGCCGAGATCCGCCGCCGCGAGGGCGGGAGCGTCGTTCACCCCGTCGCCGACCATCATCACGAGGCCATGATCGCGCTCGGCTCTGACCAGACCGGTCTTCTCGCTCGGGTCGAGGTCTGCGGCCAAGGCGTTGATGGGCAACCCGGCCACCATGGCCTCGGCGACGTCCTTCCGGTCGCCGGTGGCCAGCACGATGCGGCGGATGCCGGTCTCGCGCATGGCCGCGAGTGCCTCGCCTCCTTCCTGGCGCAGGGGGTCGGAGAAGCCGAGGATGCCGGCAGCGATCCCGTCCACGGCGACGAGGACGGTCGCGCCGACGGAGGGCACACCGAATGCCTTCTGCCCCGTGGTCCGGTCCGGGAAATCGATACCGTGCCGTCCCATGAAGCGCGGGCCGCCGACCAGGACCCACCGGCCGTCGACAGCCCCCGAAATGCCCTCGCCAGGCTCCTCGACCACGTCGACGGGTTGGCGCAGTGCTACGGAACGCCCGCGCGCCGCCGTCACGAGTGCCCGTGCGGTCGGATGCACGGATGCCTGGTCGAGCGACGCGGCGATGCAGAGGATCGCGGCCTCGTCGTCGTCGGCCAAGGGTTGGACGGCCGAGAGCGTCGCCGTCCCGTGCGTGAGGGTGCCGGTCTTGTCGATCACCAGGACCTCGACCTTGGCCAGCATCTCTAGGGCCGCCCCGCCCTTCACCAGGACGCCGATCCCGGCCGTGCGCGACATGCCCGAGACGAGGGCGACGGGAACCGCCAGGATCAGGGGGCACGGAGTCGCGATGACGACAACGGCCAGCGCGCGGACGGCATCTCCGGTCCAGGCCCACGCACCGCCGGCCATCACCAGCGTCAGCAAGAGAAACCCGAGGCCGTAGCGGTCGGCCATCCGGGCCATCGGGACCTTTTCGGACTGGGCGGTCTGCACTAGTCGCACGATGCAGGCGTAGGTGCTCTCCGACGCGCGGCGGTCCGCTTTCAGCGTGAAGGCATCCCCGGCGTTGATCGTCCCGCTGACCACGGACGCCCCGACCTCGAAGGTGACCGGAAGCGCCTCGCCGGTCAGCATCGCTAGGTCAAGGACCGCGCGTCCCGTCTCGACGGCGCCGTCGACGGGCACGACGTCGCCGGACCGGATCAGGAGGCAATCGCCCGGCACCAGTTCTGAGATCGGCACGTCCCGGAGGCCCTTCGGCTCCCGCCGCAGGGCCGTCCGTGGCTGGCGCGCCAGCAAGGCGGACATCTCGCGCCGCGCCCGGCCCGCGGCGAAGCCTTCGAGGGTCTGGCCACCCGCGTACATGAGAGCGACGACGGCGGCCGCGAGCGACTGCCCGAGCGCCAGAGCTCCCCCCATCGACAGCGCCGCCACCACGTCGAGGCCGACGTCGCCCCGCATCAAGCTCGTGACGATTTGCCGGAGGAGGACGGCGAGCACCACGCATGCCGCCGCCGTCCATGCCCAGGACGCCCACGCGGTGCCCATCGCCTGCGCGACGAGTCCGATGGAGAGACCGACGAGTGCCAGCAGCACGAGGGCGATCCGCGACCAGCCCGAACGGTCGAACGAGAGCCCGATGGCGGGCCTGGGACCCGTCGAGGTCGGTTACTGGGCCGACTCAGCGGGCGCCGAAGTCCGAAATGTCGTCACCGGAATGATGCATCGTCCTGCCGCGTCTTGGCGTCGAGGGATCGGGCTCCCTCCTGACGTCGGACCTTGGAAAGACCGGACGAGCGGAACCCCGGCATCCCGGGCGATGCCCCTCGACATGCATCCGCAACCACATCCACCGATGGAAGGATGATCCGGTTACGAGATCGGTATGGTCAGCAACCGGTAGATAAAGTCATGGGCCGACACGCCGAACACGATGAGTGCCGTCGTGACGATGACGAAGACCACGATCAGCAGGGACATCCTTGTCCGAGCCCTTGAACCGGCACTGACCCTCAATGGTTCGCCTCCCGTCCCCGAACCCGGCATCCTGCGACGGATGCGGATGATCCTATCCGACGAGCCACGCTGCGGCCGTGGAGTGACCCCGACCGTTATCGGGTCGCCACCCGGGCGATGATGCAACCCGGGTCGATCAGGCCACCTGCGGGCGCCATCCATGCCACACGACCCGCGGCGGACGAGACGATGTCGTGGAGAGCGTCGCCGATCCGCGCGGTCGCCAATGCCTCGCCTTCCCGAACAACGGCCCCGTCCTCGACGAGCCAGCGCTCCAGGATACCCTCGGGCAGCACGCCCGTGGACCACAGCGCTTCAGACACGCGAATATCCGGCATGGCTTCATGGACCTCATGCCCCGGCATCGGGGACCAGTGCACATGTGATGGCATCACGGGCAAGGGCGCCTTGACCTGGGTCAAAGTCCGAGCACGCATCCGATGCGATGGCTTGGCCTGACCCCCATCCGGAAGCGCGGCATGCTCATCGCCATGACGGCCAGCGTCATCCTCGTCGTCAGCACGATCATGGTGCTCTACGAGACGCTGCGCCTGACCTCCGAGCATCTCGCCGAGCTTCCGGTACCGCCCCGCATCCGCATCCTCGGCGTGGTGCTGATGACCTTCGTCGGGCACACCGTCGCGGTCTGGATCTACGCGGGCGCCTACTGGCTCCTGGTGCTCTGGATCGGCGACGACGCCTTCGCCGGCACACCGGTCACGACCTTCCAAGACTGCCTGTACTTCTCGGTCGTCACCTACACGTCGCTGGGCTTCGGCGATCAGGTGCCGACGTCCCACGCCCGCATGATCGCCGGCGTCGAGGCCCTCAATGGACTCCTGCTGATCGGCTGGTCGGCCTCCTTCACCTTCCTGGCGATGGAGCGGTACTGGCCGCTCCACAAGACGGACGAGGAGGCGCGTCGGGATGCAGCTGTCGCCAGGCACGAAGGCGATGCCAAGCCCGCAAGGGCACGGTTCTTCCCGACCGATACCGCACCTTGAGATCGCCGGTCGCCTCGCGGGGGGCAGTCCGTCAGACCGTTCCCTGGGCTTGATCGCGTCGAGGGATCTCGGGCAGGCGAGCCTCCGCAGTGAGGACGATGCCATCGCGCCGGTAGTCGATCTCGGCACGGCCTTCGAGCTCGGCCGCCAAGGCCCGCTCGATCATGCGAGAGCCGAAGCCGCGCCGGGTCGGCGGGTTCACCGGAGGCCCGTCGAACTCCTGCCAGGTCAGGCGCAACGTCCGGGTCCGGGGCCCCTCTATGATGTCCCAGTCGAGCAGGATGCGGCCGACCTCGTTGGTCAGCGCTCCGTACTTTACCGCGTTTGTCGCGAGTTCGTGGAAGGCCATGGAAAAGGCCAGGGCCAGCCTCGGGGTCAGCATCACCTCCGGCCCCCGGATCACGATGCGGCGGTCGCCCTCGGTCCGGAACGGCGCCAGGGCCGTCGCCGCCACCGTGGCCAGCGTCGCGCCATCCCAACTCGCGCGCGTGAGCACGTCGGTCGCCGCGGCTAGGGAATGGATGCGGCCCTGGATGACGTCGCGGGTCTCCTGCGGCGACAGGTTCGCCCGCAGGGTCTGGGCGACGATGGACTGGACGGTCGCCAAGGTGTTCTTGACCCGGTGGTTGAGCTCGTTGGCGAGCATCGCGCGATGCTCCTCCGCATGCTTGCGTGCGGTGACGTCGAGCGCGATGCCGGCCAGCCGCGATGGCGTCCCGTCGTCCCCGTAGAACGGCTGCCCGCGGATCTTGAGCCACCGCACCTCCCCTGTCGGCTTCACGATCCGGTACTCGACGTCGTAGTCGCCGTGCCCCGCGATGCAGGCCGCGACGGCCACGTCCCGCCGGGCACGGTCGTCCGGATGGATGAGGGACTCGTACTCGGCGCGGCTCAGCGGGTCCCTGGGATCTCGACCGAGGGCGAGCTTGAAGGTCTTCGACGCGACGAAGCGCATGTCGGCGAGGTCCAGGCTCCACGAACCGAGCCGCCCGGCCTGGAGCACGAACCGCAGGCGCTCCTCGCTCCGGGACAGGTCACGGGTCCGACGCTCGACCTCGCGCTCCAACGCCTCGCGGTCTGTCTCCAGACGGGTCAGGCGGGACTTCTCCGACGTGACGTCGACCTGGGAGGCGACGAAGTAGGTCAGCGCGTCGCCTTCGAACACGGGAGACAGATAGATCCGGTTCCAGAAGAGGTTTCCGTCCTTGCGGCGGTTGAGGAGTTGGGCCTCGACCGGGACGCGCCCTTCGATAGCCTCGCGAAGGCGTCCGACCTCGACGGGGTCCGTATCCGCATCCTGGAGGAACCGGCAGTTGCGCGCGAGGATCGCATAGCGCCCGTAGCGGGTCAGGGTGCAGAAGGCGTCGTAGGGGAAGCGGATGGGGTTGTCGTGCTGAAGCGGGTCGGTGATCTCGCTCGCGCGCTGCGACCCGCGCACGACCGCGGCGAACGGGTCGGTGCCCTCGACCGTGCGGGCTCTCTCCCCGACACTCCGGTTGT
>NZ_JAKSYI010000058.1 GCF_022829285.1 Methylobacterium sp. J-078
CCGATATGGGCGGCGGTCACGCTCGGCTCCCAGCCGAGCTCGGCGATGACGTTGGCCTGCAAGGTCTTGTCGACGGTCATGATGTTCTCCGTGGTTGGGGACTGAAGGGGGCGCCGCACGCGCCTAGCGATGGCGGCGGTCGTGGTGGCGATGACGGTAGGCGCGGTGGTGGTCGTGGCGGCGCGTGCGCATGCCGCTGCGGTAGCCGCGACGGCCCGGGTCGATGCCGAGCGCGCCGTTGACGGTGCCGACGGCGCCGCCGACCGCACCGCCGACGATGCCCCCGATGGGGCCGCCGACGCGGTCGCCCTCGGCCGCGCCGCGGCGCATGCCGCCGGGTAGGCCCTGGGCATCGGCGGATACCGGCATGGCGAGGGCGGACAACGTGAGGGCCGCCGCCACGGCGAGGTGCTTCAGGATCGGTCTCATGGATTTCCTTCTCGGGGGTCGGCTGGTTTCGTCGGCACTCAGTGCGCGAGGAAGAGGGGGATCGGGCACGCCGTCATCAGCGACTGGGTGAGCCCGCCGAAGAGCCACTGCCGGATGGGGCCGTGGCGGTAAGCGCCCATGACCATCATGTCCGCGCGGTAGCGGATGGCCGCGTCGCGGAGGGTCTCGGCGACGTCGCCGTCCGGACGCACCGGCAGGTCGTCGACGGTGACGGCGATGCCGTGGCGGGCGAGGTGCGGAGCGAGCTCGGCGCCCGCGACCGACCTCGGTAGCTCCTTCTCGCCGACAACCGAGATGATCTCGACGGCGTCGGCCGCGAGCAGGAACGGGAGCGCGTCGTTCACCGCCCGGGCCGCATGCGCGCCGCCGTCCCAGGCGACGACGATGCGCCGGCCGGCGAAGGCGTTGTGGCCGGCGGGGACGACGATGACGGGGCGACCGCTGTTGAAAAGGGACGCCTCGATCAGGTCGCGGTCGAGGTCGACGGTGCGCTCCTCGGCATCCAGGATGGTGAGGTCGTGCAGCCGGGCCTTGGCCGCGAACGTTGCGAGGATGTCCGGATGCGTCAGTTGCGGGCTCTCCACCGTGCACGCGACGCCCGCGCTCGCGGCGTCGCCACGGACCTTCTCGGCCACCGCCTGGCTCAGGCCCGCGGTCCGCCCGTTCTCCTCGGAGATGAGAACTCGCCCGAACCCGCCGGCGAGCGCGCTGTTCATCACGAGGCGCCGCGAGGCCGCCTGGACGGTGAGGTGCGCCCCGGCGACGACGGACAGCGACAGGCCGTAGCCGATGGCGTCGCTCGTCTCGCCCTGCTGACCTTCCTCGGTCAGGCCCACGATCACGTTCTTGATGTTCTGGAGTGCCGGCATGGATGCGTCCCTCGCTTTCGTTGGACGAACCTTAGTCCCGGCCCGGGCCGAGTCCTTGATCCAGCGCAAAGCCGGACATGAAAGCTTGGATCATGCTGTCCCTTGAACCTGGCCCCTTCGTATCCGGGGCTCATGGAC
>NZ_JAKSYI010000027.1 GCF_022829285.1 Methylobacterium sp. J-078
GTCCCGGGGAAACTTCTGAGCCCCGCGCGCCGACGTGCCTGTGTCGAGCACATCATGCGGACGATGACCGTCTCCGAACGCCGCGCCTGTCGGGCGCTCGGACAGCATCGCTCGACACAGCGCAAGGTACCGCGGGGCCGCAATGACGAAGAGGCGCTGACGGCCGATCTTGTGGCGTTGGCCGAGAAGTACGGGCGCTACGGCTACCGCAAGATCAGTGCGTTGCTGAAGGCGACCGGGTGGTTCGTCAACGACAAGCGCGTCGAGCGGATCTGGCGGCGTGAGGGGCTGAAAGTGCCGGCCAAGCAGCCCAAGCGAGGGCGGATCTGGGACAACGACGGCTCCTGTGTTCGTCTTCGCCCGGAACACCGCAATCACGTGTGGTCGTACGACTTCGTCGAGGCCCGCACGCACGATGGCCGCAAGATCCGAATGCTCAACGTGGTCGACGCGTTCACGCACGAATGCCTGGCAATCCGGGTCGCACGCAAGCTCAAGGGGATCGACGTCATTGAACCGCACCGGAATTCCCGGAGGCCATTTGGTTTGGGTTATGCGGCCCAGGCTTGCGCCTCGGTCTGGGCATAGTAGCGCGCTTCGGCTTCAGCGGGAGGCACGTTTCCGATCGGTTCGAGCAGCCGACGGTGATTGAACCAATCCACCCATTCGAGGGTAGCGAACTCGACGGCTTCGAACGACCGCCACGGGCCACGCCGATGGATGACCTCGGTCTTGAACAGTCCGATCACGGTCTCGGCAAGAGCATTATCGTACGAGTCGCCGACGCTGCCGACGGAGGGTTCGATGCCCGCTTCAGCAAGGCGCTCGGTGTATCGGATGCTGACGTATTGCGATCCGCGGTCGGAGTGACAGACGAGACCGCCGCCTGCTAAGGGGCGTCGCTCATGCAGAGCCTGCTCCAAGGCATCGAGCACGAAGTCCGCCCGCGCCGAGCGCGACACGCGCCAGTCCACGATCCGGCGAGCGAAGACATCGACCACGAAAGCTTCCATTGTCGAAGCCGCCCCAGGTGGCGACGTAGGTGAAGTCCGCGACCCACAGCCTGTTCGGACACGCGGCCTTGAACTGCCGGTTGACCCGGTCGAGTGCGCACGCCGCGGCTGGATCAGGGATAGTCGTCCGGACTGTCTTGCCTCGTACGACGCCTTGCAGACCCATCGCTCGCATCAGCCGTGTGACGGTGCAACGCGCCGCCGTGATCCCTTCACGGTCGAGCTGCCGCCAGATCTTGCGCACGCCGTAGACGCAGAAATTCGCCTCGTACACGCGCCGGATCTCGGTCATCAGCACGGCATCCCGCCTGGATCGTGCTGGCAGCCTACTGGGATCGGCCCGGCGCGCGACATGGGCGTGATACGTCGACGGGGCGATCGGCAGCACGCGGCAGATCGGCTCGACCCCGTAGGCCCCGCGGTGATCGTCGATGAAGGCGATCATCAATTGAACGGGCGGTCGAGCTCCGCCTGAGCAAAATACGCCGATACCTTTCTCAGGATCTCGTTGGCCTGCCGGAGTTCGCGAACCTCCCGCTCCAGCGCCTTGATCCGCTCGCGCTCGTCCGTCGTCGGGCCGGCTCGTTGGCCCTGGTCGCGCTCGGCCTGGCGTACCCAATTCCGCAGCGTCTCACCCGAGCAGCCGATCTTGGCGGCAATGGAGCGGATCGCACCATATTGAGAGTCGTGCTCGCCCTGATGATCCAACACCATCCGCACAGCGCGTTCACGGACTTCAGGGGAAAAGGGTGGGGTTCGCTTCGTCATGGCTCCATCCTCGCAAGAGTTGGGGCCTCAGGAAAACCCGGTGCGGTTCACTGCGGATGCGACTGAAGGAGCTGGCTGCCGCGCGGGTGCGCTACGGCTATCGGCGGCTGCACATCCTGCTGCGACGGGAGGGCTGGAAGGTGAACCACAAGCGCACCTACCGGATCTACCGGGATGAGGGCCTGTCGATCCGGTCCAAGCTGCCCAAACGCAAGCGGGCGTGGCGCTACCGCCAGGGGCGACCGGCGATCGGCGGACCCAACGAGGTCTGGGCCATGGACTTCATGTCCGACCGCCTCTTCGACGGTCGTCCGTTCCGGATCCTGACGGTCGTCGATTGCCACACGCGAGAGGCGCTCTCACTCACGCCGAGAGCCAACTTCCGCGCCTTCCAGGTGACCGAGGCACTCGATGCCTTGGTCCGGCTGAGGGGGCGGCCCAAGAGCCTGCGGGTCGACAATGGACTGGAATTCGCCGGCCGCATGCTCGACCAGTGGGCTTACCTGAACGGGGTCGAGATCAACTTCTCCCGACCGGGCAAGCCGACCGACAACGCTTACATCGAGTCGTTCAACGGCCGTCTACGAGCGGAATGCCTGAACGCCTCGTGGTTCCTGTCCCTGGCCGATGCCCGTGAGCGCATCGAGGACTGGAGGTGCCACTACAACGAAGATCGACCCCATATGGCTCTGGGCGGCTTGACGCCCGGAGCATTCGCCAACCAAGCTGTCATAGCCCGAGAACTTGCATAGGCCGTGGACCACAAACGGGGTCAACTCCATGCCAACCGTGCACTAACTTTACCCTTGAACCACCTCGTGGGGGCCGATCAATCGTAGCCTGCGGCCATCAGAAAGTTTCTCGAAAAACGCGAGCAACTGACTTCGACGCAGTTGGCGACGCACGAGACCACGACCGCTTTCATCGACACCGTGGATTTGGAAAACGCTCTTCGCGAGGTCGATACCGACCGTAGCAAGCTCGGACATGGGTGGCTCCTCAGCGTGAGGCGACAACATCCCGACTATGCCCCAACGCAAACCCGGGAGCAGGAGCCATCCACACCATCAATCGAGCAGGTCTTTGCCA
>NZ_JAKSYI010000029.1 GCF_022829285.1 Methylobacterium sp. J-078
CGGTCTACGTTCAGGCGGCGATGTCGCGGGCCACGCTCCGGACCCTGACCTGTCCCTGGTCATCTCAGGGGCGGCGTCAGGTGACGCTGGACGCACAACCCGGAGTGGCCGAACTCGCCATCGCGGATATCCCGAAATACCAGATTGACGTGGCGTCCCCGGCGCCGGATCTCACGCGGCCGGCCACGCTCCTGCGCGTCACGCCTCTCCTCACCATCAGCAGTCAGGCCAGGGCGACGATCGCGAGCCCCTACACGCAGGCTCTCTCGTTCAGCGATGACGACATCGCTCAACACAAAGTCCGGACTGTCTCGGCGAACAACATGACACAGGCCCTGGTGCCGAGCCTCGTGTCGTCCCTCAGCCTCGACGTCAACGGGGTCGGGCTTCTGGCGCCCGGCCTTCTAACGACGGTAGGGACCGCACTCAACCTCGCCGCGCCGTCCCTAGACGGCGTTCTAGACAACACGCTTCGGACCACCGGCATTCGGATCGGCAAGGCCGATCTTACCGTGAACGGGGTCCGCTGCGATCAAGCCGTGCTGGTGCAGTAGGCAAATGCCGTGTGCATCCGCCATAGGCTGCCGTGCGTTGGGCGTTTAAGCCCCGGAGGCTGATTGGCGCGTCTGAGGGGCAGTTGCAGCAAGGCCGGGGTGGTCACCACCGACCTGACGCTCCTCGAGGATGCTCCGCGGGCGCTGATCGGCCACCTCGACCGCGAGCGCAGCGTACCGCTGATGGCGGCAATGGACACCTGCAATGCGCGCTTCGGCCGAGGCGCCGTCGTGCCAGCCCGCGCGGAGCTCACCGAGAAGCGCACTTGGTCGACGAAGTTCGAGATGCGAAGCCCACGCTACACGACGCAGGTCAGCGAACTGCCGACCGCACACGCGTAGCTTCACGCTAGGGTGTATATGCAAAGGGGTCACAGGTGGTGTGGTCGCCGCCATGTGGGCGGGATGCGACGCTACGAACTGACCGATTCGCAGTGGGAGCAGATCGCCCCACTGCTGCCTCCGCAGAAGCCGCGCACGGGCCGGCCTGCCGAAGATCACCGGCAAGTCCTGAACGGCATGCTCTGATTCTTGCGCACGGGTGCGCCATGGGCGGATCTGCCGGCCCGATATGGTTCTGTGGAGACCGTGTCGAGTCGGTTCTACCGCTGGCGGCAGGCCGGCGTGTTCGACCGGGTGCTGCGGCACCTGCAGGCGCAGGCGGATGCCCGGGGCGCCCTCGACTGGGACCTGCACTTCGTGGACGCCACGGTGGTGCGCGCTCACCAGCACGCCGCCGGCGCTCGCCGGTCGGGGGCCATCGGGGGGGGAGGGCCCGGTCGAGGGGATCGGGGAAGCGCGGGGCGCAGCCAGGGCGGGTTCTCGACCAAGCTGCATCTGCGCGCCGAAGGCGGCGGCAAGCGGATCGCAGCGGTGCTGACGGCGGGCGAGCGCCACGAGCAGTTCGCGCTGGACGCGTTGATGGACAAGGGCGCCGTGCCCCGTCGCGGGCGATGTCGTCCGCGTCTGTGTCCCTGTTGAACTTGTGGGGACCGGGGCTATTCCAGGCCGCCGGCCCGTCGCCGCCTCAGGCAGCGCCGGATCGAGCCGGTCATCCCGACCCGAAAGGACACCTCGAAATATCGCTTCCGCGCGGAGCGGTGTCGTGATTCCCTAACGTTGTCGACGATGGAGAGGCTCGGATGGGTCAGCCTGGGTTCTTCAATTTGGATGAGCGTTATCAGCGTCTGTCAGAGAACGGCGACCCTCTGGTGAAGCTCGCGGCCTTGATCTAGCTCGAGGCTTTCCGACCAAAGCTGGCCACAGCACTGAAGCGGTCCGACGGATCGAAGGGTGGCTGTCCGCCCTACGATCCAGTTCTGATGTTCAAGATCCTGATCCTTCAGACACTTTACACGCTCTCGGAGGATGCCACCGAGTTCCAAATTCGGGATCGGCTCTCGTTCATGCGCTTCCTCGGCCTGGGCTTCGAGGATGCGGTGCCGGACGCCAAGACGGTGTGGCTGTTCCGCGAGCACCTGACACGGGCCGGTGCGATCGACAATCTGTTTGCTGCCTTCGACGCTCGGTCAAAGGGCAAGGGTTATCTCGCGATGTCGGGCCAGATCATCGACGCCTCGAACATCGCGGCTTCGCGTCAGCGCAACACCGATGCCGAGAAGGCGGCTCTGAAGGAAGGTCGGATCCCGGAGGCATGGGCGGCCAAGCCGAAGAAGCTGGCGCAGAAAGATAGGGACGCCCGCTGGACGTTGAAGCGGGCCAAGGCAAGGCCCGCCAAGGCGGACGGTGCGAAAGCCAAGGTCGAGATCGCCATCCCGGTGTTCGGCTATAAGACGCACATCTCGATCGACCACAAGCAGGGGTTCGTCCGCCGCTTCGCCGTTACCAGCGCGACCGCCCATGACGGGGCGCAACTGGCCAACGTCCTCGATCCAGCCAATACGGCGAGCGACGTCTCTCGCCGATACCGCCTACCGCTCAAAGGCCAACGAAGCTCATCTGGCCAAGCAGGGACGGCGCTCGAAGATCCACTTCCGGCGACAGCTTGGCCTCGATCTGACGCCGGCGCAGCGCAAGGCCAACCGCACCAGCTCCCAGGTCCGCTCGGCCGTCGAGACAATGTTCGCCGGCCAGAGGCACCGCTTAGGCCTGTTCGTCCGGACCATCGGCCTGGCCCGAACTCAAACCAAGATCGGGCTTGCTAACCTCGCCTACAACCTTGAGCGCTTCCTCTGGATCGAAGCCCGGCCGGTGGGGGCCTGAGGCAACCTCGGGATGGGCTCTTCAGCCCGTTCCCGAGCACCGCCAGACAGCCAGAACGCTAGTGCGGTCACGCCAAAGCTGCCGGCGTCGTCAGATCGACGGTCAAACCCCACAATTACGCGGTTCTTCGAGGTGTCCGATCGGCTACCTCCCGCCTGCACCGGAGGTTGTCATCTGGCCAACGGAACCGAGCAGCTCAGCGCCGCTGGCACAACCCCCCATCATCACGCGACCAACGATGCACTAGAGCATTTTCCACGATCCCTGAGTCGTTGCGGCCAGGTGAGCGTTGATCCCTGAAGGTTCGTCAGGGAGATCGCCATGGCCCGTGCCTACAGTCACGATCTGCGTGTTCGCGTCTTGGACGCGGTGGAAGCAGGT
>NZ_JAKSYI010000036.1 GCF_022829285.1 Methylobacterium sp. J-078
CGGGGGTGTCGGGCGGCAGGTAGACGAGCCGCACGCCATGGGGCAGGCGCAGTCCTGGTTCGGTGTGCCAGCCCGCTCCGTCGAGCGGCAGGATGATCGTGCGCTGCGGGCCTGCGCCGGCCTCGCGGGTGAACAGGGCATGAAAGCTCACGACGCGATCGCCGAAATCGGCTCCCCTGCGATGCTCGCCTTGGCCCGCGCCCCTCTGTGGCAGGTTGGGCAGGCGATCATGCAGCGAGAGGAGGGTCGGAAGAAGATGCTTCGATTTGCAGTCGGCGAGACGCGGCGCGACGGTCCATAAACGCGTTTACGCGAATTTGAGCCGCGTGCGTGCGAGGTTCGCTTTGGTCGAGATGCGGTGCGTCGCGGCCCAGAGCCCAAAGTCCGGTCGCCACCTGTTGCCGAATCTCGGAAAGTCACCTCCTAGGCTGCCGAGGCAGAGGCCAACGACCGGGTCGGGTGGATAGTTGCCCGTCTGCCTTTGGTTGGCGCGTTGAGAAAGCGGACGCTTGCTCCGGAGACACCGAGAGCGGGCTTGCGACGAGCCGGACGCCTGCGCTCATCTCATGACGCAGCGAGCAAGCTCTTCGACACGTCTCGGCGGAAGCCCGCGCCGGGATGGCTCGCCTTGAGGAGCGGCCCGCTGCCCGGGAACAGCTTCTCGCGCAGCGTGCCCTCCGCGTACCGGGTCTTGAAGGCGCCGCGCGTCTGGAGTTCCGGGACGACGAGGTCGACGAAGGCCTCCAGGGTTTCGGGTGCCACCGCGCGGGTCAGGTTGAAACCGTCGGCGTCGGTGGCCTCGGCCCAGGCGACGAGTTCGTCGGCGACTTCCGAGGGCGCGCCGACGATGAAGGGCGCGCGGGCGCCGCGCGGGCCGAACGCGGCGAAATCGGCCCGGGTGAAGGGCCGCTCGCCGCCTTGGGTCAGGGTCTCCACCAGGGACTGCATGGCGTTCGTCTTGACGTAGGCCAGGGCCTCGTCGGGACCCAGGACCGACAGGTCGATGCCGGTCCAGCCCGAGACCAGGGTGAGCTGGCCCTCGACGTCGATGTAGCGCGCATACTCGTCGCGTAAGGACAGGGCCTCGGCGCGGGTCGGCGCCACGATGACTGTTGCGCCGAGGAACATGCGGATATCGTAAGGGTCGCGCCCGGCGGCGCGGGCCGCCTCGCGCAGGTCACGCACGGCCTTGGCGGCCAGCGGCTTCGTCTGGCCGTTGAGGAACACGGCCTCGGCGTGGCGCCCGGCGAAGATCTTGCCCCGGCTCGACGTGCCGGCCTGGTAGAGCACCGGCGTGCGCTGGGGCGAGGGCTCGGCGAGGTGCCGGCCGTCGACGCGGTAGTACGGACCGTCGTGCCGGATGCGGTGGACCCGTGCCGGATCCGTGAAGACGCCGCCGGCCCGGTCGCGCCGGACGGCGCCCGCCTCCCAGCTGCCCTCCCAGAGCTTGTAGGCGGCCTCCAGGAAGTCGTCCCCCGCCTCGTAGCGTGTGTCGTGCGCCCGGGCCGTGTCCTGGCCCATGCCGCGGGCGCCGCTCTCGAGGTAGCCGGTGACGATGTTCCAGCCGACCCGGCCACCGGTGAGGTGGTCGAGGGTCGTGATCCGGCGGGCGAAGGGATAGGGGTGCTCGTAGGTCAGGTTGGCGGTGACGCCGAAGCCGAGATGGCGGGTCGCCTGCGCCATGGCGGGCACCACCAGGAACGGGTCGAGGTTCGGGGCCTGGGCGGCCCGCGCCAGGGCCGCGTCGGCGGTGCCGGCGTAGACGTCGTACTGACCGAGTACGTCGGCGAGGAAGATTCCGTCGAAGAGGCCGCGCTCGGCGGTGCGCGCGAGGTCCACCCAGTAGTCGAGGCTGTTGTAGGCGCTGCCCGTGTCGCGCGGGTGCCGCCACAGGCCGGCCCAGGTGTGGCCCGGCGAGGCCATCTGGAAGGCGTTCAGCCGCAATTCTCGGCGCGTCGTCATCGAAGGATCCGTCTGCAGCGGGCGTGGCCTCGCCGGGTCTCGCCCGGGCAGGCGGGAAGCACGGGCAGGCGAGTGACCAGGAAGTTCAGGGTATTGGTCCCGGACGTCCGGTCAACAAGAACCTTCTTTTTTGAATCGCATCGTCCAGAGGAGGTTTGTTCTTGCAAAGATTTTCCTGGAGATATGTGTCCCAAATGCATGCGAAAGCACATCATTTGCCCGACGAAGACTTGAGTTTCGAACGGTAATCCCGGATTTCAACAACGGCTGCCCGAGGGTTCAGCCGGCTCAGGACGGGATTGCAGGATCATGTCGCAAACGGATGCGGGCTGGGGTGCCGGCCCGAGCGCCCGCTACGAAGACCTCGCCGCGCGCTTTCGCCCGGCCTTCGCCGAGATCCGCGCCACCGCCGTGGCGCGGGACGGCGCGCGCCGGCTGCCGCATGCCGAGATCGGCTGGCTCAAGGAGGCGGGCTTCACCACCCTTCGGCTGCCGGAAGCGGCGGGCGGGCACGGGGCGAGCCTGCCCGAACTGTTCAATCTGCTGATCGAGCTGTCGCAGGCTGACTCCAACGTCACCAACGCGCTGCGCGCGCATTTCGGCTTCACCGAGGACGTGCTGTGCTCGACCTCGCCCGAATGGCGGGCGCGCTGGACCGAGCGGATCGCCGCCGGGGAGACCATCGGCAGCGGCGTCTCCGAGACCGGGGAGGCCAAGGTCGGCCAGTTCGACACCATTCTCCGCCGGCGCGGGGCCGAGCGGGTCGTCGACGGTCGGAAATTCTACACCACCGGCTCGCTCTTCGCCGACTGGATCCACCTCTCGGCCCAGGACGAGGACGGCGCGCCCGTGGTCGCGGCGGTCTCGACCCGGGCCCCTGGCGTGGAGATCGTCGACGACTGGGACGGATTTGGGCAGGCGCTGACCGCGAGCGGCACCGCGCATTTCACCGGGGTCGTGGTCGCGCCCGACTGGATCAAGCCGGACCCGGCGCGCTTCCCCTACGCCATGGCGTTCTTCCAGCTCGTGCATCTGGCGACGCTGGCCGGCATCGGCCGGGCCGCGGCCGAGGACGTCGCCCGGCTCGTGGCCGAGCGCCGGCGCGTCTACAGCCACGGCAATGCGGCCCGCACCGGCGACGACCCGCAAATTCAGGCGGTGGTCGGCCGCGTCCGGGGCAACGCCTACGCGGCCGGCGCCATCGTGCTGAAGGCGGCCGAGGCGCTGCAGCGGGTGTTCGAGGGCCGCCGCGCCGGGGCCGACGCGACGGCGCCGGCGGCGCTCGCCGACGTCGAGGTCAACCAGGCGGTCACGGTGGTGACGAACCTCGTGCTGGAGGCCACCACCGGCCTGTTCGACGCGCTCGGCGCCTCGGCGGTGAAGGAGGGCCTGGGCCTCGACCGCTACTGGCGCAACGCCCGCACCATCGCCTCGCACAATCCGCGGATCTACCGCGACCGCATCGTCGGGGCCTTCGCGGTCAACGGCACCGCGCCGCCGCGCGAATACCGCGTCGGTTCGGCCTGAGGTCAGCCCGCGATGCCGGCCCGCTCCGACCGCATGTGCCTCGGCGCCTTCCTGTATCCCGGCGGGCACCACGTCGCGGCCTGGCGCCACCCGTCCGCCCAGGCCGATGCCGGCGTCAACGCCGCGCATTACCGGCGGATCGCCAGGACGGCGGAGGCGGCGAAGTTCGACCTGATCTTCCTCGCCGACGGTGTCGCGGTCCGGGGCGAAGACATCGACGCCCTCAGCCGCACGGCGATCCGCTATGTCGGGCAGTTCGAGCCCCTGACCCTACTCTCCCACCTCGCGGCGGTGACCGAGCGGATCGGCCTCGTGGCCACGGCCTCCACCACCTATAACGAGCCCTTCCACGTCGCCCGCAAGTTCGCCTCCCTCGATCACCTCAGCGAGGGCAGGGCCGGCTGGAACCTCGTGACCTCCGCTGACCCGCGCGAGGCCTGGAACTTCAGCCGCGAGAGCCACCTCGCCCATGCCCACCGTTACGCCCGGGCGGAGGAGTTCGTCGACGTGGTCCGGGGCCTGTGGGATTCCTACGCGGACGACGCCTTCGTGCGCGACCGGGAGTCCGGCCGGTTCTTCGACCCGGACCGGTTGCACCTCCTGGCTCACGAGGGCGCGCACTTCTCGGTGCGCGGACCTCTCAACGTGCCGCGCCCGCCGCAGGGTCATCCGGTCGTGGTGCAGGCGGGCTCCTCCGAGGCCGGCAAGGCGCTGGCCGCCCGCACCGCCGAAATCGTCTTCACCGCGCAAGAGACCCTGGCGGACGCGACCGCCTTCTATGCCGACGTGAAGGGCCGCATGGCCGGCTTCGGGCGCGACCCCGATCACCTCAAGATCATGCCCGGCGCCTTCCCGGTCGTCGGACGCACGGAGGGCGAGGCCCAGGACCGCTACGGGGAATTGCAGGACCTGATCCACCCCGTGGTCGGCCGCTCGCTCCTCGAACAGCTCGCCGGCGCCGACCTGTCGGCCTATCCGGACGAGGCCCCGGTGCCGGACGTGCCCGAGACCGAGGGCGGCAAGAGCCGGCAGGCCCTGATGCTGACGCTGGCGCGGCGCGAGGGGCTGACCATCCGCGAGCTTTATCTGCGCATCGCCGGCGCCCGCGGGCACTGGACCCTGGTCGGCACGCCGAGCCGGATCGCCGACGCGCTGCAGGAGCGCTTCGAGGCCCACGGCGCGGACGGCTTCAACATCATGCCGCCGACGCTGCCCGGCGGCCTCGACGATTTCGCCGCCCTGGTGATCCCCGAGCTCCAGCGCCGCGGCCTGTTCCGCACGGATTACGAGGGCCGCACGCTTCGCGAAAACCTCGGCCTGCCGCGACCGCCCCATCGCCACCCCGCCGCCGCGATCCGGGTGCCGACCGCCCCGTGACCCGTCCCTCCTCTGCGCACCAGGACACTGAGCCCATGACGATCCGCCCGCGGCGCCGCCACATCTCCCTCACCCGCCGCTTCCTCCTCGCCGCCGTCTGCACGGCCCTCCTGCCGCTGGGCGCGGCCCGGCGGAGCGAGGCCGCCGAGGTGACGGAGGTTCGCCTCGACTGGGCGACCTACAACCCGGTCAGCCTCGTCCTGAAGGAGAAGGGCTTCCTCGAATCCGCCCTGAAGGAGCGGGGCATCGCCGTGCGCTGGACGCAGTCGCTCGGCTCGAACAAGGCGCTGGAATTCCTGAACGGCGGGGCCATCGACTTCGGCTCCTCGGCCGGGGCGGCCGCCCTGCTGGCGCGCCTCAACGGCAACCCGGTCAAGGCGATCTACGCCTACTCGCAGCCGGAATGGACCGCCCTGGTGACCACGAAGGACAGCGGCATCCGGACGCCCGCGGACCTCAAGGGCAAGCGGATCGCGGTGACGCGGGGCACCGATCCGCACATCTTCCTCATCCGGGCGCTTCAGGGCGCAGGGCTCACCGAGAAGGACGCCAAGCTCGTCCTGCTCCAGCATGCCGACGGTCGCACCGCCCTGGAGCGCGGCGACGTCGACGCCTGGGCCGGCCTCGACCCGATGATGGCGGCCTCCGAGATCGAGGGCGGCACCCGCCTGTTCTTCCGAGACCCGGCCGCCAACACCTGGGGCGTCCTCGACGTGCGCGAGGATTTCGCCAAGGCCCATCCGGACCTCGTGAAAGTCGTCATCGCCGCCTACGAGCAGGCGCGCACCTATGCGATCGCCAACCCGGAGGCCGTGACGCGCGCCCTCGTGGCCGCGACCAAGCTGCCCGAAGCCGTGATCGCCCGCCAGCTCGCCCGCACCGATCTGAGCCGGCCCGAGATCGGCCGGGTCCAGGCCGAGAGCATCCGGGCGGCGGGTGTCGCCCTTCAGCAGGCCGGCGTGATCCCGGCGGAGACCGACGTGGCTGCGGCCGTCGACGGGCTGATCGATCCCCGCTTCACAGCCGGGTCCGAGCGGTGAGCGCGGGAACCGCGTCCCCGCTCCTCGCGTCCGGCACGGGAGGCGACGGCACCGCTCCGGCAATGCCCGGGCTGAGCCGATCCTGGCGACGGGGTGCCGGTCGCACGGGCGGGCGCCTCGTCCTCGGCATCCTGATCCCCCTGGCCCTCGCCCTGGGCTGGGAGCTCGCCATCCGGTCAGGCCTCGCCCAGGGGCGGCTGCTGCCGCCGCCGAGCCGGGTCCTCGGGACGCTGCTGGCGCTGGCCCAGACCGGGGATCTCCGGCTGCACGTCCAGGCGACGCTGCTGCGCGTCGCCCTCGGCTTCGTGGCCGGCGCTGGGGCTGGCATCCTCGTGGGCGCCCTCACCGGCACGCTCCCGCTCGCCCGGCACCTTCTCGATCCCAGTCTTCAGGCCCTGCGGGCGGTGCCCTCGCTCGCCTGGGTGCCGCTCTTCATCCTCTGGCTCGGCATCCTCGAGACGCCGAAGGTCGTGCTCATCGCCGTCGGAGTGTTCTTCCCGGTCTATGTCGGGGTCTCCGGCGCGATCGCGTCGGTGGATCGCAAGCTCGTGGAGGTCGGACGCATCTTCCGCCTGTCGCGCCTCGCGCTCGCCCGTCGCATCCTCCTGCCGGCGGTTCTGCCCGGCACCCTGGTGGCGCTCCGCACCGGCCTCGGGCTCGGCTTCCTGTTCGTGGTGGCGGCCGAGCTGATGGGCGCCTCGGAGGGGCTCGGCTACCTCCTGGTGGACGGCCAGCAATTCGGCAAGCCCGACCAGATTCTGGCCGCCATCCTGGCCTTCGCAGGTCTGGGCAAGCTCGCCGACGGTCTCCTCGTCCTGGCGACCCGGCCGCTCCTGCGCTGGCAGGATGTCAGCCGCGGCGTCCTCTAGATTGTTCTTCCGGACCGACCACATGCTGACGATCCAGGACCTCTCGAAGACCTACGTGGACGGGACGCGGGCGCTCTCCGGCCTGACCCTCTCCCTCGCGCCGGGCGAGATCGTCGCCGTGGTGGGTGGCTCGGGCTGCGGGAAGACCACCCTCCTGCGCCTCGTGGCCGGCCTCGACGTGGCGACGGCGGGTTCCATCCGGCTCGACGGCGCCACCATCGACGGCCCGCATCCCGGGCTCGGCCTGGTCTTCCAGGAGCCGCGGCTGCTGCCCTGGCTCAGCATCGCCGAGAATGTCGGGTTCGGCCTCGGCGACCGGCCGGCGGCCGAGCGCCGGGCCCGGGTGGCCCGCGCCCTCGACCGCGTCGGTCTCGCCGACCATGCGGGGCGCTGGCCGCGCGAGCTCTCCGGCGGCCAGCAGCAGCGCGTCGCCATCGCCCGGGCCTTCGTGGCCGACCCCCGGGTCCTCCTGCTCGACGAGCCCTTCTCGGCCCTCGACGCCGTCACGCGCGAAGATTTGCACCGCCATCTGCTGGCGCTCTGGGCCGAGACCCGCCCGACCATCCTCCTCGTCACCCACGACGTCGCCGAGGCCGCGTCCCTCGCGGACCGGGTCGTGGTCATGCGCCCCCATCCCGGCCGCATCCACGAGACGGTCGCGCTCGATGCGCCTCGCTCCGGTGACGCGGCGGCCCAGGATCGGACCGCGCGCACCCTGCGGGCCCTGCTGGACCAGTCCCTCGCCGCGCCCCCGCGTCCGGTGGCGCAGACCGCCTGACCGGCGCGGCTTACCAGCTCGTGAGCACCGCCCCGCCGAAGGTCGTCTCCACGAAGGCCTTGGTCTCCGGCGTGCGGTAGCTCTCCACCAGGGCCTTGACCCAGGGCTTGTCCTTGTCGGCCTCGCGGACCGCCAGCATGTTCACGTAGGGCCCCTTCGGCTCCTCCTTCAGGAGCGCGTCGGAGGGCTTGAGGCCGGCGGGCGTCGCGTAGTTGGTGTTGACCGCCGCAGCGTCCACGTCGTCGAGGGCGCGGGGCGTCTGGGCCGCGTCCACCTCGATGAAGCGGAGCTTGCGCGGATTTTCGACGATGTCGGCCACCGTCGGCTTGAACCCGGTGCCGGGGGCCAGCTTGATCACGCCCTTGTCCTGCAGGAGCAGCAGCGAGCGCCCACCATTGGTCGGGTCGTTCTGGATCGCCACGGTGCCGCCGTTCGGCACCGCGTCGAAGCTTTTGTGGCGCTTCGAATAGATGCCGAGGGGGAAGTTCACCGTGAGGCCGATACCGGTGATCCGGTAGCCCCGGTCGGCCTTCTGGTTGTCGAGGAAGGGCTGGTTCTGGAACGAGTTCGCCTCGATCTCGCCGGCCGAGAGGGCTTCGTTCGGCACGACGTAGTCGGAGAACTCGATGATCTGGAGGTCGAGCCCCCGCTTCGCCGCGATCGGCTTCACCGCCTCGAGGATCTGCGCGTGCGGCCCCGGGGTCGCCCCGATGCGGACCCGCGTCAGGGGTTCGGCCCGCGCTGGAGCGGTAACAGCCGAGCCGGACACGGCGAGGAGGGCGGCGAGGGTCAGGGCGCGCAGCATGGCGGATCGTCCGGGTTGGGGGCGGGAGGGGTGCGAAGGGGCGCGTCAGGCCTGCCGGATGCGCCGGTTCAGGCGCCGCGCCAGGCCCTCGCCGACGGTCTGCACCGCCTGGACGAGGACCACGAGGACGACGACCACGGCGAGCATCATCTCGGGCCGGAAGCGCTGGTAGCCGTAGCGGATGCCGAGATCGCCGAGGCCGCCGCCGCCGACGGCGCCGACCATGGCGGAGAAGCCGAGAAGGGAGACCACCGCCAGGGTCAGGCCCGACACGATGCCGGGCAGCGCCTCGGGGATCAGCACCTTGGCGATGATCTGCCCCGGGCTCGCCCCGAAGGCGCGGGCCGCCTCCACGAGGCCCGGATCGACCTCACGGATCGCCGCCTCGATCAGGCGCGCCAGGAAGGGCGTCGCCGCCACCGTGAGCGGTACCGTGGCGGCGAGGGTCCCGATGGAGGTGCCGGCGATGAGCCGGGTGAAGGGGATGATCGCCACCACCAGGATGATGAAGGGCGTCGAGCGGGTCGCGTTGACGATGAAACCGAGCACGGCGTTCGCGATCGGCGCGGCGAGGAGTTCTCCCCGCCGGCTCGTCGCCAGGAAGATCCCCAGCGGCAGGCCGAACAGGGTTCCGAGGGAGGCGGCGAGCGCCACCATCGTGAGGGTGTCGCCGGTGGCCTGGACGAGGAGGCGGATCAGTTCAGGCGACACGGAACGCCTCCTGGGCCGGCGGCAGGTATCCGAGGACCTGACTGTCGATGCCGTGCTGCGCCAGATAGGCCCGCGCCCGTGCCGCCACGTCGGGCGCCGGCGGCAGCCCGATCGCCAGGGAGCCGAACGGACGCCCGCCGATCTCGTCCACGGTGCCGGCCAGGATCGCGGCCTCGATGCCGGTGTCGCGGGCGAGCCGCGCCAGGATCGCGGTGCCGTCCGGGGCGTCCTCGAAGGCGATGCGCAGCACCACGGTCGCGCCCGGCCGTGCGCCGGCCCCGATCCGCGCCGCCAGCGCCGGGGGCAGCCCATGGCCCATTTCTCCCGCGAGGAGGGAGCGCGTGATCTCGGCCTGCGGCCGGGTGAAGACGTCGAAGGCCGAGCCCTGCTCGACGATGGCGCCGTGCTCGATCACCGCGACGCGGTCGGCCACTGCGCGGATCACCGACATCTCGTGGGTGATGAGCACGATGGTGAGGCCGAGCTCCCGGTTGATGCGCGCGAGGAGCGCCAGGATCGACCGGGTGGTCTCGGGGTCCAGGGCCGAGGTCGCCTCGTCGGAGAGCAGCACCTCCGGCCGCGTCGCCAGGGCCCGGGCGATGCCGACGCGCTGCTTCTGTCCGCCCGACAGTTCGGCGGGATAGCGCCCCGCCTGATCGGCGAGCCCCACGAGATCGAGCAACTCGGCGACCCGCGCCCGGATCGCGACCGGTGCCCAGCCGGCGATCTCCAGGGGCAGCGCGACGTTGCCGGCGGCGTCCCGGGACGAGAGCAGGTTGAAGTGCTGGAAGATCATCCCGACCCGGGCCCGCAGGGCGCGCAGCTCGCGTGCGCGTAGGGCCGACACCTCGGCATCCCCGACCCAGACACGGCCCGCACTCGGCCGCTCCAGGCCGTTGATCAGGCGGATCAGGGTCGACTTGCCGGCACCCGAGCGCCCGATGATGCCCAGAATCGACCCGGCCGGAACCGCGAGGTCGATGCCGTCCAGGGCGGCGACCGCCGCCCCGTTGCGCCGGGGCGCGTAGGTCTTCGAGACGGATTCGAAGCGGATCACGGCCTCGGCGGAATGGATGGTCGACGGCATGGACGGGATGATCCGCGGCCCGGCCCCGCGCTTGCCGATCTCGGGAGCCGGAAGACGAGGTCAGGTCTCTTGAAGCACAGGAATGAGCTTCATTTATCCACGACCAGTCCGCATCCAGTCAATGAAAGCAGAGGCCAAATTGCGACGCCGCCGAGGATGAAAGCCGTGGTGTCGGACGGTCGCGCGAGAAGGGTCTTCCCCGGGCCAGCGATCCGCGCACCGGAGGCGTGATCCCGCTCCTGGCCATGATGAATGCCTCCCGGTGGAAAGAGGGGGGGGTGAGCCGCATCACCCCGCGATGTGGTCCTGGACCGCCATCATTCTCGAGCATTGTCGATCCGCAGGCGCATTCCCCCACGAAAGCGCGCAAATTCGAAAAACCATTTTCTTGCGAAATCTTGGTGCGCGCCGGTAAATCTTCGGCACGAGATCGTGATCTCACAGCAACGGCACAAGTGATCCGCGAACGGTCCCGCGAAGATCGTCGGCGGCGCGGTGCGCGACGTTGTCCCACGAGACTTTCCACTGCGGGACTTGCGCACTGCGGGACTTGCTCCGTGCAAGACTTCCCATCCGGAGACGATTCATGACCGACGACACGCCGCGCGGGACCGTCCTGTCGCGCCGCACGATCCTGCGCGCCGGCCTCGGGGCCGCAGCGCTGGCGCCCCTCGGGATGCCGGCGCTCCACGCTGCCGAGCGGACCGTCCGCCTGAGCTACCAGCGCTCCTCGACCCTGCTCACCATCCTGAAGGCGAAGGGTAGCCTGGACGAGCGCCTGAAGCCCCTGGGCTTCGCGCCCTCCTGGCACCTCTTCACCAGCGTGATCGAGCCGATGAACGCCGGCGCGGTCGACCTGCACGCGGATGTCGCCGACGCGGTGCCGATCTTCACCCAGGCCGCCGATGCGCCGCTCACCTTCTACGCCCGCGAGGTCGGCTCGCCCTCGGCGGAAGCCATCATCGTCCCCGAGGACTCGCCGATCCGCTCCATCGCCGACCTGAAGGGCCGCACGGTCGGCGTCTCGCGCGGGTCGGGCTGCCACTTCATCCTGGCAGCCGCCCTCAAGCGGGCGGGCCTCGCCTTCACCGACATCAAGCCGGCCTATCTCCAGGCGCCGGAGGGTCTGGCGGCCTTCGGCCAGGGCAGCCTCGACGCCTGGGTGATCTGGGACCCGTTCCTCGCCATCGCCCAGGCCAAGCGGCCGGTGCGGGTATTGGCCGACGCCACCGGCCTGTCGAGCTACCACCGCTACTACCTCGCCAACGACCGCTTCGTGGCCGAGAACCCGCGGGTCGTCGGGATCGTCTACGACGCGCTCCGGCAGGCAGGACGCTGGGTCAAGGCCGAGCCCGATGCGGCGGTGGCGCTCCTCGCGCCGATCTGGGGCGACCTCTCCCCGGAGGTGGTCGCCACCGTGAACCGGCGCCGGACCTACGAGGTCACGCCGGTGGCGCGGTCCGAACTCGGCGAGCAGCAGGCCATCGCCGACACCTTCCGCGAGGCCAAGCTGATTCCCCGCGACCTCGATGCGACCGCGGTGAAGACCTGGCAGCCAGCGGCGGAACGGGGCTGAGCGCATGACCCATCCGCTCCGCTTCGGGATCTGGGCGGCCGTGCACGGCTCCCGCGCCGCCCACCACGATCCGGACGAGCCCGACGACGCCAGTTGGGACCGCAACCGCGCCCTGGTGCTGGAGGCCGAAGCCCTCGGTTTCGACGCCGTTCTCGTCGCCCAGCACACCGCCAACCCCTACGACGACGGGCGCGATCAGCTCGAGGCCTGGACGGCCTCGGCCGCGCTCGCCGCCCTGACCCGGCGCATCGAGATCATCGCGGCGATCAAGCCCGGGCTCTACCACCCCGTGGTCCTGGCCAAGATGGCCCTGCAGATCGAGCACATCGCCCGCGGGCGCTTCGCCCTCAACCTCGTGAATGCCTGGAACCGGGCCGAGTTCGAGCGGGCCGGCCTGCCCTTTCCGGCCCACGACGCACGCTACGCCTACGGCGCCGAATGGATCGGCCTCGTCGACCGGCTGATGCGGGGCGAGCGCGTCACCCATGCGGGCCCGCACTTTCAGGTGTCGGATTACCAGCTGCGCCCGGCCGGCAGCTTCCGACCGCGCCCGACGATCTATCTCGGTGGGGAATCCGAACCGGCTCGGGCGCTGGCGGCAAGCCAAGCCGACGTCTGGTTCATCAACGGCCAGCCCCTCGCGGATGTCGCGGCGCTGATCGCCGACGTCGCCCGCCGGCCCGCTGCCAACGGCCCCCTGCGCTACGGGCTCTCGGCCTTCGTCATCGCCCGCGAGACCGATGCGGCGGCGCAGGACGAGCATGCGCGCCTCCTAGCCCTGGCCGACCGCGACGCGGGCCTGCGGGCGGACACCCGGGCGCGTACGGACACGGCGAGCGTGATGTTCGCCAAGACCGACGCCGCGGCCTCCCGCCATGTCGGGACCAACGGCGGCACCGCCGCCGGCCTCGTCGGCAGCTACGACACCGTCGCGTCCCGCATCCACGCCTTCCATGCCGCCGGCATCGAGCTCTTCATGCTGCAATTCCAGCCGTTCGAGGCCGAGATGCGCCGCTTCGCCGAAGAGGTCCTGCCCCGGGTGCGCTGAGGCTCAGGCGCGGGCGACGAAGCGCTGGTGGCCCGCCATGCCCGCCAGCATGGCGGCGACGAAGGCCATCACGGGCCGCGCTCCCGTCGACAGGCCCCAGCCGATCCCGAACAGGGCCGCGCCCCCGATCAGCGGCCGTTCGATCCGGCGGTTCGTCGGCAGGTCGAAGGCGCCTGCCAGGGCCGGGCGCGGAAGGCGCCGGGCCAGAGCGTAGCCGAGGCCGGCGAGGGCCCATCTTCCGGCAGACCTCGTCCACCGAGGCGCTGTTCTCCGCCTGCCGCAGGGCGAAGGCGATCTGTTCGTTCGTGAAGCGTTTGCGAGGCATGGCATCCACCCTCCTTCAGGGTTCAGGATGCCCGAAAAATTTGCGCTCAGCGTGGGCCGGTTTGCTGGGTCAGGGTCACGCACAATCGACAGACTTATAGCATTCAATCAGCTCGGTGCTCCGAGCCGTTGCATCAGCGCCAGCATCGTTGCCGCATCCGGCATCGGCACCAAGCTCGACACGGTTTGGCTCAAGCCCTCGACCGACGGGCCGCCGCGCCCCACGCTGCCGAGCTTGCCCCGGAAGCCGTGCTCGCTCCAGGCGAGTTCCTGCAAGTCCGGATCGGTCAGGGCCGCGACGAGGGGGTCCGCCGCCGCGGCGAGGCTGATGATCGGGTGCGAGGAGGTCACGGTCGGCGCGGGGTAGAGCATGACCGGGCGGATCCTGGCACTCTTCAGTGCGTTCCAGCGCTCCGGGTTCGCGAGGATGAACTCGACGAGCTGGCTCTCGTAGGCGGCGATCAGCGGCTTCCCGCCCATCCCCTCCGTCAGGTAGCTGTTCCAGTGCGTGCCGCTGGACGCCTCCTTGTAGCCCATGCGGTCGAAGATCGTCGCGATCCTGTCGCCATCGCGGACTACAGATTCCGGACTGGCGACGTCGCCCGAGAAGAGGTTGGCGAGAAGAGCGGCGAAGCTGAAGCCGGAGTTCGACTTCAGCGGATCGGTCGTCGTGACGATCACGCGGCCGTAGAGGTCCGGTACGCCGAGGTCCTTCCAGGACAGGCGCTTGACGATGGCCTCCATCAGCTCGGCCATCTTGACGATGTAGAAGGCGTTCTCACGCCGCTCGACGTAGCCGGCGTTCTCCAGCGCCTCGGCCACCGGGGACCAGCTGTAGATCACCAGCGGCGAGTTGAAGACGACGTCGTCGCGGCGCACCGGCAGGGCGTTGCGCCGGGCGAGCTGTGCCATCACCGAGCTCGCGGGCCAAAGCCATTGCGGCCCCTGCCGGGTGAGGGCAGCGTCGCTCACCATCTCGACCGAGCCGGCCCGGCGCGCGTCGAGGGTCAGGCCGTAGCGGCGCGAGAGCAGATCGCGCACCTTCGGGTTCTTCACGAAGTCGAGCTTCTCGCCGCCGATGAAGCCCCACAGGGCGACCTGATCGGGGTTCGTGCCGGTGATCAGCCCCTCGATCCTCCTGGGGCCGACCAGGGCGACGCCCGTGGTGCCCGCGATGCCGCTGGCGAGCAGGCCGATGCCGAGGTTGCGGCGGTTCAGCGCCATGGCGACGGCTCCGGCGCAGGACGGGATTCCGTGGACATGTCCGGAGAACTGCGCTCCTCCGTGCGGATCGCATCGGCGAGCAGCTTCAATTCGACATCGAGGCCTTCGATTTCAGGCGCGCTGAGGCGGTCGGCGTGGCGGGCGAAGACGGTGTCGAGGCGTCCGATCAGCGCCCCGGCGGCATCGAGCCGGGCGTGGTCGGGCCGGTTGGCCCCCTCCAGCACCCCGTAGCCCTCGCCGAGCCGCACCGCCGCCGGCAGATAGTAGGTGAGGAGGCGCCGTACGCTCGACAGGCGCCTCGGCGTCCGCTCGACCTCGCCGATCACCCGCGCGGCGACGGTGTGGAGATGATCGAGGTCGCGGCGGGCGGACGGCTCGCGCACGGCGTGCGCCGCGGCGCGCAGCCGTGCGAGATCGACTTGCGCCGCCGTGAGGACCTCGCGGGCGAGGTCGAGGCCGGCCGCGTCGAGCGTCTTGCCATCGAGCGCCTTGCCATCGAGCTCTTCGAAGAGACCGCGCGGAGCGAAGGCGAGGCGCGTGCCGACGAAGATCAGGACCGCACCCGGCAGCGAGGCCCAGAGCGGCAGGCCGAACCCGAAGCTCGCCACCGGGGCAAAAATGCCGCCGGCGAGGCCGGCCCAGAGGTCGACCGATGACCTCAGTGCGGACAGCCGGGGCACGCTCAATTGTAGCCCCGCACGGCGCGGAACGCCTCTCGCAGCGAGGTGCGCCCATCGAAGACCCGTGCACGCGTGGCGTCGGCGAGGGTATCGAGCTGCGTCTTGTCGGCGTCGCCGAAGGTCACGCCGAAGACCGGGATGTCGGCTCCGGCATTGCGCCACGCGTCGAGAAAGTCCTGCTGGTAGTTCTCGCTACGCCCGTCCGTCATTAGGACGATCGCCGGGAGATAGCGGCCCGTGTCGGGCGTGTCGCGGATCTCCTGGAGGCCGGCCTTGGCGCAGGCATAGATGTTGGTGCCGCCGGTCGCATCGTTGCTCTCCACGGCCCGGATCAGGGTCGGTGCATCGGCCGTCGAGCCGCTGCCGCGGGTCACGCCGCGCACCCGGCTGTCGAACGGGATCACCGCGATCCGGTCGGCCGGTCCGTTCTGGACGAGGACGCGCGAGGCCTCGTCATGCGAGAGCACGAAGCGCATGGCCTTCTTCAGTTCGTCCTCGCCCGGGCCTCCCATGCTTCCCGAGAAGTCGAGGCAGTAGACCGTGAGCGAGGGCCGGCGCAGTGCCTCCTGGTAGAGGTCGAGCGCCGCGCGGACCACGGCGGGCTCCGGCATCCGGATCAGTGCGACCAGACGCGACGCATCGTAGTTCCAGCTCGGATCGGGCACGGCGCTGCGTGCCTCGCCGACGGCGGGGCGCCGGCCGAGAGCGACGAGCCTTGTCTGGACCTCCGCCGAGAGCAGGTGCTTCTGCAGGGCGTCGAAGAAATTGCGCGCCGGCACGCCCTTGCCGCGGTCGACGAAGCCGAGCGGGGAATTCGCGGCCGCGACGCCGTCGCTCGGATAGATCGCGTAGAGCGGCTCCGCCCCGCGCCGCTTGAGCTCGGCATTGGTCTCGGCGAGCACGGCCTCGTAGTTCCACATCCCGTCATAGGCCGTGCCGCCCTCCAGGCTCCTGAGGTAAAGATCGGCGAGCCAGGCGCTCGATCCGGCCGTGCGAGCCGTGCCAGACAGCAACGTCTTGACCGTGTCCTGCATCCCCGGCGTCTTCAGATCCGCCAACGTGATCGCGTCCGGCGACCCGAGCGCCGCCGAGAGCATGGCGAGATAGGCGCCGGCGCCCGAATTCGACTGCGTGGCCGAGCTCGCCAGATAGCTCAACTTCTTATCCCTGACCGCCTCGACGATGTCGCTCGTCGCCACCGGCCGCCCGATCCAGCCGAGCGCCTCGGCCTTGCTCCTGCGCAGGCCGAGAATCACCGGTGAGCGCGCAATCGGCGTCAGGTCGCGTACGCGCTTGTCGCGGTCGAACAGCTCGATCCAGATCGCGTTGGCCGGCCAGACCGCGTCGAAGGCAGCAGACTCGTGGGACAGCGCGAGGCCGATATCGAGGGAGCCCTGATAGTCGAAGCGGCAGGTCACACGCCGGGCGCGGCAGAAATCCTGGACGATCGGCTCCAGCGTCCGGTTCTCGGAGCCGGAGGCGATCACGAAGTCCAGGGGCGGACCGCCGCAGGCGCCGAGCGCCGAAAGCAGGACGGCGGCGAGACCGTGGCGGAGGAGGCGCCTCACGCCGGCCGACCCAGCAGCGTGCGTTTCAATTCGCCCTCGATCCGCACGAGTTCGGCCTCGGCCGCTTGCCGCTTGGCGCGGCCGTCTCGCTGGATCGCCAGGACTTCGTCGATGGTCTCGATGAACTGCCGGTTCACGTGGGTCAGCGTCTCGATGTCGACGATGCCGCGCTGGACCTCGCGCTCGATGCCGGCCGTGCCCTGTCGCAGCTTCTCGGCGTTGCTACGCAGCAGGGCGTTGGTGGTGTCCGAGACCTCGCGCTGAAGCTTCAGCGCCTCGTCCTGGCGGTGGAGCGCCAGCGCGATGGTCATGCCGTTCTTCCAGGTCGGGATCGTCGTGGCGATCGAGGATTGCAGCTTCTCGACGAGGGCGGCGTCTCCGTTCTGCACCAACCGGATCTGCGGCATGGTCTGCATCGCGATCATCCGGCTGAGCTTGAGGTCGTGGACCTTGCGCTCAAGCCGCTCGACGGTCTGGGCGAGGTCGGACGCCTTCTGGGCGACGAGTTGCCCCTCGATGCCGTCCCCGGCCGCCCTGGCCTCCGCTTCGAGGGCGGGAAGCTGGTCCCGGCGCGCCTCCTCCACGATCTCGGTGCCGGCGACGATGTAGGCTTCGAGTTCGCGCATCTGGACGAGATTGCGGTCGAACAGCCCGTCGAGCATCGCGATGTCCCGGCGCAGGTCGTCGCTGCGGCGTTCGAGCTCCAGGGAGATCCGGTCGACCTGCGCGGCCAGCGACGAGAATTTTTCCTTGAAGCGCAGCACCTTGGCTTTTGCCCCGCCCCAGAGCCTGTCGAGGAGGCCCGCCTTGCCGAGGGAACCCGGGTCGAGGCTGTTCACCTTCACGATCATGTCGGAGAGGAGCTCGCCGACGGCCCCCGAATCCTTGTTCATGGTGTCGCGCAGGATGGCGTCGGCGAAGGCGGCGACGCCGCGCTGGGCCTGGTCGCCGTAGGTCGTCAGCGCAGAGCGGTCGTCGAGCTTGATCTCCCGGCGAATCCGCTGGACGAGGGCCGGATCGGTTTCCACCCCGCGGGTCGCGTTCGCCAGGCCCGCACGATCGTGGGATCGAAGCTGCACTTGGTCGATCACTCATATCTCCCAGCTTGGCCGCGATGCTCACAAACGCTGCATCTCGTGCCGGAGGAGCGCGGCGCACAGCCTCTGGCGGTGAGCCCGGATTGCAGCGCACGGCCTTGTGTCGAACTCGATCGCGTCTCGATCTGATGAATGTTTGATGACAGCGATATGACACGAAAGATGCGAGCTCGAATTCGCACGATTTTGTTGAAAAACTTCCAGGCGGCGCGCCAAGCGTGGCTCAACGTATGTCGCTTGAGAATGTTTTTCTTTCGTCGATGAATCGCGCCCACAATTGCAGCGTATCCTGAGCAAACGGCAGAAAAACCTTCTCTAATCGTCGCCGCTCGCGGTACTGCCGTGGACTGATTCCGAGTTTTTCAACGAAATCAGCGGGAAGCGGAAGGGCAGGTCTCGGCAACGCGGGCGCGGAAAGCAGACCCGTACGCCATTCGTTTCAATCCCGCCTGAACTTCGGCACAAGCAGCGCTGAGGCCCAATCCACGAACGCGCGGGTTCGTGACGACGGATGACGGCCCGCGGGGTAGAGGACGTAGACCGGACTCGGCTCGGGCGGCGTGTCGGCCAGGACCTCGACCAAGGCGCCGGTCGCCAGCTCGTGGGCGACCCGGTAGCGCGGTACCTGGATCAACCCCATCCCCTGCACGGCGAGGCACACGTACGAAGGCGCAGCGCTGACGGTGACGGAGGCCGGCAGCGGCACGGTGATCGTCCCGTCCGGCATCCGGAACTCCAGGGGCAGCACGGCCCGGGTCAGCGAGGAGACGAAGCCGACCACGTGGTGTCCGGCCAGCGATGTCGGCGACGTCGGCACGCCGTGCCGCTCCAGGTAGGCAGGACTTGCGAAGGTCCCCTCCTCGATGGCGCCGAGCTGCCGCCCGACCAAGCTGCTGTCGGCCGGCTTGCCGACCCGGATCACGCAGTCGATCCCTTCCGCAACCAAGTCGACCAGCCGGTCTCCCTCGCCGAGGTGCAACTGGATTCCGGGATAGAGGCGCAGGAACTCCGGAAGGTCGGGGAGCAGGAAGTGGCGTGCCATCGTTCCATGCACATCCACCCTTAGCGGGCCGGCCGGTGCGGTCGCCGCGATGGCCGCCTCCGCCGCGTCGATCTCGGTCAGGATCGCGAGCCAGCGCCGGACGTACTCCTCCCCTTCCGGCGTCGGCGACACGTGCCGGGTGGTCCGGTTCAGGAGACGAACGCCCGCCTGCCGCTCTAGTCGCTGGACGACCTCGGACAGGCGGGAACGCGACGTCGCCAGATCGTGCGCGGCCTTGGCGAAGCTGCGCCGCTCCACGATGCGCACGAAAGCGCGCATGGCTTCGATCCTGTCCATGATTGTTCCGGATTTCCGACGAATGCGTGCCGGAAATCGAGCATAGACCAGAGCAGTCGGCCAGAGCTTAAATCGCGGTCATTCCCACGGAGACTGACATCATGGTGGAAGGCCAGCGCTGCGCCATCGTCACCGGTTCCTCCCGCGGCATCGGTGCCGCCGTCGCCGAGCGTCTGACCGCTGAAGGACTGGCGGTCGTCGTCAACTACGCGGGCCGGGCCGAGCCGGCCGATGAACTCGTTCGGAAGATCCAGGCCAATGGCGGCACGGCCATGGCCTGTCGTGCCGACGTCAGCGTGGCGGCCGAGGTCGCGGCGATGTTCGAGGCTGCAAAGGCCGCCTTCGGCGGCGTCGACGTCCTCGTCAACAATGCCGGAATCATGAACCTAGCCCCATTGGCAGAGAGTAGCGACGATCTCGTCGACCGTCACCTTTCCATCAACCTGAAGGGCACGATCAACACCCTGCGCGAGGCGGCGCGCTGCCTCAGGGACGGCGGGCGCATCGTCAACTTCTCCTCCAGCGTCGTCGGGCTCTACCAACCCACTTACGGCGTATACGCCGCCACCAAGGCCGGCGTCGAAGCGCTGACTCACATCCTGGCCAAGGAGCTCGGCCCGCGCGGCATCACCGTCAATGCCGTAGCGCCCGGCCCCACCGCCACGGCGCTGTTCCTCGACGGCAAGCCACCGGAACTGGTCGACCGGATCGCCAAGGCGGCCCCGCTCGGGCGCCTGGGCCAGCCGGACGACATCGCCGCCGTCGTCGCCTTCCTCGTCGGCCCGGACGGCGGCTGGGTCAACGGGCAGGTTCTGCGTGCCAATGGCGGCGCCATCTGAGGAGTAGGACATGGCCAGATCATCCTCGTCACCGGCGCGTCCAGCGGCTTCGGAAGTCTCGCCGCCCGGGCACTCGTCGAGCAGTACGATGTGAACGTGTTGAGCACGCAGCGCGTCAACTGCGCCGCCCTTCTGCACATGCGTAAGGCCGGCCGCGGGCTCCTGATCTGGAACGCCTCCAGCAGCGTCGCCGGCGGCACGCCGCCCGATCTCAGCCCCTACTTCGCCGCCAAGGCCGGAATGGATGCCCTGGCGGTCACCCTGGCGCGAGAACTCGCGCTCTGGGGCATCGAGACCTCCATCTTGGTGCCGGGCGCCTTCACCCAGGGCAGGAACCCACTTCGCCCATGCCGGGCAGCCCGAGGACGCGACGTGCGCGGCCGCCTATGAGGCAGCAGGCCCTATGCGGGCTTCGATGCCCGCGTGCAGGCAGCCTTCGCCAACATCGTCCCGGACGACGCCGACCCGGCCCTCGTGGCGCGCGCCGTCGTCGACCCTACGCAGGACGGGGCTGCGGTGGGCTTTGCGGTTACCGACCGGCTGCGGGCCGAGATGCTACACCGGACCGGGCTCGACGCCTTGCTGCATCCGATCATTCGACCCGTCGCGCCATGATGCGCCCGCGCGTTCAGGCTCCGGCCCCGAGCAGGCCGGAGGCGAGACAGCGAAACGCCTCGACCGCCTTGGGCAGGACGATGCGCGGCTCGTCGGAGGCTGCGACCCAGAGGGCCGCGTTGAGGGCGGCTCCGTTGATCAGCCGGGCGGCGGCCTCGGCGTCCACGGGGCGCACAGTCCCGGCATCAATCATTGCCTGGATCGTCACCGTCGTCGTGCGCAGGCAGGCGCTCTGTCCCGGCCATCGCGAGGGGTCGCCGAGCACGGCCGGGCCGTCGCGCAGCATGATCCGCTGAATCTCAGGCTCCAGGGCCAGCTCGATATAGGCGACCCCTTCCGCCAGGAAGCCGAGCCAGGGCGTATCCGCCACATCCCGTGCTGCGGATGCCTTGGCCACCATCTCGGCGTCGAGCTGCTCCACCACCGCCGCGAGCAGTCCCTTCTTGCCGCCAAAGTTGTGGTAGAGCGCCCCGCGTGTCAGCCCGGCCGCCTCCGTCAGATCGTCCATGGAGGCCTCCGCGTAGCCCAATTCCGCGAAGGCCGTCCGCGCCGCCTGGATGAGCTTGGCGCGGGTCTCCTTCATCATTTGCGCCCGTCGTCCAGCCGGCATCGACCGCCCCCATTTCGCATACGCGACGTATGCACATTGACATACGCTCCGTATGCGACCATCGTCCTGCATACGGAGCGTATACGAATTTCGCTCCGCCGTCCGCGGCGCGATCCCGGTCGATACGAATGAGAGGCAGATCATGGCGAAGCGCGACGCGATCTTTCCGCCCGGCCGGCAGGCGCTCTACGAGATGCACCGCTACTCCGCGGCGATCCGGTCCGGCGACCTGCTTTTCGTGTCCGGCCAGGTCGGCAGCCGCGAGGACGGCTCGCCCGAGCCGGACTTCGCCATCCAGGTGCAGCTCGCCTTCGACCGCCTGAATGCGGTGCTGCAGGTCGCTGGCGCCAGCTTCGACGACGTGGTGGACGTGACAACCTTCCACACCGATCCGGAGAAGCAGTTCGAGACGGTGATGGCGGTGCGCGATCGGGCGATCGGCGCGCCGCCCTATCCCAACTGGACTGCGGTCGGCGTGACCTGGCTTGCCGGCTTCGACTTCGAGATCAAGGCTATCGCCCGCATCCCCGAGCGATCGGTCAGCCCGCATCCCTGAATCGCCGCACGGGCCGAGCGCCCCTGCGATCGTCCGGTGCGCTAGTCCTGTCCGCTCCTCGCAAAAGCATTGAGCGAGACGGATGCCACCGCGCGCAAGGCGTCGCGGTTCGCGCCGGACGACGCCATGACCCCCATGCCGGAGGCGACCGTCGACAGGAACCGCGCCAGCGCCACGGGGTCGGCATCAGTCGGGAGATCGCCGTCCTCCTTGGCCTGCGCGAAGCGTCCAAGGAGTTCCGTCTCCGTCTGCGCCCGCCGCGACGCGAGCTCGAACGGAATGTTCTCCGAGCCGGCGCCACAGGCAAGGCCGCCCTGGACCAGGAGGCAGCCAGGCGGATTGGCCGGGTCGGTATGGCTTTCGGCGATGCTGCTCAGGAAGCGTTCCGCCACATCGCGCGCCGTGGGACCGGCGAGTACGTAGCGCATGTGCTCGGACCGCCGCAGCGCATAGCGGTCGAGGGCTGCCTTGAGCAGGCCTTCCTTGCTGCCGAAGGCCGCGTAAAGGCTCGGCGCCTTGATGCCCATTGCCTTCGTCAGCATGGCGAGGCTGGCGCCGTCGTAACCATGGCGCCAGAAAACCTCCATCGCCTCGTCGAGGGCTTTGTCCATGTCGAAGGACCGGGGCCGCCCCATCACCATTGTCTGCAGGCTCCAACTTTTATATCGAGTGGTAGATAAGTCTCTTGACGGCCGGCGTCCATGCCGACATTTGTATCGAGCTTTACACATGTCGGAGCCGGTCGTGAACCCTGCGCCTCATTCTCCTCCTACCCGTTCCGGCGTCCGGCGCAGCCTCGGTGTAGGCATCGCTCTCGCCCTGCTGGCAGGCGCATCCGTCCCGCTCATGCCATCCCTGACGGGTCGCGGGACCGAGGCAGTCGCCGCCCCGACGCCGGCCGAGCAGGCAATGTCAGTTCCAGTCGCCACGGTCGCGCCTCGGGCGGTGGTTCTCTGGGACGAGTTCTCTGGCCGCCTGGAAGCCGTCGACCGGGTCGATGTCCGCGCGCGTGTCGGCGGCGCGATCCAGGCCACGCACTTCGCCGAGGGAGAGCTGGTTCGGCCCGGCGACCTACTCGTGACCATCGACCCCGCGCCCTACGCTGCCGAGGTCCAGCGCCTGGAGGCGCAGGTCGCCGGCGCCGAGGCGCGCGTCGCTCTGACTGCAAGCGACCTGGAGCGCGGGCAGCGGTTGTCGGGCCAACAGATCGTCACGGCACGCGACCTCGATGTCCGCGCTAACGCCTTCAAGGAAGCCAAGGCGAGTCTCGATGCGGCGAAAGCGACGCTGGAAGCGGCGCGGCTGAACCTCGGCTACACCGAGGTCCGCGCTGCGGTCGGCGGCCGCGTCGGACGCCGCGAGATCACGCCGGGCAACCTCGTCGCCACCGGCGCGGGTGCGGCCGTGCTGACCACCCTCGTCTCGGTCGATCCTGTCTATGCCAGCTTCGACGCGGACGAGACCGTCGTCCTCAAGGCGCTGGCGTCGCTCGCCGAACCGTCGGGCAAGCGCGGCAAACTCGATCGTATCCCGGTCGAGATGGTCACCGCCGATGGCGCCCGGGCGGGCGGGCATCTCCAGTTCATCGACAATAAGGTCGACGCGCGCAGCGGCACCATCCGGGTCCGCGCCAGCTTCGCCAACGGCGACGGTCATCTCATCCCCGGCCAGTTCGCGCGCATGCGCCTCGGTCAGGCCGCGCCTCAATCGCTGCTCCTCGTGGACGAGCGGGCGGTCGGCACGGATCAGGACAAGAAGTTCGTGCTCGTGGTCGGTGCGGACGACCGCGCCGAGTTCCGCGCCGTCACCCTCGGCCGGGCGGTCGACGGGCTCCGCGTCGTGACCTCGGGCCTGTCCGGCGGCGAGCGCATCATCGTGAACGGCTTGCAGCGGGTTCGCCCCGGCATGCTCCTGCGGCCCGAGCTCGTCACCATGGGCGCCCGGCCTCAGGACGCCGCATCCGCCGCGCGCCAGCTCGCCCAGCGCTGACGGCCGGCGCCGCACGCATTCTAATCGAAGATCATTCACGGCGGCCGCCTCGCGACCGCCCTCTCTAGTTACGCGCAGTCCCACGCCGCGCGATCTCTCTCGCCCTCAGGAGAGCGGTATGAATTTCTCGAAATTCTTCATCGATCGGCCGATCTTCGCGGGCGTGCTCTCGGTGCTCATCTTCATCATGGGCCTGATCTCGCTCTTCGCGATGCCGATCTCCGAGTACCCCGACGTGGTCCCGCCCTCGGTCGTCGTGCGGGCGACCTTCCCGGGCGCCAATCCGAAGGTCATCGTCGAGACGGTGGCGACGCCGATCGAGGAGCAGATCAACGGCGTCGAGGGCATGCTGTACATGTCGAGCCAGGCTACGACCGACGGGATCATGACGCTCACCGTCACGTTCCGCCTCGGCACGGATCCCGACAAGGCGCAGCAGCTCGTCCAGAACCGCGTCTCGCAGGCCGAGCCACGTCTGCCGGCGATCGTGCGCCAGCTCGGCATCGTCACGGTGAAGTCCTCGCCGGACCTGACCATGGTCGTGCACCTCGTCTCGCCGAACGGGCGCTACGATATGACCTACCTGCGCAACTACGCGGTGCTGAACATCAAGGACCGGCTCGCTCGCCTCGATGGCGTCGGGCAGGTGCAGCTCTTCGGCTCCGGCGATTATTCGATGCGCATCTGGCTCGATCCGCAAAAGGTCGCCGAGCACGGGCTCTCGGCCGGTGATATCGTTCGCGAGATCCAGGCCCAGAACGTCGAGGCGGCGGCCGGTGTCATCGGCGCTTCGCCGGCGATTCCCGGGCTCGACCTTCAGCTGTCGCTCAACGCCGAGGGGCGGCTGACCAGCGAGGAGCAGTTCGGGGACATCGTCGTCAAGACCGGTGCCGATGGAGAGGTCACCCGCCTGCGCGACGTCGCCCGGATCGAGCTCGGTGCCTCCGACTACGCCCTGCGCTCGCTCCTCGACAACAAGTCAGCCGTTGCCCTGCCAATCTCGCAGTCGCCCGGCTCCAACGCGATCCAGATCTCCGACGAAGTCCGAAGGACCATGGCCGAGATCAAGCGGAACATGCCCGAGGGCGTCGACTACGAGATCGTTTACGATCCAACGCAATTCGTGCGCGCGTCCATCGAGGCGGTCATCCATACCCTGCTGGAGGCGATCGCCCTCGTCGTCGTCGTGGTGATCCTGTTTCTGCAGACGTGGCGGGCCTCGATCATCCCGCTGCTCGCGGTGCCGGTTTCCATCGTCGGCACCTTCGCGGTGATGCACGCCTTCGGGTTCTCCATCAACGCGCTGAGCCTGTTCGGCCTCGTGCTCGCCATCGGCATCGTCGTCGACGACGCCATCGTGGTGGTCGAGAACGTCGAACGGAACATCGAGAGCGGCCTGTCGCCGCGCGAAGCCAGCTACCAGGCCATGCGCGAGGTCTCGGGCCCGATCATCGCCATCGCCCTGGTGCTCGTGGCGGTGTTCGTGCCGCTCGCCTTCATCAGCGGCCTGACGGGACAGTTCTACAAGCAGTTCGCGCTCACCATCGCGATCTCGACCGTGATCTCGGCAATCAATTCGCTCACCCTGTCGCCGGCTCTCTCAGCGCTGCTCTTGAAGGACCACCACGCCCCCAAGGACCGCCTCACCCGGATCCTCGACGGGCTGCTCGGCTGGTTCTTCCGGCGCTTCAACCGCGTCTTCGGGCGAGCCTCGGACGGGTACGGGCGCGGCGTCGGCTTCGTCGTCTCGCGTAAGGCGACGATGATGGTGCTCTACCTCATGCTCGTCGGGCTGACCGTGGTGCTGTTCCGCCAGATTCCCGGCGGCTTCGTGCCGGGCCAGGACAAGCAATACCTCGTCGGCTTCGCGCAGCTGCCGGACGGAGCCACCCTCGACCGAACCGAGGACGTGATCCGCCGCATGAGCGAGATCGCCCTCAAGGAGCCGGGCGTCGAGAGCGCCGTCGCCTTCCCGGGCCTGTCCATCAACGGCTTCACCAACAGCTCGAACTCGGGGATCGTGTTCTCGACCCTGAAGCCGTTCGAGGAGCGCCGCTCGCCGGCCCTGAACGGGGGCGCCATCGCGCAGTCGCTCAACAAGAAGTTCGCCGCGATCCCCGAGGCGTTCATCGCGATGTTCCCGCCGCCGCCGGTCAACGGGCTGGGCACCATCGGCGGCTTCAAGCTCCAGATCGAGGACCGGGCCGGCCTCGGCTACGAGGCGCTGAACGACGCGACCAAGGCCTTCCTGGCCAAGGCCGCCCAGGCGCCCGAGCTCGCCGGCCTGTTCTCCAGCTTCCAGATGAACGTGCCGCAGCTCTTCGCCGACATAGACCGGACGAAGGCCCGCCAGCTTCGCATCCCCGTGACGGACGTGTTCGACACGCTGCAGATCTATCTCGGCTCGCTCTACGTCAACGACTTCAACCGGTTCGGCCGCACCTACTCGGTCCGGGTCCAGGCCGACGCGCCGTTCCGGGCGCGCTCGGACGATATCGGTGCGCTGAAGGTGCGGGCGGGCTCCGGCGAGATGGTGCCGCTGGCGGCCCTGCTCCGCGTCCGACAGACGGCCGGCCCGGAGCGCGCCATGCGCTACAACGGCTTTCTCTCCGCTGACATCAACGCCGGCGCGGCGCCCGGCTACTCGTCTGGCCAAGCCCAGGCGGCGGCCGCCCGCATCGCGGCCGAGACCCTGCCGCGCGGCTTTGCCTTCGAGTGGACCGACCTGACCTATCAGGAGTTCATCGCGGGCAATTCCGGGATGTGGGTTTTTCCGCTCGCCCTACTCCTGGTCTTCCTCGTGCTCGCCGCCCAATACGAGAGTCTGGCCCTGCCGCTCGCCATTCTGATGATCGTGCCGATGGGCCTGCTCGCGGCCATGTTCGGCGTCTGGCTCTCGGCGGGCGACAACAACGTCTTTACCCAGATCGGGCTGATCGTCCTCGTCGGCCTCTCGGCCAAGAACGCGATCCTGATCGTCGAATTCGCCCGCGAGCTGGAATTCGCCGGTCGCTCCCCGCTTCAAGCCGCGATCGAGGCGAGCCGCCTACGGCTGCGCCCGATCCTGATGACCTCGATGGCCTTCATCATGGGCGTCCTGCCCCTCGTGACGGCCACCGGCGCCGGCTCCGAGATGCGAAGCGCCATGGGCGTCGCCGTGTTCTCCGGCATGATCGGCGTCACCGCCTTCGGGCTCTTCCTAACGCCGGTGTTCTACGTCCTCCTGCGCCGCCTCGGCGGCAACCGGCCGCTCAAGCAGCATGGCGGCAGCACTCCCGTCGTTCACCACGACCGGATCGCAGAGGTGGCATAGCAGTGTCGCAGCTACGGGCGGTGATTTGTGAGACTCGCATCGTCCCGAGCCACGTCGCCATCCAGGAGAAGCTCAACGGCAGCCCCGTCGATCGGCTGGAGCACGTCACCGAAGAGTAGTACCGGGCCTGAGCGCGGGACGCCCGAACACCCCTTCTTCGAGGCATGACCATGAAGAACCGCAAGCTCGGCCCACTCACCGTTTCCGAGATCGGCTACGGCACGATGAGCTTCGCCAACTACTTACGGCGCCTCGCCCGAACGCTCCGAGGCTATCCGGGTCATCCGCGGCGCGCACGAGCGCGGCGTGACGCATTTCGACACCGCCGAGGCGTATGGCCCCTTCACCAACGAGGAACTGGTCGGCGAGGCGCTGGCGCCTGTGCGCGGCGAGGTGACGATTGCCACCAAGTTCGGCTGGAACATCGACCCCGAGACCGGCGAGCGCCGTCCCGGGCTCAACAGCAAGCCGGCCCACGTGAAGCGCGCCGTTGATGGTATGCTGAGGCGCCTGCGGGTCGAGAGCATCGACCTCCTCTATCAGCACCGGGTCGACCCGGAGGTGCCTATCGAGGACGTCGCCGGCGCGGTGAGGGAGCTAATCGCCGAGGGCAAGGTGAAGCACTTCGGCCTGTCCGAGCCCGGCGCACAGACCATCCGTCGTGCCCACGCGGTCCAGCCGGTTGCCGCCATCCAGAGCGAGTATTCTCTCTGGACCCGCGACCCGGAGCCCGAGATCCTGCCGCTCTGCGAGGAGCTCGGCATCGGCTTCGTTCCGTGGAGCCCGCTCGGTGCCGGCTTCCTGACCGGCAAGGTCGATCCGGGCGTGAGCCAGGACGCCACCGACTTCCGCTCGAACTCCCCGCGCTTCAAGCCCGAGGCGATGAAGGCCAACCAGGCCCTGGTGGACCTGCTCAGGCGCTTCGCCGAGGCCAAGGGGGCGACCCCGGCCCAAGTCGCGCTGGCCTGGCTGCTGGCGCGCAAGCCCTTCATCGTGCCCATCCCGGGCACCCGCAAGCTCGAACGGGTCGAGGAGAACCTCGGTGCGGCGCAGGTCGTGCTCACACCTGAGGCCATGGGCGAGATCGAGCGGGCGGCGTCGGCCATCCCGGTCGAGGGCGAGCGGCTACCTCCCGCCGTCCTCCAGTTCTCCTACCGCTGACCCACACGTGCCCATGGAGGACGTCGCGGGCACGGTCAGGGACCTGATCGCGGCCGGGAAGGTGCGCCACTTCGGAATGTCGGAGGCGGGGTCCGCGGCGATCCGACGCGCCGACGCCGAGCAGTCGGTGGCGGTCCTTCAGAGCGAATACGCCCTGTGGTGGCGCGAGCCGGAGGCCGCGATCCTGCCCCTCCTCGAAGAGCTGGGCATCGGTTTCGTGCCCTTTGCCCCGCTGGGCAAGGGCTTCCTGACCGGCATGCTCGATGCGAACGCCACGTTCGGCGACGGGGACTTCCGCAGCGTCGTGCCGCGGTTCTCGCCGGAAGCAACGAAGGCCAACCAGGCGCTCGTCGAAGTCGTGAAGGAGACTGCCGCGAGCAAGCGTGTGACGCCCGCTCAGATCGCGCTTTCCTGGCTCATCGCGCAGAAGCCCTGAATCGTACCGATCCCCGGAACCACAAAGCTGCACCGGCTGGAGGAGAACCTCGGTGCGGTGGCGGTGGACCTGAGCCAGGACGACCTCGCGCGCATCAAGCAGGCGCTCACGACGGTCCAGGTTCAGGGAGATCGCTGCCCGGCCTCACGACAGAGCCTGGTCAACCGCTGAGGAAAGATGATGTCTTACCTCGCCAAATAAGACGCGTTGGCAGCCTACGCCGTCCTGCTCTGGGCGACGGCGCGCCCCGTCCGCGCTGCCGGCGGCAAACCATCCCGCCGGCAGCGAGGACCCTGGTCCGTTTCTCAGAGGCAATGCGTGACCGATAGCGGTTGAGCCGCTCTCCACCCTACCCGGTCATTGAGCAGACCGGCAGATGGCGACCCATACCAGCCGTTCAGTTCTCGAAAAGCATTCCCGACCACCACACGAAGACGCCAAAGACAGCAAAAATGACTAAGACAATCGCCACTGCCGTCGCAAATGCGGTGAAGTCGTTATTTTCTAAATAATACATAAATGTTGCTCATTCCGTTCGATAACGGATTAGTTGTTGGGGTATTAATTCTTACCGGGTTCGCCGTTAGAGCCTTCCGCTCCCCATCCGACCTGGTCGTAGAACGAACGGACGGACGGATCTCGACCCGAGCAGGACATCGTGGGGCTTCGACCGAGCCTCGGTCAGCGGACATTCGACAGGCATTCACAAGTAGCTCAAACCCGACCACGCCGCCTGGCGCTTCAGACGGACCATCCAGCGGCACGCGAGCCAGAGGGGCGGGACCAGGATCGCCGCGACCAGCCAGATCTGCCACGGGTCCCCCGCCTCGATTCGGTCGGAGGGGCCGGCGAGGCCGAGTGCCAGGGCGCCGTCATGGAGCAGGCGCAGCAGCCAGAGATGCGCCAGGTAGAAGAACAGCGGCGCGCCGCCGAAGGTGCGCAGCCAGGCGAGACGTCGCGCCGGTACCGCCTCGAGCAAGGCGAGGAGGCCAAGGCCGAGGCCCAGGGTCAGCAGGAGGAAGTCGGCCGAGGGCGGGTACTTGGTCAGGTTGACGAAAGACAGCCCCGTCAGGAGGGGCGTCGCCCCCGTCTGCCAGGGGACCGGCTCGCCGTAGCCGTTGAAGCTTCGCAGAGTGAAGAAGGCGGCGAGCGCCGCGCCGCCGAGCGCCAGGAGCCACGCGCGGCGATTGGCCGGCGCGACCGCTCCGGCGAAGAGCGGCCCGAGGGCGTAGCCCGCCGCGATCACGCCGAACCAGGGCAGCACGGGGTAGGAGGTGCGCGCCACGCCCCAGGGCAGTTCGAGGGAGCCCCGCTGGTGCAGGATCGACCAGAGCACGTAGCCCGTGTCGCCCGGCCGGAGCACGAATCCGTCGAGCCCGTTGTGGCCGAGCATGACCGCCGCGGCGAAGAGGATGAGGGCAGCGCGCGGTCGCCAGAGCAACGCGGACAGCGCCACCATGCTGAGGCCGATGGCCCAGATCACCTGCAGGTAGAGGACCGGCGGCGTCAGGCTGCGGGTCCAGGCGAGGTTCACCAACGTTACCTCCAGCAGGATCAGCAGGAGCCCGCGCTTGGCTAGGAACACGCTGGTCGCCCGCCGGTCGCCGTGCTTCTGCGCGTGGAGGCTGGCCGAGAGGCCGGTGAGCAGGATGAAGACCGGCGCGCAGAGATGCGAGGTGAGCCGGGTCAGGACGAGGCCGGGCGGCGTGAGGCTCAGATCCATGGGGTCTCGGACCTGGGCGTGCAGGTAGATGAACTCCCGCACGTGGTCGACGAGCATGAGCAGCATGACGAGCCCGCGCAGGGCGTCGATGGAGACGATGCGGGACCGCAGAGTCTGCGCGTCCTCGGCGATTGCGGGCCTCATCGCGCGCGCTCCGTTCCGATCCTATGCAGGAGGCGGCCGACATCGACCGGAGTCCAGACCGCGCCGCCGCGCGGCTTGCAGACCCCCCGCCGCGTGAGCTCCAGGGCGAGGCACTGGGGCGTCCGCCCGACCTCCCCGCGCATCGCGTCGATGATCGGCATGAGATCGAGAACGTAGCGGCGGGCTCGTGCGGACGAGGCACCGCGTCCGGCATCCCCGCGCCGGACGCGGGTGACGGAAACGTCACGGGGCTGGGTCGCGACCGGGCTGGCCTTCTCGGAGGCGTCGTTCCGGTTCGGGCGCATCAAGCAGGCCATCCCGAAAGGCGACGGTAGGCCAGGGCGGCAAGGAGCAGGGTTCCCGCCATCAGGCAACCGAGGGCCACCAGCGCCTGGTGTTCGGCCGCTGCGCGCGGGACGGAGGGCACGAAGGCCGGAACGGCGTCGTAGGCGGTAAAGTCGAGCCGCGCGGGGCAGCCCTGACACACCGGAGCCGGATCGAGGGCTTGGGCGAGAATGCGGGGCTCGAAGAACGCACGCAGGTCCCGGCGATAAGCGGCGCCCGCCGCCAGGAAGGTGGAATGGCGCTCCGCATCGGTTCCCGCCGCCACCTCCAGCGCGCGTGCCAGGACGGTCGCGGGCGACAGGATCGCCAGTCGCCGGCTCCAGGCCGCCGCCGCCCGGGCATGGTCCTGCGCGGCATCTCGGTCGCTCGCCAGCGCTTCGTCATAGAACGCATCGCGAGCGAGACGCTTGATCTCGGGCGCGTCCGCCAGCCCCGGCCGGCTCGCGACCTCCGGAACCTTGCCGGTCAGCCAGGCCGAAGTGATCCGTGCGCCTTCCTCCCCGGTATAGAAGCGGACCTGCGCCCGCCGGCTCGCGTCGATGGCCGCGATCCGCGAGGGCGTCGGTGCGAGGGCCTCGACTGCGAGGCCGAGCGTGCTCGGGAGGGCGACCGTGACGCAGGCCCAGGCCAGCACGAGGATCGCGAGGGCGGCGACGCCCCCGCGCCACAGGCTGGCCACCAGGGCGCAGGCCGCCACCCAGAAGGCGACGTAGGCGGAGAGCGCCGCCGCGAGCAGCGCCAGCGCGCCCTCCCATCCGTCGAGCGCTCCGAGACCGCCCGAGACGACGAGCGCCAACGCCGTTCCGCCGAGCGCGGCCGCGATGGCGACCAGGGCCACGGCCCCGAACTTCGCGCTCGCCACGCGACGCGGCCCGACGGGCTGCGACGCGATCATGCGCAGGATGCCGCTGTCGTGCTCGGAGGAGAGCCGCGTGCCGGCGAGCGCGATGACCGCGAGCGGCACGAGGTAGACCAGCACGAAGGCGAGATCGAACGGGCCGAGCCGGAGCCGGGCCGTCGAGCCGGGCTCGTAGGCGGTGTCGTCGAAGACCGTGCTGAAGCCGAAGCTGGCCCGCATGATCGCGGGCTGCACGTCGGACTGACCGGCCGCGAACGCCGCGAGAGGCGTCGGCGGCTTCACGGCGTAGGCGGCCATGAAGTAGGTCATGTAGCCGAAGGCGTCGGTCGGGTCCTGCCAGTAGTTCACCTTGATCGGCGACGGCTCGGCGTAGCGCTCGTGGGCGGCCCTGGCGTCCCGCACGACCCGGTCGGTCTCGGCGGCGGCCTGCGCCAGGGCGGCCCGTTCCGTGGCGACGCGCCCGGCGCCCGTCCAGGCCGCCAGGCAGAGTGACACGACGAGGGCGGCATGGACCGCCCAGGTCAGGCGCTCGCGCAGGACCAGGCGCAACTCGGCGCCGAGGAGGACGGCGAACCGTACGGTCGTCACGGCTTCAACCTCCGGACCAGGGGGCGGCACAGGAGCGCCGGCAGACCGAGCCAGAGGGCAAGGATGAGGGCCGGAACGCCTGCGTCGGCCAGCGCGCGCGCGAAAGGCAAGGGTTGGAGGACGAAGGGCGGGATCTCTTCCCAGAGATCCGGCCCGGCGACGAGGGTCGTCCCACCGCGCTGAGGATGGTCGCGGATCTCGGCGTTCATGCGTTCGGAAATCCCGCGCCGGTAGGCCTCCGCCGCCCAGACGAAATGGGCGTGCTGGGCGAAATCGGTGCCGGCCAGCGTCTGCGAGAGGGCCTGGAGGGCGACCCGCGGCGACAGGAGGCCGGCCCAGGCCAAGGCCCTGTCCTGAATCGCGATGCTATCGAAGAACGCGCCGAGTTCGCGGTCGTAGACCGCAAAGTTGTGCGCCTCGTTCTCGGACATCATCAGCCCGCGCAGGTCCACGGGCAGTTCGTCGGGGTCGCCGACGCCGTAGCGGGCCAGCACCGCGCGGGTACGGGCATCGTTCGCCTCGGCGGTGCGATGGCTCCGAAAACCAGCCTCGATCCGTGCCCGGACCTCTCGGTAGGACAGGACGGGCACGACGGCGTCGACGCCGACGACCGCGAGGCGGGGAGCCGCCACGCAGAGGAGGGCCCAGACCGCGAGCGCGGCCGCGAGCGCGCCGCGTGCCGTGCGGGCGACCAGCGAGACGAGCATCGCGAGCAGCAGGAACACGGCGGTGTAGGCGAGTTGTGCCGCGACCCAGGTCAGCAGCCGCGGAACGACCTGCCAGCCCGCATGGTCCTGGCTCATCACCGCGAGCGCGCCGATCCCGAAGAGGGGCAGGCCCGCCACGACGGCGAGCGCGGCGAAAAGGGCCGCGAACCGGCTCGCGAAGAGCTGGCCCGGCGGAACGCCGTTGCCGAGCGCGAGACGCAGCGTGCCACGCTCGCGGTCGGCCGCGAAGGCGGAGAAGCCCAGCAGGATGGCGGCGAGCGGCACCACGAGCTGGACGATGTCGGCGACGCTTCCGAAACCGAACCTCGCGAGCGGTCCGGCATCCTGGATGGCACGGTAGACCGCGTCGTTGAAGACGTGTGCCTCGACCCGTACCATCCGGCCCGTATAGGGCTCGGTACCGGGATCGAGGACGGCAAGCGGTGCGGAGGGACGGAACACCCAAAGGCCGAAATGGTCGGCCGAATGCGGGTTCTTGGCATCCTGGCCGAGCCAGCGCGCGCGCTCGGCGGCCGCGACCTGAGCGACCTCGCCGGCGTAGCGCGTGGAATCCCGCCAGGCGCCGAGGCCAGCGACCGTGAGGAGCAGGACGAGGACGGCACCGATCCAGCGAAGGCGCGCATCGCGGGCGGTGCGCGCGAGTTCGGCCGAGAGTCGCCTCACGCCGCGCTCCCCGCCAGCCGCTCGATGTAGAGCCGCTCCAGGCCGACATGGTCGAGAGTCCTGGGGTCGATCTCCTCGACGATGCGGCCACGGCTCAGGACACCGACGCGCCCGGCCATCTCGCGCACCCGGTAGAGGTCGTGGGTCGCCATCAGGATGGCGGTGCCGCGCGTCGCCGCCGCCCGGACCGTGGTCGAGAAATCCGCGGCCGCGCTCGGATCGAGGCCGGAGGTGGGTTCGTCGAGGAGGAGGAGCCGGGCACGGCGCGCGAGCGCCACCGCGATGCCGACCTTCTGGCGCATGCCCTTGGAATAGGAGCCGGCGGGACGCGCGTGAGCAGTCTCGGCGAGACCGGCCTCGGCCAGGAGCGTGCGGGCGGTCCCCTTGTCCAGGTGGAGGCCGGCCAGGGTCGTGAAGTAGCGCAGGTTCTCCACCCCTGAGAGGCCGGGATAGAGCGCCACCTGTTCGGGGATGTAGGCCACGTGCCGGCGGGCGCCGACCGGGTCAGCGCCGGCATCGATTCCGCAGACCCGGACCGTACCGGCATCCGCCTTCAGGAAGCCGAGGATCAGGTTGACCGTAGTGGTCTTGCCGGCACCGTTCGGTCCGAGCAGGGCGAACACCTCGCCGGGGCGGAGCGACAGGTCGAGGCCAGCGAGGGCTCGGCGTTCGCCGAAGCGCTTGCCCGCCCCCTGGATCTCCAGGACGAAGTCACCCGCGTGGGTGGTGACGTCAGCCATCAGAACCGCACCGAGATCGTGCCGGTGAAGCGCCGGGGCGCGCCGGGATAGACCCGGAAGGCGTTGTTCGAGCTCTCGTAGTAGGTCGCGTCGAAGATGTTCTCGACGTTGAGGCCGAAGCGCATGTTCTCGTAGCGATAGTAGGCCAGGGCATCGACCGCGATGTAGGCCGGGAGCACGAAGCCGGAGCCCCCCGCGTCTCCGGCGCGTTCGCCGACGCCGCGCACGCCGCCGCCGAGGCCGAGGCCCTTCCAGGGGCCGGCCTGTACCTCGTGCACGGCGAGCAGGCTGCCCGAGTGGCGCGGGATGTTGATCAGCGGCGCACCCACGGGGAGCACGTTGTCCTTCGTGACCACGGCGTCGGCGTAGACGTAGCCCGCCAGGATCTTGATCTCGGGGGTGATCTGGCCGGCGGCCGTGAGCTCGAAGCCCTGGCTGCGCACCCCGCCGGCCGCCAGGGAGAAGCCCGAATTGTTGGGGTCGGCCGTGAGCACGTTCTGCCGCTCGATGCGGAAGGCCGCCGCCGTCAGGCCGAGCGCGCCGCCGAACAGGTCGAGCTTGGCGCCGACTTCGTAGCCGAGGCCGGTCTCGGGCTCGAACGGCACGGAGCGGGCCACCGCGAAGGCGTCGGGGCCGATATTGGGCCGGAAGCTGGTGCCCACGTTCGTGTAGAGGGCGAGCTCCGGCAGGGGCTGGTAGACGAGGCCGGCGCGCGGCGTGGCTGCCACCCGGGACTGGTCGACCTGGGTCGCCGTGGTGCGCTCGCGGAAGGACTGCTCGAAGAAATCGAAGCGCACGCCGAGCAGGGCTTTCCATTCCGGGCTGAGGGCGATCTGGTCCTGGGCGTAGAGGGCGGTGTTGGTGACCCGCTCCAGGTTGTTGCGCCGGATGGTGAGCGGCGGCAGGGCCTGGCCGTAGCGCGGATCGTAGATGTCGAGGCTGTAGGGGCTCTGGCGGAAATTCGAGCGGTCGTAGACCACGCGGCTGTCGGTGCTCTCGCGCTCGAAGCCGAGAAGCACGGTATGGCCGAGATCGCCGGTGGCGAAGCGCCCCACCACCTCGGCCTGGCCGATGGCGGTATCCCAGCGGTAATCGCGAAAATTCCGGTCGCGCAGGACGGTGCGATTGTCGGCGGCCAGGCCACGGACCTCCGCCGATTCCCCGACCAGCGAGCCGGTGTTGAAGTGGGTCGCCAGCCGCATCTGCCAGTCGGCGTTGAAGCGGTGCTCGACCCGCACCTGCATCGTGTCCGAACTCTGGTACGTGCTCTGCCCGGGCTCACCGAGGAAGCGGGAGATCGGCAGGAATCCCAGTTGCTTGTTGATCGCGATCACGCCCCGGTCGAAGACGACACGGTTGCGCAGAAACTCGGTCTCGACGGTGACCTTCGTGTCCGGCGTGATCTGCCAGCTCACCACGGGCGCGACGAGGAGCCGGTCGCCATCCACGAAATCGCGAAAGCTGTTCTGGCGGCCGCCCGCGACGTTGAAGCGGTAGAGCAGCGTGCCGTCCTCGTTGAGTGCGCCGCCGGCATCGACCGTGCCGCGGAACTGCTCGAACGAGCCCCAAAGGCCGCCCATCTCGACGAAGCGCTCGGCCGTCGGCTGCTTGGTGACGAAGTTGACGAGGCCGCCCGGGTCGCTGCGCCCGAACAAGCCGCCGCCGGGGCCCTTGAGCACCTCGATGCGCTCCACGTTCTGGGTATCGGGTGGCGGCGGCGAACCGCGGTTGATCGGGAAGCCGTTGCGGTAGAGCTCCGAGGTGGTCGTGCCGCGGATGGCGTAGCTGAACACCGTGAGTCCGCCGAAATTGTTCTGCTGGGCCACGCCGGGCGTGTAGTTGAAGACGCGGTCGACGCGGGTGGCGGCGAGATCGGTGATGACCTCGCGCGGCGCGACGGTGACGACCTGGGGTACGTCGCGCTGAGGCGTGTCGGTCTTGGTGCTGCTCACCGCGCGGTCGGCCCGGTAGCCCGGCGTCGGGCCGATCAGGCCGATTCCCGATTTGGGGCCAGCACCAACGGCGACCGAGGCACTCCCGCCAGCCCCCTCGACGGAGAGTTCCTCCAGCGTGACGGCCTCCTGCGCCCGGGCCTCCAAGGCGGGCGAACCCGTCGAGAGGATCGCGGCGAGGGCGCAACGCGATCCCCGGCGTCCGGCCCTCCAGCGGCGCTTGGTGGATGCGGGCGGGTTCAGGATCAGGGCCGTCGCGGTGGGCAGGCTCGGACGAGGGGACACCGATGCGCTCAAGGTTGTCGAGCGACAGCCGAGCGGGTGCCCTCACGGGATCGGCGGCGTCAGCAGCCAAGTCCGTTCCAGCGCTCCGCCGGGACACCCCGCCCGAGAGACGTTACATCGCAAGGCAGGTCTCCTGGCTCGCGGGTCGTCGCCCTTGCCCGGCCTTCCCGGTGCTGGGCACCAGTGACCATGGATGGCAGGAACTCGCCGCTGACAGTTGCGGGGGCAGCTTCGGAAGCGCTCCTGCGAGCACCCCGAATTCCCTCTTAGCCCGCGAGCCGACGACCCGCAGGAACCTTGACGGTCAGACATTCGCCGGGCGCCCCCGCTTAGTCAATCGTGGGAACGCGGTTTTTTGCAACATTGTAACGTTGCGCAGAATCGATCCTTGCGCCGGCTCTTCCTGGCAACGCCATGCTCGTGAGCGTGAGCGCATTGCGATGACCGATCGACCGCTCGCTTCACCCGACCATAAATGCGGTGATGCGGGGCCGCCGGGCCGAGCCCATACGATGGAGCCTGTTCTCTCCTCGAACGATCAGCCGTCGTCGCGCGCCGCGCCGAGTTCGGCTTCCGCCAGCCCTCGCGGCGTCAGGTATGGCAGGAACAGGTTCATCACTTGGCGTGCGCCCCAGTCGACAGGCGCGCGTGTGACCTCGCCGATGCCCCGGTGACCTGACCGGCTGGCTTTGGAACGGGCTGATTGAGGGGATCAGCCAGGACCAAGGGAGTTGGAGATGAAGCGAGGCCAGAAGACGGGTGCGGAGCAGGTTGTGCTGAAGCTTCGCCAGATCGCGGTTCAGACGGCCCAGGGCAAGAGTTTGGCCCTGGCCTGCAAGGAGGCCGAGATCTCCGAGTATGGTCTCTCAGAACGCCATGCCTGCCGGATCGTTGGCCAGAACCGGGGCACGCAGCGCTACATACCGACGGTGCCGGCTGACGAGGATGCGCTGACCCGCGCCATCATCGTCCTGGCGTCTGAGTACCAACCCTATGGCTACCGCCGTGTCACCGCGCTGCTGCAGGCAGCGGGCTGGCAGATGGGCAAGGACTTGGTTCAGCGGATCTGGCGTCGTGAGGGGCTCAAGGTCCCGCAGAAGCATCGGCCGCGAAGCCGGTTGTGGTTGAACGACGGCTCCTGCGTGCGGCTGCGGCCGCTCCATCGCAATCACGCCTCCAATGAAATTTGCGACTTAGCCCTTTAGCTGAAAATTCGTTCCGGAAATTCAGTGCAACACAAACATATATTATCACGTATTATTTGAAAATCGATGAGCGCTGACTTAAAAATCCTATGATAATTTACATACTCAAATTTTGCAGTCTAAGCGAGCACTTGCGCTACAAAATGATAAGTAGCGTTTGCGTGCATCACGGTCGCGGGGCGGTGCGCGACGATCACGCGGGTCATGCGCAGGTCCCGCAGGGCGGTCGCGATGGCGGCCTCCGTGGGCTCGTCGAGGTGGCTCGTCGCTTCGTCCAGGAACAGGATCTCGGGTCGTCGGTAGAGCGCGCGGGCCAGGATCACGCGCTGCTTCTGCCCCCCCGACAGGGTGGAGCCCATGTCGCCGACCAAAGTCTCGAACCCCATCGGCGTCCGGCGGATGTCGTCGAGAACCGCGGCACGCGCCGCGCATTCCTCGATCCAGCCCGGATCGGGCCGCTCGTCGAAACAGGCGATGTTCTCGGCGATCGATCCCGCGAACAGGCCGTCGTTCTGCATTACGCCGGCGATGCGCCGGCGATAGGCCGCCGACCCAAGGGTGCGCAGGTCCTGGCCGTCGATCAGCACGCTGCCCTCGGTGGCCGGCAGCAGACCCATCATGACCTTCATCAGGCTCGACTTGCCGCAGCCCGACGGTCCCGTGATCGCGAAGCTCGATCCGGCGGCGATATCGAGGGCGAGGTCGCGGAAGATCCACGGCTCGTCGCTGCCGTAGCGCAGGGCGAGGCCCCGCACCGCGATGCTGCCGGTGGCACCCCCGGCCCCGACGACGGCCGGACTCGGCACCGACGGCGCGAGCGTGAGAGCCTGCTCCTCGGGCTCGCTCATCACGATGTCCGACAGGCGATCGGTCTGGACGTTGAGCATCCGCAGCTGGAAGCCCGACTGGATGAGGTTGCCGATCCGCTGCGAGAACTGGTCGCGGTAGGCGAGGAAGGCCACCAGCATGCCCAGAGTCATCGACTGGTCGATCACCGCTCGCGCGCCGAGGACGAGGAGCAGGAGGCGGTCGATCCCGAACAGCAACTCGTTGGCCCGCCCGAAGACGAGGTCGAGGCGCTGCAGGCGCAGGCGCGCGTTCACCGAGGTGACGAAGTGGTTCATCCAGGTGCCGCTGCGGCGCTCGCGCAGGTCAAGGAGCTTCACGCTGGCCATGCCGCGCACGGTCTCGATGAAATGCGACTGCTGGCGCGCCTCCGCGACGATCGCCTCCTCGGTCCCCTCCCGGTAGGAGCCGTAGGCGAAGATTCGCAGGATCGCGGTCAGGACTGTCGAGGCGACGACGACGAGCGCGAGCCATCCCCCGTAGACCACCAGCATGGCGAGCATGCCCACGGACATGATCCCGTCGAGGATCGCCTGCACGAGGTCCGTCGTGATCCCCTTCTGGATCGTGGCGAGCGACCCGAAGCGCGAGATCACGTCGCCCACGTGGCGCTTCTCGAAATAATCAAGCGGCAGCCGCGAGAGATGTCCGAACAGGCTCCCGGACCATTGCAGGTTCAACTTCGTGCCTGTGAGCATGATCGCCCAGGTTCGAGCCACCGAGAGCACCAGCTGGACCACGAGCAGGAGAGCCAGTCCCACCGCCACCACGAGAAGGAGGTCGAGGTCGGCGTTGACGATGACCTCGTCGATGACGATCTGCGAGGCGATCGGCATCAGGATCGCGACGAGTTCGATCCCGAGGGAGAGGGCGAGGATCTGGGCCAGCGCCGGGCGGATGCCACCGATGGTGCGGAAGAGGTCCCGCAGGGCGAGCCCGCGCTGGCGCTTTTCGCGCACAAAGCTCGTCGTCGGGCTCGTCTCCAGGGCGACGCCCGTAAACTCCCGCGAGGCCTCCGCCAGGGTAAGCCGGCGCGGGCCGCGTGCCGGGTCGTGGATGGTGATGCCGTTCGCCCGGACGGCCGTCAGCACCACGAAGTGGTTGAGGCCCCAGTGCAGGATGCACGGCAGCTTCAGGCGCGGCAGGTCCTTGAGCTCAGCCCGCAGGGCCCGTGTCGCCAGGCCCATCGTACCGGCGAGGTCGATGAGGTTGCGCAGGGTCATGCCCTTGAGGGACAGGGCGTGCCGCCGCCGCATGGTCCCGAGATCGACGTGGCGACCATGGTAGCCGAGGACCATGCCGAGGCAGGCCATGCCGCATTCCGCCGCCTCCGCCTGGAGCAGGACGGGCGCGCGCCGGCCGAAGCCGAAATGGAGGTTGGTCAGGAGACTCACGCGTTCATTGGCCCCGGGTCACGAGATCGACGCTGCGCTTGACCCGGTACAGGGGATCCAGGAGCCATCGGTAGAGCGAGCGCTGCTCCAGGGCGATATCGGCCTCCACGCGCATGCCCGCCTCGAGGCGGCGCTTCTCGCCGTAGGCAAGGACCGCATCCTCGTCCGGGCGGACGACGATGCGGTAGATCCCGTCGCCGCTCTTGGCCTTGCCGCCGGCGGGCTCCGGCGCATCCGCGGCCTCCAGGGGCGCGCGGGTCACCTCCGAGACGGTTCCGCGATAGAGGCCGAAGCGCTGGAACGGGAACGCGGCGTAGCGAAGCATCACCGGCTCCCCGGTATCGATGAAGCCGATGGCCGAGGATTCGACGAACAGGTTGGCCTGAAGGCGCCCCTCGCTCGGCAGCAGCGTCAGCAGCGTAGCGCCTGCCGACACGCTCTGGCCGGCCTGGACGCGGATGGAGGTGAGGATCCCGCTCTCGGGCGCCCGCACCTCGATGCCGCGGCGGGCCTCGCTCTCGGCCCGCTGCTGTTCGAGCTGGGCGGCGGTACGGTCCATCTCGGCGAGGTCCCGGGCGAGCTTGTCGTCGAAGGTGGCAAGCGTCGAGCGCAGTTCCCCGACCTTGCCCACGAGCTGGAGGTTGGAGTTCCGGAACTGGGCGAGCTGAGAGCTGGCCTGCAGGTAGAGGTAGTTCTGGTTCTGCAGGTCGGCGGACCGCGCGAACCCGTCGCCGACGGCCTTGGCCAGAACGTCGACGCGCTCCTTCAGCGGCGGCACCAGCTTTTCCTGAAGGCTCACCTGCTCCACGAGCTGGCGCGACTGGGATTGCAGGTTGTCGATCTGCTCGGCGAGCGAACGCTTTTCGGTCTCGGCCATGCTCGCGCGCAACGCCGCCTGGGTCTCGATGCTCGCCTTCTGCCGTGCGAGCTGGTCGATGATGCGCTGCTGGGTCGGACCGTTGGCGGAGACCGCGTCGAGATCCAGCGTGTAGAGGAGCTGCCCGCGCCGGACCTTGTCGCCCTCCTTGACCCCCGAACTGCCGACCCGGCCCGCCACGGGACTCGCCACCGTCATCAGGCCGACGTCGGGGGTCAACATCCCGTAAGCGTGCACGCGCCGCGTGTAGGTGCCGATCGCGACGAAGAGGAGCGTCGCGACGATCATCAACACCGTCAATCCGGTCACCGTGCGAACCGAGACGGGCTGAACGATCTGGGCTTCTCCGAGCCAGGAATCCTTGCGTGCCTGAGCGACCTCGGCGCGAAACAACGGTGTCGTCATCGACGGTGGCGTTTCTCCGTGCCGCGCCTTGCGGTCGATCTTTGGGGACGGCGTCTGAACCGAAGTCAGCGGCAAGCCCACGGGGAGCTTGCCGCCTATGGTCGGATCGAGTCTGCCGCCGGACTTCAACCGGACGGCGACACCCTCTTACTTGCCGCCCAGGAGGCCACCGACCGCGCCGAGCAGGCCACCGACCAGACCGCTCACGAGACCGCCGACTTGCCCGACCACGCCGGAGACGGCGCCCAGCTCACTGGAGAGGTCGAGATCGAGGCCGAGGCCCAGGGACAGGCCGCCGCCCACGGCGTCGAGTTCCGTCGCGTTGAGCTCGCGAATGGTGTCATGGTTCTGAGTCATGGTCGTTCTCCGATTGGGCCGATCTCAGCCAAGGATTCGGGTATTCCGTCGCCACGGGGCCACGCGTTTAGAGAGGGCCGGACTGCGCGACCCGGGCTAACTGAATGCTGGGGCTCACTTGCCGCCGAGCAAGCCGCCCACGAGGCCGCCGACAGCACCCAGCAGGCCGCCGACCAGACCGCTCACGAGTCCGCCGACTTGGCCGACGACGCCCGAGACAGCACCAAGTTCGCTGGAGAGGTCGAGATCGAGGCCAAGTCCCAGGGACAAGCCACCGCCCACAGCGTCGAGTTCCGTCGCATTAAGTTCGCGAATGGTGTCGATCTTGTTGGACATGATATCTCCAATTCTTGATGCGGGATGAAATCGTATTCAATTTCTCTTCGTGTACTTGAGAGCAGCGTCCCTGTTGCTCCTGACTACGAAGCTAACGGATGGGAAACATACTTCAACCCTGCCGGCGGACGCCGCCTCGATCCGCGGTACGTCGGCGCCGAATTTTGATCGGCCGGGATCGCCTGGGTCTTTGCCGAGGCAAAGGATGCCTGGATCGTTCGTCCGGTCGTCGTATTTGGCGAAAATTGAGATCGGTGCCACGACACTCTGGATGTCAGATTAAACTGTTGATTTTTAGCATAAAAATTGAAAATGCCTGACAATTTGTCGCAGAGAAAAACGCGCTTCCACTGCTTGCCGCTGCGGAAAAATCCTCTTCCGGAATCGGTTTCAGGAAATTGCTCTCATCGCGGAGGCACGGTTATACCGATGGAATTATAGAGCTTCCGGTCGGCAGCCCGGTGACGGTCCAGCTTCGCGTTGGGTAAGACACGGATGCCGATGGAAATGTCTCCAGGGTGCGGAGGAGGGTTGATGAAGCTAGAGTTCCGTGACTTCGGCAGCGACATCTCCTTCGACGGGGATATCAAGGCCGTCCTGTGCGACAGCACGCGGAACGGCTGGCGGGGAATCTACTTCTCCGACGTGATCCTCGGCGCGAACGGCCGCGTCTCCATCGAGCAGAGGGGCGTCCATTTTGGGCTGTCGTTGCGCCCGCGCGACCAGACCTTTCACTATGCCAGCGAGGATCACCGCTTCAACGAGGACAACATCTCCGTGCTCCACCCCGGAGCCTCGGTATCCGGGACCTGGACGGGGGAGTTTCGCAATCTGACGCTGAAGATCGCACCGGAAACCATCGAGCGGATGGCGGACGTCGCACCGCACCGAACCGGTATCCAGACCCAGTTCGTCAGCGCCCGCTCGCAGAGCGCGGTCGAGTATCTCCTGCGCGCCATATCGGTCGACCTTGAAGGGGGGTGCCCGCACGGCGCGCTCCTGGTGGAGAGCGTGGCCTCCACCCTAATCCGGATGTTCTCGACGCCGGAACGCGACCATCGCACGATCCCCAGGCTGCGGTCGTCCGAAGCGGCCCTCCTGCGGGACCTGATCGCGTCGCGTCTGTCCGAACCCCTCAATCTCTCGCACCTCGCCGAGGCCGCGGGCGTGAGCATGGGGCACCTCGTGCGCGCGTTTAAGGCCTCCTTCGGGGTGACCCCCTACCAGTATATCCTGCGTGCCCGGGTCCTCTACGCTCGCGAATTGATCGAGTCCGGCGACGCGAGCCTTAGGGACGTTGCGACACGGGCCGGATTCACCGACCTCAGCCAGATGTCCAAGACTTTCCGACGGGTGCTGGATCTTTCGCCGAGCGCGGTGGCCCGGCAAGCGCGCAAGGGTGGTTAAACTTGGCGGGCGCTCAAGATGCCTGATCCGTCTCGTTTGGCCGAGCTGACAGGCGATGATGTCCGCTGCCGGACCGAGCACGGACGCCATAATCCGCTACGGACTGACACGACTGCTTTCAAGAACAGTAAGGATCGAACGCCATGACGATGTTGGCGCTATCGGACCGTCTGCTCGGGATGGAAAGAGTTTGGTCTGCTTCGGGGTGAGAGACGCGCTGAAACAGTCGCTCGTTATGGATCGGATGCGGCGAAGGCGCTCAAACTTGAAACTTTCGGATACGAAGTTCGACTAGCTTGGGAGCAAGCCCATCCGTCGGTAGCTTTCGATCAACTCGTCGAACAATTTCACGTCCGAACGGCTGCGGGCGATGATCTGCGCTCCGGCGACAGCAGCGTAAATGGCGCGAGCCCTCAACTCACCCTCGGCCGGCGAGGCGAGTTTGGCGGCGACCAAATGTTCGCACAGCCAAGCGGTGTTCACGTCAGCGAAAGTTTGCACCTCCTTCAACACGGGCTCGGGCAACTCGTCATGTTCCGTCGCCATGAAGCTGCTCAGGCAGATGCGATTGTCGCGCTCCAGAGATAGCCGGAAGATGCTCGGGTATCGCCGCAACGCTTCCGTTGGGCTTCGGGCATTCGTCGAGATGGCTTCGAGATCGCGGGCGATGTCTTCCCAGTAGCGCCGTGCAACCGCTTCGCCGAGGAGAGCCTTGGTGGCGAAGTGGTAGTTGATGCTGGCAGCCTTGATGCCGACGGTCTCCGCAAGGTCGCGGAAGTTGAGGCCGCCGTAGCCATAGGCCATCGCCGCCTCCCTGGCGGCTACGAGGATGGCCTCTCTCACATTCCCCTTTGACGTCGCTGCCATATTCAACCTCCACCTGTCATATGGCAGACAGGGGTTGACGTCACAAGATGCCGGACCTAGCTTGCTGCCTGTCATATGATAGACAGGCAATTTACTAAAGCGAGACGACGATGTCCGACAAGCTCAAGCTCTTCACCTCCCCTTCGGCCTTCCCCAACCCGCAGCGCCTGCGGATTTTCATGCATGAGAAGGGCATCGCCGATCGCTTCGACGAGACGATCTACGACATGTCGCCAGAGGGCGAGCAGCGGGGTTGGAGACACCTGAAGATGAACGCCTGGGGCGAGACGCCGACCCTCGCGCTCGCCGATGGTTCTTACCTTAGCGAGACCTCCGCCATCGCCCGCTATCTCGACGACACGTTCGAAGGCCGCAAGATCATGGGGGCTACGGCGCATGAGCGCGGTCTCGATCAGATGTGGGACAGCCGGGTGTGGGTGCACATCCTCTACCCGATCGTCACCGCCTTCCACGTCCTGCACCAGGGATTGGGCCCGAAGCTCGAACTGACCAGCAACCCGGCTTGGGGCGAGCATTCACGTAAAGTGGCGCTGGCGCATGCCGGTCTCGTGGACCGGCATCTCGCGGATGGCCGCGATTGGCTGCTGGGTGGTGATCAGCCGACGTTCTCCGACATCACGTTAGCTACGGCGATTGCGTTCTCCAAGTTCCCCGTCAACGCCACCCCGCTTGATGAGCGGTTCGAATATCTCGATGCCTTCTGGCGGCGCTGGCAGGCTCGATCGACCTTTATCGCCGCCTATGCCGACCGTAGCAGCGGCGTGCCGGAGATCGACAATCGCACATGAGTGTTCGGCGGTCGGGCTGGCATCCGCCCGACCGCAACGCGGCCTCGACCGACTATAGCAGCGTTCTGCGATGGCTGCTTTGGAGAAGCGCCGATGGCGGTCCGGGCGGCCGGGTCGGGTCGGGACCCGCCGGTCCGCCAAACGGCCGGGATGGGTGGCTTGTCGTCGGCCTTCTTCTAAAAATCACGCCTGATAAGCGTACGTCCGAATCTTCATCCTTCGTGAAAACAGTAACCAATCTTCCGGTGTCGCGAAGCAAGGTGTTCCGAGAGCGGAAATCAAACGCCAAGCCTTCTGTTCAGCGCCAGGGCACTGGCTCCAGCGATTGCTGGAGCGCATCGAGGAACCGTCCGGTTCGTGCCGCACGCGCCTGGCGGCGTGCGCCCAGCAGCGCGACGACTGGCGCCGCCGGCAGGGTATGATCGGTGAGAAGCCGGACCAGCCGACCAGCTCGGACATCGTCAATCAGGTCCCATTCCGAGCGCACGATGATGCCGCGCCCCGCCAGGGCCCAGCTCCGCACGACTTCGCCGTCGTTGCTGGCCAGATTCGGCTCGATCCGCACACGCTCCCCATCGGTGGCTCCCTCCGATCGGAAGCGCCACAGGGTCACGTCCTCATCGTTCTCGCGCAAGGCGATGCAGGAATGCGTGCGCAGCGCGCCCGGGTTCTCCGGTGCCCCGCAGCGGTTCAGGTAGCTGGGCGCCGCGCAGGCCCAGCGCTCGTTCGGGGCGAGGCTGCGCATGATCAGACCCGGGGCAGCGTGGTCCATCTCGCCGACGTGGATCGCGAGATCCCAACTGCCGCTGCCCGGCACCCCTCCGAGGCGGTCGGACAGGGCGAGGTCGATCTTCAGTTCCGGATGCCCCGCCTGGAAGGCTGCGACCACCGGCGCCACGTAGCGGCGGCCGAACCCGAGCGGCGCCACGATGCGCAGATGCCCCCGGACCTCGCCGCGGCGCTCGGCGAGCGCATCGTCGATCTGGCTGAGGCCCTCCAGGACCTGGCGTCCGCGTTCGGCGAGCAACTCGCCCTCGTCGGTCAGCGTCAGGTGCCGCCCCGAGCGATCGACCAGATGGACGCGGAGCCGGGCCTCCAGGGCGCGGAGCCGCTGGGTCACGGCCGGGGGAGAGACGTTCAGGTCACGCGCGGCAGCGGCCAGGGACGAGGCCCTGGCAATGGCAGCGAAGAAGCGCAGGTCGTCGGTCGTCAGCATTCAGGCTGAGCTTAATCCAGGATGCAGGCGGCGTTAATAGCAGGCGGCTGCCGCCCGTGCTCTGTCTGGTCCTGCACCTGCCTACGAGGCGAGCCCACCGATGCCCCCAGTCACGATCCGCCAGACGTTGCCCGCCGAGCCCGGGGCGGCCTTGCTCGGGAGGGCCTTGCTCGGGACGGGCTTGGACCAGCTCGATACCCCTTGCCTGCTGCTCGACGAGGGGAAGCTGCGCGCCAACCTCGAGGGCATGCAGGCGCGCCTGGCGCGGCTCGGCGTCGCCTTCCGCCCCCACCTCAAGACGGCCAAATCCCTGGATGTCGGCCGCATCGCCATGACGGCTCCGGAGGGACCCGCCATGGTCTCGACCCTCCGCGAGGCGGAGTACTTCGCCGAAGCGGGTGTGCGGGATCTCATCTACGGCGTCGGCATCGCGCCGGCCAAGCTCGATCGCGTCTCGGCCATCCGCGCGCAGGGGGCCGATCTCGCCCTGATCCTCGACAGCCTGGAGCAGGCGGATGCCGTCGCCGCGCACGCCCGAAGCGGAAGCGACGCGCTCCCCGTCCTGATCGAGGTGGATGCGGACGGCCACCGCTCCGGCGTTGCACCGAGCGACCGGGACCTGCTCGTCGCCATCGGGCGGCGCCTGGTGGCCGGGGGCGCTGCCCTACGCGGTGTCCTCCTCCATGCGGGTGACAGCTACGCGCTGCAGGATGGCGCGGCTCTGGTCGCAGCGGCCGAGGCAGAGCGCGTGGCTGCCGTCACGGCGGCCGAGACTCTGCGCGCCGCGGATTTGCCCTGTCCCGTCGTCAGCGTGGGCTCAACGCCGACCGCCCGCTACGCACAGGACCTGACCGGCGTGACTGAGGTTCGCGCCGGGGTCTTCATGTTCGGCGACCTCTACCAGGCCGGCGTCGGTTCGGTGGCTCCGGCCGATCTCGCCCTCTCCGTGCTCGCCACGGTGATCGGCCACCAGCGCGCCAAGGGCTGGATCATCACGGATGCCGGATGGATGGCGCTGTCTCGCGACCGCGGCACGGCCAGGCAGGCCGTGGACCAAGGTTACGGCGTCGTCTGCGACCTCGCCGGCCGGCCCTACCCGGACCTCGTCGTCGCCGACGCCAACCAAGAGCACGGCATCATCGCGGTCCGGCGCGGCTCGCAGGCGACCCTCCCCGACCTCCCGATCGGAGCACGGGTGCGCGTCCTGCCGAACCATGCCTGCGCCACGGGTGCCCAGCATGACCGTTACCATGTCCTCGACAGATTCGGCCGCGTTGCCGCGGTCTGGCCCCGCATCAATGGTTGGTAGGAACCTGCACCATGACCGATCCCATCGTGCGCATCGCCGCGTCCACCGTGCCGGCTCCGGCCGGGCACTACGTCCATGCGACCGCGTGGCGCGACCTTGTGTTCGTCTCGGGCCAGCTCGGCTCCCGCCCGGACGGCACGCACACCGCCGATCAGCCTTTCGACGTGCAGGTTCGACAAACCCTCGCCAACGTCCTCGCCATCCTGGACGAGGCAGGATGCGGACCGCAGGAGGTCCTGCGGGTCACGGCCTATATCGTGGGCGTCGAGAACTGGCCTGTCTTCAACCGGATCTACGCCGAGGTGTTCGGGGCGGCGAAGCCGGCCCGCACGGTCGTGCCGGTGCCGGAACTCCACCACGGCTATCTCGTGGAGATCGAGGCGATCGCCGCGCGGATTGTGTGACGACAGCTTCCCCCACGAGCGCCTTCTCAAGACAACATACCGACTCAGGAGACCGTCGATGCCGGAGCAACGCTACGATGCCGTCCTGTTCGATCTGCTGACCGCGCTCCTGGATAGCTGGTCGCTCTGGAACTCCGTGGCCGGGAGCGAGGAGCTCGGTCGGCGCTGGCGCGCCGAGTACCTGCGGATCACCTATCGCACCGGACGCTACCGCCCGTACGAGGACCTCGTGTCTGAAGCGGCGGAGGCGGTCGGCTTGCCCGGCAACGCGACGACCGAACTCGCCGAACGCTACGGCGAATTGCGGCCCTGGTCGGGCGTGGTGCAGTCCCTGCGGGACCTCTCCGCCAGGTCCGTACCCCTCGGCATCGTGACGAACTGCTCCGAACGCTTGGGACGGATCGCGGCCGATTGCGTCGGCGTTCCCTTCACGACGGTGGTGACGTCCGAGCGGGCGGGGTTCTACAAGCCCGACCCTCGCCCCTATCGGCTTGGTCTAAGCGAGCTGTCCGTCGATGCTGACCGCTGCCTGTTCGTCGCCGGCTCGGCCTACGATCTCGTCGGGACGGCGGCGGTCGGTTTGCAGACCTACTGGCACGATCGCGTCGGGATGACCGCCCCCGACGGCGCACCGGCGCCCTTGGCACACGAATCATCCCTGGATCGCCTGCCGGCATTCGTCCTCGATCGTTGAAGGCGCCCATGGAATGCCCGGGCCTCACAGTCTCGCCGACGTCAGCGCTCTGCTGGTCGCTCGTGCCGATCGCTGCGGCGACGCCGCGTCCTGCGGAGCGGGGTCGCGTCGTCGGCGATGTGATGAGCGGATCGTTGATCGGCATCCTGCTGTCGCGCCCGCTCGCGAGTCTCGTCGCCGACCGCCTCGGCCAGCGCGCCGTCTGCTCTCCGGGGCCATCTGCAAAGCTTGGACAGACGAGCCGTCCAGGTTCATCCATGATCCGCACCACCAAATTCCGGGACCAAACAGCTAGGAGCTTGTCCGAGTAATCCTCTCGACGACGAGGCTGCGAGGTGATTCACTCGGCTCATGGCCAAGGTGTTTCGCTCCTGGGACGTCGATCAGGGCTGGCTGTTGCCGCCCTCGCTGCACGAGTTCGTGCCAC
>NZ_JAKSYI010000052.1 GCF_022829285.1 Methylobacterium sp. J-078
CTCGGCTGCAGGATGCTCGTTGCCTTCATGGCGCTGCGTCTGGCGAACGGCTACGGCGACAAGCCCTGGTTCGTGGTCGAGGGCGATCCGCTTCGGACCACGATGAGCTTTGTCTCGCTAACGAAGTATCCCCCCTCGCTGCTGTTCCTGCTGCTGACACTAGGGATCGGGGCACTGTTCCTCGTCGCGCTTGAATGGATGCGCGACGCTTCGGTCGTCTTGGCCCTGGCGGTGTTCGGCGGTGCGCCGATGTTCTTCTACTTGCTCCACCTGACGATCCTGCGGCTCCTGTATCACGGTGCCGCCGCCATCTGGGGGCCGACGCAGGGCAGCGTGTTCGGCGTAGCAAATTATGGCTGGGTTCTGGCCTGGTACGTCGGGCTGGTCGTACCCTTGTACTGGCCGACGGCCTGGTTCTCGCGCTACAAAGTGGCACGTCGCGATATCGCCTGGCTCAAGTACCTCTAGCCTAAATCAAGTGAAGTTAGGTGAATATCTAATATGGTCTAATTTTAGAAATTCTTCTTACGGACATTGTGCGTAGGAGCCGAAGTCACCATCACACCAGCGGGCGATTGAATTATGACTTGTAGCACAACCTTCCACGGAAAATCGTCAAGTCCGAGTGAGAGGCTATACGGGCGACCATCAGGTCAGCATGTCGTGTCCCATTAAATAGATATTACGAAACAGGCGGCCCCCCATTTTTAGGGGTGGCCTTATGGCCTGCTTCGCAAGCGCAATGCGTTTGGCCACGTGGACCGATAGCTACGGTGGGGTTGCGAGCGCTTAGGGAGCGCTTCCCTCGCGCCGTACCGCCCTAAGGGCGCCAACCCGGCCATTATTGAACTCCGCAGGCGTGACCCGCACGACCGCCTGTCGTCGCTTTCGGTCGCGCGGTTGGAATGCTACCCACCCGCCTCATCACGAGGGGCTATCCAATGACCTTCCCAACCCGTCGCGCCGTGTTCCTGGCCGTCATCATGGGTTGCGTTCCAGCTTTTGCGCAGACCTCGGTCCCGGCCGGTCCGGAAACGGTCGCCTCGCAAGCCGTCATCCGCAAGCTGAACGCCTACGTCGGGCTGTTGAATCGGACGCTCCGCGCCTCGGAGTCGATGGCGCGTTACGGAAGCTGGGTGAACATGAAGACCGGCCCGACAGGTCATGAAAGCATCGTGTACGGGCTCTACTCACTCTATGATGTACGCGACGAGATCGCGAAGGCGAAGGCGGCCGTGGATGCGGAACCCCGCATGGCGGAGCTCGACGCAGCCATCCCACCGTATGTCGTGGCCTATGAAACGCTCGCCCCGCTGATTGCACAGGCGAACGGCTATTACGAGCGGGCGGATTACAAGGTCGACAAGATGGCGGAGGGCAAGACGCTGCATGCCAAGCTCGCGCCGGCCGGCAAAGCCTTCCTGGAGGAACGGGCGAAGCTCGAACCGCTCTTTGCGCGGGAGAAGCTCAAGAGCGACGAGGCCGAGCTCGCGCTGATCGAGAAGCGGGAAGGCCGCAAGGCCCGCTGGGTCGTCGCCAACGTCATGCTACGAGCGCGTCCGGTGGTGGAACTGCTCCCGCGCGAAGCTAAGCCCGTCGTTGACCTACCGGCCTTCGACGCCGCACTTGCCACCTATGCCTCGGCCGTCAGGAGCATGGACGAGTTTGCCGCGGCCGAGCCGGGCTCCTTCTCCGGCTTCGAGGGCCGACCGGCGTCCTGGCTCGGCAAGCTACGCGAGTTCCGCGAGAAGCTCGGCCGCGCGAAGGGCGACGCACGCCGCGGCCGTATCGACACGACCTGGATCGTGAACGACTACAACACACTGATTTCGTCCTCGCAGATGGCGACCCGTTTCCCGCGTTAGGCGGTCCTACCGGACGCTGCTGGCGCTGACAGGACCGTCCCATACGATCCACATTTCATCTCGGCGGCGCGCGCTTCGCCGGGATGACGAGGAAGCCAGATGATGCAGTCCGACACGCCATGCCCCGGAGACGATCCCCTATCGCCCATCGGCGACCCTTCTCCCGGACCTCAGGTGCCTGAGATCGATCCGCCTGCGGAGCCACCGACCCCTGAGCCACTCGGCCCAATCGAAGCTGTCTAAACGCGTGCCGATTCGGTAGCGCAACTCATGACGAGGGAGACTGCAGCCGTAGTGCGACCTCGTTCCGGCGCAGGAAGGGCACGGAGAACGGCGGATCGTAGCCCATGAAGAAGGGCTGCTCCGCCGTCTTCCGCCCAGCAGCTTCCAAGGCCGTCGTCAGGATGTGGGCTTGCTCATCCCTTGCCCCAGGCGATGCGGTGCCGGAGAAGCGTAGGACGGCCAATCGTTCCGGCGGGATGCGAACCAGTCTCACACCAGGTTCGGTCGGCTCCGGCGCACCGGCTTCGACGACCGCCCTCGGCAGGTAGAACCGCATCGTTCCCCGGGCGCCCTGCTCGACCGGGACCGTCATCGCGATCAGGCGGCCTTCGCTCTCGACGGGCGTCGTCATGGCGATGCGCTGACCGCCGCCATTCGCCCCGGTGATGTAGCGAAAAAGCCGGCCGAACGCCTCCCCATCCTGTTGTCCCCTGGCATCCGTCTCGACAGCAACGCGTCCCTCGTAGGCCCGCACCTCGACCCCACGGTCGAGTTGCTCGACGACCGCATAGCGCGGCTCTTCATAGGTCCCGCGGATGCCTACAACCGAAAGCGCGGACTCAAGCAAAGTCACGAGGTAGTAGAGGACCTTGTCCATCGTCCAGGCATCCTTTGGTCATGAGGGTACGCAAAGGGTCTGCGGTCGTTTGCAGTCGGGTGTCTAACGTCGGTCATGTAGGCCGACTAGTTGTCCGGCCGAGAAGACCGCGTCGCTGCTGGCCATGAGCGCGGCCAGAGCATCAATGGACATCTCGGTCAGATTACTCTGAACCACCATCGCTCCTAAGGCAGCGAGGCCCTCGGCCTGTTCCGGCTTGCGATGCAGCGACTTGGCGACATGACCGTTATCGCCGAGCATGCGCGCAAGCCGACGGACGACCTTTCCAGAGTCTCCGACAATGAAGACGTTCAGCGAGGGCTTCGGCAACGCCTACTTCAGTGTTGCCAGGTAGGCGATGACGTCCGCGACCTTCTTGTCGTCCTTGAGGCCCTGATAGACCATCTTGGTGCCCTTGACCTTGTTGGCAGCAGGGCCAATCAGCCACTCTTTGAGATTGGCTTCATCCCACGTGATGCCCGACTCCTTGAGGGCAGTTGAATAGTTGTAGCCTTCGTAGGAAGCAGCCTTGCGTCCGACGACCCCGACAAGGTTTGGCCCGACAGAATTCTTCCCGAGGGCATGGCAAGCCTTGCAGGCCGTAAAGACTTTCTCGCCGGCAGCCGCATCCTGGGCCTGCGCGGAGAAGGTGGGGAGTATGATTGCGAAGGCGGCGGCGAGAAGGTGAGTACGCATCGGTGTGGATCTCCAGGTGCGGCAGTCGACGTCTGCTCGTGACCGATTGGCCACACCGCAGAACTTGAGGCGCTAAAACAAACCTAGGGCGGATCCGGTCACAGCTGGAGGAAAGCGTATGCGGCCAATAGAAGCCAGGCCGCTGCGGATAAAATTCAACCTATCGGCTCCATGAGGATCTGTAGGCGCCAGCGGCGCGATCCAGCGCGACGGCCCCGATGCACGTCACATGCGGTGGTAAGGCGCATCGTCAACGCAGTTCGGCTTCACAGATAGCGTTATTGCAACCAAGAACGTGGTTCACTGCCCAGGGAGCTCCACGGCAAGTCACGTCTTTCTACCAGTGGACGCTAGAGGAAAACACAATTGCCGACTTGGATTGCCGCCGTTGTGCTCGTTCACCAGGCCCTTTGAAGCGGTATAATCAAGTAGCGGCTGACTATTTCAGGGCCACCTCGATTGGGGGACATCCAAGATGCCGGTTCGCTCTTTACTGATCGTGATGCTGGCATCGGTTGCGACGCCGGCCTTGGCGTTGCAACCGCAGGACACCCTGCGGGACTGGAGCGCCGCAACGGGTGCGGATAGGGACCTCCTGCTGCAGCAGTTGGAGAAATCCAGCGAAGGAGATGCTCCGCGCAAGGATGTGCTGTCCTGCCTCAATGACGCTGCGGGCATGAGTGCGCATGCCGACTTGGCGATCAGCGATGTGTTTATGGCCTGTACGAAGCAGAAACCGGAAGACTCGATCTGAGCGCCGGCCCTCCTCTTTCCTCGGCCTTGAAGCAGAGAAGCGCTTCACGACGAAGGGGACGGCATTGGCGCAGCCGAGCGAACCGAATGCCGCCCACAAGGGCGAGTTAAAGTTATTGAGGTTTGGAATGATGCTCTCGCAAGCGGCTATCCTCGTGACGGCCCTCCTGTTCGGCGGGATGGTCCTGTACTCGTTCGGCTTTGCATCGTTTCTCTTTAGTGCACTGCCCGCTGACGCCGCTGGTCCCCTCCTGCGTCGCGCCTTCCCACATTTCTATCTTTTCGTCATAGCGTGCGCCCTTAGCGGCACGGCACTGACGGCAACCCTCGATATGCCATCCGCACTCATCCTGGGATTGATCGCTCTCACGGCACTCCTCGCGCGCCAAGTCCTCATGCCGGCGATCAATGGGGCGACCGACATGGGGAATCGCACCCGCTTTAAGGTCCTTCATACAGGGTCCGTCCTGGTGACCCTGGCCCACATCGTCGGGTCGTCCGCTGCGATCCTAAGACTTTCCACCTAGCCGCGTTCGATCAGTGGGACTGCGTAAACGCCTGGGGCATGCCAACGAGATCTCGGGCTTCCAGGACAGCTTGGTCATCGAACCGTAGACCAGCCAGTCAAGCGACCGCATGGCGTGTCCGCGGTTGATCGGGTCTTGTCGCGCATCCCGCCAACTAGGAAACGACCATGGCCCACGTTCTCGTCATCGGCGCTAGCAAGGGTATCGGCCTGGAGACCGTGAAAGCGTCGCTCGCGGCTGGACACCGCGTCCGGGCTTTCGCGCGTTCGGCCACGACCATGACAAAGTCCGGTGCGGGCCTGGAGCGTTTCACGGGCGACGCGCTGAAGCCTGGCGATGTCGCCGCCGCCCTCGACGGCGTTGACGTCGTCGTCCAGGCGCTCGGGGTGCCGGTCAAGGACCTGCTCCCCCCGGTGACGCTGTTCTCGAACGCGACCAACGTGCTGGTGCCGGCCATGGAGAAGGCCGGGGTCAAGCGCCTTCTGACCGTCACCGGCTTCGGCACGGGCGACAGCAGGGACTCCATTGGCCTGCTTCAACGCGTACCGTTCCGGCTCGTCTTTGGTCGCGCCTACGACGACAAGGATGCGCAGGAGATGCGCATCCGCAAGAGCGGCCTCGACTGGACGTTCGTTCGGCCAGGGGTTCTCACGCCCGGATCGGCGACCGGCCGCTACAAGGTTCTCACCGAACCCTCGTCGTGGCGGAACGGCCTGATCTCACGGGCCGACGTCGCGCACTTCATCGTCGGACAGGTCGACCAGCCAACCTACGTACGCAAGGCCGTCGTCCTGATCGGCTGATCGACCACAACTGGACCCAGGCATCCCGAAATCCGTAATCCGTGACGGGTGCCGTCACGCGGTATGCGTTACCTTCTGAGTCGCGCAACTTCAGCCCGAGACCCAGGCCGATCCACCATGTTCGCCTCCGTCTACGTCATCCTGCCGGTCATGGATCTCGCGCCCGCCGAAGCCATTCGCGCCTCGCTGGCGCCCTTCCAACGCGGTGGCAAGGGCGACGTCCCAGACAAGTGGCTGGCCTTCCACGACGAGACCGCCGAAGTACGCACCATTCACCTGACCAAGTTCGTTTTCACTCGGGAAGAGGGCCGGGGAACCCTGATCGAGGGCGAGCCGCACTGGCACCTCGACATCGGCGCGATCAATGCCGAGATGGCGCGCCGCGGCCTTCACCGGTGGCGGGTGCGCTTCGCCGACGTCGAGCCCGACCTCGATGCCTTCGTAAAAGCCTATGTCCGGGACATCGAGCGTCACCCCGCCACCGGCGGCTATGGACGCTGGCTCAACCCTCTCGGACGATGGGACTGGTGGGATCTCGGTGGCCGCTTTGACGGGCGCATCATCGGCGAACGCCGCCGGCCGGGCGTGCGGAGGACTGCCTCCGTCTCGTCCGGTCCAGATACCGGCCGCACCATCCTCGCGAACGTCACCGGCGTGCTCGCCGACGCCCTCGGGTCCGAACCTTCTGAGGAGGTCGTCGTCGAGGCCGACGCCAACATCGAGATGGTCTCGCGCCTATCGGAGGATGCTCAGGCCGGCCTCGCGAGCGCATTCCCGGGTGCAATCCTGCTCCCGCCCGGCGCGGTCGAGGACCGGCTCCGCTGGCTGCGGGCCTGGCCCCAGATCGATCCGGAGGAGACCCTCGCCTGGCTTGGCCTTCCGGACGACGCGGACTGGGAGGCCGTAGCCATAGCCGCCTACCGCCGTTTCCCGGAGCATTGGGCTGCCGGGGTGGCCTACCACCTATAGTCGCTTGTTCCGAAGCTTGCCGTGCATTATTTTAATTTCCGACCAAATTCAAAAAGAAATTCCATCTTCAATCGCGTCCGGCTTGTATCTAAAGTCAACAATATCGACTTGATTTGACTTGAGAAATATGCCAAATCCGACTAATTCATATTTCGGCATAAGTTAGATTTACCTAATTCAGCTAAATGTCCTCAATTTGACAGGGTCGCAACCAACGCCCACCACAAACGACAGAACCCGACATGATCAAGCACTACAGTATTTTGGCTGACTACCACCAGTTTTACATGTGGGATCATGGGGCGAGCCCGGAGGCGCCCACGGAGTACACGGAGACGGATACGGTCCGCCGCATCAAAACCGCACCATTCTTGGTCGTCGTTCAGCCCGAGCGCAACATGGAAGTGCCTGTCGAGGTCGAGATCATGGACGGACCGCCCAAGCTCGCTCTCGACGTCTGGGATCATGTCACCGAGGCCAGTCTCGCGTTACCATCGGGCAAGCTGGAAATTCACGAATGCACAGGGGGATCGATTGACATCCTGACGGTTCCACCAGGCACCTATCGTGTCAGATCCCATCACGGTGGGCTAGCAACCCTCAGTGACGACGGACTCGACGGGGCAGATCACTACCGAATCGTGCTATGGCCGGCGCCCTTCGCGGACCTCGCCGTATTAAAACAATACGTCGATCCGTGCACTACATCGTAACACGCAGGAATTGCCTCTGATGCATTAGCCATATCCCTGGATACAGCTTTACGCCTTCAATAAACCGGCTGGAATACAAACGGCCGCTTACGAGAACATCGATGGCTATCTGCACGGCCGGGTTGGGTCGATTTCAGAAGGCCTGCTTATGGACAGCTTTGCATAGAAGCGAAGGTCGCCACCACGCCTACGGCGTGATCCAGTTCTGACTTAGAGTCCAAGCTTACGCGTATCCGCGTCAAAGTCGCGAGAGACACTGGACGGGCGACCATCAGGTCAGCATGTCGTGTCCCATTAGGACTGGTCGATATGGGATCTCGTCGCGTCGGCGGATGAAAGTTTGCGTCGGCGGTCCTAGGGCAAGACGGCTGAATCTTTCAGGACGCAGGCAGTCGTGCGGTGACCCCGTGATAGAAGCGCAAGGCAGGTCCTGTTTTAGACGAGCCTTGCGATCCATTCGTTTCAAGAGCGATGCGTTTCAGCGCCCCTGCTGCGGCATCAACGAACGAGCCTGCTGGACGGCATCGCGGCAGGACTGGTCGCCCTTTGCATTGAGGTCGGTCGCGCGCTGCAGGGCGGTCTTGGCCTGAGAGACCTTGTCCTCGGCGGACAGGTTCGCCGAGGCGGTCGGTTCACCACCCTTCGACGCCTCGACGGCGGCGGTCGGCTTGTTCTCGGACTGGGCCCGGACGTCGGCCGGCGAAGTGGCGATCCGCCCGCTTGCAACCGAGTCGGCCTGGCCGGTTCCAGCCGCAGCCGCGACGGGACCCGAGACGCCGCCGACCGTGCCTGGCGATCCGCCCGTCGTCCGGGACGCCCCGCCATCCTGCGCGCGATCCGTCTCGGCGTTGCCAACGGGCTTGGCCTTGGATCCGGCTGTGCTCGCAGTCTGGTCGGCCGACCCGTCGTTCGGTCCCTTGCGCTGGCCGGTATCGGGCTGCGAAACGGGCGCCCCCATGCCGACCTGGGTCCCGAGTTCGCGCTTGAGCTTGGCGATGTCGTCGGAACAGGGACCAACCTCCTGTGCGTAGGCGGCTGCGTTCATGAACCCGAGGGTCGAAAGGGCCGCGAAACCGCAAAGCATCTTGAAACGTGACATTTTCATCCTTTGATCGATCAAACGACCAACCCGGATCTTATTATTAAGTTCAAACTATTGGATTAAATTTATGCGGTTTGCGCGAATATTTCGGTGTGTTCATTGATAAAACAAATGTAGCGCGCCTGGATTACTCCAAGCACACTGCATTCTTATCTGGACCCATCACGTCAGATGACGAACCGGTGACGTACTTTTCTCAGTACCCGTAACCGTAGGCCGGGTAGCCGTAGCCATAGGCCGGTGCATAGCCGTAGGCGGGGGCGTAGCCATAGCCGCCGTAGTACCCAACCGGACGCCCATACCCGTAACCACCGTAGCCGCCGTAGCTGTTCGCCACGATGGCACCCGCCGCGAGGCCGGCGATGCCGAGGCCGATGGCAGCGCCTGGGCCGATGCCGCGACGATAGCCGTAGCCGCGACCATAGCCGCCGCCGTATCCACGATACCCACCGTATCCGCCGCGGAAGCCGACACCGCGGTAACCGCCGCCGTAGCCGTAGCCGCCGTGGCCGTAACCGCCGCCCCAGCCGCGAGCCTCGGCGGGTGCCGATGCCAGCAGGCCGAGGCCAAGCAGCGCCGTTGATGCAAGTGCGAGCTTGCGCATTCGATAGCTCCTATCTTTCGAGATGTGGGCCAGAAACAACCTCGCCAGCTCAACCGTTCCGGCGTTAGGTGTGGTACAACACGTCACAGGGTCAGTAGCCGTTGCCCCCATGGTATGCATCGTAGCCTATAGCCGGCGCGAACCCGTTCGAGGCTGTGGTCGGCCCTCCCCAGGTGTAGCTCTGTCCGGTTGGATAGATGCTTGCATGATCCTCACGACGAGCGGCGTGAATGCGGATACGGCCGTTTTTCTCTGTTCCGGAAAGACTCGAATTCTTCTGCACTGAAAACATGGTCTGGATAGACGGCATGATACGCATGGACGCCTCCGGCTTAGGCTGAGGGACCAGAAACATCCTTGCGATGATACCGTTCCTGCCCCATCCCGTCAGTGCAGGGATCGAAGACCATCAGGTTCGAACAGGACCTATCTCGGCATGCTACCGAACGAGGCCAATCGTGATGGGAACCTCCAGGCCATCGGCGTCCTCATGAACTCGCCAGCATGCTCGTCGATTGCAGGACGACGATGACGAGCATGGAGACGGCCGCGGCGGCGAGGACATAGGTCACGGCCTTGGTGAGTCTGGTCACGATTTGATTCTCCTCAGCCGCGCTTTTCGCCCAAACCGGCATCGATGGCGTCCTCGGCCGGCAGCACGAAGACCTGACCGGGATAGATCAGGTCCGGGTCGCGGATCTGGTCCTGGTTGGCGTCGTAGATCGCCGTGTACCGGTCGCCCTCGCCGTAGGTCCGCCGGCTGATCGCCCAAAGGCTGTCGCCGCGCTCGATCCGGGCGGTCCTCACCTCCGGCACGTAGACGGCGCCGGGGACGGCCTCGGGCCTGAGCGGATCGCTCACGGTATCAGAAGATGGTTTGGTCTCCGACGTGCCGGATATGGAATCCCGAGGCGCCTTAGACGCGCCTTCGTTCTCGCTTGGTCGCCTGACTGCCGCTGGTGGGGACGCGTTCGACGCCACCTTCCTGCCGGGTGATGCCTCGGTTGGTGCCAGGACCGAACGGCCCGTCCCGGCGATCCGGGCATCATGAGGAACCGAGAAGGGTACCTCCACGCGGCTGTGAACCTTCCCCGAGGCGGCATCGACCTGATCGAGCCGGACCTTGTAGTCCCCCGGCTTGACGCCTCGGCCGATTGTGAAGGTGACGATGCCGTCCCGACCGACCGTGGCGGGGGCGATCAGGGTATCGTTGAGGTAGAGCCGTACGGTCGCACTGGCGGGAGCCTGGCCGCTGACGTACAGCCGGCCGCCCTCCTGCGCATCGACGCTGACGACCTTGGTGGGGGCCTCCGCCGATCCCGTCACGACCGCCCGCTCCGGTGGTGGGGCCTGAGGCGCCTCCGAGGAGCGGGACCCGATCCCTTTGGATGCGGCTCGATCCGAGACCTTCGCGTCGGGGCCGTCGCCGACCCCGGTCCGGCCGGACCGGACCGCATCGTTCTCGCCGATGGCGTTCGAGGCGCCATTGGTCGAAGCAATTTCGCCGGAGCCTCGCCGGGACGGGGATGCGGCGTCCGCCGTCGCCCGTCGAGTGGACACCGCATCGGGAACAGAGTGGATCACCGTCCGTGACGAACCCGGTTGCGACAGCACCACGGTCGGCTTGTCGGGCGAGGTCAGGGCAACCAACGGCTTGGCATCGCGCGATGGCGCGACGGCCACCGCGACGCTGTCCCGCGATTGGCGAACAATGCCTTTCGCATCGGTGGCCCGAAGGCCGACCTCGCTGTTGCCGGCCGGGAGGGCCGGCGGGACGATGGCGAACTGGCCGTTCCCATCGGCGACCGCCCGGGCGGTGGGTTTGCCGTCGATCAGAAGCTCCACGGTGCCGTTCGGCGTCGCTCGCCCGGCGACGACGAATTCCCCGTTCGGCTCGACGCGGACGGTATCGAACGATGGGGAACTTGGGTCAGGGGCGCCGGGGGCCATCGCCACGCCTGGTTCGCCCGGCGTTCGTTCAATCACCGGTCTATCCCGAGCGACCGGTTCCGACGTGTTTCCTCTGCTGGCGTCGACCTCTGGCCGCGATAGGGCCGCCACCGGTCGCCCGCCTTCGCCGTTCGAGGAAGGAAGCGGCGACCCGAGCCGCCAAAAGGCGCCATCACCGCCGACCAAGGTTAGGATCAGCCCGATCCCGATAAGGAGGGCAAGGAGCGCGATGGCAGCTCCGCGGCGACGCATCGGAGGTGCGGCTTGCCTGGCGGGTAGCGGGACGAGCGTCGTCGCCCCCTTTCGGGAACCGCCACGTCTACGGAACAGGGCTGCGAGCAATCCCACGACGATAAGAAGGATTGCAGGGAACACCCGGAGGAAGGCGCGGCTCAGGCGGGTCAGCATAGTGTTGTCGTCTCCCATGCCGCCGTGATCACCGTCCGGGGCTCCCGGTCATCGGGCATTTGTTCGGTCGGAGCGGATGCCCTGGAACACGCCCCTGGGCAGGGGCACCGCGCCCTCCGGTGGCCCGAGGCACCCTTTCTCGTTGTCGGTACGGTTAGTCGTCGGCCTCGCCGGACGATCCGGCACGGGACCGCTCGTAGGCGGCGATGGCTCCGGAGCATCCCGGAGAAAGATTCTGGCGATTGCGCTTGAAGCATGCCTTCACCTCCGGCCCGCCCGGCTTCATGCCAGCGCACAGGCGAAGGTAATCACCCCCGCAATTCGCCCGCATGGCCTCCATCTCGGGACCCTCCTGCGCCGTGGATGGCCGGGAAACGACCAGGGCGCCTGCGATGGCAAGCGATGTCAGGGCGAGGATACGGATGTTCATCGTGCGGTCTTTTCGTGCGGTGGGGCCGAACGGGTGACCCTACGCGGGAGCTTGCCCGCGTAGGGTCGACGGTGTCTCAGCGAGCCGGCTGGCTCGGCGCGACGGCAGGCGGGTTGGCGAGTTGCTGACGGACCTCGGCGAGCTTCGCCTGGGCGGTGCTCAGGTCCTGGCGCGCCGCAGCCAGCCGCTCGTCGAGGGTCCCGGCCTCGTTGCGGGTCGCCAGGGTTTCGGTCAGCGTGGCGAGCTCTCCTTGCGCGTCGGTCTGGCGCTTGCGCAGGGCATCGAGGGCGGCCGTGCCGGCATCGCGGTCGGCTGAGAGCTTCTGCAGCGCCTGCTCGGCCTGACCTCGCTCGGAGACGACGCGGTCGCGCTGCGCCTGAACCTCGGCGAGTTCCTTACGGACGTTCGCGAGGGCATCGCGAGCCTGCTGGGCATCACGGTTGGCCTGCTCGATCTCGGTGGTGAGCTTCTCCTTGTTGGCGGTCAGGGCAGCGACGGCCTGTTCCGTATCCGTGCGCTGCTTGCCGGCCTGATCGGTCGCGGTCCGGGCCTCGGCCAGCTCCTTTTGGGCGGCGGCGGCAGCCTCGCGGGCGTTCTGCTGGCGCTCCTCGGCCTTGGCGAGGTCGGCGGTCTTGGCGGTCGCCTCCTGGGTCATGGTCGCAAGGTCGGCGCGGAGCTTGGCCTCCTGCACCCGGGCGTCCTCAAGGCGGCGTCCGACCTCTGCGAGATCCTGGGTCCGGTCGACGGCGGCCTTCTCGGCGGTGGTGATGGCCTCACGCAGCGGGGTCAGCTTCCCCTCGGCCTGGGAGACCTGGGACTGTAGGTCGGTGAGCTTCTGCGACTCGGCCTCGGCCGCCTTCTTCGCCTCGGTCGCCTTGGCCTCGGCGGCCTGTTGCTCCTTGGTCAGGGCTGCAGCACGGGACTTCGCCTCCTCGGCGGCCTTGCTTGCCTGCTGGTCCTGCTGCTGGGCGGTGGCGATCTTGGCCTGGAGCGCGGTCAGCGTACCGGCGGTGGATATCTGCCGGTCCAGGTCGGTCCGGAGTGCCGTCTGCTGGGTCTGCAGGTCCTCGATGCGGTGGTCACGAGCGCTGCGCTGACGCGCGCCGGCGATGGAGGCGACGATGAGCCAGACCAGCAGGACCGCGGCCACCACCGCGAGGCTGAAGGGTAAGGGGCGCCGGAGTTCGGAACGGTAATCGATGGCCATGGGGATCTCGCAAGCTCGGGGAAAGGCGGTGGATCGAACCCCGGCGCGGCGTCGCCCGGCGTTGTGTGTGGCCGGCGCCCTGAAGCACCGGCCGCATCGTGGGGTCAGGCCGGCGAGCGGCCGTCGGTGGCGTAGCGGTCGATGGCCGAGGGCAGCTCTCGCGAGAGGCGAGACAGGAGCGCGCTACGGCTGAGGCCGGTCTGCTGGGTGAGGTGATCCAGGGTATCGGGGCCGATGGCGCGTTCGAGGTCGGCCTCGGGGATGTCGCGGTTGGTGCCCTGGTTGACCCAGGAGTTCGCAGTCTCGCCGTGGCCGCCCTTGGTGAAGTGGTCAACAAGCTCGCTTAGGCCGCTGGCGATCAGGCCGCCGACACCGGCGGTGCCGAGACCGCCGAGGAGGCTGCCGAGGTTGCCGATGCCGCCTGTGGAGCTGGTGTTGGAAGCGGTGTTCGGGATCGGCGGAACGGTGCCGTGGTTCGGGCTTAGGGAGGGGCTGGACGGTGTGTCGTGGCCCTTCAGGAGCTCGGCGAGCTTATCGCGGTTCTGGTATCCGGCCACGGCCAGCAGGCCGAGCAGCGCGGTCATCGAGGGATAGCCCTTGCTCATCGGTCGTCCTTGTCGGTTGTGAGGGTCGGACGGGTGTCCGCCCGCGGGGGCTCGGCCGCCGTGCCGGCGACCGTAATCCTGCCTGGCATCACGTCAGGCAGGTGTGGGGGAGCGGGCTGCTAGAACTCGGTCGGCTTGATGCCGGCCTTCTCCATCCCCTGTTCGGTCTCGCCCGCCAGCGCCTGCAGACCCTGCCGCTCGGGCATTTGGAGCACGGGGTCGAGGGCGCGCATCGAGGCGTAGAGGCCAGCGGCGGCGGCACCGCCGAGCAAAGGCGCGACGACGAATAGCCAGAGTTGCTGGATGGCCGCCCAGCCGGCGAAATACGGGCGCATGGACGTTCAGCTTTCAGATTGAGTTCGCGGATGTCTGCGGGGTGTCAGCAACACGAGACATCCGCGAATCCGCGAGTCGTCCGGGAGCTATTCCGTCGTGGCACCGGACCAGCAGCCGTGGCGGGCCCGGTGGTCTGGATGGTTACGGGCAGGTGTGACGGTCGCCGTCGTTGCCGAGGTAGGTCCCGCTCGACGCGTCGTAGGACCGGAAGCGGCGGGCGCATGCTGCAACTGCCTCGGGGCCGGGACCGCCCTGCACGACCACCGGGGCAGCCTGAGCCTGAGAGTTGGCGATGGCGCCGCCGATGATGGCACCCGCCGCGAGGCCGGCGACGCCCGCACCCACCGCGGCGCCGACGCCGGGTCCGCGGCGATAGCCATAACCGCGACCGTAGCCATAGCCCCGCCCGTAGCCCCGCCCGTAGCCACGTCCACCGCGCCAGCCGTGACGGTGACCGAAGCGCCGGTACTGGACGTAGTCGGTCGGCAGGTCGCCGCGAACGAGTGCTTCGATAGGTGCTGTGGAGGTCGGTGCGGCATAAGCCGGCAATCCAACCAGGGTGGCTGTAACGGTGGCGGCGAGGGCGAGGGTCAGCTTCATCGTGGATGGTTTTCCTGAATCGGTTTCGGGTGGGGGAAGGTCAGTAGCCCCGGCGGTTCGGCGGGGTGCCGGAGCGACCGGAAAAGCGGCGACTGACGTAGGCGATGACCTTCGGGAGCAAGAAGGCGGTGAGAAGCTTGCGGATCATGGTGTGATCTCCGGTTTGGTGGGTCAGCGCTTGGAGCGGGACAGCCAGCCCACCGCGAAAGCGACGGCGGCGAGGCCGAGCAGGGTCGAGGTGCGGTTGTCGTCGGCGTAGCGGGCGGCCTGGCGGCCATAGGTCGTGCCGCGCTTACGGGCATGACGGGCGAAGTCGCGACCGTCCGAGATCAGGTTCCCGGCACGGTCGCGCGCCTCGTCAACGAGGTGACGCCCGTCCTCGATCAGGTTGCCGGTGCGATCCCGGACCTCGTGGGCGATGTCGCGACCGTCGTCGATGAGATCCTCGGCGCGGTCACGGGCGCGTCCGTAGGCGTACTGAGCCCCACCGGCCACCTGGTTGACGGCACCGCGCACCTGGCGGGCCGGATCGCCGGTGAGGCCGCCGACGGCGGTCTGCGCGCGACCCTTGAGGTGGCGGGACGCGCCGCGGAACTGGTCACCGTTCATGGGATACTCCCTAGGTTCGAATGGTGGGGCGACGGGACCCGTCCGGGTTCCCCGCCGCCGTCTCGGATCAGCGCTTGCCGGTGACCTTGTCGACCACCGAGGCGACGCCGTCCTTGGCCTCGCCGACGGTGCGCTGGGCCTCGCCCTTGAGTTCCTGGGCCTTGCCCTCGACGACCAGCTTGTCGTTGCCCGTGACCTTGCCGGCGGCCTGCTTGACGTTGCCGGCGGCCTCGTTGGCGAGGCCCTTGAGCTTGTCCGTAGTGCTGCTCATGGGATGGCTCCTTCGGTTAGAGGATGACGATCTGATGGGGGCCGGCCGGTCGCGGTGACCGGCCGGGGATCGGCTTAAACGCGACGGGCGTCGTAGGCGTCGGCAAGGGTGTGGAGCTTCGGGGCACCGAGGCGGCCGCCGAAGAAGCCGGCGAGCGCACCGAGGATCAGGGCGAGCGCGCCGTAGAACGCACCCTGGGTGGCCGCGGACTTGGCGACGACGGCGGCCTGCTCGGCCTTCACCTTGGCGGTGGCGACAGTCTCTTCGTACTGCTTCTTGTAGTCCTGGATCTGGGCCTTGGCCTGGTCGACCGGGATGCCCTGCGCCTTGGCGAGGGCGTCGGCGGCGCGGTTCTCGGCCTGAGCCTTCTGGGCCGGGTCACCGGTGAACAGGGCGCGGATCGCCGCGACGGCGGCGTCCTTGGCGGCCTGCGGGTCCTGGCCGGCGGCCTGGTTGCGGACCGACTGCTCGATGCCGTCGAAGGGGTTCGAGATCTTCGACAGCGACGGGGCCGCGGCCTGGGCCGCGGTCTGCACGGTGCCGCCGACGAGCGAGCCGGCGCCGCCCAGCGTGCTGGTCACGCCGGAGAAGGCCCCGCCGATGAGGCCACCGGCCGCCGAGGTCAGCAGGTAGAGCACCACCAGGGTGGTCACCGCCCAGGAAACGAGGCCGTGCAGGCCGGCCGCGCCGTTGATCGGCTTGCCCGAGAGACGACCGGCGATGAAGCCACCCGCCAAGGCCGCGACGATGCCGGAGCCGACAAACCAGATACCGGCGCTCAGGGAGAGGGTCGAGGCGGCCGGGTTGTCGGCGGCCACGGGACCGACGCTGGACAGGCCGACACCGACGCCGACCATGTTCAGGATGACCTGGGTCACCAGGGCGGTGACGGCGCCGGCGAAGATGGCGCCCCAAGAAACCTGGTTCAGCAGGACGGTGCGGGTGTCGGCCGAGGCCGCGGCGGAAGAAGTCGCGAGAAGAGGGGAAGAGGACACGTTGTAGCTACTCCGGGTGGTCGGTCGTCCGAGTCGTTCGGTCGTTCGAGAGGTTGGTCGGTGGGGTGGAACGTCAGGGTCCGGCCGCGCAGTCCCGGCGCGGTCGGACCAAGATCATGGGCCTGCGGATCAGTCGCGGCCGTGGATGAGCAGGCCGAGGCCGTAGCCGAGCAGGCCGACCACGAGCAGCGCGGCGATGGGATGCTCGGCGATCTGGCTCGTGGCCTCGCGGCCCCCCTCGCGCAGGTAGCGGCCACCGTTCTCGTAGGCGTCCTCGGCCCGGTCGTAGGCTTCGCGGCCGGCGCTGCGGACGTAACGCTCACCGCGCTCGTAGGTGTCGCTCGCAGCACCCTGGGCGCGGCGCGCGCGGTCCTCGACGTCGTCGGACCCAATCAGGTTGCCGACCGTATCGCGGACCTTGCCGCCGATGTCGCGGGCGGTGTCAGCGACGTGCTCGGCGGCGTCGCGCACGGTGTCCTTGGCCTGGCCGTAGAGGTTCTCGGCGGTGCCCTGCGCCTCGCGGGCGCGGCCCTCGACCGAGTCCCGCTTCGACCCGGTGAGGTCGCCCACCGCGCCCTGCACCTTGCCGCCGAGTTCCTTGGCGGCGCCGGTGATGCGATCCGTATCAACCATGTCGTTGTTCCTGTGTTCGTCGGGGATAGTGTTCGTGGGTGCGACGCCTGACCGAAGCTACGGCTTAGAGGTGGTCTTCGGTTTCGCGTCGGACTTCGGTAATTTTTGCTGAGACTTGCCCTCGGCCTCGACTTTGGGGTCGCCGACCAACTTTCCGATGGCTTCCTTGATCGAGCCCTTGATCTTGTCGGACGTGTCGGTCGTCTTCTGCGCGTTCACGGAATGCTCTAAAGCCTGGGCGATTGACACACCCATCAAGTGGCCTGCCTATGCCGGCAAGCAATGATGCAGATGTACCAGTCAGGTAATTTTATTTGTTCGGTTGGGTTAACGGAAAGCCGTTGTCCCGGCCCCAGACGATGGCCTCGGAGCGCTTGTGCACGTCGAGCTTGCGGTAGAGCGACGCCGAGTGGTTCCGCACCGTGTTCTTGGACAGGTTGAGCCGCTTCGCGATGGCGTCGTCCCCGAGCCCCTGGCAGATCAGGTCCAGGATCTGGCGCTCACGCACCGAGACGTTCGGGACGATGCCGTCGGCGTGGTCGGCACCCGGCCGGCGCAGGTTGGCGAGCTTCTCGATGAGGCCGCGGCTGAACCATGACGTGTCGGCCATCACCGCCTCGACGGCCTCGAACATCTCGCGCTCCGTGCGCTTACGCTCGGTGATGTCCTGTAGGACCATCAAGGCGTAGGTCTCCGAGCCGATCTCCACGCGCTCCGCCGAGGCCAGGCAATCGAAGTTGGTCCCATCCTCATGCTTGAGGCAGACCTCCAGGCCGAGCACGAAGCCCGTGCGCGCCACCGCCGACTCGAACTTGATCCGGGCGGCATCGTGGACCCAGAGTCCGAGATCGGCTGGCGAGCGCCCGGAGACCTTGTCGGCGCCGTAGCCAAACACCCGCGTGAAGGCCTCGTTGACGCCGGTGACGGCGAAGCCATCGGCGCGGGCCAGCAGGGTCGGCACCGGCGTCATGTTGAACGCTTTGGCGAAGCGCTCCTCGCTCTGGCGCAGGGCCGTCTCGGCCTTCCGGCGCAGGTCGAGGTCGGCGAAGGTGAAGAGCATGCACGGCTCGTCGCCCAATTCGATGGGCTGGCCGGCGACGATGACGTAGCGGCTGCCCCCGTCGGGCAGGTCGAGGCAGGCCTCCATCTGCGGGATGGTACCGCCGCTGTTGAGGCGCGAGATCGCGAGGTCCCGGCTGCGGGCCCCGGCCAGCACGTCGACCTCGTAGACGCTGCGGCCGATGACGGCGTCGCGGGTGTAGCCGGTCATCTCCAGGAAGCCGAGGTTCACCTTGACGTGGCGCAGGTCCGAGAGCCGGCAGATCACCGCCGGGGCCGGGTTGGCGTTGAAGGTGGCCTCGAAGCGCTCCTCGGCCTCGAACTGGTCCGAGACGTCCTTGAGGATGAGGGCGAGGCAGCTCGGATTGCCCTCGCGGTCGGTGGCGACCAGGCTGCGAAGGGAGTGGACGAAGTCGACGTCCGGCCGGTCGGTCCGCTTCACGTCGACGATGACGTCGTGGAAGCGTTCGCCGGAGACGACGCGCTCCATCGGATACTGGTTCGGGGTGTGATTGTTGCGGTAGCGCAGGGCGAAGCGCTCGCGGTACGCGTCCACCGTCTCGCCGAGCTCGCCGACGCTATCCGCCCCGTGCATCGCGAGCGCGGCCTCGTTGGCGTAGGCGATGGTCTGGTCAGGCTCGACCAGGATCACGCCTTCGCTGAGGCCGGCGATGATCTGCCGGAGCTCATGCCTGTCGACGCCGACTGTCACCTGCCACCACCCTCCCCCTGCTTGGATCAAGCGAGGCCGTAACAGGCGAGTGCGGAGCACGGTTCCAGTGAGTGGGAATGATTGGTTGGTATATCTGGATCATTGACGGGATCGTGAACGATCAGCCAAAACCGGACACGCATATTCTACCGTAGAGGGGCGGAAAGATCCGGTCGTCTCCCGGAAGAAGGTTGAATCTCCTCACATGTACTTAAGCATAATCTCCAACAGACCTTCGCAGGGCGAGGGATTGCCCCGCCATGTCCAGGATCTGCTCGGGCGGCAACTCGACGGGCTCATCCCACGAACGGACGCGGTCCACCCTGATACGCAGCTCGGCCAGGTGCTCCTTAGGCTTCGGGCCGCCCTGCGCGACACGGTGACAGAACAGGAGGGCATGAAGGCGTTCGGCGACGAGCTCATCGCGCTGGTGCCTCGACTTCGCCGCTTCGCCCTCGTTCGCACCGGCAACGCCGCGGAGGCGGACGACATGGTCCAGGCGACGCTGATGCGGGCCTGGGAGCACCAAGATCAGTACAGGGCGGGTAGCAACCTCGTCGCGTGGTTGTTCACGATCCTGCGCAACACCCACCTGAACCAACGCAAGCGCCTGCGACGCGAGGTCGAGGACGTCGATGGGATCATGGCGGGGACACTGTCCTCGGCTCCCGACCAGGAGCATCGGATTGCCCTGTTCGAGTTGCAAGCCGCTCTGGATGCCCTTCCCGAGGAGCAGCGCGAGACCTTGCTGCTGGTGACGGTGGATGGGCTTCGCCACGAGGACGCGGCCGCCATCCTGGGCTGTCAAGTCGGCACCATCAAGAGCCGCGGGAGCCGGGCGCGCGAACGCCTTGCCATGACCCTCGGCCTGACATGACCGCGCCTGCCCTCGATGACGAAGGAGTCTTCCGCCCGTTCGATCCCGCGCCCCTTGCCGCCCAGGTCCATACCGCACTGGACAGCTATCTGCGGGACCGCGCGCCCGACCAGCGGCTAGCATTCTGGAAGGCCGTCGCGCTCGGCTACGGAGGAAATTTCGAGAGCCTGGCCGGATTCCCGAGGCCGCTTCCCTCCGTGTCGTCGCCATAGCCGGCGATTGACTGCGCACCGATCAGCAATAACGCGACGCGCACTGCATTTTACCAAATCAGGACCTGCCAATTTGATGCATCTGCATCATTGAGCGATTTCGCGGCGGTCATATCTCTCCGACATCGCCGAGCGCGATGAAGCGAACGGCGAGCGATTTTCGAAGTTGTGCCGGACCACATAAGTCCCCCGATCAGGTCCGGCATGGCCGCAGGGCCGGGCGTCGTGCCGCTCCGGGCGCACGTCCGGCCCGTAGGCCATCTTTCACGACTGGCTATGGAGTATCCTACGTTGGCCAATCCCGGCATGCCCGATCCCATCCCCGGTGGTGACATCCCATCGGAGATGCCGCCGCGGCCCTTTCCGGGCGAACGACCGCTCGGGCCGGACGAGCCATCCGCGCCCTACGAGGAGCCACCCATCGAGGAGCCGTTCGAACCTGGCATTGGTCCCGATCACCTTCCGGGGACACCGACGGACCCGGGAATCCGCGCCTGAACGTGGCGCTGCATGCCTACGAGGCGCGCGCCGTCCAGGAGGCAATCGAGTCCGGGATGGCACGTTCCGAACTCACGGCGATCCTCGACGGCCTTCGCGTGACGGAAGTCGTCCCGCCCTGCGAGGACGAACCACCAGAGGATTACGCGGCTCGGGCCACGGCCGAACTCATGGTCCGATACCTTGCCCAGGACGGTCTGCGACCGGTCTGAGAAACAAGCCAGGAAGGGGACCGGCACCTCGGAGCGCCGGTCCCCTTCGGCATGTCGATCCACCAGCGGAGCCTTCCATGACGACCGTCAGGACCTTGATCCATGCCAGTTCCAACGACGACCGCTGGTTCCTTTGCCACGGTGACGATCCAGCGGACGTCTTCGTCTTCCACGAGCCGAACGGCCCATCCGGGGGGACGCCGGCTCGGATCGCGATCCCGGAGTTCCTCGCTTCCGACCTGGGTTCCCCGGAACGGCGCGGACTTCTCGCGATGATCGGCTCGCTCGTCGAGGCTGGCCATTCGCCGTCATCGGCGGCGGCGCCGGAGCCCGGGGCCGCCGCGGCGGAACCTACGCCGGGCGAGGCCGTCTCGATTCCCGATCCACATGGCGTCGTGCCCCAAACGTGACGCAAGGATCTCCAGCGCGCCGCCAAGCCGGGAGAAAAGGGGCCAGGAACAACCCGACCGCGGGTGACCCCAGGCTTTGCCGTTCATGCTCGGTTCGATTAGATTGCGCGCGCTTGAGAGGGAGAGCGGCGATGGCACGGGTGCCGTCCGCATCCTCCGCAACCCCGATGGGAATACGCTAGGACATGGAATCAGCCGAAGCCTGGCGTCTGACCGACCGCCTCCAGGCCGAGCACGGCAAGGGTGATCCGTTCGCGGCCGCCATCCGGGCGACACGCATGGCGATGATCATCACCGACCCGAGGTTGCCCGACAATCCCATCGTGTTCGTCAACGACGCGTTCTGCACGCTGTCGGGCTACGACCGCGACGAGATCATGGGCACCAACTGCCGCTTCCTTCAGGGGCCCGACACCGACCGGGACGACGTCCGCCGCATCCGTGAGGCCGTCGAGGCGCGCCGGGACATCGCCGTCGACCTGCTGAACTACCGCAAGGACGGCACGCGGTTCTGGAACGCGCTCTACATGAGCCCCGTCGTCAACGAGGACGGCGAGCTCCTGTACTTCTTCGCCTCCCAACTCGACGTCACCCATCGGGTCGACGCCCACCTCCAGACCCGGAACGAGAAGGCGGACGTCGAGCGCCAGGTGATCGAGCGGACCCGCGAGCTCACCGAGGCGCTGGCCGCCAAGACCATGCTCGTCCACGAGGTCGACCACCGCGTGAAGAACAACCTGCAGATGATCTCCTCGCTGCTGGGGATGCAGGCCCGGACCTTCACCGACCCCGACGCCCAGGAGAAGATGCGCCTGATGCTGGATCGCGTCGAGGCGCTGGGAACTGTGCACCGGCTTCTCTACGTGTCGGACGATGTGACCCGCTTCGACGTCGCCGATTGCGCCCGAGAGCTCGCGACCGAGCTGGTCCAAGCCAGCGGGCGTTCCGAGATCCGACTCAGACTGGAACTGGAATCCGTGGTGACGGCCGTCGACAAGGCGGCCCCGGTCGCGCTGATGCTGAACGAGCTCGTGACGAATGCGCTCAAGCATGCCTTCGCCGACGGGCGTGGCGGCAAGATCGTCGTGGTCGTCGAACCGGACGGACCCGACGTCCGGCTAGAGGTCACCGACGACGGTACCGGGATGGCGGGCATCGCCGTCGATCCCACGTCCTTCGGACAACGCTTGCTGCAGACGCTCGCACGGCAACTTGGAGCCAGCGTCGAGAGGCTCCCCGCCGAACTCGGCACGCGCGTCGTCGTCCGGTTCCCGAACGATGCGGTCGAGAAGGCGGCAGCGCGATGAGGGAGCCGTTGCGCATCCTGATCGTCGAGGACGAGGCGCTGATCCTGATGCAGCTGGAAATGCTGTTCGAGGACGCCGGCCACGAGGTCGTGGGCACCGCCGTCTCGCAGGACGAGGCGGTCGCCCTCGCCGTGGAGACCAAGCCGGACATCGCCTTCGTGGACGTTCGTCTGAAGGGCGGCTCGTCCGGGATCGAGGCCGCGCGGGCGATGCGCGCGGTCGACGGCCTAACCATCGTGTTCATGACGGCGAACGTTCGCCTCCTTCCCGACGACCTCGACGGTGCGGCCGCCGTGATCCCCAAGCCGTTCTCCGAGAAGGTGTTCGGCGCGGCGCTTCCATTCCTTGAGGAATGCGTGCGGACACCCCCGCCGGGGATCGTCAAGCCGCCGGGCATCCGGCTGGCGCCCTGGTTCATGGAGCGGATCGGGCTTCGCGACGCCGAGTTCGGGGCGGCGCTTCCATGACCGCGATACAGCCGATGCCCGGACCACGGACCGTCACGGCCTACGAGAGCCTCTCGCCCGAGGATTTCGACGGGCTTGCCGACGGCGTCGTCCGCCTGGACGACGCCGGCATCGTGCTGGCCGGCAACCCGGCCGCCGCGTCCCTGCTGGGCGTCCCGGTCGGCGCCATGGCCGGCCGCGACTTCTTCCGGGACCTCGCGCCGGGCGCCAACGTCCCGCGCGGCTACGGCCGGTTCCTGGCCGGCGTGCGCGGCTCCGGCGTCGACGCGAACGGAACCTTCGCGTTCGACCAGGCTCCACGGCCCGTTCGCGCCGACCTGCACATGGTCTCCGCCGAGCACCCGGGCGTGCACTGGATCACGATGACGCCCGTGGCGGACGGGATAGGGCGCGAGGGCATCGCGGAGGTCCAGCGACGCGTGCGCGCGCGGCCGGTGGATGCGAGCCAATGCGAGCGCGAGCCGATCCACGTTCCGGGGTCGATCCAACCCGACGCCATCCTGCTGGTTGCGGACGCGACCCTCGGCGTCGTCGCCCACAGCGCCAACGTGGCGGATGCCCACCTGCCGGTGGACGGGCCGCTGATCGGGCGAGGGCTCGACGCGCTGCTGCCGGCGTCGTTCGTCGATGAGATCCGTTCCGCCCTTGCAGCCGGAGGGCTTGCGGAGGGCGGCTTCGTCGACCGGACGATGCGCCTGCCGGATGCGACGGGGGAGCCGTTCCTCGTGGTGTGCCACGCCCATGCCGGGCGGGTGCTCGTCGAGTTGGAGCCGGTGCCGGAACGGTCCGACGACTTCGGTCCCGCAAGGTCGGTCAGCACGGGCGTCGCCGTCGCCCGCCTCCGCAATGCCGGCACCGTCGCCGAGGTCGCGGCGGCGGCGGCGCGCGAGATCCGGTCCGTCACCGGCTTCGAGAGCGTCCTCGTCTATCGCTTCGACCCGGACTGGAACGGCGAGGCCATCGCCGAGGACATGGTTCCCGACTGGTCGCGCTCCCTTCTCGGGCTTCACTTCCCGGCCTCGGACATCCCGGCCCAGGCCCGCGCGCTGTACCTGAGGTCGCGCATCCGGTTCGTGACCGACCGGGACGGCGCGCAGGTGCCGATCCTGGCGGATGCCCGCCTCGACGCCCCCATCGACCTCAGCTTCGCGCAGCATCGCTCGCTGTCGCCGATCCACTTGGAGTACCAGCGCAACCTTGGGGTCAACGGTTCGATGTCCGCCTCCATCATCGTGGGCGGCGTCCTCTGGGGGATGATGATCGGCCACCACCGCCGTCCCCACTACGTGCGGCCGGCGATGCGCGCGGTCGCGGCGCTCCTGACCGACGCGTTCGCCATGCGCCTGCAGGAAGTCGAGGGCCGGCTCCTCTGGGAGGACCAGCAGGCCCACGTGGCCACGCAGGTTCGCCTCGTCCGCAAGCTGACCCAGTCGAACGACTTCGTCGACGCACTCACCGTCGGCGAGACCACGATGCTCGACCTGTTCGATACGGCGGCGGCGGCGGTCGTGTCGGCGGGCAAGGTGACCCTGATGGGCACGACGCCGGGGCCCGACGAGGTCCTGGCTTTACGCGACTGGCTGGCATCGACCCATCCGTCGGAAGACACGAGCTTCGTCACGCATGCCCTGTCCGCTCAGTACGAGCCCGCGACCAGGTTCGCCGACCGTGCCAGCGGCCTGATCGCGGTCTTCGTCGACGACGCGCGCGACCATCTCCTGATGTGGTTCAAGCCCGAGGTGCCGAGCACCGTGTCGTGGAGCGGCGATCCGAACAAGCCGGTCGAGCCCGACGGCACCGCCGTCCTGCCACGGCGGTCGTTCGAGCGCTGGGTTGAGGAGCGCCGAAGGCAATCGACGCGGTGGGCGTCGTGGAAGGCCCCGTTCGCCTCGTCCCTCGCGCAGGTGGTGGAGGGCGTGGTGCTTCGGCAGCGGCGCATGATCGACGATCTCACGGGGCTGCTGGCCGAGAAGGAGCGTCTGCTGGAGCAGAAGGACGTCCTGAGCCGGGAGATCGACCACCGGGTCAAGAACTCCCTCCAGATCGTCTCGGCCTTCCTGCAGATGCAGCAGCGCCAGACCGAGGACCTGGCCGCCAAGCAGGCGTTCGCCGAGACCTCGGCGCGGGTGATGAGCGTTGCCCGCGTCCACGACAGCCTCTACCAGGCCGAGAACCTGGAGGAGGTCGACCTCGGCCAGACCATCGAGATCTTGTGCCAGGACCTGTCGGGGATGGCCGGCGACGGCCAGACCGTCGGCATCGTCACCGACGCGAAGGTCATGGTGCCGTACCGCAAGGCGGTGGCGCTCTCGCTGATCGCCACCGAGCTCGTCACCAACGCCTTCAAGTACGCGACGACCGCCGCCGGTACGGCACGGGTCGAGGTCAGCATCTACGGCCAGGACGACGGCGGGGTGCGGATGCGGGTCTGCGACGATGGCGAGGGCCTGCCCGAAGGCTGGGCGGAGCGGAAGCCGAAGGGCACCGGCCTCGGGATGCGGCTGGTGCGTGCGATGCTCGACCAGATCGACGCCCGGCTTGAGGTCTCGAACGACCCCGGAGCTTGCTTCACCGTCTACGCCTAAGGCCCACGGAGCGGAAAGCCGAGACGGCGCCCGCACTTGGCGGCCTCGGGCCTTAAGCATGGACACCGGGGATCCTTGACGGACCCCGGGCATGCCGCCACGATTCCAGCCATGGAACTTTCCACGGCCGATCCTACTCAGTCGCGATCCGTCGCCCACCTCGGCGCCCTAGATCCCGTCTCGGAACCGGCGTTCGACGACATTGTGATGCTGGCTTCGCAGATCTGCGGCACGCCGGTGGCGCTCGTCAGCCTCGTCGAGGAACGGCGGCAATGGTTCAAGGCCCGCGTCGGTTTCGAGCCGTGCGAGACGCCCCTCGACAGTTCGGTCTGCAAGCACACGCTCGACCACCAGGGCCTTCTCGTCATCCCCGATCTGACGCGCGACGAACGAACCCGCGACAACCCGCTGGTGACCGGACCGCCCTACCTGCGCTTCTACGCCGGAGCCCCCCTCGACGTCGGTGCCGGGCCCGCGCTCGGCGCGCTCTGCGTGATCGACCATGAACCGCGCGAGGGTCTTGAGCCGTTCCAGGCCACCGCGCTCGAAGCGTTGGCGCGCCAGGTTATCGCCCAGATGGAGTTGCGCCGCGCGGTGACCGAGGTCGCCCGGCGCACCTCCGAGCTTGAGGCGAGCGAGGCGAGGCTCAGGACCATCTTCCAGACGACCTACCAGGTGCAGGGCCTGCTGGCCCCTGACGGCACGGTCCTCGACGCGAACGAGACCATGCTCAAGGCCGCCGCGGCCGCGCGCGAGGAAGTAGTGGGTCGGTGCCTTTGGGAAACCCCGTTGTTCTCCGAGACCTCCGGGATGCCTGAACGCGTAAGGGAATGGGTACAGCGGGCCTCCTCAGGCGAGACCGTGCGCCACGAGATCGAGGTCGTGCTACCGGGCGGGCGCCGATGTTTCGACTTCGCCCTGCACCCGGTGCGCGACCCGGACGGGACGGTGCTCGGCATCGTGCCCGAGGCTGTGGACCTGACCGACCGGCGCTCGACCGAGGGGCAGTTGCGCCAGGCCCAGAAGATGGACGCCATCGGGCAGCTGACCGGGGGCATCGCGCATGACTTCAACAACATGCTCGCCGTCATTGTCGGCAGCCTGAACCTCCTCGAACGCCGGTTGGCCAAGGGCGGGACCGACGTCGGCCGCTACATCGACGCCGCCCTGGACGGGGCCAACCGCGCCGCCGCGCTCACCCACCGACTGCTCGCGTTCTCGCGCCAGCAGCCGCTGGCCCCGGAGCCGGTCGATGCCAACCGCATGGTCGCGGACATGTCCGAACTCCTCTCCCGCACCCTGGGCGAGGCGACCCGGATCGAGACGGTGCTCTCGGCCGGGCTTTGGAAGGCAAACGCCGATCCGAGCCAGCTTGAGAACGTGATCCTGAATCTCTCGGTGAACGCGCGCGACGCGATGCCGGACGGCGGGCGTCTCACCATCGAGACCGCCAACGCACACGTCGACGACGACTACGCCAAGGAACATGGGATCTCGCCGGGCCAGTATGTCCTCGTTGCCGTCTCGGACACGGGGACCGGGATGCCGCCCGAGGTGGCTGCCAAGGCGTTCGATCCCTTCTTCACCACGAAGGGCGTCGGCAAGGGCACCGGACTCGGGCTGTCCCAGGTCTTCGGGTTCGTGCGCCAGTCGAGCGGTCACGTGAGGATCTATTCCGAGGTGGGGCACGGCACCACGATCAAGGTCTACCTGCCGCGCTTCCACGGCGAGGAGGCGTCGAAGGCATCACCGTTGGCCGCGAACGCAACGCAGGGCGGCAACCGGACCGAGACCGTGATGGTGGTCGAGGACGACCCCCGGATGTGCGCCTGCTCCGTCGAGAGCCTTAGGGAGCTCGGCTACGACGTCGTCCATGCCGCGAGCGGGCCGGAGGCGCTGCGGATGATCGAGGCGGGCCAGGACGTGGCACTACTGTTCACCGACATCGTGATGCCGGAGATGACGGGTCGCCAACTGGCCGACGCTGCCATGGTACGCCTTCCGGGCCTGAAGGTGCTCTACACGACCGGCTACACGCCCAACGCCGTCGTCCATAACGGGGTCCTCGATGCCGGCACGCATGTCCTCGTGAAGCCGTTCGGGATCAGCCAACTCGCCGCAAAGGTTCGTTCGGTATTGGACGCTTAGGCACGCCGATCACGAATCGGGCCTTCCAGGAGCACCTGGGATCCAACGCTTGTTGCGCGCGCTGAACGTCCAAGCCGGCTGGGAAGCAAGCTTTAGCCCTCCGCCCGGAAGCGGACGGACGGGTCGCGACCCAACCACGCCGTAGAAGTTGGTCGATAGCAAACCCAAAAGCAGCCATCCATCCGGCGGCTGGAGGCGTCCGAGCGCTTGGCTGACTGCGCCATAGACGCAGCGATCCACTCTCGTCGCGTGGCCAGACGTAGTTAGATGCTCATCGAGAAGGTTGCTCAGTCGTTCCAAGCGAACAGAGCTGTCGTTCTTGCCCGGCAACGGGAACACCTCCATCACGAGGGCCTTCGCTTTTCCTCCGACCACCCCGAGCCAGCGCCCGATGCCGAACTTAATGGAGTCCAGCCTGCGTGCCGCCGCCGAAGGCCTTGTCGCGCTGGTGGCGGCCTGCAATCGATTGCGCCTTCCGAGGAGGCAGCACCCCTTTGTAGTCGGTGTCCACGCGCCGATGCGCGAGGAGTTGACCCTGCGGGATTTGCCCGTGACCGGGACGATCCCGGTGGGGCTCGAGGGCCGCTACCTCAAGATGGGCGCCAACCCCGCCCGCCCGACGACGCGCGGCCACGATTGGTTCCTGGGCGACGGCATGGTGCACGGTCTCTGCATCGAGGACGGAAAGGCCCTGTGGTACCGTAACCGTTGGATCGGCTCGCATGCAGTTTCCGCAGCGCTCGGCCGCCCCGCTGCCCCGGGGCCGCGCCGCGGCGACGACACCGTCAACACCAATGTCGTCGCGATCGGCGGCCGCGCTTTTGCCGTGGTCGAAGCTGGCAGCTTTCCCGTCTTTTTATCCGAGGACTTGGAGACGCAGCGCTACGATACGTTCGACGGCACCCTCGCCGGTTCCTTCACGGGGCACCCGCATCGCGATCCGGCGACCGGTGAAACACATGCCATCGCCTATGACGGCCGCGTCTGGGATAGCGTGCGCCACGTCGTCATCTCGCCCCTGGGCCAGGTCGTGCGTGACGTAGCAATCCCAGTCGAACACGGCCCTTGCATCCACGATTGCGCGATCACAACCCGCTTCGTCGTCGTGCTAGACCTGCCCGTCACCTTCTCGATGCGGGCAGTGCTGGCAGGACACCGCTTCCCGTTCCGCTGGAACCCGGCCCACCGCGCCCGCGTCGGCCTGCTCCCGCGGCATGGCACGGCCGCCGACATCATCTGGTGCGCGGTCGAGCCGTGCTTTGTCTTCCACGTTGCCAATGCCTACGAAGACGCTGATGGGCGGGTGATCCTCGACGTCATCACCTACGAGAGGGTGTTCGCCTCGGCAGGTGGCGGCCTCGATGCACCGGGCCGGCTGGAGCGCTGGACAGCCGACGCCACGACGGGGCGGGTCGACCGCCGGGTGATCGATTCCGCGGCGCAGGAGTTCCCCCGGATCGACGAGCGTCGCTTCGGGCAGCCCCACCGATACGTCTATACGGGCTCGGTCCCCGCCGACGGCAACACGCAGCTCTTGGGCGCGACGCAACTCTATAAGCACGATCTGGAGACACGGGAGCGGCGCGTTCACGAGTTCGGCCCCGACCGCGTACCAGGCGAGTTCGTGTTCGTGCCGGCGAGGCCCGAGGCTGAAGAAGACGAGGGCTGGCTCGTCGGGCTCGTCGTCGACACGGTGAGTGATACGACCGACTTCGTCATCCTCAACGCGCGCGCATTCGAGGCGCCGCCCGTCGCCGCGGTGCACCTGGGGCATCGGATCCCGCCAGGCTTTCATGGGAACTGGTTTCCAAAGTCGTGGGCCGAGTGACCGTCTCTGGATGCTTCGGCAGTTGATCCGCTTTCCTATGTAATATCTCATGGGGCGCAGGATTGTCCCGTAATGCCCGGGAAGCCGAAATGCCCGTTGCGAGCGACCCGAAGCCTGCCGTCATCCAGGATCACGGAGGAAAGCCGTTCCTCCCCGGCTTCGTGCCCGGACCGCTGGGACCGACAGGTCTCGCTGCCATCGATGCCTACCAGCGGGTAGAAAACGACCTCTCGGTCGGCCAGATCTACCTGCTCGACAACCCGCTGCTGCGGGAGCCCCTGTCCCTGGGACCAGTTAAGCCGCACCTACTTGGCCATTGAGGCAGTACGCCCGGCCTCAATTCCATCTATGCGCACCTCAGGCGCGCCCTTCGATTGCAGATTATACGAGGGTGAGCTTAGGTGGCTGGACGGGCTCGGCCGCAAGCCGTTGAAAAATTCCAAGTACGGACTCGGGTGACGCCTGCGTTGCCGCCCCCTTGGCTACGTCATCCTGGGACCACATCCAGGTGCGTGCAGGGTCGCTCCGCATGGACCAGGCGGGAAACAGTCGCTCGGTCGCATCCGCATAGACGAGTCGCGTGATCTCCAGGTGCCGTTCGTCCTGGACGATCCGCGCATAGGTCGCATCGAGAGCGTCTGCGTTGCCCTCCAAGAGCTGGAGATAGATGTCGCCACGACAAACCAGAGCGCCGGTCAGACCGTCCCGCGTGTTGCAGCGCCGCGATTGGGTGAGGATGCCATCCAGGGTGGATTGATCGAATCCGAACGGACGGGACGCATAGACGAGCTGCACGAGCTTCATTTGGCTAGCCTCCGATCGCGTTACCTTCGAAACCTTGGGGTCACCCGCAGGAGGCGGTTTGGGTGTCAGCCCGCCGCCTTTCTTCGAGGCCGATCTCGAGAAGCCGCTGCGCCAGCAGGACAGCCGTAGGCGCGTCGACGGCGGAGGCATCCGCGCCGACCCGCTCGACGAGTTCGGGCTTATCGAGGAAGACAGGCCCCCCCACCATGATACCGACCGAACGGTTCCGGGAGACGTCGCGGATCGACTGGATCGAGGCCGTGAGCCCTTCGATGCGGGTCTCGCAGCTCAGCGTGAGTCCGACGACATCGAACGACGTCGATCTCACGAGGCTTGCGATCTGCCCCGGGCTGGACGCCAGGCCACTCGTGACCTGCCATCCTGCGACCTGCAGGAACTGCTCCACGACGGCCACGCCAAACGTATGCAGCTCGCCCGGTGCCCCCATCAGGAGGGCCGCCCGGGCCTCGTCGTGAGCGGAGAGCTTCGTTTCGGATCGGTATTGCGAGAGGAGCAGCTGGAGGCGGGCAACGCCCACGGTCACCTCGATGAAGTCGCAGAGGTCCTCGTCCCATAGGCGTCCGAGCAAGGAGGCGGCCGGTGCAAGGAGTTCGAGGAACATGCTCTCGGTCGAATGGCCTTTGGCCAGGTGATCCCTGACGGCGTCCGAAGCGGCCGAGAGATCCGAACCGAGGAGGAGCTGCGTGAAGGCTTCGATCTGTTGCGCGTCAGGTTTGGCGAGCGGAGCGCTCGCCGCGGGCGCAAGCTGCGGGTGAAGCAGCTTCAAACGCGGGATGATGTCTGTTTCGACGATGCGGCTGAGAGCTAGGGCGCGCTGGCGGCTGTCCTCGGCCGTGCGTTTGCGCGCATAGGCAAGCCGAACCTCCGAGACCCAGCCGGCGGGTCGCGCCGACGGATCAGTCCACGCAGTGGTGGACAAAGCGAGGTTTGACATGGTCCGCTCCCCCGAACGCTCTTCCTGTGCCGGGGCGATTGTCGGTCGATGGCCGTGCGCCTCTTGGACCCATCAGAGCGCCGCGCCGACGGAATGTAAAGGCGCTCGCGAAAAGTTCCCGGCTCAACGTGTGCTTTGGTCCGCTCGACAATCCAGAGGGGGTATTCTTGTATCCGCCCCGCGCGCGCTCATCGATCAGGACATCGACGCTGCAGGGATATGGCTGGAAAGTTGCCGAGCGCTGCCGCGACTACAGGCGCCCGAGCGTATGGAGTGGACCCGTGTCGAGTTGCTGCAGGATGCGCGTCAGGGCCGCGATATTGTCCTTGTCGTCGGTGCTTTCGAGGGCGTCCTGCAAGACGACGCGGATGTCCTCGGCTTCGACCTTCTCCATGTCCCAGTTCGGATAGAGCCGCTCCCGCTCTTCCTCACTCTGGCTGAGCGTGACGAGATCGTGATGGCGGGGATCACCCTGGAGGCTCGCGACAAGATCTTGCATCTGGGCCGCCGGCCCCTCGATCCATTGAAAGAAAATGCCACTGCCGAAGACCAAAACTCCGGTGATGCCGCGAGCGAGATTGTTCCGCTGGGCCGCCTCGACAATCCGGTCGACCTCCGCGTCATCGACGCCATCGGCGGCACGGCTGCAGTAGACGAAGTGATACAGAGCGGGCAGAGCGCCTTCGTCCAACTCAGCGCCACGGAGAAAGCCGTATTCGTCCAACATGGGTGGACCCTCTCCAGGGATGCTGGACGAGCCGTTCTGCCCAGCATGAGGACGGCAGGATAGCGCATCTCACCGGATTTGAAACTGGACTTGGTTGCCCAGGTCTTTGCGCCGATATCGCGGGTTCTCCCGCGTGATGGGCCCGTCAGCGCGAACAGCCTCGGCCAATCCCGCCTTTCACGTACCCCTTGAAGGACTGTCTCGAACATGAGGCGCGAGCGCGTAGCGAGGTGACAGCATCCGTTACCGAGTCTTGCTGCCCAGCTGGCAGGCTTCGAACTGAAGAGCGCTGTCTTCGGGTATCCATGGTTTCAACCCGGCACGCAATTAGCTAGCGCCGCAGCTGATTGCCGCTTCCACGGGGCTGCTCCACAAAAGCGAACTGGCAGGAAACCACCAACCCAGTCGTAGTGCGGACTGACCGAAGCCGACCCAAATCTGCCGTAGAAGTCGCTGCGCCACGATCCAAGAAGCGGTCGTTCGTCGGTTAACGGATCCAGAAGTCGCCCTCTGCAACGAGCAGTTTCTTGCCGCTGTCCACTAAGCTCCCAAATCGCGACGTCCGCCTTTCCTAGCGGTCAAGGTTTGCAGGTCCCGCCCTACGACCCTTGGGATGGGTGGATGGCCACAGCCCGATGCTCAAGCCGAGACCGGCGCGCGCAGAAGGGTGTAAGTCTCCCGGTAACTGCGCGGCCCGATGACGGGAAGCAGTAGATTCCTGGCCCAACTCGGTATCCGTGCGGTCCGCGATAGGCGATCGGTCATCGCTTGGACATGGGCCACGCGGGGCCGGCGTAGCGCCTCGTACTCGGCACCGACCATGCCCCATTCGGTCCGCTCGGCAAGCAGCGCGGCCAGCACCAGCGCATCTTCCAGGGCGAGCGCCGCGCCCTGGGCCCAAACCGGTGCCATCGCGTGCGCGGCGTCTCCCACGAGCGCCACCCGGTTCCGGGTCCAGCTCGGAATGCGGACCTCTTTGAGCGGGGAATGATAAAGCGCTTCGGGCTGGGCCAGAACCGCATCAAGGGTGTCGCGGACGAGCGGTGGGAACGATGCAAAGGCAGTCCGGAAGGCCGCCAAGTCCTGCCCCCGTCCGGCGGTCTCGCCGACTGAGACCCAGCCGTAGACCTCGCCATGGTCGACGGGGATGAGCAGGAACAATCCGTTTGATCCAGCCCAAAGCGTCCACGCGTCAAGGCCTGGGTTCGGCGCCATGAAGCGCCAGCTCGCTGGGGCCAGCATCGCCGCTCCAAGCGCGGAAGCGCCGAACGTGTCGCTTCGAACCCGCGAGTGGACACCGTCGGCGCCGACGAGGAATCCGCCGGTTTCGGCCGTCCCATCCTGAAGCTCGACCGCGACGCCCCTCGGCATCTGCCGGACGGCGCTGATCTCAGATCCCGGCCGGAGATCGGTCGGGGGAAGGTCGAGCGTCAGGAGGCGCAGCAGGTCGGCGCGACGCACACAACGCGGGCACGCTTCTTCCCCCCAGAACGCCGCCTCGTCGATTCCGAAGAGGAGGCGCCCGCTCTCGGTGCGGTACTCGCGCCGACGGACGGGTGAGCCGATGTTGCGCAGGGCTTCGCTCAAGCCGAGCTGGCGGAGAGCTTGGACTGCGTTCCCCGGCAGGTTGATGGCGAGGCCCGCATCGGCCGGCGTCGGGCGCCGCTCCAGGGTCAGCGAGGGAATGCCGCGTCGCTGCAGCGCTCGCCGCATGGCAAGTCCGGCGATACCGCCCCCGGCTATAAGCACCCGGCCCGCTGCGCTGTCGTCCATGCTGTCTCGCCTCGTTGCCTGGCCCGTCGTCATCGTGACCGCGGCGTCGTCAAGCGCAGGGCCATGCTGGAGAAGACACCATCCCGGCGGATCAGCCCGTGCATCAGCGCGGCACCGAGATGGGCGAGGATGAGACCGAACAAGGCGTAGGCCAGCACCGTGTGAAGTGGACGCAGCCAAGCGTAGATCGTGGGATCGCGCGGCAGGATCGGCGGGAGCACCACCGCGCCGCCAAGCCCGATGGGGTACCCGGCCGCCGACAGCATCGCCCAACCGATCAGCGGCAACCCGAGCATCAAGCCGTAGAGCAGGATGTGCGAGGCGTGCGCAGCCTGTCGCTGCCAGCCCGGAAGGTCCGCCGGCAGCTCGGGCGGCGGATGACGCCAGCGGTTGACGAGGCGGAGCGCCGCGAGGATCAGGATGCCGATGCCGAGGGGGCGGTGCAGCGCCACGAGGGCGTCATAGTGCGCCAGAGAGGTCACCATCGCCACGCCGATGAACAGCATGGCCAGGATCATGCCGGCCATGGCCCAGTGCAGCAGCCGGGCCGGTCGGTTGAAGTTCATGGTGGTGCTCACAATCCGGCTCCTGCAGCGGGGACATCGTGGACTGCGCTCGGGGCCTTCGGCTCGCCGGCGCGTCGCGTGAAGGATTGCGCGTAGGCCGCCGAGCGCGCGCTGAGCAGCGGATCGTCCGATCCCGCGATGCCGGCGGGCAGGACCAGGGGGTCGAAGTTCACGTCGCGGCAATTGCCGCTGGCCTCCGCCTCCGTCGCGGTCACGATCACCGTCCCGAGGTCGAGGCTCGTCCGCTCGGCCGGCCAGGGACGCGTCGCGTCCGCTGTTGGATCGCCTGCGTCGCCGAGGGTGGCGACAAGGTGCCAGCGGACGGGCGCCCGACGGACCGCGGACTCGAAGTCGTCGAACAGGTAATTCTTGTCCGCGCGTGCGGTCTGGGCCGCACTCTCGGCTGTGACGGCCTGCTCCGGCACGAACGCCCAGCGAACGGGCGTTTGCGTGCCGTCTCCGGCAACGAACCGGAAAGCGTTCAAGCCCCGGAAGGTGTCGTCGGAGAACCCGGAGGTGATCGTGCGCGCTTTGATCAAGGCCGCCGCCGTCGCGCTCTCGGGGTTCGCGGCGAAGAAGGCTTTGAGTGCCTCGGGATCGGGCTTGCCCGTGGCCGGATCGGGCTTGGCGGCGAGAAGCTGGGCATAGAACGCCTCCGAGGTCCGCACCGGGAAGACCGGGATGTCGTTGTTGCCGGTGCGCCATTCCTCGCCGTCGGGAAGTTGGAAACGGAGTGCGAGGCTGCGGACCGTGGTCGATGCATCTGCTGCGTAGGGCTGGCCGCCCGCGAGCGCGATGCGCCCGGTGACCGGGGTGATCTGACCCGCCGCGAACAGCGACGCCTTCGATAGTCGCGCGCCCCGGCCGGTACTCTCGAAGCGGCCGGCTAGGCAGAGCCCCTTGGCGTGGTTACGCCGGAATCCCGGATGCGGGCCGTTGACCCGCTCGAAGCGGTCGACGATCCGAGCCTGGGTCAGGGCGCCCGGCGAGAACCAGCCGCCGACATAGGCGAAGGCCCCCGCAGCACCGACGACAAGCCCTCCGATGGCACCGAGCCGCAGGAGGACGGCGCGCGGGTTCAGAGCCGGACTAGCGCCGGTCAGGTCGTTGAGGAGGGACATAGCTGGCCTTCAGATCTTCTTCGCGGTGGCGCGGCGGATGTCATTGGCGAGTGGGTGAAGGACCACCGGGTCGGCCGCTCCTACAAGGCTGTAGCCGAGCCCGTCCTGAGCCCAGGCGTAGCCGTTCGACGTCGCGGAGATGTGCGTCTGCATCGGCGCGTCGCCGGGCACGGACATCGGCCGCATCAGCATCACGAAGCGCGCGCCGTGCCCGTCATCGTACATCAGCAGCCCGGCGGGCCCCTGCTGCGTCGCGACGAGGCGCCCGCCCATAAGGTGATAACCGGAGCTGCTAAGGTCCGGCACGCCCACCGGCCGCTTGAGCCGGGCCGAGAACCAGCCCGCGAGTTCGTCCCGGTCGGCGGCAGCGAGCTCGACGGGCCGGGTGTGGTCCGGAGCATAGACCGCGTAGTTCATGCTCGCCGCCTGGGCCAACGCTTCGATCCCAGCCGGCGCCGACGAGACCACATCGCGCAGGCCCCAGCCTCCGGCGCCGCCGAGGAGAAGAAGCAGACCGGCTGCCATCGCCTGCCAGACGGGACGTTGCGGGCGACGGCGTGCCTCGACGATCCGCGACAGGTTCAGCTGGGCAGGGACCGGCTCCGCGGCGATGGGCGCGAAGGCGGCCCGCATCTCCTCGCCGAGGGCGACGAGGCGGTCGACGCGCGCCCGCGCCTCGGGATGGTCGTTGAGATAGGTTTCGACCTCGCGCCTGCGGGCGGCATCCAGCCGCTCGTCCAAGAGGCGCTGGAGATCGTCGTCGCTGATGGGACGCATGGTCATTTCACCCTCCGCAGGAGCGGCCGCTTGGCCGGAACGGCCGCCTCCGCGCCGTCCATCAGCTGGAGCATCCGGTCTCGGGCCCGTGACAGCCGGGACATCACGGTGCCGGTCGGGATGGCGAGGATTTCCGCCGTTTCGGCGTAGGACAGGCCCTCCACCGTCACGAGGAGGAGGACGCTGCGCTGCTCCTCCGGCAGGGCATCGAGCGCGCTCATCAAGTCGCGGTGGCGAAGGCCGCTCTCCTGTGTGGGTGCCACAGCGAGGTTGGCTTCCGCCGTATCCTCGATCGGCATGTGCGCACCTCGCCGCGCGCGCTGGCGCATCTGCGTCACGGCGAGGTTGTGGAGGATGGCGAAGAGCCAGGTTCGCGTGTCGCCATCGACTTGGCGCTGGTGCCACCGACCGACGGCCCGTTCCAGGCAATCCTGGACGAGATCGTCGGCATCGGTGGGATTGCGCAGGAGAGCACGGGCGTAGCGGCGGAGGACCGGGATCAGCGGCTCGATGAGGCGCATCATGTCCGTCATGTCCGATCTCCTGGCATGGGCGGGACCCCTCCGTGCGCAAGCCAAACGATGTGAGTCTGCTCTGGGCTTGGCTTCGGAGGCATGGACGCTGCCAATCCGGGATTATTCCACGCACGCGGCGATCTTTTTCAGGCTCGCATCACGTACGCATGCTCGGTGATGTGGCTAGGAATACGAGCATCAAAATTCTTCGACGCGACCTGGAATAAGCAGCCGAAGACGTCGTCTGTCCGGCATCCCTGCTTAGCGTTGGTCGATCAGGCAGGAAATACTGGAGATTGAACATGACGATGCTCAAGACTGTTTCGGCCCTCGTTTTCGCGTCTGCCTGCACCCTTGCCGCCTTGACCGGAGCCTCCCAGGCCCGGACCGTTTCCCATCCCACCGAGGACCCGTCGACCACGGGCTCGGTCCTGCCGCAGGCGCGGTCAGCCTACTGGCTCGGCGGGATGGACACCGACAGCGGCAACGCGCGGAACCCTGCCCTTCCAGGCTATGCTCAGGGGCGCGGCCAGGAGACAGGCGGCCCCGCCCGTGAGCTGATCCCGAACTAGCCCGGCTTTCCCCGAGCGCGGACGAGCCCGCGCTCGGGAACGCTCGACACCATCCAGTCAAAGCAAATTGTTTGAGACCGGTACCGCGGTCCAGACGCAGGCATCATGCGAGCAACCGGGGACGGTCGCCCGCGCGCGGGTTCGACTGAGAGGGATGGCCAGTGTTTTGATTTTACGACCGTAACGCTCCCGCGTGCCGATGAAACGCTGCAGACATCTGCGGGAGGCAGACACTCAACAGGCGCAGCAAGGGTTAGTCGCCCTCTGAGCGCATTCCGAGGTGTCTTCTATATCTGAGCATAGCCTAATCCGTCACATCGCCGGGTTGGTAGTCTCGCTTATGAAGCGCAGACGCATCTCGATTATAGGCAAATAGCATTCGAGGACGAGGAAAAGGTGATGCAAATTCTGGCCGATCATTCCAGCTTGAGGCCACCCCCCAAAATAGCGCCTCCCTACAAATTTAACATCGGCGCTGCAGACATCGTTGTTGTCTCCGACGGGGTGCTTGATATTGGGCCTCCGGCCATCGCGTTCGGCGGCAGCCCGACGGAAGAGCTTGAACGGCGCTTGAAGCAAAATTTCTTGCCGACCAAAAGCATCACGATCCCCATGAATATCCCCGTTATCTCTATAAACGGAAGAAATGTGATTTTTGAAACTGGGATCGGATCCTCGAAAATTTTCGGGAGCAGCGGTGGCTTATTGCAGGATGGCTTGATAGCAGCTGGTATCCATCCAGGAAGCATAGACGCTGTTGTGTGCTCGCACCCTCATCCCGATCATATCGGCGGGCTGTGCGATGACAAAGGCAATCCCCAATTTCCAAATGCCACAATTTATTTGACAAAGATTGATTTTGATTATTGGACCGACGAATTATATTTTGAATCACCAATTGGTTTCGCGGTTCGGATAGCGCGAAACAACCTGCTGCCAGTGAGAAATCGGATTGCTTTCTTCAAAGACAATGAAGAATTCTTGCCGGGAATACAGGCCATTTTTACGCCAGGCCATACCGCAGGACATAGTTGCTTTCGGCTTCACTCAGGTGATGAGCAACTGTATATTATTGGCGATCTGGTGCATCATGCGGCATTGATTTTCGAAAGTCCAAACCTCAAGTTTTTTGCTGATATTGACCCGGATCAGGCAGTAAAATCAAGGATAGGCCTGCTATCAAGCATCGCTGAAACGCGCGCACGCTTATTTGCATGCCATTTTCCATGGCCTGGTTTGGGTCATGTTGCTGTCGACGGCGACGGCTTCAGATACTATCCTAGCGAAATTCGATGGTAAAATTGATTATCATCCATCAAGGCTGAGTTTCGCTACCCTCAAGGAAATGACCGTCAACCGGGGTGTTCAGACCCTCAAAGATCCGGAAACTCTCCTGCCAAGTGGTCGATCAGGGATCGGACGCCGGGCGGCAGGCCGCGGTGGGTCGTGAAAACCAGATGGACGATGCCGTCCCTGCTCCGCCAGTCCCGGAAGACACGGACGAGCCTTCCGGCGTCGATGTGTGCTGCACAGGCGTGATCGGGCAGGAAGGCAACGCCCAGTCCGTCCGCTGCGGCATCGCAGAGAACGGCGTAGTCGGCGCAGGTCAGGCGCGGCTCGTGGCGCATCACATGCGCTGTTCCGTCCTCTCGCTCCAACATCCAGGTGGTTTCACCCACCTCGTCGCTCGTGCCCATGGTCGGGACGGACGCGAGTTCGGCAAGGCCGGCGCCGAGGCCGTTCGCGAACCGCGGGCTTGCGACGAGGATCCAGCGAGAGCGGCCGAGTGACCGCATGGTGAGGGACGCATCGCTCGTCAGCTCGTGTCGAACGCGCAGCGCGACGTCGATCCGCTCCTCGATCAGGTCGACGGCTCGATCCGTCACGACGAGTTGGAGCTGGACCTTTGGGAAGCGGTCGAGGAAACCTCGCACGATAGCGGAGACGACCTTCACGAGGTTCCGCGGGCAACTCATGCGGATCCGCCCATGCGGTTCAGCTTGGGCTTCCGCGATGAGCGCTTCGGCCCGCTCCGCCTCCAGCATGATGGCGCGGCAACGCTCGTAGAAGGTCTGTCCGACTTCAGTGACGCGGAAGCGCCGGCTGGAGCGCTCGATGAGCCGCACCCCAAGTCGGGCTTCCAGCGCCGAGACACGCCGGCTCAGCTTCGACTTCGGCTCGCGAAGCGCCCGGCCTGCGGCGGTGAAGCCGCCATGGGCAACGACCTCGGCGAAGGTGACGTAATCGTTGAGGTCTGGGCGCATCATCGTTCCCCGATTGGAACGCTAAGTGCCATTTCCACTGCCTGTTCGCATCATCGTTCTGGGAGCATCTCTCTCGTCAGCGGCTCACACGCAGCCGAACCATGGAGAGCGATGATGACCGGCAGATTCCAGGACAAGGTGGTGGTGGTGACTGGTGGCACCAGCGGCATCGGCCTCGCCGCCGCCAAGGCCTTCTCGCGCGAGGGCGCCTCGGTGTTCGTGACCGGTCGCCGTCAGGACGCGCTCGACGCGGCGGTAGAGCAGATCGGCGGCCGGGTCACCGGCGTTCGGGGCGACATGGCGAACCTCGCCGACATCGACCGCCTCTACGATGCCGTCCAGCAGAAGCACGTGCAGATCGACGTCGTCTTCGCCAATGCCGGCGGTGGCGCGTTCGCGCCGCTCGGTACCATCACCGAAGAGCAGTTCGATAGCACCTTCGATACCAACGTGAAGGGCACGCTCTTCACTGTCCAGAAGGCCCTTCCGCTTCTGAAGGATGGCGGCGCGGTGGTGCTGACCGGCTCGACCGCTGGCAGCGAAGGGACGCCGGCCTTCAGCGTCTATTCCGCTAGCAAGGCAGCCGTTCGCAACTTCGCGCGCACCTGGATCCTCGACCTGAAGGAGCGTCGCATCCGCGTCAACGTGGTCAGCCCCGGTGCGACGCGCACGCCGGGCCTCGTCGGCCTTGCCGGCGACGATGCCGAGAAGCAGCAGGGCCTTGTTGATTTCCTGGGCTCTCGCATCCCCCTCGGACGCGTCGGCGAAGCGCCCGAGATCGCCAATGCGGTCCTGTTCCTGGCCTCCGACGAGGCGAGCTTCGTCAATGGCGTTGAGCTGTTCGTCGATGGCGGTCAGGCACAAGTCTGACGAGGCGGGTTGAACGCTCACAGATCAAGAGCTGTCATCAACCGACGCTACTCTCGTGGTTTCGCCTTCGCTGATCCCTGTCCGCGGTCAGCTACCGAAAGCCGACGACGTGAGCAACCATGCCCGCTTCTCGCCGAATTTCATGAGAAGCGGACTGGCCGCTTGCCACCCATCCCGGTCGTAGAGCGGCCGGACGGGTCCCGACCCAGGCCGTGTCAAAACGCATTGATCGTGGCCGCCAGCGTCGATCAGCAGGATGACGACGGCGGCGCGGCGGGCAGCTTCAGGCTCGAATGGCCTGGATGAGCCAAGTTGCGCCGAACAGGCGGATCATCCGCTTCACGTTGTAGGCGAGGATGGCGAGGCTCATCTCGGTTCTCACGCCTTTCAGGCCCTTCATCAGGAAGGGCGTACTGCCCATCCAGGCTTTCGGCGTTCCAAAGACGTGCTCGACCGTGGCGCGCCGGACCGCCATGGCATCGAGCCGCCTCTGCATGGCCTCCAGCCCCGCCTCGTGCTTCCAGCGCTTGAAGCGCTTGACCTTCTCGGGCGTGCAGCGCGCTCGCGTCGCGCAGGCATGACAGGTGCGCCCCCCGCCACTCCCGTCGTTTCTCGCCGAGGTCAAGATGTGTGGGCATGCTGCAACAGCCTGCGGCATTTGCAATCAACCGAGGGCGAGGTCGCGCGGAGCGTACCGTCCCTGGGGGGTACTGTTTCCGATAGAACGACAACGCCTTGAAGCACCATGGCCCGTGCATTTTAGAAACTATCTAAACTATTGAATCACTTGCATAATTTCTGAATAGCTGTTTCCTCGCCTCATCGAGATCGAGCGATCACGGATTGATCCAGGGGTGATTGGAGCGGGGTTCATGCAGCCGACATTGATCGAGACGCTGCATCGGAGCGAAGGCGTCAGGCTTCGGCGCTTTCTTCTGCGCCTGCTCGGCAGCCCCGACGCAGCCGCCGATGCTCATCAGGAAACCTACCTGCGGATGCTCGGCGCCGTGTCGCGTGCGCCTGTCGAGCACCCGTCCGCCTTCCTCTTCCAGGTCGCCAACAACGTCGCGCTGCGGATGCGGAACCGGCATCGGCTGGAAGGCACGCTATTCCAGGCCGTGACCGACGGGGACCTTGCGGAGATCGTCGATGGATCTGCCATGCTGGAGCGCCAGGTGATCGCGCGCCAGGATCTCAGACGGTTGGCGGCGGCCATCGACGCCTTGCCGCCCCGGTGCCGCGAGGTCTTTTTGCTCGTTCGGTTCGAGGGCCTGTCGAACGGTGAGGTCGCCAGCCGCCTGGGCATCACCCGGAACATGGTCGAGAAGCACCTCATCAAGGCGCTCCTGCACTGCCGCCGCCGCTGCGCCGATCTTCTTTGAGAGACGACGTCAGGAGATTGGCGGCCCGTTGATCTGAGGGTGTAGGAGCAGGGGGCTGGGCCGTCCGGGCTTGGTGCATTCCGGATGGAGCAGGGCTGTGGCTGGCCGCGACGAGACCGACGCGCACGACTCGGGAGAAGACCCGGTCTACGAGGCCGCCGCGGCGTGGGTCGCGCGCCTCGCCTCGCCCGATGCGACGGACCGGGACCGGGACGCCTTCGAGGCCTGGCGCGCCGCCGACCCCGCCCATGCCGATGCCCATGCCGAGTTGGAGGGGTTGTGGCGCAAGCTCGGTCAAGTGCCAGATCCCAGGCTTCGCCGCGCATCGTCCAAGGGGGTAGCCGGGATTGCCATCGTCCTCGTCCTCGGGGCCACGCTGGCCTTTCAGCTCGGGCTAATCGACTGGCTGCGTTCCGATCTCTGGAGCGGCGTCGGCGACATCGTCCACGCGACCCTGGCGGATGGCAGCCGGATCGACCTCAACACCGATACGGCCATCGCCCTTCGCTTCAGCGAGACCGAGCGTCGGGTCGAGCTCCTGCGCGGAGAGGCGTTCTTCGACGTGGCCTCCGACCCGCGGCGCCCGTTCGTGGTGCGCGGCGACGGGTTGAGCGTCCGGGCCGTGGGCACGCGCTTCGTCGTCCGCGCCGACAGCGCGGAGATCCCGGTCGCCGTGATCGAGGGTCGCGTCGATGTCGCAGCGTCGGGGCGCCCCGTCCGGATCTCGGCGGGCGAGGCGGTCCGCCGCGCGGAGGCCGAGTCCCTCTCGGTGACGGCGGCGAACACGGACCGGATGACGGCGTGGCGGGAGGGACGCCTGCGCTTCTCCGGCGAACGGCTCTCCGCCGTGCTGGCTGAATTGGACCGCTTCCGTCACGGACGCATCGTCCTCCTCGACGCGGCGGCCGGCGAGCGCCGCGTCACCGGGGCCTTCGACGCGCGCAACACGGACGAAGCCCTCGACGCGATCGCCGCGACCATGGGCGTTGAAGTCACGCGCCTGTCGCCACTCCTCGTCCTCGTCGGATCACCGTTTCGGAAATCGTAAAATAAGTTCGTCATCGAACGTCAGGATTCCGGGGCCTCGTTGATCTCAATCGGTGGGGGGCGAGCGGGCGCGACGCGTGCCGCCTCCCTTCGAGAGATGGACGGGGCTTGGAATGACGGCGCGCGGGCGTGGGATTGCGAATGAACGGCGGGTCGGTCTGGCCCTTGCCGGCGTGTCGATGCTTGTGATGGTCCCGCCGGCCGTTCAAGGTCAGGAAGTGCTTGGTCCGGACGAGCACGCCCGAGAGGCGCAGGGCCAGTCTGCGCGTAGCACCCGGCCCGTGCATGAGCGAACCGGGAGCATCCTCGCCCTCGCGCCGGAGGCTTCAGCCCCGAGCACCGCGAAGCGTGTCGCCCTGGCGATCCCGAAAGGGCCGCTCGAATCGGCCCTCGTCGCCTTCACCGAACAGGCCGGGATCAAGCTCGTCTACGCGACCGACCTCACGACGCGGCTAGTAACGGACGGCCTCGACGGCGCCTTCGAGCCCCTCGACGGCCTCGGCCGGCTCCTCGCCGGAACCGGAATGAGCTTTCGCGCGGTCGGCCCCTCCACCATCACGCTGGTGAACCCGCGCTACGTCCAGCTCGGCGGCGAGCCGGCCAACGCGGTCGCGCTCGAGGAACTCCACGTGGCCGGGTCCGCGCAGGCTCCGGGGGTGGTCACCGGCTTGCCGCCGCGTTCCGGCACCGTGGGGCAACCGCCCGTCCCCTATGCGGGCGGCCAGGTCGGCAGCGGCACGCGGGTCGGCCTCCTCGGCAACCGCTCTGTCCTGAAAACGCCCTTCAACGTGACGGGCTACACGGAGAAGCTGATCAATGATCAGGAGGCACGCTCCGTCGGCGACGTCGTGCTGAACAATCCGTCCGTGCGCAGCGACGCCCCGCCCTACAGCGAGCGCGACTCGTACTTCATCCGCGGCTTCTCGGTCACCAACCTCGACACCGCTTTCGACGGCCTGTTCTACATTGCCAATCCGCGCCGCAGCTTCACCGAGGGGCTGGAGCGCGTCGAGGTCCTGCTCGGGCCGACGGCGCTTCTCAGCGGTGGCACCGGTCGCGTCGGCGGCACCATTAACCTCGTGCCGAAGCGGGCCTATGACGAGCCGCTTACACGGATCACCACGAGCTACTTCAGCGATTCGCAGTTCGGGACCCATCTCGATTTCGGGCGGCGCTTCGGCACGTTCAAGGAGTGGGGCGTGCGCTTCAACGGCGCCTACCGCAACGGCGACACGCCGCTGGACAAGAACGCCATCGAGGTCGGCGTCGCGGCGCTTGGCATCGACTACCGCAACGACCGCTTCCGCGCCTCGTTCGATTTCAACCACTCGACCCAGAACATCACGGCACCGACCTCGCTGTTCAATGCGGTCGCGCCCGGCATTCCCGTGCCACGCGCGCCGAACGCACGCCGCAACACCGCGAATGCCTTCGAGTACAACGACAGCCGCTACAACATGGCCGCCGGCCGGGTCGAGTACGACATCCTACCCGAGACGACGATCTACGCGGCCGGCGGTCTCAGCCGATACAACGAGGACTTCCTGACTTCGAACTACCGCGTGATCAACACGACCGGGCTGGCGACGAACTCGCTCGCCATCCAGCCCCTGGAACTGCAGGGGTTCACCGGTGAGGTGGGCATCCGGACGAGCTTCCAGACCGGTATCGTCGGGCATCAATTTACGGTGGCGGCCGTCGAGGCGGTCAACAAGAACTACTCGCGCGGCTTCGTCCCCTTCGCGCTGCCGATCTACAACACCAACATCTACAACCCGGGCGACCTGCCGTTCGGCTCCGTCGCCACGGGCCTGTTCCCCCGCTCCGAACAGCAGCCTCTGTTTACGGAACTCTCCGCGCGCAGCGTCGCCATCGCCGACACCCTGTCGCTGGGCGAGGACCGGTTCCTGCTGACCCTGGGCGGTCGCTTCCAGGACATCGATCTGAAGAGCTACGCCACGCGTCCGGGCCCGACGCAGGGCAACCTGGCCACCAGCTACCAAGAGGGCCGGTTCAGTCCCGCCATCGCGTTGGTGATCCGTCCCTTTGAGAACCTGTCGTTCTACGGAAACTACATCGAGTCCCTCGATGCGGGGCCGTCCGCCCCGGCGACGGCGATCAACTCCAGTGACGTCTTCGCCCCCGTGGTTAGCCGGCAGAAGGAGGTCGGCGCGAAGGTCGATTTCGGCACGGTTTCGCTCACGACCTCACTCTTCGAGATCGAGCAGCCGAGCGCCTTCACCGATCCCGCCACGAACCGGTTTTCCGTGAGCGGCCTGCAGCGCAATCGCGGCATCGAGGTCAACGTGTTCGGCGAACTCGTTCCGGGTGTGCGCCTGCTGGGCGGTGTGACCCTGATCGACGCGAAGCTCGTCAACACGGTGGGCGGCCGGTTCGACGGCAAGGCGGCGCCGGGCGTTCCCGATACGGCGTTCAACCTCTACGGCGAAGTCGACCTGCCGCCGTGGCTGGTTCCGGGCCTGACCCTGACGGGGCGGGCGATCTACACCAGCAGCATGTTCTACAGTCAGGACAACACCCAGTCGGTACCGGACTGGACGCGGTTCGATGCGGGCCTGCGCTACACGTTCGAGGGCGTGAACGGGAAGCCGGTGGTGATGCGCGCCACGGTTCAGAACATCCTCGACGACTCGTACTGGGCCTCCGCCGCGCGCGGCTTTCTCGCGGTTGGCGCTCCCCGGACGGTCATTCTCTCCGCGACCGTCGACTTCTGATGTGACCGGCGGACCCGACATCGTGCGATCCGGGCCGGTGATGCGGGAGGGCCCGGCATGAGGGCAAGCTTTCGCCAGTCCATGGCGTGGCTGCACACCTGGTCGGGCCTGATCGTCGGCTGGGTGCTGTTCGCGATCTTCGTGACGGGCACGGCGAGCTACTACCGGACCGACATCTCCCGCTGGATGCGGCCCGAACTCGGCCTCGCCGAGCCCCTGCGCGGCCCCGAGCTCGCCGACGCTACCGAGCGGGCCGTGGCCTACCTCGCCTTGCACGCGCCGCGGGCCCGGTCGTGGTTCATCGGCCTGCCACGGCCCGAGAAGCCGGTGCTCGACCTGTTCTGGCGCACCCGTCCGGGTGAGCCGCCGGGCCACGTGCACCTCGATCCGGCCACCGGGGCCGAAGCGGTCGTTCGCGACACCGAGGGCGGCGACTTCCTCTACCGGTTCCATTTCGAGCTGCACATGGCGCCTCTCTGGGGGCGCTGGGTGGTCGGCATCTGCGCGATGATCATGCTGGTGGCGCTGATCTCCGGCATCCTCATCCACCGGCGCATCTTCGTGGATTTCTTCACCTTCCGCCGGGACAAGGCGCCGCGCCGCAGCTTCCTCGACGCGCACAACGTCAGCGGCGTGCTGGCGCTGCCGTTCCACCTGATGATCACCTATACGGGCGTCGTCACCCTGGCGACGTTCTACATGCCCTGGGGCGTGACGACAGCCTATCAGGGAAACACCCAGGCCTTCTTTTCCGAGGCCGCCTGGATCACGACGCCGCGCCGGCCGGCGAACCGGCCCGCCGTCCCGACCCCGGTCGGCCCCCTCGTGGAGCGCGCGGTCGCGATGGTCGCCGAGCCCCTGGAACGCCTCACCATCGTCAACCCGGGCGACGCCCACGCGACCGTCGTCGCGCTGTTCTCGGAGCCGCGCGGCATCGCCCGCGACCATCCGCAGATCGCCTTCGACGGCGTCAGCGGCGCGGTGCTGGAGGTGCGCGGACTCGATCTCAGGGCCGCCGCCAAGACCTTCACGACCATGACGGGCCTGCACGAGGCGCACTTCGCCGGCGGTGCCGTGCGCCTGCTGTTCTTCCTCTGTGGCCTGATGGGCTGCGCCACGGTGGCGACCGGGATCATCCTGTGGTCCCTCGCGCGGCTGCCGCGGGCGGGCGAGCGAGCCTTCCCGGGCCTTCGCCTCGTCCAGGCCCTCAACGTCGGCGTCGTGGTGGGCCTGCCGGCGGCCGTGGCCGTCTACTTCCTGGCCAACCGGCTGCTGCCCGTCGGCCTTGCCGGCCGGGCCGAATGGGAGATCCGCGCCTTCTTCGGGGCCTGGATCATCGCCGCGCTGGTGCCGTTGGCCCGCTCGCATCGCCGGGCATGGTGCCAGGGGCTCTGGGTGGTGGCGCTCCTCTGCCTTGCCGTCGTGGCGGCCGACATCCTCACCCTGCCGCAGCACAGCCTGCGCCGGTCCGGCGCCGATCCGCTCTTCGCGTGGTTCGACGCCGCGATGCTGGCGCTGGCATTCCTGTTCGCCGTCGCGGCCCGGCGGGTCGCCCGCTACGAGGCGCCGGAGCGACGGCACCGGCAACCCCTAATGGCAGGCTCCGCGATGTCGGCGCCAGCCACTCGGATCGACTCGTGAGCACCGATCACCAGACGCATGTCGGGAAGACGTAAGTTGGCTCCTTCGAGTTTCATTCGTGTCTTGATCAAAAGTAATTCTAATGAAAGTCTCGTAAAAAAGACATTTCTTGCTCCTGTGTTGACTATGCCATAGGAAATAAGTAAGATGTTGTGCAATATGGTTCATTTTATGGAACCTTTCTGCTCGAAATATCATTTCGAAAGCTAGAAAACTTGATCCGGGTCAAGTTGTCGCGTCGATCTTCTGAAGGATGATCGGGGGACATCCATGGTCCATTCGCGCCGGACAAGCCGGCTGTTGCTGGTCCCGCTCGCGGATTGCTCGATCATCCAGGGCTCGAACGAGGTTCGGTCGTCATGCCACCATCGTCTCAAGCCGTCGCGGAGGCGGCGGCGTTCCGCAGCTTCGCCAACGGCTACCTGCGCGAGATCGACCCCGGCATCCCGGTCCGCCACACGCTGCCGGACGGCCCTACGGCGGGATGCGTGGAGTGGAATCTGCGCAGCCGCCGCCTCGCGATCCGCGCGGAAATCCGGTCCCCGTCCCTGTGCGGCGCGCAGGGCTTCGGCCGCCTCTGGACCCGCCATCTCCACGAGCCGCGGTGGCGCGATGTGCCGCCGATGCACGCGCTTCAGGAGCTTCTCGGCGAGGCCTATGCCCGCGTCGGCCTGGGCGAGGCCGCCCGCACGCAGGAACTCGAACTGCTCGGGCGCATCCTCGACAGTTATCGCGAGACGGCCCGCCAACTCGACCTCGCCGCGCGGGAGACGGGCGAGGATACAAGCTTCATCGGAACCGAGCGCGCCCTGGTGTTCGGCCACTGGCTCCACCCGACGCCGAAGAGCCGGCAGGGCCTCTCGATCTGGCAGGCGCGCGCCTACGGACCTGAGGAGGCGGGGGGGTTCCGGCTCGCGGTGTTCGCCGTCGAGGCGGCCCGCGTCCGCCACGATTCGGCTGTTCGGCGATCCGCGCCGGAGATCGCCCTCGACCTCCTCGGCGCCGATGCCGCGCGCCTGCCGCTGCGCCCCGGCGAGATCGCCCTTCCCATGCACCCGCTCCAGGCCGACGCGCTGATGCTGGAGCCGCATGTAGCCGCGATGGTGGAGGCGCGGCAGGTCCGGCGCCTCGGCGATTTCGGCCCTCGCTACACGGCGACCTCCTCGTTGCGGACCGTCTACGCACCAGACAGCCCGTGGATGGCGAAGTTCTCGCTACCAGTCACGCTGACCAATTCCCTGCGGCTGAACCGCTTCGCCGAACTCGAAGCCGGCGTTGCCATGGCACGGCTGCTGGCCCTGAACGGCTTTGGCACCCGCCATTCCGCCTTCCGGATCGTGTCCGACCCGGCCTACCTCACCCTGCACTGTCCGGGGCGCGCCGAGAGCGGATTCGAGACGGTTTTGCGCGAGAATCCGTTTCGCGGCGGCGCCGAGCGGGGCGTCGCGACGCTGGCGGCCCTCACGGCCGAGCCGCTGCCCGGCCGTGCCTCGCGGCTGGAAGCGCTGCTGCGCCGCGTCGCTCCCGGTGGCGTCTCCGCGCGGGCCCACGCCGCGCGGGCCTGGTTCGGCCTCTACCTCGACTGCATGCTGGAACCCATCGTCGCCCTCTACGATGCCCATGGCATCGCCCTGGAGGCGCACCAGCAGAACGCGCTCCTTGATGTCGCCACCGGCTGGCCGCGCCGGGGCTATTACCGGGACAACCAGGGCTTCTACCTGTCCGAGGCGGCGCGGCCCCGGCTCCTGCGCCAGGCGCCCGAGACGGCCACCATCGCGGGTCTCTACTTCCCTGAGTCGGAGGTGAACCGGCGCCTCGGCTACTACTTGGTGGTCAACCAGATCTTCTCCGTGATCGCCCGGATGGGGCATGACGAGATCCTACCCGAGGCGATCCTCCTCGACGACCTCGCCGCCCGCCTGGAGGCGATGGCGCGCCGCATGACCGGCGCGGGCCGCACCTTCGCTCGTTCGGTGGTGGAGGGATCGACCCTCTGCACCAAGGCCAACCTGCGTGTGCGCCTCGCGGACCGCGACGAGCTCGCCTCGGGGGACGGGACGGATACCTATCGCGATATGCCGAACCCGCTCCGCGCGCGGGCGATGCTGCGCAGCGAGGCCGGCTGTGCCCTTGCCTCTTGAGCGCGTGGACCGACCGGAGGCGCGCGTCCTGCGCCAGCTCGCGGAAGCGGCCCTGTTCGAAGGCCTCGCCGAACGGGAGCCGGCGCAGGATACGGAATACCTCGCCTGGCGGATCGGCGCGCTGCGCCTGCGTGCCATCGGCAGCTTCGGCCCGTTCGACCGCCCGCGCCTCGCCCCCGGAACGATCGAGATGGCGGGGTCGGGCGGGTCCTGGCATGCGGCCGACCTCGTCACCCTGGTGGAGGCTCTTCCTGGCGAGGGGGAGCGCCGGGTTCGCCTGCTGGCGGAACTCCGGCAGACGATCGCGCTCTGCCGCTGGAATGCCGAGACCCTACGCGCGCCCGACCGCCGCGCCCTGCCCTTCGCGGCCCTCGACGCCGCGCTATCGGAGGGCCATCCCTATCACCCGTGCTTCAAGGCGCGCACCGGCTTCAGCCTGGACGATCACCGTCGCTACGGGCCGGAATCCGCCGCACCCTTCCGCCTCGATTGGCTGGCCATTCGCCGGGACTCCCTTGCCCTGTCGCTGCCGGGGCAAGAGGCGGCGTTCTGGCAGGCCGAACTCGGCGGGGAGACGCAGGTTCTGGGGCGTCGCCTCGGCGAGGCCGGGCATTCCTTCGAAACCCACGCCCTGCTCCCCGTCCATCCCTGGCAGATGCGTCGGCTCACGGTGGGGCCGCTGCGGTCCTGGTTCGCCGAAGGACGTGCGGTAGCCCTGGGATCCGCCGGTCCACGCTACCGCGCCACCCAATCCCTTCGCACCCTGCACAACCTCGACGATCCAGGCGCCGCCAGCGTGAAGCTCGCCCTCGACGTCGTCGTGACGTCGAGCCCGCGAACCCTCGATCCGCGCTTCGTCCTGACCGCCCCCGCCCTGTCGGACTGGCTGGCGGGGATCGTCGCGGGCGACCCGCTCCTGCGCGGACGCTACAGGCTGGACGTCCTGCGCGAATACGCGGCCGTCCTCGCCGACCGCAACGGGTCTTGCGCGGGCCAGCTCGCGGCGATCTGGCGCGAGAGCCCGGATCTCGCTCACGGCGAGGCGGCCGTGCCCTTCAACGCCCTGATGGTGTGCGAGGCCGACGGTACCGCTTTCATCGAACCGTGGCTGGCGCGCCATGGGCTGGCGGCGTGGCTCGACCGCCTCGTCGAGATCGCGCTCCTCCCGGTCTGGCATCTTCTGGTGGCTCACGGCATCGCCCTGGAGGCGCACGGCCAGAACATGATCCTGGTCCACCGCGACGGCTGGCCCGAGCGGGTGATCTTGCGCGACTTCCACGAGAGCGCGGAATACGGCGTCGACTTCGTCGCCGAGCCGGGGCGCGTACCGGATTTCGGCGCCATCGACCCTGCCCATGCCGGCCCTGTGGATGACCGTTTCCATGCCATGCGTTCGCCCGCCGTGCTGGCCGAACTCGTCAGCGACAGCCTGTTCGTCTTCGGCGTCTCCGAGATCACCCACCTGCTCGGCCGGCTGCACGGACTGGACGAGGCGGGTTTCTGGCGCGGCCTCGGCCTTCGACTGGCGCGGCACGCCACCGCGCACGGCCTTCAGGACCGCTTCGCACGCCTCTGCATCGACGCTCCCTCGCTGACGGTGGAGGCGCTGCTGGCGCGCAAGCTCGGGCTCGCGGAGGCGGATTGCAGCCGCCGCGTGTCCAACGCGCTGTTCTTCTTGCCCCAACAATCCTCCGGAGACGCCATGATCGAGATCGACGGATGCACCATCGATACGGATGCGATGGAGGCCGCCATCTGCCGGGTCGGGCGCCATGCCCGGCTGACGGGCGGCAGAGGCGAGCGTGTCGCCATGCGCCTGCGTGACACTACCGAATGCCTCGCCTTCATCCTGGCCGCGCGCCGGGTCGGCGCGACGCTCCTGCCCATCCACTTCGCCGTCCCGGATGACGGTGCCCGGCGGCTCGCCGCCCGCGCCGGCTGTCACCGGATCTTCCTCGATAACCTGGACGGCGAGGCGATCGTGGACGCAAGCCCACCGGTCCCGGGTGAGGGGCAGCTCCTTCAGATGAGTTCCGGCACGACGGGCGAACCCAAATGCATCGCGCGGGCCTGGAGCGCCGTGGAGCGCGAAGTGGAGAGCTATGTCGCGGCCTTCACCGAGCCGGCCGGGATGACCCCGGTCGTCGCCTGCCCGATCACGCATTCCTACGGGCTGATCTGCGGGGTGTTCGTCGGCCTGCGGCGCGGGCGCGTGCCGGTGCTGCTCGACACCACCAATCCGAAATACCTGCTGCGCCGCCTGCGCGAGATCGAGCGTCCGCTGCTCTACACGGCGCCGGCCCTCCTCCACACCCTCGCGCGGATGCTGCCGGAGGACGCGCGCATCCACGCGGCCATGACCTCTGGCACCCTCCTGCCCGCGCCCTGGTTCGAGACCATCCGGGGCCGGGTCGAGCACCTTTTTCAGCAATACGGCTGCTCGGAGGCCGGCTGCATCGCCATCAACCCGGATTTGCAACAGCCCAACGCCATCGGCAGACCCCTGCCCCATCACCGCGTCGCGGCGGGTATGGGCGCGGAGCATCCGGCCGAGATCGTGGTGGAGACCGAGGCCGGGTCCATCCGCACCGCCGATCTTGGGTATCGCCGGGCCGACGGCATGCTGGTCTTCGTGTCGCGCCTCGACGACACGATCAACGTCTCCGGGCTCAACGTCTATCCGGGCGAGGTCGAGGACGTGGTGATGGCGATGCCGGGCATCACCGACGCGGTGGCCTTCGCCCGGCCCGATCCCTTCGCGGGCGAGCGGGTCACACTGATGTTCAGCGCCGAGGCGCCCGTGCCGCCCCGAGCCCTCCAGGATTGGTGCCGGCGCTGGCTCGCCGGCCATCAGGTCCCCGGCGAGGCCGTTCAGGTCGCGGCGATCCCCCGTCAGGCCAACGGCAAGATTTCGCGCCGCGCTGTGGCCGAGCGCCATCGAAGCGGCCTCTTGGCAGAGGCCGAGGCATGAAGCGCGAGACCATCGTCACCGCCATCGGCACCGTGCTGCGCGAGGAGATGCATCATCCCCACCTCGACGGCTTCGGTCCGCAGGCCCGGCTCAACGAGGACCTCTACCTCGACTCCGTCCAGCTCCTGCAACTCATCCTCGCCCTGGAGATGACGCTCGGCCTGTCCGTTCCCGAGACGTCGATGAGCCGGCAGGCGATCGCTACAGTCGACGATCTCGCGGCGATCCTCGCCCCGGCTGAGCAGCCCGCAGCACAGCCTCGGGAGGTCACGGCGCAAGCCGATGGGCCGGCGGCGATGGCCGAGGGCGTCCATGGCGAGATGCCGTACGACCTGAAGATCCATTGCTTCGTCAGCTGCGTCTGCGACGGGCTGAAGGCGCGCGGGATCGACCACCGGCCGTTCTACGCCTTGATCTGGGACGCCGAGTTCGCCATCACCGAGGATTTCCGGCTCGCCTACCATTCCGACGCGATGGACCACGAGTCCTTCCGCTACTGGTTCGAGCGCCTCTACGGCGTACCGCTCCTGGCCTGGTACGACCATGCGGCCTCGAAGGACGCGAACGTCGCCACCCTCCTCGGCCTCCTCGCGCGGCGCTCGCCGGACGAAATCATCATGGTGATGCTGGACATGTTCCACCTGCCGGAGCGGGAGAACAAGTTTAACCAGAACCCCTTCCCGCACTACCTGCTGGTGGCGCTCTCCGACGACCCCGAGGCCTGGCAGGTGCGCGATCCCGATTTCCGCTGGGAAGGACGTATCGCGCGCGACACACTCCTCACCGCGATCCGCCAGCCGACCGTCGCCGGCGGTTACCGCTTCGATCCGTCCCTCGCCCACCCGCCGGCGGATGCCGATCTCGCGCCCTTCTTCGCGGCGTGCTTGCGCCCCGACGCTAATCCGCTGATCGACGCGGTGCGCGCCATCGTCTCGGCGCATGCGGAGGCGCGGGGCGGCTTGCGTCTCGCCGATGTCGGCACGGCGCTCCGGGAACTGCCGGTCATCACGATCCGCAAATGGGCCTACGAGCACGGCTTCGCCTTCATCTGGCGCGCCCTGCGCTGGCCCGACGCCGAGTTCCAGCGGATCTGCGACGCGATTGAGGTGCTGGTTAACGGCCTGACCGCGCTGCACTACGCCGTCCTCAAGCTCGCCAGGACCGAAGACGCCACCCTCGTCGCACCGATCTTCGAGCGTCTCGACACCCTCGACGCGGCGGAATTCACGATCAAGCGGCAACTCGGCGAAGCGTTCGAGGCGTGGCGCAAGACCAAACTCGTCTCTGGGCGAGGAACCCCTTTCCGCGAAAGGCTCGACGCATGAGACTGTCCCTCTGCACCATCAGCTTTCGCCACCACCTCCTGTCGATCGGCGAGATCGCCCGTTTCGCACGCGGCAGCGGCTTCGACGGCATCGAGCTCTGGGGCGTCCACGCGCGCAACATCGGGCCGGGTGATCACGGCGCCTGGCTCGCCCATTACGGCCTGCGCGTGCCGATGCTGAGCGACTATCTTCTCCTCGACGCACCATCAGAAGCCCTGACGCGGAGCCTCGCCGAATTGTGCCGGCTGGCGGAGATCTGGCAGGCGCCGCGCCTGCGCACCTTCGCGGGGAGCAAGGCCAGCGCCGCTACCTCAACGGAGGAGCGCGCCCTGATCGCGCGCCGCCTGCGAAGCGCGGCCCGCACCTTGTCGGACCACGGCCTGCGGCTCCTCGTGGAGACCCACCCCGGCACCCTGGCCGACACGACGGACTCCCTCGAGCGCTTGCTGGACGAGGTCGACCACCCGGCGCTCAAAGTGAATTTCGACATCCTCCACGTCTGGGAGGGGGGCGACGACCCGCGCGCGGCACATGACCGGCTCGCGGAGCACATCGACTACTATCATCTCAAGAACGTGCGCGACCGCGCCGACTTGTCGGTGTTCGAGCCCGCCAACGTCTACGCCGCCGCCGGGCGGCGCGACGGCATGACCGGCCTGTTCGACGGCGTCCTGGACTACGCGGCTTTCCTCGAAACACTGCATCCGGACGCGGAGGGCTCCCTCGAATGGTTCGGCGGCTCCTGCTTCTCCGTCCTGCCGGCCGACCTGTCCGGGGTCCGGCGCACCACCGCCCGGCGCCACAACGAACAGGCGTTCCATCTCGACGTCGCGGGTTGAGCGCGCCGCCTCCGCGAACGAAGCTTCCTCCACCCAGCAGGATCGTGCCATGCCCGAGAGCCGCGCCGTCGTCCCGACGCCCCACGCGAGCCGCTACCTTCAGCAACTTTGCAAGCACTGGTCGCACCGATTCGAGATCGAATCCAGCGCCACCCTCGCTCGGATCGCCCTGCCTCTCGGCGAGACGCAGCTGAGCGCCGATGCGGAAGCGCTGACCATCGATCTGTCGGCCGACGACGCAGCCAGGCTCCCCGATCTGCGCGACGTCGTGGTGCGCCATATCGAGCGCTTCGCGTTTCGCGAGACCCTGCGCTTCCAGTGGTCGTGACGCATTCGGCCCGATCCGGGGCCGAAAATTCTTCCGACATCTGGGAGGTGACATGATGGATTCCGAAGCCAAGATCCGGGCCATGCGCGACACCGACGCGCCGGGCATCTTCGAGATCTACAATCAGCCGTCCTTCCGCTTCGGAACGCTCGCGCTGCCCTATGAATCCTTCGAGACCGTTCGGAAATGGGCGGAGCCACGGTCCCCGCGCGACCTGCACCTCGTGGCGGACCTGGGCGGCCGCGTCGTGGGCGCGGCGGCCCTGCGCCCCTTCTACGGGCGCCGCGCCCATGCGGCGGAGTTCTGGATCGCCGTGCACGATGACATCGCCGGGAAGGGTGTCGGCTCAAGCCTGCTCGCGGCGATCATCGACACCTCGGACAACTGGCTCAACGTCACGCGCATCGAGATGACGGTATTCACGGATAATGCGCATGCCATCGCCCTCTACGAGAAGTTTGGATTCACCATTGAGGGGACGCACCGGGCCGCGAGCTTCCGGAACGGTACGCTCGTCGACGCGCATTGCATGGCGCGTCTGCGGCCTGACGGGTCGGCGCACACGTGATTCAAGGGTAAGCCTGCCGCCCTGATCGGATTGATCCAGAACATCACCGATCGACATGGCCTTGAAACACAGCTTCGGCGGCTGGCTCGTACCGACGACCTGACGCAACTGGCCAACAGGGCCGAGTTCAACCGCGTCCTCGACGCGCGACTGCATGAGGCGCGTGCTGCGAACGGCGACGTTGGGGTGCTGCTGATCGATCTCGACGGCTTCAAAGGCGTGAACGATGCGCTCGGCAATGCGGCGGGCGACGTCATGCTACGCCATGTAGCCGACTGGCTGCGTTCATCCACCTACGAGCGGTGGCTCCCGCCGCGTCTGGAGGCGATTAGTTTGCGGTCGTCGTACCTCCCGGCCTCAGTCGCGCAGGACTGGACCGAATGGTGCTGCGCCTCCTGCACAACCTTGAGATCGTCATAGATGGACAAAGTCAGATCGCGCGTGTGACGGGAACCATCGGCATCGCTTGGTCTTATTGGGCGGCTGTTGATCTGCGCGCCTGAAATCACTCCAGCGCTCGCCGCATCGACGGTCCTGAGGCTACCCCCAATGCCGTTGACACTGCCGACGTACCCTGCGCTCGCGGCAGGCCCGGTCGTGCTTGTGGCTGGCGCCTCCGCCGTCACCGAGAGTTTGGCAAGATTGGCTTCTGCTGCCTGGGCAGAGGCTCGTTAAGCTTGAGCGCCGTAGGGCACGAGGCTGGCGCAGGAGGCGAGGAGAAGGGTTCGGTAGGCGGGCCGTGAACGAAGGGGCGACATAGGACCTCGGGCGACGTCTGTAGCATGTCACCGCGAAGACGCCGGTCCGCCCGCGACATGCGAACGCCTCGACACCCACCAGGACACCCCGCCCGATGCGTTTCGCGTGTGACCACGATTGACGGCAGGTCTCCTGGCTCGCGGGTCACCGCCCTCTCATCGTCTTCCCAGGCCCAAAGACCCAGTGGCGTGTTGATGATGGGCTCGCCGCTTACAGTTGCGGGGGGGCAGCCGCGGCATCGAGCCCAAAAGCCCTCACCGCGTTCCCTTTTGATCCTCCGGAGAGGAACCGTCGGGCACAAGGAGCCCGACCAAACGGCACGCCGTCAATACTACTTCAGGGCTTTTTGGCCGTGTGTGTTCAGAGGGTAACAAACAATAGCTCTTGACCGCATGTCCTCGGAACACGGCGGCGTCGGCTTCTTTCGCATCATCGCTCAAAAGCGGACTGGCAGATATCCACCCAGTCCAGTCGTGAGCGGACTGGCGGAAGCCGACCCAACACAGTCATTAGGATCGCCATCAGCGCTTCCCGAAAGCGGCCATTCGTCGGCCGTCCGGCAATTTCGGCTCGGGATGGGTAACGGACCTTGACCTTCTGCCCCGAAGCGGACACCGAACCATTGGAGTGCAGCAGTCACCGTCTACCGGCAGAGGCCAAGCTGCCTCTGTCAATGATCTCGACCGCGCCACGACGTAGCTCGACCAGACCAGCCTCTGCCCATTGCGCCAGAATGCGACTCACCACCTCGCGGACGCTGCCGATGTCAGTAGCTATTTCCTGGTCAATCGAAAGACTGGCGCCATGGACCTGATCAAGGGTGAGAGCCGCAAGGTCGATAGGATCTCGTGCCGCAAGCACGACAGCCTCATCCCGATTCCAGTGGACGAGCGTCCGGCGAACAAATTCTGAGTGACCCGTTCTGGCTCCGAACGCATCTGAGGAGGCGGGTATCCCTGACGTAGCTAATTCGCGCATGCCCTTGCGCTTGCGTTCCGTCACGCACCTGATCGCCGCCACCGTCCTCCTGCCCCTGGGCATCCTGCTCCTCGGCCTGTGGGAGCAGGAGCGGGCCGGCGCCGATTGGGCGGACCTCGTCGCCGAGCGGCGGCACCTGACACGCATCGTCGCGGATCTGGAGGCGCGGGCGCCGCCGGACGGGCGCCCCGATTTCCGGATGCAGTTCCGCCGCAACGGCAAGGGTTATGGCGGTCCACTCGCCCTGGTTCAGGCCCGGGCGGCCCGGGACGAGGTCGCGACCCTGACGACGGTCATGGACTGGCGCCGCCTGCTCCCGCCCGTGGTCGTCGCGGCCGGGGGGGGCGCCGCACTCCTGTCGATCCTCGTGCTCCTCGCCGGCGCCGCTCTCGGGCGGCTGGGGCGGGCCTCGCGCGACGCGCTGGTGGCCGGCTTCTCGTGGATGCGCCGCCTGCTGCCGCCGGTGCTCGCCCTCCAGGTGCTCTTTACCACGGCGGGCTTCGTCGCCGCCGTGGTCTTCGAGGCCGGGTTGCTGGCACGGCCCGGGCTGGGCGGCAGCGAGATCAAGATGCTGTTCGTGGCCGTCGTCGCCATCGGGGCGGTCCTGGTCGCGGCGGGCGCCACAGTGCTCGGCCTGCGCCGTGCGCTCTCCGCCTTCGAGCCCGACCCCCTGTCGATCTTCGGCCGGGTCGTCTCGCCCGCCGAGGCGCCGGGCCTGTGGCGGCTGATCGAGGGGCTGGGTGAGCGGCTCGGGGCGTTGAAGCCCGAGGCCGTGGTGGTCGGCCTCACGGGCGGCTTCTTCGTCAGCGCCGGTCCTGCCGTGGTCGAGCCCGGCGGCGCGCCGCTGACGGGCCGGATCCTCTACCTGCCGCTGCCCTACCTCGCCCTCCTGCGGGGCGACGAGGTGGCGGCGATCATCGGCCACGAACTCGCCCACTACGCCGGGGGCGACACCGTCTACAGTCAGCGATTCCTGCCCATCTACGCCGGCGTCGGGCGCTCCCTCGACGCGGTGGCGGAGGGACATGCCGGGTCCTTCGGGCTGCTCGGTCCGTCCCTGCGCCTCGGCGTCTTCGTCATGGAGAACTTCCACCTCGCCGTGCGCCACTGGAGCCGGACCCGCGAGTTCGCTGCCGACGCGGCGGGCGCCAGCCCGGTCTCCGTCGACGCCGCCGCGCGGGTGCTCCTGCGCACCGGGGCCGTGGCCCCCCGCATCGCCGAGACCTTGGACGCCGCCGCCGAAGCGCCCGGGTCCGCCCCGGCCGACCTCGTGGCGGCGAGCCTCGACCACGCCATCGCGCGCGGCCTCGACGATCCGGCGACGCATCTCGAGGCGGAGCAGGCCCACCCCACCGACACCCATCCGCCGACCCGCGAGCGCTTGGCGGCTTTGGGACGGACCCTCGATACCGAACTCCTGGCCGCCGCGGCCGCGGTGCCACCCCCGCACGCGCTCGGCCAGCTCGCCGCCTACTTCGCCGACCCCACCGGCCTCTGCCGCGCGGCGACGCACGACTTCCTCGACGCGGTGCGGACCCGCGACGCGGCGTTCCGCGCGCACCTGGAGGCGACGGTGGCGGAGATCGGCACCGAGGCACGGGTGCTGCGCGAAAGCACCCGCCCGGGGGCCATCGCCCTCCTGGTCGCCGGCGGCTTCTTCATCGGGGTCGCCCTCCTGTGGCTCGCCGCCGGCCTGCCCGGCCTGTCCGCCAGCCAGGCGGGGGCCGTTATGGGGGTGGCGCTGGCCTGCGGGGCGGTCCTCGGCGGCATTGGCGGTTTCCGGCTGTGGCGGGGCGAGCGCACGACGATGATCCTGAGCCCCGATTCCGTGGCGGTGCCCGGCCTCGACCGGCCGATCTCCTGGGACAGCATCGCCGACCTCGACATGACGACCCGGCAGAACGGCGTCGTCACCCGCCTGCTGCTGCCGCCGGAGGCGCCGTTCCCGCAACGGGTGCCGGGCGGCCGCAAGGTGAAGCTCGATGCGGGCCGGCGTATAGTCACCATCACGGCGGGCCTGCCGTACCGGATGTCTGTACAGGACTTCGCCGGCCTCATCGGCCGCTACCGGCAGGCGGCGCAGGCGCGCCGTGTCCTGGCCGAGACCGCGGCGGCCTCCGAATCCTCCCAGACTCCCGTGATCCCGTGAGGTTCCGAGCATGAACACCGCTGCCGACCGCCCCGAGCCCCTGCGCCTGCCGCCGCCCCGCCAGGGCTGGGGCAACATCTTCTGGACCCTATTCGGCCTCGTGGCGCTAGCGGCCCTCCTCGTCGCCTGCGCCGTCTACACGGCCCCGCCCGTGATCTCGGATTGGCAAATCCGGGACACGGCGCGCCCCGTCGCCGCCGCGCGGGTGAGCGACGGCAAGTGCGGCGCCAAGATCGTGCTCCATCTCTGCGACATGACCCTCACCCTGCCCACGCCGACGGGCACGGTGGTGCGCCGGATCAATACCGTGTTCACGGGCATGCACGTGGGCGATTACAGCGTCCGGGTGCTGGCTGATCCGGCCCGGCCCGACCTCGTCACCACCGATCTCGCCCTCGACCGCCTGTGGAACCGCACCGTCACGCTTCTAGTCATCGCCGGGGCGCTGGCGGTCATCATCGTCGCGGCCCTCGCCGCGATGGTGCGCAACCGGCGCGCCGGCGCGATGGGCTAACGCGGTCGCGGCCCGGGCGGATCGCTCCGAAACACGAGGGATAAGGACCAGCACATGATCGTCTTCTGGACCGGGCGCGGCTACTGGGTCGTCCTCTTCGTGGCGCTGGCGATGTTCCTGCCCCTGATCGTCCTGCGGCAGGTCGACGGGCCGGAAGTTGACAGGGCGGTCTGCCTCACCATGAGTCTCGCGGCGCTCGCCGTCCTCGGTCTCGGATGGCGCTGGAACCACGGCACGACCTTCGGGCCGGCCGGGCGCGACCACGCCTTCTGGGGTCTGCCGATGCAGGTCTGGGCCGTGCCGATGCTCGTGTTCGCGGCCCTGCTCGGGACCAGCACCATCACCACGGCGGAGGCTCCGCGCGCCCGCCCTTCCTTCCAGGAATCCAGCGGCGTTGTCCGGTGAATCTCAGCCCCGCGTCACGAAAAACCAGTTCGGCGCGAGGCGGCGGTCGCTCTCGGCCCCGGAGCCGGCCGGAAACGCATCGTCCGGCCGGTACACGAACGACGTGCCCCAGGGCGTGCCACCCGGGATCGGTTCATCCAGGCCGATCTCGCCGCCGGGACCGCGGGTGAACCCAGCGAGCCCGAGGCGTTCGAGGGCGCCGCAGAGGGCGCGGTAGCGGGCGTAGGGAACCCCGAGTTCCCGCAGGACGTCGATCTCCCGCAGACTGTCCGTGTCGCGCGTGCCTTGCGGGCGGTACGGGGTGACGCGCCGGCCGTTGACGAGGTGGGTGTTCTCCCACCACGCCGTTCGCTTCGCCTCCGCCGGAGGATCGTCCCGTCCGCGTTCGAAGGACACCAGGGTGGGCATGGCCGCGATCTCGGCCACCACGGCGTCGAGCCGCGATCGGTTCAGGACGAAGTAGCCCGTCGTCGTTCCGAACGCCGCCCAGATCACGGCAGCAGAGAAGACCGCCAGGGCCAGGAAGGCCGCGACCCGGCGCTTCGCCGCGCGGGCGAACGCTGGCACCGCGACGACGGCCGCGGCGATCCCCGGGGCCGGCGCGTAGGCGACGAGGGCCCAGCCGAACACGACGACACCGCAGCCGCCGACGATGAGGGCCGCCCTTCGCGTCCCGTCGGACCGAGGGGCAATCATGGCGGGACGATCATCGCCGAGAATCCCCGACCAGAATCCTCGAACGGCGCCGTCATCGAACGGCCGCACGGTCGATGCGGGCGCGTCGCGCCGGGAGGTGCCGGCCCAGGAGCACGAGGCCGAGCCAAGCCAAAACCCAAGCCAAAACCCAGGCCGAAAACCACGCCGCGAGCCAGATCTCGTACAGGTGGGCGTCGAGGGCGGCTTCCCCATCGAGGCCGAGCCAGCGCGCGAGCCCGTGCGGGACCGGAAGGTCGGTCCAGAGGAAGACGCGCAGGACCGGGATCGAGAGCAGGCCGACGGCGAGGACGAGGCCGGCCGCCCGGTAGAGGGGCCGCGCCGCGCCCTCCACGGTGCCGACGAGGCCGCCGACGAGGGCCGTGCCGAGCCAGAGTTCGACGGGCCGCAAGGTCGGATCGGTTCCGGGTTCGGCGGGCAGGAGGGGAAACAGCAGGAAGACCGGGGCGAGGCCGAGCGCCAGCAGCAATCCGAGGAGCGGAACGTGCAGCAGCCGCAAGACGCGTCGGCGGACCGGATCGCCGGCGTCGAGGCCCCGCTCAGCCGTCCGCATCGCGCGCCCGGTCGAGGGCCTTCAGGACGCTGGGGTCACCCCGGTGGCGCCGTCGCAGCGTCCGCTCGTCCGCCTCGGCGGCGTCGCAGCGCAGGCGCTTCACGGCCGCCGCGATGGCCCGGCCGCGCGCCGCGTCCGTGGCATCCTCCCCGCCCCAATGGTTGCAGTCCCGCAGCCGCGTCACGTACGCCGTCACGTCGCCCGGCAGAGCGGGCGCGGCCCGGACGGCGAGCGGCCCGAGGAGCGGCGCGGCGAGAAGCGTTGCGAGCGGCTCGGCAGAACCCTTGGCGACCTTGGCGAGAACGGTCCGCATGGCTCTCCATCCTGCCTTTCCTCGGGGCTCCCGCGCCGTATACAGGGAACCCGCATGAGACGCAGTCTTCTCCCCGCCGCCCGCTTCGCCGCCGCCCACTTCGCGCTCTTCGCAGCGTGCCTCCCCGCCCCGTCAGGGGCGGCGGGATGGGAGGCGGCGCGGTTCGAGCCGCCCGCGGAGACCGAGACCGCGACGTCTGGAGAGGGCAAGATGTCGGGGGAGGGCAAGCAGATCACCTGCACCACCTACCGCGATCTCATGGTGCGCGAGAGCGACACCGACACGCCGGACCCCGAGGACGCGACCCTCGTGCCCCTCGCGAACGGTGCCGCCCCCGCCTGCGCCGCCGCGCCGGGGCCGGGTGCGCGCATCCTGGCGACCGCCGGCCAGCGCTTCCTCGGCCGCACGGGCGGGTTCCTCGTCTTTGAGCAGGCGAGCACCAACGGCACCGTCCCGTTCGCGGTGCTCGACGCGGGCATGGGCCGCACCCTGATCCGGGACACGACCGCCGAGGCGGGCATCGACTCCTTCGCGGTCGCGGACGGGACCCTGCGGCTCGGTTTCCAGCGCGGCGTGCAGGGGGCCTGCTCGATCCCGAAGCACGGCGCCGAGTGCTGGGCGCGGATCGCCCGCGACGGGCCGCTTCCGCCCGCCGTCGCGGCCCTGCCGGCGCCCGTGAAGGCCTGCGCCGGGAGCTATCGGGCCGGAAAGGCCCCGAAGGACACGCTCAGCATCGTCTCGTTTCCCGTACGCCTCACGGGGACCGCCCCGCCCACCGTCGAGGCCGGCGGCCCGGTGCGCTGCGCCCCGACACCGTGAAGGCGATCTCCTCGTGAGGGCGGGTCGCACTTTGACAGCGTGCCCGCCCCGTCATCGAACCGTCACGCCAACCCCGCATCCGGGGCCGTCCTACCGAGGAATTGCCGTATGATCTCTCGCCGTCACGCCCTCGTCGCCGCGCTCGCCCTGTCGGTCCTGTCCGCCCCCTCGGCCATGGCCGAGCCGACCATCGGCCTCGCCGAGCGCCGGGCGATCGCGGCCTACCGCCAGGACCGCTACCCCGCGCAGGAGAAGGCGATCCAGGAGGCGGCGGGCTTCGCCGTGCCGGTGGAGGTGGCGTGGGACGACCTCACGCTCCCGGGCGACGCCAAGTACTATTCCGACCCGGACTATTTCGAGAAGACGATCTTCGAGCCCCTCGCCGCCGGGCTGAAGGAGGTGGCCAAGGACAAGATGGGCCGCGACGCTCTGGCCGCGAAACTCAAGACCATCCGCGTCCGCTTCGACGAGAACACCGCGCCCGCCTCGAACTACGCCAAGCGCCTCACGTTCGACGGCGGGGTCCTCGACGTGAACTGGCGGCCGTTCACCAACGTCGCCGACTCGAAGGACCGGGTCGAGGCCGTGGTGAAGCTGCTGGAGAAGGGCCTCTGACGGTGCGTGGCACCGCCCTGGGCCTCGCCGCCCTGCTCGCCGCCTGCGGCGCAGCGGCGGCCGAGCCGGCCGCCCGGTCCGGCACCTACGACAGCCTGACCCTGGCGGTTTCCGGCGATGCGGTGACGGGGGTCTTCGCCGAGCAGCGGGGGGCGGCAGATGCCGGGAGCCCGCAATTCGCCTGCGTGTTCCTCCTGCGCGGGACCCTCGCGGGCGACCGGGCCAAGGTCGAGACGTGGTTTCCCGACGAGCCGGAGCGCATTCCGGGGGACCTCGCCTTCACCCCGGACGGCGCCGCGCTGACCCTCGCGGAGGATCACGGCGGGTGTTCGATGACCACGGGCACCATGGTGGGGACCCCCTACGCGCTCTCGCGGCGTGCGGCGGCGGTCCCGGACGGATGGATCGGCGTCGGCCTCGTGACGGCCGAGCGCACGGCTTTCCGGCCGGAACCCAGCCCGGCTCCGGCCCGGGCGCCCTACCTCGTCCGGCTCGATCCCGTCGCGGTGCTGGAGCGGCGGGACGCCTGGGTGCGCGTGCGCTACCAGGGCGAGAAGACCCCGGTCATCGGCTGGCTGCCGGCGGCCGACCTCGCCGTGGTGACGCCCTGACCCCCTCGCCGCCCGAACGGGCCGAAGGCCCGCCCCCGACCCCAGGACGATCCCATGCGCCGAACGCTGTCCCACACCTTCCTCCCGCTGATCCTCGTGGCCGGCCCGGCCGTCGCCCAGGCCCCCGCCGTGCCGCCGCGCCCGGCCACGACCTGGGTGCCGGTTGAGGAGCCCATGAGCGCGCTCCTCAACGGCGGCCACCGCATCGTCTCCGCCTCCGGTCCGAGCTTCACCCTCGAGCGGGGCGGCAAGTACGTGGTCTGCGAGGTGCGGCCGGCGGGCGGGATGCGCGGGGCTGCCGAGACCACCTCGACCTGCCACCGTGTGAACTGAGGCCGGTGCGATGGACGCCACGGACGCGTCCCTTCGCGCTCGGTTCGATGCCCTGTGGGCGCGGACCGTCGGCACGCCCGGCGCGGCGACGTGGCGGGCCCTCGACGCGGGCTACGGCGCGGCGGACCGGCACTATCACGGCTGGCCCCACGTCGCGGCGCTGCTCACGGGGCACGATTCCGTGCGGGCACATCCCGATTTCGCGGACGTCGACGGCGATGCCATCGATCTCGCCATCGCCTTCCACGACGCCGTCTACGACACCGCCCGCGCCGACAACGAGGCCCGCAGCGCCGACCTGCTGCGTGCCGAGGCGGGGCCGGCGTCCGGGGATGCGCGCGTCCGGGCCGCGATCGCGATGATCCACGCGACGGCGGCGCACGGCCCGAGCGCGGACCCGGCGACACGGCTCCTCCTCGACCTCGATCTCGCCGTGCTCGGTGCGCCGCGCGCCGTCTACGCGGCCTACGCGGCGGCGATCCGCCGGGAATACGCCGCCGTTCCCGAGGCGGCGTGGCGGCTCGGACGCGCTCAGATCCTCGACCGCTTCCTCGCCCGGCCGCGCCTCTACCAGACCGACCTCTTCCACGACCGCTTGGAGGCGGCCGCCCGCGCCAACCTCGCGGCGGAAGCGGCCAGGCTCCGCGCCGGACCCACGGAATAGGCGGACTCACGGAATAGGAACGTCCCGCATGCGTCCCTCGCGTCGCGCCGCGCGCCTCGTCGCGCTCCTCGGCCTGCCCCTCGTGCTCGCGGCCTTCGCGGCGGAGGGCCGGTTCGGCACCACGCGGTACCGCCTCGCCGGGACCGCGTACGCCGTGCCGCACACCTACGAGTTTTCCCGAAATTTCCGCCTGCCCTGGCTCGACGCGCTCCCGGGGCTCGGCCGGGAACCGGCGGATTCGCTCTGGCTGATGCTGCCCGCCGCCGAGGTCGCGGCGGGCCTCCCCGGCTACAGCCCCCTCAGCCACGGCCATGCCGGCCCGTTCGCCGCCGACCTCGTGGTCCACGTCGTCGGCGACCCGGACGGGCGCCGCTTCGCACCCCTCCACGCCCGGCAATGGGGCATTTTCGATGCGCGGCTCGCCGAGGGCGCGCCGTGGCGGCCCGACCCGTCCGGCGGCGAGCGCCTCGTCCATTCCGAGGGCGTCGACCATCGGCGCTTCTACCGCCTCCCGTCCCGGCACGCGGCGCGGCCGGCCGACTAGGCCCCGCCCGGCTGCCTCGCCTCGGACACTTCGGACAAGCGCGAGGTCTCCACCTGCACCTACCTCGTCCACCGCGACGGCCTCACCTACGATTTCTCCCTGCGCCCGGAGAATCTCGCCGTGGCCGACCGCGTGCCGGCCTACGTCCTGGCGCGCCTCGCGGCCTGGAAGCGTCCGGCACCGGCCCGGGAGAGAGTTCCCTGATCCGCCGCTACCCGGCCTACTGGCAGCGGCTGCGTAAGGACCGTCCCTCGAACGTGGCGGCCGGGCTCGCCGTCGTGGTGGGCCTCGCCGCCACCGTCTCGGTCACCGCCTGCCTCGTGCCGGGACCGCACGGCGCCGCCCGTGCCCAGCCGCTCTACTGGCTGTCGATGCTGCCCCTGGTCTGGTGGGCGAACGGCCTGGTGCGGTTCGAGCCGCGCGCGGTGCGGTGCTGGCGGGCCGCCCTGTCCCTGGCCTGCCTCGGCGCCGGTGCGGGCCTCGCGGCGGCCCTATGGCGGGCGGAGGATTGGACGCTGCCCGCCCTCGGCTGCGCCGTCACCCTCGCGAGCGCGTGTGCGAGCCTCGCGGTCCACCGCGACAGCCTGGTCGCGCGCGAGGGGCCGGCGCGCTGAGCGCCACGGACCCGTCAGCGCCGGCGGATCGGCCGCAGGGGGCCGTGGAAGAAGCCGGGCTCCATCCCGATCGCAGCGGCGCGCTCACCGATCACGGCGAGGCCGCCCAGCAGCCCGGCGACAGGGGAATCGAGCAGGCCCGGATGGTTGAGGGCCTCGCCGATCTGGCGGCCCTCCCACCAGAATTCCGCGAAGAGCAGGGCGAGGAGGCCGAGCAGCCCCCAGGTCACCAAGCCCTGCCCGAGGAAGTAGACGCCGTAGGGCGGCGACAGGATCGTGCTGAGTTTGGCCAGACCGATCACCCCGGCAAAGCCCAGGACGAGGATCAGGAGCAGGCGGACCAGCAGGCGCCGATACAGGCGCAGGGCCAAGTCGAGTTCCTCGACGGAGGAGTGGTCGAGCTTCAGGGACATCCAGGTTCCTCACATGCGGTTCTTCCGCCTGATACGGTCCGGGAGGTGTGGCTGACGGGCGGCCGCTCCGCAACCTGCACCGGGGCGGGTGACATCCCGGGGCCGGACGCCCATGCTCGTTCGCCGATGCGAGGAGCCCGAACCGTGCTGGCTATCCTAGACCGCCTGTTCTCCCGATCCGCCAGGCCTGCCCCCGCGACGGGCCGCCTCACGCCCGAGCAGGCGGCGGCGATCGCGGCGCGCGCCGCGGCGGGAACGGGCACCGCCACCACCGGCACGGCCGTGCCGACCCGGACGGACACCGGCCTCGTCTGGGATGTCTGCGAGGTCGCCTACGGCAGCGGCTGGCGCGTGTTCGTGGACGACGCCACGGGCGCGCCCGGCCCGCTCGGGCGCTGGGGCCTCAGGTGAGCCCGAGGGCACGGGGAAGAGCGCTCGGTGCGCTCGCCCTCCTGGGGCTTGCGGCCGGCTTCGCGCCGCAGGCCGTGCAGGCGCGCGACGGGGGCGCCTACCCGCTGGCCTGCCGTGACGTCCACGCGGATTTCGCCCGCACGGAGCACTGCGCCCGCCGCGCGGGGGACTTCGTCCGCATCGATCCCGCCCGCCTCGCGCGCATGCCGTTCCGGGGCGGGGTGACGGAGATCGTCGTCGATGGAATCGGCGCGCTCTGGGCGCGCCGCGACGGGCTGGCGCTGGCGTTGTTCCCCCTCGACAACGGGCCGGACCCCTTCGCGCAGGGGTTGGTGCGCGCGCGTCACGCCGGCAAGGTCGCGTTCCACGACCGGCGCCTGCGCCGGGTCCTGGCCACGGATTTCGACTGGTCGTTCCCGTTCAACGCCCGCGGCGAGGCCCTGGTTTGCCAGGGCTGCCGCTCGGACGGGCGCCAGCCATCCGCCATGATCGGGGGCCGATGGGGGTTGATCGACCGGCGCGGCCGGCTGACGAGGCCGTTGGCGGAAGGCCGAGGCGCCGCCCGGCGCTACTTCGACTGGCCCCGATGAGGAGCGGACGACGCGATCGCGATCCCGCGCAAAGGTTCAGCGACCGCTCTCCGTCCGTCCTCATTAAGAGACGCCGATGCTACCCGTGGAACGCACGCTCCTTGACATCGGCCTGCTCGTCTCCCCGCAGACTTGCGGAGGCGTAAGGACGAGCATTTACATTGAAGGAGACATCAGTCCTGTCTTCAGCGATCTTCAGCTGACCTCAGCCTGGACGCACCCGACTCTCATTCTTATGGCAAGATTCTAGATCGCGTACCGAGCGGTTGTAGGTCTCGTTGAAGCGTTGCGCCGGTTGGCTCGGATCACTCTTGGCGCGAATGTCCCGGGCGACGTCCCGGCCATGCCCAATTACGCTTGCGACCGTGTCGGTGTAGCCGGTGCAGGATGAGTTCGCCTTCGGACTCATGCCGTCGAGGACCGTGCCGAGGTGGCGGTTGGCGTTCGAGACCTCGCCGAGTGCGGCCAGGAAGGGAGCGACATCCGCCTTCGGTCCCAGTGCCTCGAACCGCCGGACCGCGCGGCGCAGGGTGAGGCTGGTGGACAGGAGGCGCCGTGCCGGCGCATCCTCCGGCAGGGCCGCCAGGCGGCGCTCATCCCGGGCGATCTCGCGCTCGAACAGGGCCGTGCCATAGGCGTCCATCGCCTTGGCGGCCGCCTCGACGCGGGGGACGAGGATCGCGTGCTGCTCGCGAGCGAACTTGAAGCCATCTTCTTTGAACTCGCGCGTGGTCTGATAGCGCGTGAGCGCCTTCAGGGTGGGATTCACCTCGCGCAGCGCCGTCAGCAGCCGGGCGGCTTGAGCATCGACCTCCGGGACGACGCCCGGTAAGGCGACGGCCTTCTCCAACTCGTCGATGACCCCATCGAAATCCACGATGCCGAAGTGGTACCAGGCGTTGGCACCGAGCTTCGTCCCAAGCTTGAGCACCCGCTCGTTGTCGCGCCGGTAGTCGGCCAACTGCTGCTCCAGGGGATGAGACCGGACCAAGTGGTTTTGGGCCTCGGTGTAGGCATTGGCCTTTGCCACCGCCTGAGCCTCGGGCGTCTGCGCCGGCGCCGGGCGGGCGGTCGCCCGAGCCGAGCCCGGCGGTGGCGGCGGGCTCTGCAAGAGGGCCTGGGAGGCCACGGGTGCGGCGGGAAAATCGCATTTGAATGCGTCGACCAAGCTTTTGCGCACGGCCTCATGGGCCTGGGCGCACTGATAGGCCACGGTCGGACGCGCCGCCTCGTTGCGCAGGACCGAGTCGCGGAAGCTCTCGCGCATCGTGTTGATGCCCTGGCGGATGCCGGGGCGAGCGGCTTCCGGTACGCCGGGGCTGGCCGCGCATTGGGCATAGGCTTCCAGGAAGGCGTCGCAGCTCTCGACGCCCACCGGTGTCACCGGCGTGACCGCCACCACGGGTGTGGCCGAGATCCCCCACAGGAGGGCCAGCGCACAGGCCGAACGGTGAGACATGCCGAGCTTTCTCGTGGAGGCTGTGCTGCGCATTCTGGTCCTCGAAGTTGAAGCGCTTGGTCATGGAACGACGACGCTAGGGATTGCGGATGGCGACATGGACCTCGTTGCATCGATCAAGTCGGGATTGTAGCCGAGGAGATGGTCCGAACCCTCCTCGGCGATGCCTTTCCTCATAATTACGTGGGCCTGGCTGGTCTCCGCCGGGGTTCTTCATCCCGGGGTAGATCGGCAATGCTGGATGACCGCTTTGTCGATCTGCCGCCAATCAGCGGACAGACCGCAATCCACCTGGGGCGGAAAGGCTGGGTTGGTTCGAGAACGCCTATATCTGGGACGGCATCATGTCGGGGTAAACGACTGCTTCAGGTGCGCTGCATTCTTGGAGCCTGCATGGCCCCCTCAACGTTGCCGCCGAGGAGGCCGGCTTTCAGATTTCGGTCGCTTCCGCCAGAGCGAGCGCGTCTTCAACGTCCACGCCAAGGTAGCGTACCGTGCTCTCGATTTTCGTATGCCCAAGCAGAATCTGCACAGCGCGTAAGTTGCCGGTTCGCTTGTAGATCAATGCCGCCTTTGTACGGCGTAAAGAATGTGTGCCGTAGTCCTCGCGCCGTAGCCCTATGCCCGTCACCCATTCATCTACCAGGCGGGCGTACTGCCGGGTGCTTATGTGCGCCTCGTGGTCGATCCGGCTTGGAAAGGCGTAATCGTCAAGCCCGCCCCCTCGGCACCCCAACCAAGTCAAAATGCTGGTACGTGCTGGTTCAAGCAGTTCGAACTGCACGGGCGACCCAGTCTTTCGCTGAACGACGATGACGCGCGCCCGTACATGCCCGCCGCTGACAAGCTCGCCGATCTTCAGTTTGACGATGTCACAACCACGCAACTTGCTATCAATGGCGAGGTCGAACATGGCCCGGTCGCGTACGCGCCGCTCTCCGTCGAGCCAGAAACGGATGGCCCAAACCTGTTGTGGTTTGAGCGCGCGTTTGGCGCCGAGCTTCCGTCCTGCGTTCCACGGTCGGCGGCTCTTGAAGGCTGGGTCGTGCTCTGAATGTCCCATCTCTCATCTCCCAACCGGCCCATGCCGGCAGAGAGAGAAGGGGTGCTGCGGACGTAGCCTGCGTATTACCGTTTAGACGTTCGGGATGTGTGCCACGCAGCTGCCAGACTTGAAATGCAGCCCTGCTGCGTCCGACCCATCCTCGCCGTTCCAGCCATCTGCTTTCCCGCTCGTGAAGCGACATTCAGAACACCGCTGAGGATCGAGCAAACTTGCCTTCGAGCGTGCTTCGCAGGTGTACCTAGTCGGACCATATCGCGCCGGCAGCGAACGCGACCTGAAGGTTCTGGGATCGCGTGACTGTGAGAGGCATCCCAAGCAACGATTGCAGTCGGTGAACTTTGTGCAGGAGGGCGGCCACGTTCGGGGCATGCTTTTCATCCTCCTGTACCGATGAGTTTTCGATGACGCCTCAATTTTGGCTCTGGCTCGGCTTCGCCGGCATGGCGGCAGGTGCCGCCGCGATCCTGTTCATGGGCAAGCGACGGACACACGCCGAGGAGGCGGATACCATCATCCACGGGATCGTGCCGATCATCGCGGCCTGCTCCTACTTCGCCATGGCGACGGGGCAGGGAAGCTTTGTTCTGCCCGCCGGTCCCGACGCGGCGGACACCGCGCGCCAGTTCTATTTCGCCCGCTATATCGACTGGACCTTCACCACGCCTCTGCTGCTTTTGGGCCTCTCGCGCACCGCGATGCATTCGGGGATGCGCCGGCCGGCCATCGTCTGGGGCCTGATCGGCTCCGACCTGATTATGATCGTGACCGCGCTGGCCTTCGGCCTCTCGACGGTCGCCTGGATCAAGTGGACTTGGTTCGCGATCTCCTGCGGCGCGTTCATCTCCGTATTCTACGGGATCTTCGTGCAGCTGCGCGAGGAGAACTCCGCTGAGCGGGCCGACGTGCAGTCTGCCTTCCGGCGCAACGCCGTGTTCCTCACGGTGGTCTGGTGCATCTACCCCGTGGTGCTTCTCGTCGGCCAGGATGGCCTCGGGATCCTGTCGCCGGCGGTGGCCCTGGCGGTCGTCGCGCTCTCGGATCTGACCGCCAAGGTCGTCTACGGGATCATGGCTACGCGGGAAACGACACGCGCGGTCGACCGTGATCTGGCCGAGGGGCGTGCCACTGCGACGCCGCTGCGCCGGGCGGCCTGACCCGGATGGCGGCTCGTGCGACCACTCCGGTCCTTGTGACCCCCGTTCGGGCGAGTCGCCGACGTCTGGGTTCGGCGGGAGCCGGGCCCCTGCTCCTGGCGGGGGCCCTCGTGGCGCTCGCCCTGGTCACCTCGGCCGCCCTACCACGCCAAGCGTCCTGGCTAGTGGCCCTGGCAATCGTAATTGTCCTTGGCGTGCCACACGGCGCGCTCGATGGTGTCGTGGCGGCCCCCCTGCTGCGTCCGCGCTACGGCCGGGCTTGGTTCGGGATCTTCGCCGTCCCCTATCTCGGCCTCTCGGCCCTGGTCCTGCTCGCCTGGCAGGTCGCACCCTTGGTGACCATGGCGGGCTTCCTTGCCTTGTCCGTCCTGCATTTCGGTGAGGAGGATGCCGGCCCAGGCCGGCCGTTCGAGGCCCTGGTGCGCGGCGGGCTGCCGATCGCGCTGCCGGCACTGCTGCGGCCCGAGGAGACCGCTGCGCTGTTTGCAGCCGTCACGCGGGTACCGATGGCGCATCTCCCCGGCTGGTGGATCGCCGCCGCCTGGCTCTGGCTCGCGATCGCTGCCGCGTGGGTGCTGGTGCGCCGACACCGGGGCGCTGTACTGATTGAGATGGCCGTCCTGGCGCTCGCCTTCCGGCTGCTTCCGCCGCTGACGGCCTTCACCTTGTACTTCGTCGGCCTTCACGCCCCTCGGCACATGCGCGCCCTGGTGCAAGACCCAACCCGGGCGCCAGGCATTGACACGATGCGCAAGGCTGTCTGCGCCTCGCTGCCGGTATTCGGGCTGACGCTTGTTCTAGGCGCCGGCCTCTGGCCGCTCTACGCCGCCGATGCGAACGACCCCGCCGCCACCCTCCTGTGCCTCACCCTTCGGATGCTGTCGGCCTTGACGGTCCCGCATGTACTCCTCGACCGGATTGTAGGCAGGTACGAGAATTAGCGGCCCATGCCGGTGACTGCATCGTCGCTGGCAGACACGGCCTCGATTTGAATGTCGGTCAATCATCAGCCGTGCTCGTAAGCCGCCATTCCGCTTCCCACCCAAACCGGACTTTGGCTTCAGCCTCAACAGTCTGAGAGCGACCTTATGAGGGTTGGCAAGGGGTCGGAATAGGACGCAACAGCTAGGAGCTTGTCCGAGTAATCCTCTCGACGACGAGGCTGCGAGGTGATTCACTCGGCTCATGGCCAAGGTGTTTCGCTCCTGGGACGTCGATCAGGGCTGGCTGTTGCCGCCCTCGCTGCACGAGTTCGTGCCAC
>NZ_JAKSYI010000066.1 GCF_022829285.1 Methylobacterium sp. J-078
GCAAAACCCGTCACGGACTGACGGGTCGCGTCCTCACGGGGAGGCGACGTGCTTCGTGAGGGCGGACCGGAACCGACCCGCGATCCGCATCGGAGGGCGTCGCTGGGCCGTCACGAGCCCGTTGGCGACCCGGACGTGCGGTCGGAGGCCAAGCCCCCGGCTTCGGAGGCCAAGCCCCCGGCTTCGGAGGGCAAGCCCGCAACTTCGGAGGCTAAGCCCACGGCTTCGGAATCCAAGCCGGCCGGGCGCAAGGATGCCGGCGCGCGGGGCGAGGGCCGGCCCTCGCGCCGGGAGGAGGGGCTGGGCGCCCCCGGGGCACCGCCCCTCGACACCGCCTGGACGGCCTTCCGCACCACGGATGCCGGGCAGTTCACCCGGGCGACCCTGACCCTGCCGGGCGGGGCGGAGGGCGTCGTGCGCATCCGCTCCGAGAACCGGAACGGCTGGCGCGACGACACCCGGATCGAGGCGGCCACCGGGCGCATTCGCGTGCACGAGGTCGGCGGGGAGCGCCCCCTCGGCGTCCGCATCGCCGGCAACATGCTCGACGTGCACAGCGGCCGCATCTTCGGCGTGCTCGGGCCCCCGGTCTTCCTCGTGGCCGCACTCCTCATGCCGCTCTTCCTGATCACCGGGCTGCTGCTCTATGTCGGGCGCCGCGCGGCCAGGGCCCGGCGGCGGGCGGCCCCGGCGCCGGGGGGCGCGACCCCCGCGCTCGGCCGGCGCGCTTGACCCTCCGGACGGTTTTCGACAGGTTCCGCCGCCACAGTTCACGACCCCGACCGCTGCAACTCCCGAGATCCGATGTCGTCAGGCGACGAACCCGCCGTCCCGCCCGCCGCATCCGTGCCGGGCCCGAGTCTTCCCGCGCGCGCCCAACGCTTCACGATCTACCGCGCGGACGAGCCGGTCCCGCCGGCCATCGCCGGGGCCATCGCGGCGATCGGGAATTTCGACGGGGTGCATCTCGGCCATCGCGCCCTGATCGCCGCCGTGCGCGAGACCGCGCGGGCGGCCGGCCGCCCGGCGGTGGTCCTCACCTTCGAGCCGCATCCGCGGGCCTACTTCGCGCCGCATCTCCCCATGTTCCGCCTCACCGACGCGCCCGCCAAGGAGATCGTGTTCGCCCATCTCGGCCTCGACGGGCTGATCGTGCGCCGCTTCGACGCCACCCTGGCGGGGACGGGGGCGCGCGACTTCGTCGAGGGGTTGCTGGTGCGGGACCTCGGCGTGGCCGGCGTCGTCATCGGCCACGACTTCCACTTCGGGCGGGGCCGGGAGGGCACGCCCGCCCTGCTCGCCGAACTCTGTGCGGAAGTCGGTTTGAGCTGCCGCATCATTCCCCCCGTCGCCCTGAGCGAGGGCGCCGCGCCGGTCTCGTCGAGCGCGATCCGGGCGGCCTTGGCCGAGGGCGCGGTGGCGCGGGCCAACGCGCTGCTCGGCTACCGCTGGTTCGTCTCCGGCGCGGTCCGCCACGGCGACAAGCGCGGGCGCACCCTGGGCTATCCCACCGCCAACGTGGCGCTCTCCGATTGCGGGCTCGCGCACGGCATCTACGCGGTGCGGGTGCGCCTGCCCGACGGCGCCGTGAAGGACGGGGTGGCGAGCTACGGCCGGCGCCCGACCTTCGACGACGGCGCGCCCCTCCTCGAGGTCAACCTGTTCGACTTTTCCGGCGACCTCTACGGCCAGGGAATCGCGGTGGAATTCCTGGACTTCATCCGGGGCGAAGAGCGCTTCGACGGGGCCGAGGCCCTGATCGCCCGCATGCATCTCGACGCGGCCGAGGCCCGCCGGATCATCGCCGGGGACCCGGTGCCCTCGATGTTCGCGGCCTGATCCGGGACCGCGATGAGCCTGACCCATGGGGCAGGCTCACCGAGACTCGGTATGAGGCGCGCCTACTCCGCGTCGTCTTCCGTCTCCGGCGTGCGGTTGGGCCAAGTCACGATCCGGTCGAGGAGTTCGTCGGCCGTGAACTCCTCCTCGTTGCCCGAAACCCGTCCGCGCACCGAGATGCCGGCCTCGTGCACGCTGGCGGCGCGGCCCGAGACGAGGGGGTGCCAGTCGTAGAGGTCCCGGCCCTCGCGGACCAGGCGGTAGGCGCAGGTCGGCGGCAGCCACGGGATCGTGCGCACGGCTTCCGGCGTCAGGCGCACGCAGTCGGGCACCCGCTTCTGGCGCCGGGGATAGTCGCGGCAGCGGCAGCCATGCCCGTCGAGCAGGGTGCAGCCCACGTCCGTGTGGTAGACCTCCCCCGTGTCCTCGTCCTCGAGCTTGAGGAGGCAGCAGCGGCCGCAGCCGTCGCACAGGCTCTCCCACTCGGCCGGCGACATCGCCTCGAGATCCTTGGTGCGCCAGAACGGCTCGATGGCCGGGGTTTCGGTGGGGGCGGTTTCGGAGAAGGCCCGCGGCGTTTGGGAACGCGCGGCCGAGCGGTCCCGCATGGGGAACACCTTGGGCTGGAGGCGGCAAAGAAATCCGGGTGGTCCGCCCCTGTGCCGCAACGCGAGGGGCGGGGCAAGCGTTGCCGGCTCCGGGGTGCGTGAAAAGTCAAGGCGATCGCGCCACCCGCCCGCCCCAATCCGGCGTCAAGGGTAACGAAAGGTTATGGCCTGCGACGGCAGGCCACTTGGCCTACGACGGGCTTTCTCCGCAACGAAACCTCGCGGCGCGGCGCGGGGCTTGTTAGGATCGTCGGGCCCGCCCACGCGCCGGTGCCGGGTGCTCAAGGACTGGAACACAGGTGCGCCTGCCCAAAGCGACCTCGCTGACGACCCGGATCAAGCACGCCGCCCTGGCCTTCGACGCCTGGGTGAACGCGAGCCTGTACGATGGCGGCCGCTCGGCCGGGGAGACCTACGAGCGCTTCCAGGAGCGCATGAACGTCTTCGCGGTCCGCGGCTGGAAGCGCGTCGCCCTCGACCTGACCAGCGAGGGCGTGACGATCGGCACCGCCGGCGCCGTGCTGATGCTGGCCCTCGCCCAGTCCGCCTTCAACCAGACCAGCGACAACTGGCTCAAGGCCCAGGACCTGGCCGTGACCTTCCTCGACCGCTACGGCACCGAGGTCGGCCGGCGCGGCATCAAGCACGACGATTCGCTCAAGCTCGACGATTTCCCCGACATCATGATCAAGGCCCTGGTCTCGACGGAGGACCGGCGCTTCTACGAGCACTGGGGCATCGATCCCATCGGCACGGCCCGCGCGCTCGTCTCGAATTCGCGCGGCGGCGGCAACACCCAGGGCGGCTCGTCGATCACCCAGCAGCTCGCCAAGAACCTGTTCCTGACGAACGAGCGCTCGCTCGAGCGCAAGATCAACGAGGCCTTCCTGGCGCTCTGGCTGGAGAGCCACCTCACCAAGAACGAGATCCTGAAGCTCTACCTCGACCGGGCCTACATGGGCGGCGGCACCTTCGGCGCCGTGGCGGCGGCGGACTATTATTTCGGCAAGCCGCTCAAGGACATCACCCTGGCCGAGGCCGCGATGCTGGCGGGCCTGTTCAAGGCGCCGACGAAGTACGCGCCCCACGTGAACCTGCCGGCGGCGCGCGCCCGCGCGGCCGACGTGCTGCACAACATGGTCGAGGCCGGCTTCGTCACGGAAGGGCAGATCCAGACGGCCCTGCGCAACCCGGCGACGCCCGTGACCCGCACCCGCGACATCACGGCGGATTACTACCTCGATTGGGCCTTCGGCGAGATCAAGCAGATGGCCGATGCGGGCCGCTTCCGCAACGACCGGGTGCTCACCGTCAAGACGCCCCTCGATCTCACCATCCAGCGCAAGGCCGACGAGGTGGTGCAGGGCACCCTGCGCCGCTTCGGCGACCAGTACGAGGTGGACGAGGCCGCGATGGTGATCCTCGATCCGGACGGGGCCCTGCGCGCCATGGTGGGCGGCGCCGATTACGGCGAGAGCCAGTTCAACCGCGCCACCGACGCGCTCCGCCAGCCCGGCTCCTCGTTCAAGCCCTACGTCTACGCGGCGGGCCTGGCCGCCGGCCTGTACCGGCCCGACACCCGCGTGGTCGACCGCCCGGTCTGCATCGGCAACTGGTGCCCGCAGAACTACGGACGCTCCTTCTCGGGCGCCACGACCCTCACCGTCGCGGTGGCCAAATCCATCAACACCATCCCGATCCAGGTCTCGATCGCGCTGGGCAAGGCCATGGGCATCTCCCACGAGGCGCGGGCGGCGGCGGCCGGGCGCAAGAAGATCATCGAGACGGCGCACGCCATGGGCATCACCACCCAGCTCACGGATTCCGTCTCCCTGCCCATCGGCTCGGCCGAGGTGAACGTCATCGACCAGGCGGCCGGCTACGCGGTGTTCGCCAATGGCGGACGGAAAGCCAAACCCTACGCGGCGATGGAGGTGAAGAATTCCTCGGGCGAGGTGATCTACCGCCACGCGGACGAGCCGATGCCGCAGGTGCTGTCGACCCAGGTGGTCGGCGACATGAACTTCATGCTGACCAAGGTGGTCGAGGAGGGCACCGGCAAGCGCGCGGCCCTGGAGGGCATCAAGGTGGCGGGCAAGTCCGGTACCACGAACGCCTACCGCGATGCGTGGTTCGTCGGCTACACGGGCAACTTCGTCGGTGCCGTCTGGTTCGGCAACGACGACCACACCTCCACCAACAAGATGACCGGCGGCTCGCTGCCCGCCATGACCTGGCACGACGTGATGGAGGTCGCCCACCAGGGTATCGAACTCAAACCCATGCCGGGGTTGAAGGATCCCGGGCGCGCGGTCGCCCAGTCGGGGCCGAGCGCGGCGCCCGTCAACGCGGCGGCGAGCGCGGCCGGCAAGCTCTCGCGGCGCTCGTTCGAGGTCATCGGCAGCATGAACGGCCTGTTCCGGCAGGTCGAGAAGACTGCGGAGAAGACCTCCGCCCTGCGTCCCGTGAGCGCGTCCGGCGATCTCGCCGAAGGGGCCCGCACGGTCGGCGGCCGCATCGGTATCCCGTAACCGGCATGCGCATGACATTTGCCGACACGGTCGCGCGCCTGCGCCCGGCCCGACCCTCGTTTTCCGAGCCCCGTTCCGGACTGGGCGACGCGGATGCCCCGCGCCCCGGGCCCGGCCGGCGCGCGGCCGACCTCCTGCGCAACGGGGTCCGGCGGGCCTCCACCGTCACGCTGGTGGTCTACGCCCTGGCGCTCGGCGCCGGACTCGGGCTCGTCACCGCCGATTACGCCACCCGGGGGGGCTATCCCTTCGGCGGCGTGCGCGTGGGCGCCTGGACCGCCTGGCCGCGGGTCGGCTCCCTCGGCGCGGACCCCTATGCCCGCGCGGTCAACGCCCGGCGCGGCGAGATTCCCCTGACGATCGGCGAGGGCATGCTGCTCACCGCCGACCAGGACGATTCCGGCCGGGCCATTGAGGCCGCCTGCACCTACGCGGTGGCGGGGGTGACGCCGCCCGCCCGGGCCTGGACCCTGACGGTGGCCGGGCGCGGCGCACGCGAGCCCGGACCGATACCCATGCGCGAGGGCTTCACCGCCACCGAGATCCTGCGCGAGACCGACGGACGCTTCGTGATCACCCTCTCGCCCGAGGTGCAGCCGGGGAACTGGCTGCCGATGCCGCGCGCGCGGGGCCCCGTGCGGCTGGCGCTTCGCCTCTACGACACCCCCGTGGCGGCGAGCGCGGGCAACCTCGACCGCTCGGCCGTGCCGGCCATCACCCGGGGAGCCTGCGCCGCATGAGCCCGCGCGGACGCTTCCTGCTGGCGACCCTGGCGGGCCTGGTGCTCGCCGGGCTGGTGCACGGGGTCGTGGTGCTGCTGATCCCGCGCCTGTCGGAGGCGGACGCGCTGTCGCGGGCCCGCTCCAGCGAGGCCCTGGACCACCCGATGCCGGTCAACACCGTCTCGGCCGGCGATGCGGCGGGCCAGACATCCGGTCAGGCGCCTGGTCAGGCAGCCGGCCAGGCCCCGGGTCGAGCCGAGACCTGGCTCCCGATTCCCGACCCCTCGGTGGCGGTGGGGCTCTGCGCCTACGACCTCGCCGACGGGCCGATGCGGGTCTCGGCCCGCACGGGGCCGCTGATGATGTCGCTCGCGGTGCACGGGCGCCGGGGCGCCTTCTACGCGGTCACCGATCAGGCGGCGGTGCGCGGCGCCCTCGACCTCGTGGTGCTCACCCGCGCCCAGTACGACGAGGCGCTGGCCAACGCGGACGAGGACGAGGTCAGCCACGACGTCCGCATCGTCGCCCCGGAGACCCGGGGCTACGTGGTGGTGCGGGTGATCGCCGCCCTGCCGAGCCAGCGCCCGGCCGCAGACGCGGCGGTCCAGGCCGTCTCCTGCACGGTCGACAGCCCGGCCGAGGATTCCAAGCCGGGCGGTTGATGTCGCTGGTCGTCCGAGCGCATGTGTCGGTCGGCGCATCGCTGCGCGGCTGGTTTCGACCCAACATCGCAGTAGAAGGTCGGTTAATCGGTTCCTGAGAACGGACGCCCGCAGGGGTCTATTCGGATGACTTGATCGAAGGTGGCGGTAACGGGTCCTCCTTCGATCTCGCTCCAGAGCCAAAGGAGCAGTCGCCGCATGCATCGGCGAGCCATTTGTCTCCCCGGCTCCAGACGTGGATCTTTAAGCCCTCCCGGCCCTCGAAAATGAAGAGCGAGGACACGACTCCCCAGATTTTGACCAACTCGTCGCCGACCGTGATTGTAGGTCCGGCTCTGAGTGTCAGCCGAGGGACGATAGCCTGATCTGTCACTTGGCCGATTATCACCATGCAAAGGTCGTCGTCGCATCCGGTCTCGACGCGCAGCAGTAGAACACCGTGCTTGCGCCAGAGGTGGCCATCATCGACTTTAGCTGCCCTGAACGCCGCCTCGGCGTCTTCCGCTCTCTCGGAATGCATCAGTTCCGCAACGCGGCCCTTCAGTTCGTCCGGGAGCGGGTCCTCGATACGAAAACGTGCCACCTGCGCAGAGGCCGTGCCTATCATGGTCAAGCTCAACGCCGTTGCGAGGACCGTTGACCGCCACCGAGACACCATAAAGTGCACCCTTTGAGCATGACGTCTGCTTCCTGCACGCTTGATGTTCTAGCGGACAGGCGCAAATCCACCCATCACCGACCTCTCGATCGGGCATCAAGCGCAGGAGGCGCCGCACCGTGTCGTCAGTACTTGGCGACGATCGGGGCCTGCGCCTCGGCCAGCGTGGCTTGCGTCTTCGGCAGGAGGCCGCAGCGGATCTCGGCCTCCGGCGGCACCAGGGGATCGAGGATCGGCCGGCGTCCATCCAGGGCCGCCAGGGTGCGCTCCACCTGAACCGCCTCCGGCCCCGGCGCTGCGATCAGGAGGTGCTCCAGGGCGTAGCGGTAGCCGGCCGCGCGGGAGGCCGTCTCCAGGCGGACCCAGGCGATCAGGCAGCGATTCTCGGCCACCCGCATGGCGGCGTGCCGGACATCGCGGTCGTCGAGGGTCTTGACGAAGGGCAGGCTGCGCAGGCGCAGGGCATCCGCCTCCTTCACCCGCGCGGCCAGGGCGGCGAATTGCGGGATCAGGCGGGCATCGGCGCCGATATCCTCCGACAGGCGGCGATAACGCGAGACCGGCGAGCGGAAGGCGTCTCCCATCAGGGTGTCGTGGTAGGCGGCCGGGTCGGCCGGGCGCCAGGCGGGGGGCAGCAGGCGGCTGCGTGTGAGGTTGGCCAGCACGTCGGTGAAGGCGTCGCGCCCGGCCGCGGGCATCAGGAAGCGCCAGGCCCGGTCGCGCAGGGTCCGCTCGTCGTCCGTGAAGGGAAAGGCGGAGGCCGGCTCCGAGCGCTCCCGCGCGGCCAGGGTGCCGGTGGTCTCGACGAGGCTGTTCCACGCGCTCGCCTTGGGGCGTCCGAAATCCCCCTCCTGAGCGCAGCCGGAGAGGAGCGTGAGCAGGGCGAGACCGGCCGGGCCGGACCGCCACGGCGGACGGGCGCGGGGCCGGCCCGTGTCGAGGTGGAGCGACATGCCGGGCCTGCGCGGAGTGTGGTTCAGGAGCGGCGGCGCAGGCGCGGCGCGGGTGCGTCCGCCTCCGGGCTGCGCTCGTAGCGCACGCCCGTGAAGAGCAGGATGGCGCCCCGGGGGGCATCCGCATCCGGGCGCCGGAAGCGGCGGCCGGTGGGGGCGAGCGCCACGACGGTGGCCGTGGGGCGCTCGGCGAGGCGCTCGGGGCCTCGCGTCGGGGGCAACCTGTCGGAGTTCATCGGCACTTTTCCGATCCCATTCATCCTCTGGGCGATCCGTCACCGGGTTTCGCCGCCCCCGCCTCCGGGCGTTCCGGCGTACCGGGGGAGCCGGCAGAGATCAGCACGGGGTGGTTAACGGAATGTTGCCGTTGACGGCGTCGGCCGAGCTTCGCGGGCATGCCACCAGACCCGACCGACGTGCCCGGCCGGGCCGTGGCTTTCGTGCCACGCCCGGGCGCAATCGAGATGGCGCGCGATTTGCATATTGGATAATCGCCCATGGCGGGCATTTCCTCCCTTGCACTCGGCCCCGCTCGCCCGGCGAGCGGGGCTTTTTTGAGCGGGAGGCCCGGATCCGCATCCCGGCCACGCAGGGGGCGGTGGGAACACCCGGCGCCCGAGGCGCTTGCTAAGGGCGGGGCAGGCCCGATATTCCGGCAGCTTCCGAGCGAAGGCTCGCGCCACGTCCCGACGCCGTTTCATCCAGACGCCATCTCATTCGCAACGAAGGACGCCGCAGCATGCGCGTGGTTACCGCACGATTCCCGAGTTCGGCCATCGGCCTCGGCAAGGTCCTCAAGCTTGCGCCGTTCGCCCTGCTGATCCTGGCGGCCAACCCTGCCCAGGCCCAGCGCGAGGACCAGGGCCTCCAGCTCGGCTGCGCGAACGATTACTTCCGCCTCTGCGCCGGCGTCGATCCCAACAGCCAGGATGCGGAGCGCTGCATGGATCGCAACCGGTCGCGCCTCTCCCCCGAGTGCAGGAGCGCCATCGGCGACTACGATCGGCGCACCGGCGGCCGGTCTCAGAAATAGGCGGGGCTCCGCCGGCATCGCGGGCGTCGCGCACGGGTTCAGGACGGAGATGTGAGACCATGGCCCTGACCGTCGCAGTCCAGATGGACCCGATCCAGGCGATCCGGATCGCCGGAGACACCACCTTCGCCCTGCTGCTGGAAGCGCAGGCGCGCGGGCACCGGCTCCTGCACTACACCCCAGACCGGCTGTCGATGCAGGGCAACACGGTGACGGCGCGGGTCGAGGCCCTGACCGTGCAGGACGTCGAGGGGGCGCACGCCACCCTCGGCTCCATCGAGCGCATCGACCTGTCGGGCGTCGACGTGGTGCTGATGCGCCAGGACCCGCCCTTCGACATGGCCTACATCACCGCCACCCACATGCTGGAGCGCATCCACCCGCGCACCCTGGTGGTGAACAACCCGTCGGAGGTGCGCAACGCGCCCGAGAAGCTGTTCGTCCTCGATTTTCCCGAACTGATGCCGCCGACGCTGATCACCCGCGACAAGGCGGAGATCGAGGCCTTCCGGGCCGAGCACGGCGCCATCGTGATGAAGCCGCTCCACGGGCACGGCGGCGCGGCGGTGTTCCGGGTGTTGCCGGAGGACGCGAATTTCGGCTCGATGTTCGACCTGTTCTCGGTGACCTTCCGGGAGCAGTGGGTGGTGCAGCGCTTCCTGCCGCGCATCACCGAGGGCGACAAGCGCATCATCCTCGTCGACGGCGAGCCGATGGGGGCCATCAACCGGGTGCCGGCCCTCAACGACATCCGCTCCAACATGGTGCGGGGCGGCGCGGCGGCCGCCTCCGACCTCACCGAGCGCGAGCGCGCCATCTGCGCCACCATCGGTCCCGAACTGCGCCGGCGCGGCCTCATCCTCGTCGGCATCGACGTCATCGACGGAAATCTGACCGAAATCAACGTGACCTCGCCCACCGGCATCCGGGCGATCAAGCGCCTCGGCGGCCCTGACCTCGCGATCTCGGTCTGGGACGCGATCGAGGGGCGGCTCGGCGTGGTGGGCTGAGCGTCGGGCGCGGCCCGCGCCGGCCCCCGCATGCCGACCGGTGATCTCAAACATCGGGCCAAGCGCTGGAACGAGCGCGTGAAGCTTGTGGCGACCCTGTTCAACTCCGTGGCCATCGTCACGCTTGCGGCGGCGCTGATCAATCCCATCGCGAGCAAGCACGACGATGTCCTGGCCGATGGCGGATGGATTTTGCTTTTCGGCGCGGCGTCCTCACATATTGTCGGACAGATCGTGCTGACGTTCTTTCGAGCCGAGGAGTGAGCGCCATGACGTACGGGTACGCGCTTCAGGTAGCGGGAATCATCGCCGGGATGTCCGTGGCCTGCCTGACCGCCCTGAAGATCGCCTCGACGATCTTCGACCGCCATACGCGTGCCGATGCCGCGCGCGCGACGGTGGAGGCCGGCAAGGTACAGGATCGCCATCGGGCCGTTTAGTGGACCCGCCGCGCCGGGTTGAGCCAACGCCTCCGGCTTCGGCGCGTAGATCCAGGATGGTGTTCTCTCAATTCTCCCCGCGCGGGGTCGCGTTCATTTCCGCCCAGTCGAACTCCTCCTCCAGCACGTAATAGGCGTCGTCGCCGATCTCGCCGGAGCGGCGCAGGGCCAGCACGCGGTCGCGGGCGGCCTCGATGGCGCGGCGGCGGGCGGCATCGGCGGGAAGCGCCTCGGCGGCAAAGCCGGTGTCGCGCGACTCGGCTTCCTCCAGGGCGATGCGGAACTCCTGGCGCAGGGCCTCGGACGGCGTATCCCCGGCATCCTCCAGGGTCTTCAGGGCGGCGCGGAAGGCTTCGGTGCGGCCGTGCCCGACCTCGCGGCCGACGGGGTCGTCGTCCTCCAGCCCGAGTTGGGCGAGCAGCAGGCGCAGGGTCAGGCCCTGGATCGTCAGGGTGCCGATGATCACGCAGAAGGCGGTGAGCACGATGAGGTCGCGGTAGGGGAAGCCGGGCTCCCCTTCCGGCAGGGCGAGCGCCGTCGCGATGGTGACGATGCCGCGCATCCCCGCCCAGGACACCGCGATGCCGGCCGAGAGGCCCCGGTCGCGGGTCTCGGTCGCGTCGGCGCCCAGGCGGGCGAGATGGGCTGCCGGCAGGACCCAGGCGAGGCGCACCACCACCACGGTGAGGAACACCGCCGCGCCGACCAGCGCGTAGGAGATCTGCTGCGCCCGGGTCAGTCGTTCCAGGATCGGCCCGATCTGCAGTCCGATCAGCACGAAGGCCAGCACGTTGAGCACGAACACCGCCGTGTCCCAGACCGCGTAGGAGACGATGCGGGTGCGGGGCGGCGTATGGCCGGGCGCGATCCGCGCCACCGTGATCGCGAAGGTGACCACGGTGAGCACCCCGGACAGGTGCACCTGCTCCGCCCCGATCCAGATCCCGAAGGCGGCCACGAACTGCAGCACGATGACGCTCGGCGCATCGGCGACGGGGCGCGTGGCGGCGCTGTAGAGGAAGGCGAGGACCGGTCCGGCGACGAGGCTGCCGAGGATGCCGACGACGAAGGTCGGCCCGATCTCGGCGACCGAGAACGTGCCGGAGACCGCCGCGGTGACGCCGAGGCGGTAGATCAGCAGCGAGCCCGCATCGTTGAGGAGGCTCTCGCCGCGCAGGATCGTGGTGAGGCGGTGCGGCAGGGAAACGTGGCGGAGCACCGAGAGGGCGGCCACCGCGTCGGGGGGCGCCACCACCGCGCCGAGCACGATGCAGGCGGCCCAGGGCATGTCGGGCACGAGCCACTTCACCACGACGGCCACGGCCGCCGTAGTCGCCACCACGGCGCCGAAGGCGAGGCCGGCGATCGGCCGCCAATGGGTGCGCAGGTCCCGCACCGAGGTGTCGTAGCCCGCATCCAGCAGCACCGGCGCCAGGAACAGGGCGAGCGCCAGGTCCGGATCGAGGACGAGGTTGGGCACCGCCGGAACGAAGGCGAGGCCGATCCCGCCCAATGCCAGGAACACCGGATAGGGGGCGCCCAGCCTCCGGGCGAGGGCCGCCAGTAGCACGGCGCCGAATAGGACGCCGACGATCCACTCGAAAATCATCATGTCGTTGAAAACCGCCATCGGGGCACCGGGATCGCGGACCCCGATGAGAAAACCGCTGGCGCGGGTCAGCCCTGCGCGGACGTGGCGTCCCGTGCGGGGGAATCTGGCCGTGCAGCGGAATCCTGGACGAGCGCGACGGCCAGCTCCGGCTTGTGGTTCAGGGTCTGGAACACGACGCAGTAGCGCTCGGTCAGCTTCAGGAGCTGGTCGAGCTGTTCCTGGGGGGCATCGGTGTCGAGGGCGAAGGCGAGACGGATCGCCCGGAAGCCCACGGGCGCCTGCCGGTCGACCCCGAGGGTGCCGCGGAAATCGAGGTCGCCCTCCGCGCTCACCGTGCCGGAGCGCAGGTCGACGCCGATCGCGGTCGCGACCGCCTTCAGGGTCACGCCCGCGCAGGCCACCAATGCCTCGAGCAGCATGTCGCCCGAGCAGAGTTCGGCGCCGGAGCCGCCGGTGGCCGGGTGCAGGCCCGCCACCGCGAGGGCGCGGCCGGTCTCGACCTTGCAGGCGATGGAGGTGTCGTCGAGGCTTCCCCGGGCCCGCAGGGTCACCACGGCCGAGTCCGGCGCGGTCCGGTAGCGGTCCTTGATCGGGGCTTGGAGCGAGCGCAGGGTATCGGCGTCCATCGGCATATCCTTCCCGTCGATTGGTCTTGCCGTCGATTGTTCTTGATTCCGGCACAGGGAGATCTAGGGCGCGTCCCGCGGCCGGCGAACCTCGCTTGCCCCGGCCCGATGCCCTATCTGAAGGGGCGTCGGCGGATGTCCGCATCCGTCGGGCCGGTTCTGTCAGGAGAGTCCATGCATCGTTCAAGCGTGCTTGCCCGTGCGGCGAAGGCATCGATCGCCGTCCGGAGCGCCGTGTATCCGGGCGTCGCCGGCATCCTGCTCTGCGCCAGCGCGGCGGGCGCCACCGCCCCGATCACGTTGGCCAACCACCGGGCGGTGTACGATCTCTCCCTGGCCGAGAGCAGTGGCACGCGGGCCGTGGAGAGCGCGCGCGGGCGCATCGTCATCGATTTCACGGGGGATGCCTGCAAGGGCTACACGATGCAGACCCGGCAGGTGACGGTGCTGGAGAGCGGAGAGACCGGGAGCCGGACCTCCGACCTGCGCAACACCACCTTCGAGAGCGGCGACGGGCGCAGCTACCGCTTCAAGACCAGCACGGTCCTCAACGGTACGCCGGGCCAGGCCGTGGACGGCACGGCCGAGGCGGCGCCCGATCTCCTGAAGGTGAAGCTGAAGGAACCCAAGCGCGAACAGTTCCAGGATACGGGCGAGGTCCTGTTCCCCACCGTCCACATGCGGCGGCTGATCCAGGCGGCGCGCGAGGGTCAGAGCACGGTCTCGGTGAAGGTTTTCGACGGCTCGGACGACGGACGCAAGGTCTACGACACCCTGGCGGTCATCGGGCGCCAAGCCCCGGCCCCCGGAAGCAGCCCGGCCCCCGGAAGCAGCCCGGCGTCCGGAGACAAGGCCGCCGATCGGGACAAGCCGCTCCGGGACGGCGCGATGGCCGCCCTGCCACGCTGGCCCGTGACCTTGAGCTACTACATCCCCGGCCAGGGCGAGCGCACGCCGATCTACGTGCTCGGCTTCGATCTCTACGAGAACGGCGTCAGCGGTGCGCTGCGGCTCAATTACGGCGAGTTCGCCGTGGTCGGCGATCTGACCCGGCTCGAGACGTTGCCGACCGCGAGCGATTGCCAGCCCTGAGGCTCGGTCCGAAGCCTCGTCCAAGTGACCGGCGTCGGTTGTACGGCACCGGCCGGATTTTCGCGCCATGCATGATACGCATCGCCGCCGTCCGGCGTGGCGCGGGATTGTCAGCGATCTCCTGATGCGAGAGCCTCGATCGCGGCGGCGCAATCTGTGCGCCGGATGCATGGGATGCGGCGATCACTCAAATTCTTCGCACTTCCATAAAGAAATCTCCGAGGAAAAGGATCTTAGGTCTGCCTGCAACTCCAGGCGGCACATGGACGATCCTCTGAACGGAAATCAGACTCCGCTGATCCTGCCGGCTCTCTGCTGGAGCCGGTACAGGCCGGACTTCTACGCGGTGACGACGGACCTGTCCGTCGCCGGCCTGCGTTTCCGCTCCGCCTCGGTACCCAGCCTCGGTGAGACGCTGACCTGCAGCATTCGCCATGCGGGCACGCTGGAAGTCCTCGTCGTCCATCGCACCAAGACGGCTTTCGTCACCCGTGTCACGCGCGCTGAGGTTGCGATCCCCGTGATCGTTCGGCGCCTGTTGGACCTCGCCGAGGACCAGGGCTGTGATCTGGCGCCGCGCCGCGTTCATCCGCGCTTCGTGCCGGACCGCCCCGACATTCTCGTGACCACTGCCTCAGGTGTTCAGGTCCCGGGCCGGCTCATCAACGTCTCTGCCTCGGGCGCTGCTCTGCAAGTGGATATCCGCCTGGAACCCGGCACGCGGATCACCCTCGGCCGCACCCCTGCTACGGTCGCGCGTTGCTTCGAGGACGGCATCGGCGCGGCCTTCCTGGAACTCCTGCCGCGCGACAACGTCGGACCGCACGTCAACCTGTAGGAGTTCGGGGACCCGGATCGAATGCGGGTGTGCTCGGTCGGGCCGGCGTGCACCCCAGACTTCCAGGGGCCCGAGTTCGAAGCGACGCGTATGGGCGTGCAATTAAGACTCTATCAAAAGCCAATCTCTAGCCTGCCGGCCGGACCCTTATCGGTGACTCTGACGATGCGGCGCTCGGACGACACGAACTCCACGATTGCGGCGCAGGGATTCGCGCCCTCGGAACCCGCTGGGCGCGGTCCGATAAGCCGTGTCGCCTGAGGCGATGGCATCGATGTCGTCCCTTCCCACCTCGCCCCTGGCGGTCGGCCCTGCGGGGCTGAGTCCCGCAATCCTGCGCATGCCCGAGCCCGCCTGGGGCCGCCGGGCCGACAATCCGGTGTATGAGCCGGCTGCCGCGCCGCCCTCGAGCGGAGATCCGGATTCGGGCGGGGATCCGATCTCCGACCGCTACGAGCTTGAAGTCCGAGCCGCACATCTCGACGACGCGCTGGACCTCGCGCCTTCCATCGCCCTGCTCCACGTGATGATGGCCGCGACGGTGTTCGTCCTGTTCGCGGGTCAGGCGAGCCCGTTCTACCTGGCGGTCCTGTTCCTCGGGGTCGCCCTGCCGTCCGCGATCGCCGCCTTCGGGGCACGGAGCTATCGCCTTCGGCGTCCGGGAAAGGCGGAGATCGCCACCGGCCGGCGACTGGCCGCCCTGATCGCCCTGAGCCTGGGCGTTGCCTGGAGCACCATGCCGCCGGTGCTCTTCGGCTCCTCGGACACCACCCACAAGATGTACGTGGTGGGTCTCTGCACCAGTCTCCTTGCCACGACCTATACGTTCGGAGCCTTTCGCGGCCTCGGCCTGCTGTTCTCGGTGCCGATCGCCCTGGCGAGCTTCGCGGCCCTGTTCAGCGCGGGCGGCCTAGCGGCCCGGACGGTGGCTGTCCTGCTGTTGATCTACGCGCTGTTCGTCATCTTCACCGCCGGGCGCATGTCGCGCCTGTCGCGGGAGCGGATTCTGGACCGGGTCCGGGTGGGTGAGCAGAACGAGACCATCAGCCTGCTCCTGCATGATTTCGAAGAGAATACGAGCGACTGGCTCTGGGAGACCGACGCGAAGGGGCGCCTCCAGCACGTCTCCGAACGCATCGCGCAGGTTGCGGGCGAGTCCGTGGCCGCGCTGCGAAACGCCCCCTTCGAGGCCCTGTTCGTCGGCACCCGCCGGCCTCGCCCGATGGGCGACGACATCGCGGAGATTCTCTCCCTCATGGCGGAGCGCAAGGCGTTCCGCGAGCGGGTGGTCGAAGTCACGCTGCGCGGCGTGACGCGGTGGTGGCGTCTCAGCGGCAAGCCGATCATCGACCGGGACGGGCACTTCCTCGGCTTTCGCGGCGTCGGCTCCGACATCAGCGAGACCCGCCAGTCGGAGGCGCGGATCGCCTACCTGGCGAGCTACGATTCCCTGACCGGTCTCGCCAACCGCGCTCGGTTCCACGACGCGGCGACCCAGGCCTGTGCCCCCGCCGCGCTGCAGGAGCGCCCCTCCGCGCTGCTCTACCTCGACCTCGACGGCTTCAAGTTCGTCAACGACACCTTCGGCCATGCCCTCGGTGACGTGCTGCTGACCCGCGTGGCGCAGCGGCTGACCGGAGCGGTGCCCGCGGACGCCCTGGTCTCGCGCCTGGGCGGCGATGAGTTCGCCATTCTGATCGGCTCCAGGCGCGAGCCGGAGGTGGTCGCCCTCGGTGAACGCCTGATCGAGATCCTGAGTGCGCCCTACACCCTCGGCGGGGTCCAGGTGGAGATCGGCGCCAGTGTCGGTGTCGCGCGGGCTCCGGAAGATGCCCAGAGCCCGGAAACGCTTCTCGGCAAGGCCGATCTCGCGCTCTACCGGGCCAAGGCCACCGGCCGCGGCAAGGTCAGCCTGTTCGCGCCGGACCTCGAAGCCTCGGTCCGCCTGCGGCGCGACCTGGAGGCCGATCTCAAGCGCGCCCTCGTGCAGGGCGAATTCAGCCTGCACTACCAGCCCCTGGTCGATCTCACGGATGGCCGGGTCCGCACCTTCGAGGCCCTGCTGCGCTGGACCCGCCAGTCCGGAGCCTCCGTCTCGCCGGCCGATTTCGTGCCCGTGGCGGAAGCCTCGGGCCTGATCACCGAGATCGGCCGCTGGGTGCTGCTCCAGGCCTGCCGCGAGGCGGCGCGCTGGCCGGCGGACATCCGGCTCGCCGTGAACATCTCGCCGATCCAGTTCCGGAACACCGACCTCCTGGCCGACGTGACGGATGCGCTGCGCGCCAGCGGGCTGGCACCGCACCGCCTGGAGATCGAGGTCACCGAATCCGTGTTCTTCGAGATGAACGCGACGACCATCGGCAACCTGAACGAATTGCGGGCCCTCGGCATCCGCGTGGCGCTCGACGATTTCGGCACCGGCTACTCGTCGCTGAGCTACCTGATCCGGTTCCCCGTGGACAAGATCAAGATCGACCGCTCCTTCATCAAGGAGATGGGCAGTCGGCCGGAATGCCTGGCGATCATCGAGGCGATCCTGACCCTGGCGCACAAGCTCGCGATCACCGTCACCGCCGAGGGCGTCGAGACGGTGGAGCAGGCGCAGATGCTCAAGGCGAGCCGCTGCGACGACATCCAGGGCTTCCTGTTCAGTCCCGGACGGCCCGCCGACGCGATCCCGCACCTGATCGCGCACCTGCCGGTCCGGTTCGGAGAGATCTTCCCGATCCTGCCGGTCACCTTCCGGAAGGTGGTGGCCTGAGAGCCCGATACCGGCAGGCTGGCCGCGTCGTCCCGGCGCCGTCGAGGCGCTCCCGGCATCGTCAGGCGGAAAGCCTGTCGGCGACGGCCTCGCCCGCCCGAAGACCCTCCGCGTAGGCGCCCCCCGCCGTGCCCCATTGCCGACGCGACAGGGCCTCGCCGGCGAACCAGACCCGGTCCGCCACGGGGGCCTGGAGCGCGGCGCGCGCGCCGGCATGGCCGGGCGGCACCACCGCCCAGGACCCGCGCGCGAACGGGTCGTGGCGCCAATCGCTCACCGCCGGGATGCTCAGGTCGTGCAGGGCGCGGGCGCCGAAATGCGCGGCGAGCGTCGTCCGCACGAGGCGGCGGACCCCGTCCGGCCCGGCCCGGCGGGCGTCGAGGGCGGCGGCCATGGGCGAGTCGAGTTCGAAGAAGTGGAACGGCGTGCCGTCGATCCGGGTCAGGAGGCCCGGGCTCGCGTCCCGCCCGCCCACGAGGCTCGCGAGCCTGTCCGCCCCCCGGAACGGGCAGGAGGGCCAGTGCAGCACCGCGTGCTCGTAGATGCCGGTCGTGAACCCCGTGATCGCGTCCGCGACTTCCGGGGGTAGGGCGGGGGTGAAGAGCGGGGTGGCCCGCAGCACCATGGTGGGGATCGTGACGATGACGGCCCGGGCCGCGTAGCTCCGGGGCCCGGCGCTCACCCGCACGCCCGGTCCCGACCAGTCGATGCCGGTGACCGGCGTCCCGAGGGCGATCGGCAGCCCCTGCGCGAGGCGCGCGAGGTAGCCGCCGTAGCCGCCGGCGATGAAGCGGTTGTCGCCGTACTCCATGCTGGGGAAGTCCTGCAGGGAGACCCGGTCGAGGCCCTGCCCGGAGACCAGGCCGTGGACCCGCTCCACCCGCCGGCCCCAGGGCCCGAGGCCCGGCGGCAGGGCGGTGGCGGCCGGCCGGTCCGGGCCCGCCCAGGACGCCTGGGTGCTCATCGCCCGGTCGGCCACCGCGAAGGCCCGGCCCAGGGCCGCGGCTTCCGCCGGGCGCCCGCGTCGGTGCCCGACCCAGAGGTGGCTGTCCTGCGCGGCCACCCGCAGGGGCTCTCCCCGCGCCGCGCCGAGGCGCACCAGCGGGTTGATCGGCCCCGCATGCAGCCAGTGCCCGCCGAGATCGACGGCGTGGCCCCGCAGGGACACGGTGACGAGGCGCCCGCCGACCCGGTCGCGGGCCTCCAGCACCGCCACCCGGACGCCGCGCGCCGCGAGGCTGCGCGCCGCCGCGATGCCGGCGGCGCCGGCCCCGACGACGATCACCTCCGGATCGTCGGGCAGGGGCGCCAGGCGCGGGGCGATGCTCGGGCGCCAGCGTTCGTGCTCGGGGCGGGACGTCGGCATGGAGGACGGTCTCGTTCCTGTCTGAAGGGTGGTGACGGGCCTAGCAGAGGGCGGTTGCCGGCGACACCGCGCCGCCGGTCGCATTCCCGTCACACGGCAGAAAACTCAAGCGTCCAGGGTCGCGGCCGCGAATCGCCGTCCGCTGGCCCGCGCGGGACGGACGGCGCGGCGGTGGCCCGCACTTGCGCCTGCGCGCGGCCATCGCCAGAGCTTATGGCCAGACTCTCGGGACACGGTGCGCGCGGGGGCGACGCGGGCCGGACCCCACGACCGGACCGACGCGAGACCACGGGAACTCAGTATGCTCATCCAGGCCGCCTTCGCCGCCCTCCGGCAGGTGTTCTCAGCGCCTCTGCGCGCCATCCTGTGGAAATCCCTCGGGCTCACGGTGGGCATTCTCCTCGTGGTCTGGTTCGGGCTGACGCGGGCGATCAACTGGTTCCTGTCCCAGCATCACCTCTCGGTGGACTACCCCTTCCTCGACACCCTGGCGGTGTTCTTCGCCGGGGCCGGCCTGTTCGTGGGCCTCGCCTACGTCATGCCGGCGGTGTCGATCCTGGTGGCGGGCTACTTCCTCGACGACGCGGCCGAGATCGTCGAGCGCACGGATTTCCCCAACGATCCCATCGGGATAGCCCTGCCGATCGGCACCGCGATGTTCTACGCCGTGCGCTTCGCCGGGCTGGCGCTGCTGGTCAACCTCGTGGCGCTGATCCTGTTCTTCGTGCCGGGGGTGAACCTCGTCGCGTTCTTCGGGGCCAACGCCTACCTGCTGTCGCGGGAATATTTCGAGCTCGCCGCCGGGCGGTTCCGGCCGATGGCGGAGGCGGGCGCCATGCGCCGGCACCATGGCGGCACGACGCTGCTGGCGGGAATTCTCCTGGCGGGACTGATGGTTGTGCCGGTGCTCAACCTCATCACGCCGCTCTTCGGCATCGCCCTGATGGTGCATGTCCACAAGGGTCTGAGCCGGCGCACCCCGCTGGCCGGACCCCGTCCGCAGGAGCGCCTGCCCTGAGAAACGAGGGCGCCTGTCCTGAAGACAGCACCGGCCGAATTTCACCGCGCGGCCTCCCGCCTGGCCGGGAAGTGGTCTAGATACGGTGCATCAGGCTACGGACCGGCGTCGATCCGCTCATCCTTCGGGGTGCCGGATGATGCACGGGGGCCGCTTTTCGAGACGTAACGCGCGATGACCGGTTTCGAGACCCTTCCCCTGACCCGCCCCGCCGCGCAGCTCGTCACCGTCTTCGGCGGGTCGGGCTTCCTCGGACGCCACGTCGTCCGGGCGCTCGCCAAGCGCGGCTACCGCATCCGAGTGGCGGTGCGCCGGCCTGACCTCGCGCTGTTCCTGCAGCCGCTGGGCAAGGTCGGCCAGATCGTGGCCGTGCAGGCCAACCTGCGCTACCCCGACTCGATCGCCCAGGCGGTCCACGGGGCCGACATCGTCGTCAATCTCGTGGGCATCCTGCAGGAGACCGGCCGGCAGAGCTTTTCGCAATTGCAGGCCGAGGGCGCGGGCGCCATCGCCCGGGCGGCGGCCGCCGTCGGCGCGCCGGTGGTCCACGTCTCGGCCATCGGGGCGGATGCAGATTCGCCCTCGCAGTACGCCCGCACCAAGGCGCTGGGCGAGGCCAACGTGGCCGAGGCCGGCGGCGCCCACGTGATCCTGCGCCCCTCCCTGGTGTTCGGGCCGGGCGACAGCTTCTTCAACCGCTTCGCGTCGCTCGCCCGGGCCCTGCCGGTGCTGCCGCTCGCGGGCGCCGAGACGCGCTTCCAGCCGGTCTACGTCGCCGACGTGGCGGAGGCCGTGACGCGCGCCGTGGAGGGCCACGTGCCGGCGGGCCGGGTCTACGAGCTCGGCGGCCCCGAGGTCGAGACCCTGGACGCCCTGGTGCGCTACATGCTCAAGGTGACGCTGCGCAAGCGCGCGGTGGTGGCCCTGCCGCTGCCGGCGGCCCTGCTCCAGGCCCGCGCCCTGGAGGTGGTCGACACCCTGACCCTCGGCCTCCTGCCGGACGCCCTCAAGCTCACCCGCGACCAGGTCACCCTGCTCCAGACCGACAACGTCGTCTCCGAGGCCGCCAAGGCCGAGGGCCGCACCCTGGAGGGCATCGGCCTCCAGCCCACCGCCATGGAGGCGGTGGTGCCGGGCTACCTCTGGCGCTTCCGCAAGGCGGGCCAGTTCGCCAAGGTGCAGGAGTTCGAGAGCGCCATCCCCGAGACCCTGGCGCCGAAGCCCTTCGTGCCGCGCAGCGGCAGCGGTCCCGCCCTGGGCCCGGATTCGAATGCGCCGAGCCGGATGGGGGTTCGCTGGGGCACGCGGGGGTAAGGGAGCGGATCGGCCTCGCGCCGCCCGACCCGTCGTGCCCCTACAGCAGGGTGTCGAGGCGGGCGACGATGACCGCGAGTTCGCTCTGCCGGCCGATGCCGAGTTTGGCGTAAACGGCCTTGAGTTGGCTGCGCACGGTGTGCTCGCTGACCGCGATCTGCCGCGCGGCGTCCCGGGGGCTGTGCCCGCGCCCGACCAGCATGGCGACCTGCGCCTCCGCCTGGGTCAGGCCGAGCTGGACGAGCTTGGGGGCGATGGAGGCGGTGATGGCCGCGAACGGGCTCTGGATCAGCAGCAGCAGGCCCTGATCGACGCCGAGGGCCTCCGCGCCCCGGAGGGGCAGACCGCTCACCAGGATGGGCCGGGTGCGCTCCGCGCCCTGAATGAAGCAGGCGCGCGGGCCGTCCCCGGGCGGCACCCCGAGGAAGGCGGCCAGGAGGGCGGCGAGCTTGGGGCGCTCCTTCGGGTTCAGGGGCTCCGGGACGCGCCCGATCCGGACGCGCAGGTGCCGGCCGATCATCCCTTCGGCGGCGGCGGAAACGGCGCGGACCTGTCCGTCCGCATCGAGCTCGATCAGGCCGATCCCCGCCCCGTCGATCAGGGTGTCGAGGGTGTGGACGCGGGCGCGCGTCGCTGAGAAGGCCGCCGTCATCCGGAAGGCGCGCGTGACATGGGGGCCGAGGACGCGGAGCCGTTCGAGCTCGGCCCCGTCGAAGGCACCGCGATTCAGGGCGCGCGGGACGCTCAGGGCCAGGCTGTGCGGGCTGCGGAAGTCGGAGGCGATGTAGCCGCCGAGGTTTCCGAGGCCGTGCCGGGCGAAGAAGTCCTGAAAGAACGGGTCGGACCCGGTCTCGCCCGGCGCGAACAGGTGTTCGTCGACGACGATCGAGCCGGGTCCCAGCCGCAGCGTCCGCGCGCGGGCGATGCGCGTGTCGTGCTGCCACCAGGTCCGGCCGTACTCCTCCCCCACCGCGTCGAGGGCCTGCGAATGGGTGGTCCGGGCCGTGCGCGCCGGATCGTGGGAGACGAGGACGGCGCCCCGCCCGCCGACCGCGCGCGCGACCTGGTCGAGCACGTCGGGCCACAGGTCCGGATCGAGGACCGCATCGTAGGACAAGTCGATGATGGATTGGAGTTCAGTGCTCACCGCGCCGGATCTCCAGTGTCCAAATTCCGATCCCCGGAAAGCCGACACCATACGGTTTTTCAAGTCAATCGACGTTCCGTGATCTCACGCGCATTGGGTTTGACTGTGTCGTTCGGGACGAAATCCGCGCTACCCAGGGCGACATGTGAAGTTTCGCGACGTTACGCTAAGCCAGTCGGCATGGCATCCGATCCGAAATCTGCGCCGAACGAAATCTCGTGACGACGGGGACCCTGACCCGCGGCCTCCAGCCCACCGCCATGGAGGCGGTGGTGCCGGGCGACCTCCGGCGCTTCCGCAAGGCGGGCCGGTTCGCCAAGGTGCAGGCGTTCGAGAGCGCCATCCCCGAGACCCTGGCGCCGAAACCCTTCGTGCCGCGCAGCGGGAGCGGGCCGGCGCTCGGGCCGGACGCGAACACCCCGAGCCGGATGAGCGTGCGGTGGGGCACGCGGGGGTGAGGTGCGATTCCGTGAGCCGTGGCCGATTGAGAGCCGCTCACACGTCTTCCGGCCGCCGGGCGGTCGGGCCGGATCCGTATCCTCCCCATCCGGCAATCAGCCAAAATCGTCGTGTTCCCGACAGCGCGCGTCGGGCGGCGTCCGCCTGAACCCGTGCTGGGCCCGAACTGCCGGTTCCACCCGCGAACGGCGCGCCCGCCGGGCGGACTCTCGGCGCGATCCGCCGGCCTTACCGGACCGACCCGGGACGGTCGCCGCTTCGCCTGCGCCGGGCGCGGCGTCGGCGCCGAGGCGGGAACGCGGCCGGTCATCCCGGCGGTCATGGCGGCGGTCCGCCGGCCAGTCTGGCGGCGTGGCGATACTCGCTCGGCGTCATCTCGAAGCGGTCCTTGAACCGGCGCGAGAAATGCGCCTGACTCGAGAAACCGCATCCGCACGCGATGAGGCCGATCGGGAGGTGGGCATATCCGGGATCGGTCAGGCGCAGGCATCCCACCGCGAGCCGGCGTTCCCAGATCCAATCCGAGATGTGCCGGCCGCGCTCGTGAAACAGCTCCTGCAGCCGCCGCAGGGAGACGCCGACCGCCGCCGCGAGGTGGGGGGGATCGAGGGTCGGATCGTGCAGGTTGGCCTCGATGTAGGCCTTCGCACGCTGGACCAGGAGATTGCCGCTCACGCGGTTCGGAACCTCGCGCGCCATGCGCTCGGCGATGGCGGCGACCATCAGGTCGACGCCGATCTGGGACATCCGCTCCGCCGTGGCGGGATCGAGCTGATCGTGGACCACGACCAACTCGTTGAAGAACGTCCGGACCAGGGACACGCTGGGTTGCTGCGATCCGATGTTCAGGGCCGAGAACAGGCGTGCCGGGCCGAGGGCCGATTCCAGGCGATGGGCGGGAAGCTCGAGGAAGAGCGCCTTGCTGCCGTCGCTCGATTGGGTCGAGCCGGGCCTGCGATCCAGGACGACGATGTCGCCGGGCCGTTGGACCGCCTCCCGATCGTCCCGCGTGAAGGTCGAGACGCCCGAGAGCATGATCGCCACGGTGACCGTCGCGTCCTTGTCGCTTCGCCGCAGCGCCTCGGCCGTGAGCTCGGTGCGCGTCGCGCTCGAGGAGACGCGCGTGACCAGGAGGGATCCGAGATTCGCGGCTTCGATTTCCCCTGCGAAGGGCCGGTCTCCAATCTTCGTGATCGCCAGCGGCGACAACCGTTCGTAGATCGTCTCGCGCCAGACGCGAAATGCATCCTCTTTGCGGACCGATGCCGTAGACAACAAGCTGCGCAACTGATCGGTACCCTGGGGATGTCTCAATCAGGCATGTTGCTCGAGCGTCTTATGTTCGTCTAATGTTTCAAATCACATTTATGTGATGATGTTTATGGTTGCACAACATTATCTGTGATTGAGGAAAGGCCTGCGCCATTCCTGCGGACGCGTCCTCTCAGCTGGAAGAGCGGCCCGCGGGCTGGACTCCGAGGGCACCGTGAGATCGGATCGGGGGGTCTGGTCGTGGGGTCTCTTGCGAGGCGGCCAACGGACGGTCCGGCGCCCTTCGGCCCCGTCGCCTTCCGACGACGGCCCCGTCGTGGGGCTGTTCCCACCCCCCATGTCCCGCCCCGGTCGGGTTTCGCGAACGCGGTCACCGGGTTTGCGTCGAAAACCTGCGTCCTGTGAAAGACCTAGGCCAGGTGACGCGTTGGCGCGCCGACGCGAACCGGCTTAGAAGGCCCCCATGACCACCGCCCCCCTCGTGCGCTTCGCGCCGTCCCCCACCGGCTACCTGCATATCGGCAATGCCCGGCCCGCCCTGCTGAACGCGCTGTTCGCCCGGGCGCGCGGCGGGCGCTTCCTGCTGCGGCTCGACGACACCGACCGGGAGCGCTCGACGCAAGCCTTCGCGGATGCGGTGGCCGAGGATCTGGCCTGGCTCGGGATCGTGCCCGATCTGTTCGCGCGGCAATCCGACCGGGTGGCGCGCCACGACGCGGCCGCCGAACGGCTCAAGGCCCTGGGCCGGCTCTACCCCTGCTACGAGACGCAAGAAGAACTGGAGCGGCGGCGCCGGCGCCAGCTCGGGCGCGGCCAGCCGCCGATCTACGACCGGGCGGCGTTGAGCCTCACCGAGGCCGAGCGCGCCGCGCTCGAAGCGGAGGGGCGCCACCCCCACTGGCGCTTCAAGCTCGACGCGCGCACCGTGGCCTGGACCGACCTCGTGCGGGGCGAGGCCCATGTGGATTGCGCCTCGCTCTCCGACCCCGTCCTCATCCGTGCCGACGGCAGCTACCTCTACACCCTGCCCTCCGTGGTGGACGACGCCGAGATGGGCATCACCCACGTCATCCGGGGCGAGGACCACGTCACCAACACCGGCGTGCAGGTGCAGATCTTCGAGGCGTTGGGCGCCCCAGTCCCGGTCTTCGGCCACCACAACCTCCTGACCACGGCGGACGGGGAGGGGCTCTCGAAGCGCCTCGGCCACCTCTCGCTCCGGGGCCTGCGCGAGGCCGGCTACGAGCCGGGCGCCGTGCGCTCGCTGGCGGTGCTCACGGGCTCGGCGGAATCGGTGCGCGCCGTGGCGGGGCTCGACGAACTGGCCGGCCTCGTCGATCTGGCGCAGATCTCGCGGGCGCCGGCGAAGTTCGACCCGCACGAACTCGACGGGCTCAACGCCCGCCTCGTCCACGCCATGCCCTACGCCGAGGTGGCCGAGCGGCTGGCGGCACTCGGCGTGGCGCCGGAGCGCGCCGAGGCGTTCTGGGCGGCGGTTCGGCCCAACCTCGCCAAGGTCTCGGAGTCCGGCGACTGGTGGCGCGTCGTCGCCGGGCCCGTGACCCCGGTCCTGCCCGATCCGGCCTTCATCGGGGCCGCCGCCGCCCTCCTGCCGGCCGAGCCCTGGGACGGGGAGACCTGGAAGGCCTGGACGAACGCCGTGAAGGCCGCCACGGGGGCCAAGGGCAAGGCCCTGTTCATGCCCCTGCGCCTCGCGATCACCGGCCTGGAGCACGGGCCGGACCTCGCCGGCCTGCTGCCGCTGATCGGCCGGGACGCGGTGGCCCGCCGGCTCGCGGGCGAGACCGCGTGAGCGCCTGACGCACGGGCGGCGCGACCGGGCGTGCTGACCGTGGCGGCCGGGTGCCCTATCTTGAGCGGCACGGGAGGTCCGCCCATGCCGACACGAACGATCCTCGCGGCCGCGGCCACGCTGGCCCTCGGGACGCCGCAGCCGCTGACGTCCCTCTCGACCACGACGACCTACCATCGCGTCACGGTCGGCGGCGTCGGGCTGTTCTACCGCGAGGCGGGGCCGCGCGACGCGCCCACGATCCTGCTGCTGCACGGCTATCCGTCGTCCTCTCGCCAGTGGGAACCGCTCCTGCCGCTGCTGGCGGATCGCTACCACCTGATCGCGCCCGACTATCCCGGCTTCGGCCAGAGCGACGCGCCGTCGCCCGAGGCCTACGCCTACACCTTCGACACGCTCGCGGCGGCGATGACGGGGCTCGTCGAGCAGCTCGGCATCGCGCGCTACGCGCTCTTCCTGCAGGATTACGGCGGGCCGGTCGGCTTCCGCATGGCGCTCGCCAACCCCGAGCGGGTGAGCGCCCTGCTGATCCAGAACGCCAACGCCTATGCCGAGGGGCTCGGCCCGAAATGGCGCGGCATTGCGCAATACTGGGCCGATCCCGCCGCCCATCCCGAGCAGCTCGACGCCTTCACGTCGTTCGAGGGCGCCCGGCAGCGCCACATCGGCACGAGCCCGAACCGCGATCGCTACAACCCGGATACGTGGACGGACGACGCCGCCTTCCTCGCGCGGCCGGGCATGCGCGCGATCCAGGCGGCCCTGCTCTCCGATTACCGGACCAACGTCGCGGCCTATCCGGCCTGGCAGGCCTGGATGCGGGCCCATCCGGTGCCGACCCTGGTGCTGTGGGGGCGCTACGACCCCTCCTTCATCGTGCCCGGCGCGGAGGCCTACCTGCGGGATCGGCCGGAGGCGGAACTGCACATCCTCGATGCCGGCCACTTCGCGCTGGACGAGGATACGGACGGGGTCGCACGCCTGACCCGGGATTTTCTCGCCCGCCACGTCGCCCCGCGATAGCCGAAGCGAGCCTGGGTGGGACGGCGGCGTGCGGCCCGTGCAGGTCCGCCCTTCGCACGGCGGCTGTCGTCGGGCGGGGAGGGGACTTATATGCGCTCGGAGCATTCCCCCATCCCGAGACCCTGACCCGAATGAACACCGACCCCGCCCCGGCGGCACCGGTCGCGGCCGCGCCGCCCGCGCGGCCCGGCCTGGTGGCCACCTATCGCCGCCTCTGGCCCTATCTCTGGCCCCATGGCCGGCCCGACCTGCAGCGGCGCGTCTTTCTGGCCTTCGGCCTGCTGATCGTCGCCAAGTTCGTCACCATGGTGACGCCCTTCACCTTCAAGTGGGCCACTGACGCCCTGGTGGCGATGACGGACGCGAAACCGGGGGCCGCCATCCCCACCGGCCTGCTCGCCGCGCCGATGCTGCTCATCGGCCTCTACGGTCTCTCGCGCATCCTGATGGCGGGGCTGACGCAGGTGCGCGACGGCCTGTTCGCCAAGGTGGCGATGCACGCCGTGCGCCGCCTGGCACTTCAGACCTTCGAGCACATGCACCGGCTGTCCTTGCGCTTCCACCTGGAGCGCAAGACCGGCGGCCTGACCCGCGTGCTGGAGCGCGGGCGCGGCGGCATCGAGGAACTCTCGCGCCTGATGGTGCTGACGCTGGTGCCTACCATCGTGGAGTTCCTGCTCGTCATCGGCGTGCTCGCCTACGAATTCGACTGGATCTACTCCGTGGTCGTCTTCGTGATGGTGGCCGCCTACCTCGCCTTCACCTGGAAGGCGACGCAGTGGCGCATCGAGATCCGCCGCCGGATGAACAACTCCGACACCGACGCCAACACCAAGGCGGTGGATTCGCTGCTCAACTTCGAGACCGTGAAGTACTTCGGCGCAGAACTCCGTGAGGCCGAGCGCTACGACGTCTCGATGGCGAAGTACGAAAAGGCCTCGACGCAGACCTACGTCTCGCTGGCCGTCCTCAACGCCGGACAGGCGGTGATCTTCACCATCGGCATGACCATCGTGATGTGGCTGGCCGCATCCGACATCATGGCGGGGCGCACCACGCTCGGTGGCTTCGTGCTGGTCAACACCATGCTGGTGCAGCTCTCGATGCCGCTGAACTTCATGGGCATGATCTACCGCGAGATCAAACAGGCGCTCATCGACATCGACGACATGTTCCAGATCCTGCACCGCAACCCGGAGATCGCGGACAGGCCGGACGCCTTGCCGCTCGCCGTGTCGGACGGCGTGGTGCGCTTCGAGAACGTGCGCTTCGCCTACGACCCGGCCCGTCCGATCCTGCGGGGCGTCAGCTTCGACGTGCCGGCGGGCAAAACGGTCGCCATCGTGGGCCCATCGGGGGCGGGAAAATCCACCCTGTCGCGCCTGCTGTTCCGGTTCTACGAGCCGCAGGGCGGCCGCATCCTCGTCGACGGACAGGACATCGCCGGCGTCCGGCAGGCGTCCTTACGCGCCGCCATCGGCATGGTGCCGCAGGACACGGTGCTGTTCAACGACACCATCGGCTACAACATCCGCTACGGCCGCTGGGACGCCACCCCGGCGGAGGTGCGCGCCGCCGCGTCGCTCGCCCAGATCGACCGCTTCATCTCCGCTCTGCCGGAGGGCTACGACACGCCGGTGGGCGAGCGCGGCCTGAAGCTCTCGGGCGGCGAGAAGCAGCGCGTGGCCATCGCCCGCACCATCCTGAAGGGGCCGCCGATCCTCGTCCTCGACGAGGCGACCTCGGCCCTCGACTCGTTCACCGAGCGCGAGATCCAGGACGCCCTGGACACGGTGAGCCAGGGCCGCACCACGCTCGTCATCGCCCACCGCCTCTCCACGGTGGTGAACGCCGACGAGATCATCGTCCTCGACAAGGGCGTCATCGTCGAGCGCGGCGACCACGCCACCCTGCTGGAGCGGGACGGCGTCTACGCCGCGATGTGGAGCCGCCAGCGCGAGGCCGACGCCGCCCTGGAGATCCTCCAGCGCAACGAGGACGTGGTCCCGGCCGCCAAGCGCCCGACCTCCGTGCCGGCCCCGGCCTCCGTGCCGGCGGAGTGAGAGGGCCTTCGCGCGATCGAAGCGGAGGCCCGTGTCGCCCAAGCCCGTGCGGTGCTCGAGCGAAGCCCAGATCCGCCATCGCGAACGCGATCCCGCAGGGATCGCCGGAAGGCATCGAACGGATTTGGCATGGGAGGGCTATGACCGGGATGACGCCGCCGCTTCGGATGCCGGAGGTCGATCGAGATCCGTCGAGAAGGCGCGCGCGAGCCGCCTGATCGTGGCCTCGTCGACGCCGTCGGCGGCGAAGTCCTGCCGCCAGGAGCGCATGCGGGCGGCGAGAGTGGCGACGAGGTCCCGGGCCTCGTCCTGCGACAGGTCGAAATCCGGGGCCCGGGTCAGGCAATTGCCGATCGTCGGATAGCTCCCGGATCGACCGACCCCGATGGCCTGCTGGGGGTCCATGTCCGGCTGGGGGACGATGTCGTAGGCCGGGGACAGGCGCCATGCGCCGTCGCGCCTGAGGAAGGCGTGGTTCTTGAGATGGTCGTCCCGGTTGCCGCACAGGACGTTGAACGCCATGCGGCGGAACAGTTCACGGCGATCCGACCCATGCTGCGCCCCGTAAAAGTGAAGGAACCTGGCGAGTTCGGGGTAGGAACCGGAATCCGACGTCTCGTCCAGCCCGAGCGCCGTCAGGCCGCTCATGAAGTGGCAGGTCGGCGCGTGCGTGCCGGGATCGCGGTCGAAGCGCTTGACCAGGACGACCCGGCGCGGCCCGACATCGCGCGTTCGCGTCTCGGCGACCGCGATCCCGCAGCGCGCGGCCAGGCGCATCGTCGCGTGTTCGGCGCCGCATTGGTCGTAGGTGTCGTCCCGCCTCTGGAACTTGGCGATCCACTGGGCGCCGCAGTGTTCCACGACGGCCTTCGGCCGGGCACCGCCCAGGCTGATGCCCGCGCTCCAGAGGCGGCCCGCCAGTCCCCCGACCGCCTCGCCGCGTTCCAGCCGTTCGAACCCCTCCGCGATGCTGTCGAGGTCGGCCGTGGCCGCGTAGCCCGGCCGGGGCGATGGCGGGGCCGGGGTTTCGGAGAAGGCGAGGCAACCGACGCGCTCATCCCCGGTGGCGAGCAGCCAGTCACCCGACGCCATCGGGGGCGCGCCGAGGGGGCGTTCATGCTCGATCAGCCGCCGGCCCCAGCGGTCCGGGGTGGCATCCGCCAGGATGCCCGGAAGCCGGCCACGGCCGGTGCTCCGGAGTGCCCCCGGCCGAAGGGGCAGGTGCTCGGGGTCGAGGGCGAAGGCCCGGCCGTGATCGTTCCGCAGCCAGGACCCGACTTAGGCGAACTCGCCATAGGGCTGCCCGGCCGCCGGCGCCACGCGCCGATACCGGCCGACGAGGTCCAGGCCGCCGTCCCGGTGGCGGACATGGACATAGACCTCAGAGATCATCGAGGTTCAACTCGCGGGGGCGGCGGGCGCGGCGGGGCAGGCGGCCGGTTTCGATGGCGGCGGCCAGGCGGTCGTTCTCGGGGCTGACCGCGTCCCGGACGGCCGGCAGGAGGCCGAGGACCCAGGCGGCCTTTGCGAAGACGCCGAGCGACACCGTGGGGTCGCCGTTCTCGAGTTTGCGCAGGGTCGGCAGGGAGACGCCGACGCGGGCGGCGAGGTCGGAGGCCGGCTGCCGCCGGCGCAGGCGCGCGGCCCTGAGGGCCTGCCCGATCTCGCGCAACCCGTCCGAAACCGCGATGGGCGTCTGCGTGACGCGCTCGGTGGTCATGCAATCAGAATTGCACGTAGGCGCCCACAAGTGAAAGCCTGCTTTCCATCTCTCGCCCTCTTTTTGCCGTTGACGGGCGCTCGGCCGTCCTCGTCGTCGGGCGCCTGCCTTCTGGCTCGGAGGCCGGGCGGAAGTGAGCCTCAGCCCCGTGTGCCGTCCTGCGTTCCCGCCGCCGTGCCGTCGCTGGGCAGGACGAAGATCTGGCCCGGATAGATCAGGTCCGGGTTGCGGATCTGGGGCTGGTTGGCGTCGAAGATCACCGTGTAGCGGGTGCCCTTGCCGTAGATGCGCCGGCTGATCTGCCAGAGGCTGTCGCCCCGGACGATCCGCGCGGTGCCG
>NZ_JAKSYI010000074.1 GCF_022829285.1 Methylobacterium sp. J-078
CGACCACGAACAGCACGCCCTCGGCCTCCGGGTCGGGCTCCGGCGCCTCGCTGCCGCCGCCTTGCCCGACCTCCATCAGGTACTGCGCGAAGGTCTCGGAGAAGCCCGAGAGCGGGCGCGACAGCATCCAGGCGCGGGTGCCCTCCCAGAAGGGCAGCACCGAGGTGACGATGTCGCGCATCACGCCCTTCGGGATGACCGCGTAGGCCTCCGTAAACACGGCCCGGCCGGTCATCAGCGCGGTCTGGGGCGGCAGGCCGCCGCAGGGCGGGTTGTAGGGCGAGGCGGTCATCCGAGGGGCTCCGTGTCGGGCAGGTGTGGCGAACTTCGCCGAAGTGCGTCAAGGCACCGGCGGCCGGGGCTCAGCGCGCCTCGTCGCGGACGAGGTCGGCCGCCAGCGCGTTGTGGCGGGCGACGAGGCTCTGCGTATCCAGCGTCGTGAGCCGTCCCTCGCGCACCACGACGCGGCCGTCGATGACGCTCCAGGCCACCCGCTGCGGCGCGCAGAACACCAGGGCGGCGACCGGGTCGTGCAGGGCGCCGGCGGTCTCGAGACCCCGCATGTCGAAGGCGACCACGTCGGCCGCCATCCCGGGCGCCAGGACGCCGATGTCGTCGCGGTTGAGCACCTGCGCGCCCCCGAGGGTCGCGATTTCCAGGGCCTCGCGCCCGCTCATCGCGGCGGGTCCGAACCCGACCCGGGCCAGCAGCATGGCTTGCCGCGCCTCACCCAGCATGTGCGAGCCGTCGTTGGAGGCCGAGCCGTCGACGCCGAGCCCGACGCTCACGCCCTCGCAGCGCATCCGTCCCACGGGGGCGATGCCGGACGCCAGTCGCATGTTCGAGCAGGGACAATGTGCGACCCCGGTGCGGGTGCGGCCGAACAGGCGGATGCCGGCCTCGTCGAGCTTGACGCAGTGCGCGTGCCAGACGTCGGGCCCGACCCAGCCGAGTTCGGCCGCATACTCGGCCGGCGTGATCCCGAACTTTTCGCGGCTGTAGGCGATGTCGTTCTCGTTCTCGGCCAGGTGCGTGTGCAGGCCGACGCCGTAGGCGCGGGCGAGCTCGGCCGATTCGCGCATGAGGTCGCGGCTCACCGAGAAGGGCGAGCACGGCGCCACCACGACGCGCCGCATGGCGAAGCGGGCCGGATCGTGCCAGCGCTCGATCAGCCGGCGGGTATCCGCGAGGATCGCGGCTTCGTCCTCCACCACCGCGTCGGGGGGCAGGCCGCCCTTGCTCTGTCCGACGCTCATGGCGCCCCGGGCCGCGTGGAAGCGCATGCCGATGGCCTCCGCCGCCTCGATGGAATCGTCGAGCCGGCAGCCGTTCGGGTAGATGTAGAGGTGGTCGCTGGAGGTGGTGCAGCCCGACAGGATCAGCTCGGCCATGGCCGTCTGGGTCGAGACGCGGATCATCTCCGGGGTCAGGCGCGCCCAGATCGGGTAGAGCGCCTTCAGCCAGCCGAACAGCTCGGCATCCTGCGCGGCCGGCACCGCCCGGGTCAGGGTCTGGTACATGTGGTGATGGGTGTTGACGAGGCCGGGCAGCACCACGTGACCCGTCATGTCGATCACCGTGTCGGCCGTCTCGGGCAGGGCGTCGCCCGAGCCCACCGCGACGATGCGGTTGTCCTCGATGTAGACGCCGCCGCCGCGAATCTCGCGCCGCGCCGCGTCCATCGTCACGAGAACGTCGGCGTTTCTCAGGAGCAGGGAGGTCATCGCGTGGTGTCCTTCAGCCAGGCCGCGAGAACCTGCCGCTCGTCCGGCGTCATCTCGGTGACGTTGTTGGGCGGCATGTTGTGGGTCAGCACGGCGTGCCGGCGGATCGCCTCGGCCTGCCGGCCGATGGCCGGCCCGCTGTCCAGCCGCACGCCCTTCGGCGCGACCCCGATGCCCTCCCAGGCCGGCTCGGCGGCGTGGCACATGGCGCAGCGTCCCATGACGAGGTCGACGACGTGCTCGGGCGGCGCCGCGGCGGCCACCGCGACCACGGGACCGGCGGAGGCCAGGGTGACGACGGGGGCGGCCTCGGCGAGGGGCGTCAGGCCCAGCACCGAGCGGCCGCCGGCGCTGCCGGCGAGCGCCACCGCGAAGGCGGCGCCGAGCCCCGCCGTGGCGGCGGCCCAGGCCCACCAGGGCGAGCGGCCGTGGTCGTCGTGGCGGACGTTGTAGAAGAACCGGATCACCGCGCCCGAGGCGGTGATCAGCACCACGATCAGCGGGATCGTCGCGTTCGACCCGAACAGCATCGGGTAGTGGTTCGAGATCATCAGCAGGATTACCGGCAGCGTCAGGTAGTTGTTCTGCGCCGAGCGCTGCTTGGCTTGGCGGCCGAGGTTCGGGTCCGGCCGCTCGGCCCGCATCAGTGCGGCCACCACCTTGCGCTGGTTCGGGATGATGACGAGGAAGACGTTGCCGGCCATCCAGGTCGCCATCAGGGCGCCCGTATGGATGAGCGCGCCCCGGCCGCTGAACACCTGCGCGAAGCCGAAGGCCGCCATCGTGATCACGAGGAGCCCCACCGCCGCGAGCCCGGACTCGCTCTGCCCGATCGGAGAGCGGCAGATGCGATCGTAGACCAGCCAGCCCAGCGCCAGCGCGCCGATGCCGAGGGCCGTGGCAGCCGGGGCGGACAGATCCATCACCGCGGGGTCGACGAGGTAGAGCTTCGACTGCGCGTAGTAGATCCACGCCAGCAGCACGAAGCCCGACAACCAGGTCGTGTAGGCCTGCCACTTGTGCCAGGTCAGGTCCGGCGAGAGGTGTTCCGGGGCGACGAAGTACTTGCGCATCTCGTAGAACCCGCCACCGTGCACCTGCCAGGCGGCGGCGCCCTCCCCGGCCGGAATCTCGGGCGTGCGCTTGAGCGACGCGTCGAGGTGCATGAAGAAGAACGACGAGCCGATCCAGGCCATCGCCGCCACGATGTGAAGCCAGCGCAGCAGCAGGCTTCCCCACTCCCAAACGAAGCTCTCCACGGCTCATCCCTCCGGTTGTCCGGCGTCGATCCTAGCGATGGACGGCGCGTTGTATGCCCGCCGAATTCCTTGTCAGTTTTCGAATTTTTCGTAAGCTGACGGGACGCCAGGAGCGCGGCACCGTGCGATTGTTCTGCCGCGCTACGGCTTTCGCCCGAATCGGACCCCGGGGCCTGCGATGTTGTCGCTGGAATCCATCCGCATCTTCATGCGCGCGGCCGAGACCGGCAGCTTCTCGGCGGCCGGGCGCTCGCTGCGGCTGTCGCCGTCCGTGATCAGCTACCGCATCCAGACCCTGGAGGAGCATCTCGGCTGCCTCCTCCTCACGCGCACGACGCGGCGGATGAACCTCACGGAGGCGGGCCGGGTGTTCTACGACCGCTGCCTCGACGTGGCGGCCTCCGTCGAACTGGCGGAGAAGAGCGTCGAGACGCAAGGGGCGGCCCCCCGCGGGACCCTCAAGGTCACGGCGCCCTTGAGCCTCGGCCGCCGCGTGGTCGCGCCCCTGATCCCGGCCTTCCGCGAACGGCACACCGAGGCCGACGTGCATCTGCGCCTCTCGGACCACCTCCTCGACCTCGTGCAGGAGGCGGTGGACGTGGCGGTCCGGCTCTCGCAGATGCGCGATTCGACCTTCACCCTGCGCAAGGTCGCGGATGTGGAGCGTACCTTGTGCGCGGCTCCGAGCTACCTCGCGGAGAACCCCGCGCCGGAAAGCCCGGCCGAGCTTCTCGACCATTCCTGCCTGCTGCTGCGCTTTCCCGGCTCGGAGCAGTTCCGCTGGACGCTGCTCGACGGCGACGAGGCCCTGACCCTGCCGGTGGCCGGGCGCATCGACGCGGACGACAGCGACGTGCTGACCGAATGGGCCCTCCAGGGCCAGGGCATCGCCCTGAAACCCGTCTACGAGGTGGCGCCCTATCTGGCCGACGGGCGGCTCGTGACGGTGCTGCCGCAGACGCCGCCGACCTCCGTCACCCTCGGGGTGGTGTACCCCTCGCGCAAGATGCTGCCGAACCGGGCCAAGACCTTCGTGGAGATGACGACGGAGGCGCTGCGGGGGTATGTCGGGGGGCAGTTGGGGTTGGTGGGGCGGCGGTTGGTGCGGTAGCGTTCAGCATCTTGGCGTTACGACGGTATGAATGGCCGAGATGAGCGGGGCCGAACCTCATCCAACACGGATCGGAAGCGTTCTGATCTTCCTCCGCTCATTCTGCGTGTTCCAATACAGGAGGCAAACTTTGGGTGGGGCTGCACGGCTAATTGAAATTTCAGCGCCGCGCTCTCGAAGAAACCTCCTGAAACGCGATGCGTTTCTACGGCCAAATACTCCAATGTATGTTTGCCAGGGCCACCAGCGTCGATAAGTGGCGTATCCGCTGAATGCCCAATTGAGTTCTTTCTCTTGGATCAATTCCTCGACTCTCTTGCGTTCCGCAATGCAAACGAGCGCATCGCCGTTAGGGGCGAAATGTGAATCGCGGAATAGGTAGACATGAAGCACCTCAGGCATGCTCAAATATAGCACTATCTTCCTGAGGTGTATATGAATTCAAAACAAGCATTGATGCGAGTGGATGATTCGCCACTTGGATCATGAACGCCCAACGAGGCTGCTTCTTCCGAGAAGATGGTACTCGGAATCGCTGCGGCTTCGCCTCGCGCTGTTGGCGTGAGGCGGAAGCTGCATTGGTCCCCTGACAAGAAATCACCCCGCCGCCGGCAGCCGATCCTTCAGGCGCAGCCAGGCGATCCGCTCGATCTGCCGCAACGCCTCGGTGAGTTCCTGCTCCGCGTCGTTGCGCAACCGGTCCTCGAAAGCCGCCAGGATCTCCTCCCGGGAGCGGCCCTTGATCGCCATGACGAAGGGTAGGCCGAAGCGGTCGCGGTAGGCGGCGTTCAGCCGCTCGAACTGGGCCAGTTGCTCGGGGGTCAGCGCGCCGAGGCCCGCGCTGCTCTGCTCGGCGGTGGAGGCGTCCGTCAGGCCGCCGCTTTGGGCGAGGCGGCCGGCGAGTTCGGGGTGGGCCAGCACCAGGGCGCGCTGGTTGTCCGCCGGTTGGTTGCGGAGTGACTGGACCAGGGCGGCGTGGAGGCCCTCGGCCGTGTCCTCGCGGGCGGTGAGGCCGGCTTGCCAGGCCGCGAGCGCGATCTCCGGCGTGTCCTCGAAGATGTCGCCGAAGCGGGTGAGGAACTGCGAGGCGCTCATCGTGCTCGGGCGCAGGGCTGGCGCCGGGTGCCGCTCGGCCCAGTGCCGGGCGATGTCGATGCGGCGGGCCAGCCAGACGCCCTCGTGGGCCGCGACGTGATCGAGAAAGCGCGACACCGCCGCGATGCGCCCCGGCCGGCCGACGAGCCGGCAATGCAGGCCCACCGACATCATCTTCGGCGCGGTCGCACCCTCCGCGTAGAGCGCATCGAACGTGTCGCGCAGGTAGGTGAAGAAGTGCTCGCCGGTGTTGAAGCCCTGCGCGGTGGCGAAGCGCATGTCGTTGGCGTCGAGCGTATAGGGCACGACGAGGCCGGTGCCGGCCTGTCCGTGGAGCCAGTAGGGCAGGTCGTCGGCGTAGGAATCGGCGAGGTAGGCGAAACCGCGCTCGAGACCGAGCTCCAGCGTGTTGGCCGAGGAGCGGCCGGTGTACCAGCCCTGCGGCGGCGCCCCCGTGACCGCCGCGTGCAGGCGGATCGCCGCGTCCATCTGGGCGCCTTCCTCGGCGCGGCTCATGTCGCGGTGGTCGATCCACTTGAGGCCGTGGCTGGCGATCTCCCAGTCGGCCTCCTTCATCGCGGAGACGACCTCCGGGTTGCGCGCCAGCGCCGTGGCGACGCCGAACACCGTGACGGGCACGGCGCGTTCCGTGAACAGCCGCCACAGGCGCCAGAACCCGGCGCGGGAGCCGTACTCGTAGAGCGACTCCATGTTCATGTGGCGCATGCCCGGCCAGGGCGCGGCCCCGACGATCTCGGACAGGAAGGCTTCCGAGGCGGCGTCCCCGTGCAGGATGCAGTTCTCGGCCCCCTCCTCGTAGTTGAGCACGATCTGCACGGCGATCCGGGCGCCGCCCGGCCAGTCCGCCCGCGGCGGCGTGCGGCCGTATCCGATCATGTCGCGGGAGGTATGCATGACTGACCCCGGGTTGGCCGCCCGGTCGGGGCGGACTCGTTTGCGCGTGATGCCAGGATAACGCCACCGCCCCCGGCGATTGATCGGAGATTTTCGAAGCTGCTCCCGGAAATCCGGGATGGTGCGGACGACCCGATCTGCAATCGTCGCGGGGCAGGCATAACGCCATCGCATAACTGCCAAGCTTCCGGTCGCAGAGCGGCCACGAGGGGGACCGCTCTCATGACCGTCGCCACCGCGCCCGAGGCCCGCCGCCTCACGACTCATGTGCTCGACACCGCCACCGGACGCCCGGCGGCGGGACTGACCCTGCACCTCTGGCGGATCGAGGGCGCGTCCCGCACCTGCCTCGCGACGGTCGCGACGAACGCGGACGGCCGCTGCGACGCACCCCTGCTTGCCGGGGATGCGGTGGTGCCCGGCACCTACGAGATCGCCTTCGAGGTCGGCGCTTACTTCGCGCGGATTTCGGCCGGCGACGCGCCGGCCTTCCTCGACACCGTGCCGGTGCGCTTCCGCATCGCGCCGCAGGGCGCGGGCACGCCCCCCCACCTGCACGTGCCGCTCCTGATCTCCCCCTACGGCTACAGCACCTATCGCGGAAGCTGAGCCGATCCTCCGGACCGTCAGGGCGCGCCGCAAGACGCCCGCCGGCCCATCGCGCCACCCAGCCAAGACACCACCCAGCCAAGACGCCATCTGGCGAAGACGCCACGAGACTTGGCCACCAGCGAGGAACGCCCCATGGCCGACATCAAACCGGCGACGCCCGAGACACCGGCAACCCTCAAGACTCAGGGATGCGCCGAGACCAACGCGGTCGACGCGATGCTGCCGATCCCCAAGCTCGCGGCCTACGGCATGCAGCACGTGCTCGTGATGAGCGCCGGCGCGGTGGCGCCGCCCCTGATCATCGGTGCGGCCCTGAACCTCTCGGCCGAGACGGTGGCCTTCCTCATCAACTGCGATCTCTTCGTCACCGGGCTCGCGATCCTGATCCAGAGCCTCGGGTTTCCGGGCTTCGGCGTGCGCCTGCCCGTCATCATGGGCGTCAGCTTCGCCTCGGTCGGCCCGATGGTGGCCATGGCCCAGGACCCGACGATCGGCTTGCCCGGCATCTTCGGCGCGACCATCGCGGCCGGGCTTTTCGGCCTCGCGATGCGGCCGTTCTTCTACCGCCTCGTGGCGTTCTTCCCGCAACTCGTCACCGGCACCGTGATCCTGATCATCGGGGTGACGCTCCTGCCGGTCGGCATCCGCTGGGCAGGCGGCGGCGCGGGGGCGGCGGATTTCGGCGCGCCGGTCCATCTGGCGGTCGCTGGGCTCGTGCTCGGCGTGATCCTGGTCGTCAGCCGCTTCGCCACCGGGTTCGTGGCCAATATCGCGGTGCTGATCGGCCTCGTCGCCGGCCTCCTCATCGCCTGGCCGCTCGGGCTGTTCCACCTGGAGGGTCTGGCCACCCGCCCGGTGCTCGAACTCGTCACGCCGTTCCGCTTCGGCTGGCCGACCTTCCACCTCTCGGCGGTGGTGGCGATGTGCATCGTGATGATGGTCACCCTCGTCGAATCGACGGGCATGTTCCTCGCGGTCGGCGACATCGTGGGTAAGCCCGTCGACCGGCCGACGCTCACCCGGGGCCTGATGGCGGATTCGCTCTCGACCCTGATCGCCGGAATCTTCAACACCTTCCCGCACACCTCGTTCTCGCAGAATGTCGGCCTCGTGAACATGACGCGGGTGCGCAGCCGCTACGTCACCGCGACGTCGGGCTTCATCATCCTGGCCGTCAGCATCTTCCCGAAGCTCGCCTTCGTCATCGCGTCGATCCCGCCGGCCGTCCTCGGCGGCGCCGGCATCGTGATCTTCGGCATGGTCGCCTCAGCCGGCCTCAAGATCGTGGGCGAGGCCGATCTCGGCGATCGCCGCAACCAGATCGTGGTCGCGGTCTCGATCGGCCTGTCGCTGATCCCGATGGCGGCCCCCACCTTCTTTTCCGCCACCATGCCGGACTGGACCGGGCCGATCCTGCACAGCGGCATCACGCTGGGCTCCATCAGCGCGATCCTCCTCAACCTGCTGCTGAACTCCGATCGCCTCGGACAGGCTTCGATCGAGGCGGCAGGCCATGGCGCGGCCCCCGAGGCGGCCGGCGCCCCCGCCCCGGCCGCCCTCGGCCGGGCGGCGTGAGGGAGGGACCCATGACCGACGCTCCGAGCCCGACCCTGTCGCGCCGCAACTTCCTCGGGGGAAGTGCCGCCGCCGGCATCGCCATCAAGGTGTCGTTCCTGCGCGGGACGGCCCGAGCCGGCCTCGTCGAGGGCGCGACCCGCCCCGGCCCCGCCTGGATCGCCGGGGGCAAGCCGCGCACCCGCCTCGACGCGGTGGCCAAGGTGACGGGCGCCAAGACCTTCACCCGCGACTACCGCGCCCGCGACCTCGCGGGCTGGCCGGACCGCCAAGCCCATGCCTTCCTGATCGCGGCGACGAAGGCCGACCGCCGCTTCGAGGATCTCGACCTCTCCCGCCTCGGCGAGGCCCTGCGGCCCGACCGGATCGTGCGCCACGAGGACCTGGTGGCGGACGGGCTCGGCGTGCCGCCGCATCCCGACTTCTTCGGCGACCGCTTCCTGGTGCCGCGGGGCGAGACCCCTCGGCTCCTCGGCCAGCCGGTGGCGATCCTGATCTACCACGACTATCCGCGCTACGCGGCGGCCAAGCGGCGGCTGCGCTTCTCCGACGACGTGGTGCGCTACGGCGAGGCCACGGCCTATGCCCCGCCGCCCCATTACGGCGCCACTCGCTGGGTCCGGGTCGCGGGCGAGGCCCCGGAGGACGAGGACCGGTTCTCGCCCTTCCGCGACGCGCCGATCTTCACGGGCTTTACCGGCGACCAGCCGGCCTGGCCGGCGGCCGGGACGGAGGGCGCCTCTGCCCGCGGCATGGCGGCGGCCGAGGCGATCGCCGCCGAGATCGCAGGCGCCGGCGCGGACGCCCTGGTCGTCAGGCGTGCCTTCGTCTCGCAATCCGCCGACGCCTCCGCGATGGAGCCCGACAACGGGAACGTCTGGTACGACGCGGCGAACGGCACCCTGCACCTGATGATGGCGACCCAGGCGCCCCACGCGGTGGCCGAGACCGCCGCCGCCCTGGTGAAGGGCTCGCGCTTCCCCGTGACGGAGGTGGACCTCAAGGCCGGCTACACGGTCGGCTACGGCACCAAGGACCATCACATCCATCCGCTCCTGTGCGTGCTCGCCGGGCTCTACGGTGAGGGCCGGCCGGTGCGGCTTGCCAACGACCGCTTCGAGCAGTTCCAGAACGGCCTCAAGCGCCACAGCTTCCGCATGGACACGACCCTGCTGGTCGACCGTGCCACGGGGCGGTTCCGCGCGATGACCGGAGCTTACGTCTGCGACGGCGGCGGACGCCCGAACTACTCGATGTCGGTGTCCTTCGTCGGCGCCACCGCCGCGCAATCGATCTACTACCTGCCGAAGAGCGACTTCCAGGCGGTGGCGCTGGCCTCCCGCGCCGTCGATGCCGGCTCGACCCGGGGCTACGGGACGCTCCAGACCATGTCGGCCACCGAGATGCTGGTGGACGAGGCGGCCGAATTGCTCGGCATGGACGCCATCGCGCTGCGCCAGGCCAACGTCTTCCGCACGGGCCAGCGCAACAGCCAGGGCGCCGTCCCGGCCGGAGCGCTGCGCAACGACGAGATCCTGGCGCGGGCGGCCGCGCACCCGCTCTGGCGCGAGCGCCAGGCCCGCAAGGCCGCCTACGAGGCCGCCCATCCGGGACGGCGCTACGGCGTGGGCTTCGCGCAGGTCCAGAAGGATTACGGCACCGGTGCCGAGGCGGCCCTCGCCAGCCTGGAGATCGACCCGCGCGGGGGCCTCACCCTCGCCCACGTGGCGCACGAGATGGGGCCGGGTGTCACCACCTCGCAGGCGGTGATGGTCGGCGAGATCTTAGGCGCCGTGCCGGAGCGGACGGAGTTCGGCGTGGTGCGCTGGCCCCAGATGCCCCTGGAGACCGCCGACCAGCCCTACACCACCTCGCAGGCCGACGAGGACCGACTGGCGCAGAACCCGCGCTGGACGCCGCGCTTCACCTCGCCGATGAGCGCGACGAACTCGGCCTACTACCTCGGCCACGCCACCCGCACGGCGGCCCGCTTCCTGCGCGACCACGCGCTCTGGCCGGCGGCCCGCTCCCTCTGGAGCCGCGGCCCCGGTGGCGGGGCACTCGCCTCCTACCACACCATGCGCCCCGAGGAATTGCGCTTGGCCGACGGCACCGTCTCGGGGGCCGGCCTGCCGCCGCTACCCCTGGCTCGGGTGGCGGCCGAGGCGCACCGGCTCGGGCTGCCCGTCGGCGTAACGCTCCACACCTTCAACCGCTGGCAGTGGACGGAAGGCCTGTTCGACCTGCCCGGCGACGGCCGCACCCGGCTTCCCATCGATGCCCTCGCCCTGCGCTACGGCGCGGGCGCGCCGCCGGAGCGGCAGGCCCTGATGGACACGGCCGGCTGGCACTTCGTCGAGCGGGCGGCGGTTTTCTATCCCCCGACCCAGCGCAACAACGTCGGGACCACCTACTATTCGCCGATGGCGACGCTGGCGGAGGTGGCGGTCGATACCGGCAGCGGCGCCGTCACGATCCTGTCGCACCACGCGATCCTCGAATGCGGGCGCCAGGTCGTGCCCGCCCTGGTCTCGGGCCAGGTCCAGGGCGGCCTCGCCATGGGCATCGGCCACGCCCTCAAGGAGTTCCTGCCCCTCTACGAGGACGGGCCGGGCGACGGCACCTGGAACTGGAACCGCTACGAGCTGCCCCGCGCCCGCGACGTGGCGGTCTGGAACCAGACCGTGGAGATCCTGCCCCCGCTCTCCGAGACCGACCCGCCGAAGGGCATCGCCGAGGTGGTGATGATCGCCGTGGTGCCGGCGCTGGCCAATGCCGTGGCCCACGCCATCGGACACCGCTTCCACACCCTGCCCATCCGGGCCGAGAACATCCGCGAGGTGCTGGCATGACGATGCCGATCCAGGACCAGGCCCTCTCGCTCACCGTCAACGACGTGCCGGTCGGGCCGATACCGGTGCCGCGCGGCACCTCCATGCAGGAATTCCTGCACGAGTGGCTCGGGCTCACCGGAGCCCGCATGGGCTGCGGCCAGGGCATCTGCAACGCCTGCACGGTGATGGTCGAGGAGGACGGCAAGGTCCCCCGCGAGATGCGCACCTGCATCACCGGCGCGCACTGGTTCGAGGGCCGGCGCGTGCGCACGGTGGAGGGCCATGCCTGCGAGGAAGCCGACGGCAGCCTCACCCTCTCGCCCGTGCAGACTGCCTTCGTCGAGGCCTTCGCCTTCCAGTGCGGCTACTGCACCCCGGGCTTCGTCACCGCCGCGACCGTCCTGGTCGAGCGCCTGAAAGCGGCCCCCGTGCCGCGGGACGCGGTGGAGGCCGTCGTCACCGAGGCGCTCGACCACCACATCTGCCGCTGCACCGGCTACGTCCGCTACCACACCGCCGTGCGCGACCTCGTGCTCGCCACGCCCGGCCTCGTGACCGCGTGAGGCCGCAGATGCGCAAGACCCTCCTCGCCGTCGCCGGCCTCGCCCTGGGGGGCGCGGCTTTCGCCGGCCTCCTCGCCTCCGGTGCGCTGGAGCGCAGCGTGGTCTCCCGCGCGGTGGAGACGCCGCTCGGCGCCGACCAGATCCGGGCGCTCGCCCCGCGCGGGGCCGCAGTCGCCGCGGCGGCCGATTGCTATGCCTGCCACACCGCCAGGGGCGGCGCCCCTTGGGCCGGCGGCATGCCCTTCGAGACGCCCTTCGGCACCATCCACGCCACCAACATCTCGCCGAGCCCGGAGGGGATCGGTGGCTGGAGCCGGGCCGAGTTCCACCGGGCCCTGCGCGACGGCATCGCGCCGGGCGGGCGTCACCTCTACCCGGCCATGCCCTACACCTCCTATCGCGGCATGACCGAAGGGGATGTCGACGCCCTCTACGCCTACCTCATCACCCGCGAAAAGATGCCGGTCGCCAACCGCCCGAACGGCCTCGCCTTCCCGTTCGACCAGCGCTGGACCCTGAGCGCCTGGAACCTCCTCAACCTGCCCGCCGCCGTGGCGATGCCCGATCCGACGCGCTCGGACCTGTGGAACCGGGGTCGCTACGTCGCGGAGGCGCTCGGCCATTGCGGCGAGTGCCACACGCCGCGCAACCTGATGCAGGGCCTGCGCGGCGAGGCGGCCCTCACGGGGGCCGTCATCGAGGGGCTGGAGGCGCCCGACATCACCCCCGCCGGGCTGGCGCGGATGGGTTTCGCGCCGGCGAGCCTCGCCCGCTTCATGGGCACCGGCCTCTCCGCGCAGGGCGGGGCCACCCACCAGATGTTCGAGGTGGTCCACTACTCGACCCGGCACATGGCGCAAGCGGACCTCGCTGCCATGGCCGCCTACCTGTTCGACCGCGACACGCCCGGCGCGGAGGCGGATCCGGCCGCACCGGCGGCGGCGCCCCTGGCGGCCGCGGTCTCGGGCCGGGCCCGGGCCAGCTATGACGGGCTCTGCGCCGGTTGCCACGGCGCGCAGGGCGAGGGCATCCCGCACGTCTCGGTGGCGTTGCGCACCAATGCGGGCCTGCGCACGGCGAGCCCGGCCAGCGTCGTGCGGGCGGTGCTCGCCGGTCTGCCGGCCCAGACGTTCCCGGGCGGCGAGCGGATGGAGGCGATGCCGGGCTTCGCGGCCGATCTCGACGATGCGGCGCTCGCCGACCTCACGAACTGGATGCGGACCGAATGGGGCGGTCAAGCCTCGACCTTGAGCCCGCAGGACATGGCGGCGATCCGCGCCGCGATCACCCCGCGCCACGCCGCGCGCGACTGACGACGAGCGGGAGAGGCGCGCCATGGATCAGCTCACCGGGATGCGGGTCTTCGTGCGGGTGGCGGAGCTCGGCAGCTTCTCCCGCGCGGCGGAGGATCTCGAGGTCGCGCAATCCACCGTGACCAAGGCGATCGCCTGGCTCGAGACCCGCCTGGGCACCCGGCTCATCAACCGCAACACCCGGGGGCTCGGCCTCAACGAGGCGGGTCGGCTCTACTACGAGACCTGCCGCGCGATCCTGCGCCAGATCGAGGAGGCCGAGGGGTTGGTGCGGCGCCACGACGCCGAACTCGACGGGACCCTGCGGATCTCGACCTCGGTGGCCTTCGGCGAGGCGGTCCTCGGGCCGCTGCTCCTGCCCTTCATCCAGGCGAACCCGCGCCTCAGGGTCGACCTCACCTGCGAGGATTCCTACGTCGACCTGATCGCCCGGGGCATCGACGTGGCGCTCCGCATGGGCCGGCTCGCCGACTCGTCGCTGGGCGGGCGCTATCTCGGCGCCAACCCCTGGGTGATGGTGGCCGCACCCGGCTACCTCGCTCGCCGGGGCCGCCCGGAGGCGCCTGACCAGCTCGGCGCGCACGATTGCGTCGTCTATTCGAGCGTGCAGGGCGATGCCGTCTGGCAGATGCGCGGCGCGGACGGGCGCATGCACGCGGCGAGCGTGCGCGGCTGCCTGCGCTCGAACAACCTGCCGACCCTGCTGTCGGCGGTGCGCTCCGGCCTCGGCATCGCGATCCTGCCCCGTTACGTCGCGGAGGGCGCCCTGCGCTCCGGCGAACTCGCCGAATGCCTGGTCGGCTACGCCCTGCCCGATCAGGAACTCTACGCGGTCTTCCCCTCCCCCAAGCTCGTCCCACGCAAGGTCACTTCCCTGATCCGCCACCTCGTGCCGCGCCTGCGCGATGCTTGGTGGCGCGGCGAGGCCGAAGGTGCCCTATTCCAGGATGGAATAAATCAAATCGACTGAGGCATCTTCGCAAGTACAGTTCAGGTCTATAAAAATAAAACACGCCAAAAATCAGCGGGAGGCAGATGTGTCCAAGATGCGCGCGATCGATGCCGCGGTCCTCATCCTCGAGCGCGAGGGCGTGACCTGTGCCTTCGGGGTTCCGGGCGCGGCGATCAACCCCCTGTACTCGGCCCTGCGGGCGCGCGGCTCGATCCGCCACATCCTCGCCCGCCACGTCGAGGGGGCCTCGCACATGGCCGAGGGCTACACCCGGGCCAAGGCCGGCAACATCGGCCTGTGCATCGGCACCTCGGGTCCCGCCGGCACCGACATGATCACGGGGCTCTATTCGGCGTCGGCCGATTCCATCCCGATCCTGTGCATCACCGGCCAGGCCCCGCGCGCCAAGCTCCACAAGGAGGATTTCCAGGCCGTCGACATCGAGGCCATCGCCAAGCCGGTCACCAAGTGGGCGGTCACGGTGCGCGAGCCCGCCCTGGTGCCGCAGGTGTTCAGCCACGCCTTCCACCTCATGCGCTCGGGGCGCCCGGGGCCCGTCCTGATCGACCTGCCGATCGACGTCCAGGTCGCCGAGATCGAGTTCGACGCGGACGCCTACGAGCCGCTGGTGCCCTACAAGCCGGCCTGCTCGCGGCGCCAGGCCGAGCGGGCGATTCGTATGCTCCAGGCCGCCGAGCGCCCGCTGATCGTGGCGGGCGGCGGCATCGTCAATGCCGATGCCTGCGACCTCCTGGTGGAATTCGCCGAACTGACCGGCGTGCCCGTCATCCCGACCCTGATGGGCTGGGGCGCCATCCCCGACGATCACCCGCTCATGGCCGGCATGGTCGGGCTCCAGACCAGCCACCGCTACGGCAACCGCACCTTCCTCGAATCCGACTTCGTCCTCGGCATCGGCAACCGCTGGGCGAACCGCCACACCGGCTCGGTCGAGGTCTACACCAAGGGCCGCACCTTCGTGCACGTGGACATCGAGCCGACGCAGATCGGGCGCGTCTTCGGCCCCGACCTCGGCATCGTCTCGGATGCCGGGGCGGCGCTGAAGGAATTCATCGCTGTCGCCCGCGACCTGAAGGCCAGCGGACACTTGCGCGACCGTGCCCCCTGGGCGGCCTCCTGCGCCCACCGCAAGCGCGCGATGCTGCGCAAGTCCCACTTCGACGCGGTGCCCCTGAAGCCCCAGCGCGTCTACCAGGAGATGAACGAGGCCTTCGGACAGGACGTCTGCTACGTCACCACCATCGGCCTGTCGCAGATCGCCGGCGCGCAGTTCCTGCACGTCTACCGGCCGCGGCACTGGATCAATTGCGGCCAGGCCGGGCCCCTGGGCTGGACCTTGCCGGCGGCACTCGGCGTGCGCGCCGCCGACCCCGACCGGAAGATCGTCGCGCTGTCGGGCGATTACGACTTCCAGTTCCTGATCGAGGAACTCGCGGTCGGGGCGCAGCACAAGCTGCCCTACCTCCACGTCGTGGTGAACAACTCGTATCTCGGCCTCATCCGCCAGTCGCAGCGCGGGTTCGGCATGGATTTCGAGGTCAGTCTGGCCTTCGACAACATCAACGCGCGGCCCGACGGCGACGCGGTGCCGGGCTACGGCGTCGATCACGTGGCGGTGGCCCAGGGGCTCGGGTGCAAGGCCATCCGGGTGAAGAGCCCGAACGAATTCAAGGAGGCGTTCGCCCGGGCCGAGGCGCTGATGGCCGAGCACCAGGTCCCGGTGGTCCTGGAATTCATCCTGGAGCGGGTCACCAACATCGCCATGGGCACCGAGGTCGACGGGGTGAACGAGTTCGAGGAGATCCTCTGCCTCGACCCGGAGCTCTCGCTGTGCACGAGCCAGACCCTGCCCGCGCCGGCCGCCGCCTGACGCACCCCGCGAATCCGGAGGACATCCCATGCCGCGCTTTGCCGCCAACCTGACCATGCTCTTCCAGGAGCACGACTTCCTCGACCGCTTCGGAGAGGCCGCGCGGGCGGGCTTCCGCGGCGTCGAGTTCCTGTTCCCCTACGAACACCGCACGGCGGCGATCGCCGAGCGACTCGCGCGCCACGATCTCAGTCTGGTGCTCCACAACCTGCCCGCCGGCGACTGGGCGGCGGGCGAGCGCGGCATCGCGGTGCTGCCCGAGCGCAGGCTCGAATTCCGCGACGGGGTCGCCCGCGCCATCGACGCGGCCGGCGCCCTCGGCTGCGGACAGGTCAACTGCCTGTCGGGCATCGCGCCGTCCGGGCTCGGCCGCGACCGGCTGCACGACACGTTGCGCGAGAACCTCGCCTACGCGGCGGCGGCGCTGAAGCGGGCCGGGATCCGGCTCCTGATCGAGCCGGTGAACACCCGGGACATCCCCGGCTTCTTCCTGACCGGGACGGCTCAGGCCGTGGCCCTGATCGACGAGGTCGGCTCGGACAACCTCTTCCTGCAATACGACGCCTACCACATGCAGATCATGGAGGGGGATCTCGCCCGCACGATCGAGGCGAACCTGCCGCGCATCGCCCATGTCCAGCTCGCCGACAATCCCGGCCGGCACGAGCCCGGCACCGGCGAGATCAACTACCCCTTCCTGTTCGGGCACCTCGACGCCCTCGGCTACCGCGGCTGGATCGGCTGCGAGTACCGCCCGGCCTCCGGTACCCGGGACGGCCTGTCCTGGTTCGCCCCCCACCGCGCCTGAGCCGCCCGCCGGATCACGAGGACCAAACCCATGGCAGACATCGGATTCATCGGGCTCGGCATCATGGGCCGACCCATGGCGGAGAACCTGATCAGGGCCGGGCACCGGCTCTATCTGAAGAGCGGGCGGTCGGTGCCCGAGGCGCTCGTCGCGGCGGGCGGCACGGCGTGCGCCACGGCCCGCGCGGTCGCCGAGCGGACCCAAGTCGTCATCACCATGCTGCCGGACACGCCGCAGGTGGCCGAGGTGCTGTTCGGCGCCGACGGGATCGCCGAGGGGCTGGAGCCCGGCAAGATCGTGATCGACATGAGCTCGATCGACCCGATCGCCACCAAGGACTTCGCCCGGCGCATCGACGCGCTCGGCTGCGATTACCTCGACGCGCCGGTCTCGGGCGGCGAGGTCGGCGCCCGGGCGGCGAGCCTCACCATCATGGTCGGCGGCCCCGAGCGCGCCTTCCTGACGGCGATGCCCCTGTTCGAGGCCATGGGCCGCAACATCACCCGGGTCGGCGGCAACGGCGACGGCCAGACCACCAAGGTCGCCAACCAGATCATCGTGGCCCTCACCATCGAGGCCGTGGCCGAGGCGCTGGTCTTCGCCTCCAAGGCCGGTGCGGACGCAGGCCGGGTGCGTCAGGCCCTGATGGGGGGCTTTGCCGCCTCGCGCATCCTGGAAGTGCACGGCGAGCGCATGGTGACCCGCGCCTTCGAGGCCGGCTTCCGGATCGACCTGCACCGCAAGGACCTCAACCTCGCCCTCCAGGGGGCCCGTACCCTCGGCGTCGCCTTGCCCAACACCGCCACCGCCCAGCAGCTGTTCACGACCTGCGCGGCGCAAGGGGGCGGCGACTGGGATCATTCCGCGATGGTGCGCGCCCTGGAACTCATGGCGGCTCACGAGATCACGGCGGGCCCACGCTGACCGGTCGACACCAAAGTCCGGTCCGCCCGGGGCGCGACCGCAGGTCCTGTGAACGGGGGGAAGAGTCCATGCTGGCAAGAACGCTGATGGCGGTCATGGTGTCGGTCGCGCTGGTCGGCCACGCGCGGGCTGCCGATCCGGCCGCGCTGGCGCCCGAGGCGCCGGCCGCCGGGCAAGCGCCGTTCTTTCTGTTTTCGGACACGCAGGTGAGCTACCGCTACCAGTTCCCCGCGGCGAACCCGGGGAGCCAGGTTCAGCGGGCGGACGGGAGCTTTCGCAACCAGGACGCGCCCAAGCACATCCTCAACCTGTCGCACGCGGATGCCTGGGCCTACGGGACGAACTTCTTCTCCCTCGACATCCTGAAGTCGGGGGCGCAGTTTCCCGCCGGCACCACCAACGCGCCGGGGGGCTTTGCCCAGTACGATTACGGGAACACGGAGGCCTACGGGCTCTACCGGGGCACGCTGAGCCTGAACGCGCTCACCGGCACCAAGGCCTTCGTGGTGCCGGGCCTCGTCAAGGACGTCTCGCTGGCCTTCGGCTTCGACGCCAACGCGCAGAACGACGCCTTCGGCTCGAAGAAGCGCGACGTGGTGGGGGGCCTGAACTTCGCCTTCGACGTGCCGGCGGGCTTCCTGAACGCCTCGGTGCACGCCTACAAGGAATGGAACCGCAACGGCTTCAACCTGGGGGCGGACCGCTACACGAGCTTCGACGTCGTGCCGGAGTTCGAGATCGTCTACAACTTCCCGCTGACCTTCACGGGGCTGCCGCTGAGCATCGCGGGCTTCAACAACATCGTGCTGCCCAAGGGCCGGGGCGTGGACAACCCGGCCGCCTTCGCGTTCAATCCGAAGACGGGCCTGGAATTCCTGTCGCGCACGAACCTGGTTCTGGACGTGGGCAAGCTGATCTACGACCAGCCCAACCGGGTCGATGTGTTCATCGGCTTCCAGTACTGGCACAACAAGTTCGGCAACGTCGAGCGGGTCAACTTCAAGGGCACCGAGGAGAAGAGCTTCCTGGCCGGCGTCGCCTTCCACGTCTTCTGAAGATCAGGGCCGGCCCTCAAGCGTCGCGCCGGCCCCGACCCCTGGTTCCTCTCGCGAGAAGGCGGCCGTTCGCGGCCGGATCCGTCATGCGCCGCAACCGTCACGCCAAGATCGTCGCCACCGTCGGGCCGGCTTCGTCCTCGCCCGAGATGCTGCACCGGCTGTTCCTGGCCGGGGTCGACACCTTCCGGCTCAACTTCAGCCACGGTGCCCAGGACGACCACGCCCGGGTGCATGCCGCCATCCGCGCGCTCGAGCGCGAGACCGGCCGGCCCATCGGCATCCTGCAGGATCTGCAGGGTCCCAAGATCCGCCTCGGACCCTTGGCCGGCGGGCGCCGCGAGGTCGCGGCCGGCGAGAGCCTGCGCTTCGTGCTGACGCCCACGGACGCCGCGCCCGACGCCATCCCCCTGCCCCACCCCGAGATCTTCGCCGCGGTCGCGCCGGGCCAGGACCTCCTCATCGACGACGGACGCGTGCGCGTGCGCGTCACCGGCCTGACCGGCGACAGCATCGAGGCCGAGGTAATCATCGGCGGCACCCTCTCCGACCGCAAGGGCGTCAACCTGCCCGGCACCCTGCTGGCCGTCTCTCCGCTGACCCCGAAGGACCGGGCGGACCTCGCCTTCGGCCTCGAACTCGGGGTGGACTGGGTGGCACTCTCCTTCGTGCAGACCCCCGCCGACGTCCTCGAGGCGCGCGCCCTGATCGGCGACCGGGCCGGGCTGATGACCAAGATCGAGAAGCCCCAGGCCCTCGAGCGCATCGAGGACATCATCCGCCTCTCGGACGCCGTGATGGTGGCCCGCGGCGACCTCGGCGTCGAGATCCCGCACGAGGACGTGCCGGGGCGCCAGAAGGAGCTGATCCGCGCCTGCCGGCTGGCGGTCAAACCCGTCATCGTCGCCACCCAGATGCTCGATTCGATGGTTTCGGCCCCGACGCCGACCCGGGCGGAGGCCTCGGACGTGGCCACCGCCATCTACGACGGGGCGGACGCGGTGATGCTCTCGGCCGAATCCGCCACGGGGCGCTTTCCCGTCGAGACGGTGGCGATGATGGCGCGCATCATCCACCGCACCGAGACGCACAAGCTCTACCGCTCGCTGATCACCGCCTCCGATCCGGGCGAGGAGGAGACGCCGCCCCACGCGGTGGCGGCGGCCTCGGCGCACCTCGCCGACGCAGTGGGGGCCGCCGCACTCGTGGCCTACACCCTGAGCGGCACCACCGCCGCGCGGGTGGCCCGGCGCCGGCCGGAGGTGCCGATCCTGGCCCTCACGCCGGACCGGGGCATCGCGCGCCGGCTCTGCCTGCTCTGGGGGGCGCACAGCGTCCAGGCGGCGGAGGTCGACACCTACGAGGCGATGGTGGAGGGCGCCATCGCGCATGCCGTGGAGGAAGGCTTTGCCCGCCCCGGCGACCGTGTCGTCATCGCCGCCGGCATTCCCTTCGCCGTCGCCGGAACCACCAACAACATCCGCATCGCCCAGGTGCCCCCGTCCTAGTGGTTTGACGCTGACGAAGGATTCCCGGGCGCGAGGGTAACATGCGGGTGTCGGGCGAACGCCTGACGGTGCAGGAGGTCGTCCACGCCATCCTCGACAACGATGCCACCCGCCCGCACTCCACGATGTGCGGATGGCTGGCGCGGCACTCGCGCCGGCCCGCCCACGTCGCCCCAACCTCGGCTTCTTGTCTCAACGCGGCCGAGGGCTGTTCTGCGCCCTGATACGCCGACGGTTCGGATGCGGCACCTTCACCGGACGCGTCGATCTTCCAGACACCATCAAATCCCGGGATCAACTGTCTAGAGCTGTGCCCGGCAGTGTTGCGACGGGAGGGCGGCTGAAGCGTTGACCGGTGAAGGAGTCTGCGATGCCTTCACCGTTGTCTGTCGATCTACGCGAGCGCGTCGTGGCGGCCGTGGCAGGGGGCGCGTCCTTTCATC
>NZ_JAKSYI010000059.1 GCF_022829285.1 Methylobacterium sp. J-078
AACCAAGACAGTCAGAACACCCCGCGACTCCTGGCCGGGCTGGCCGGCCACCCGTGCTGGAGCTTCCACTGGACGCCAACCTCGGCCTCATGGCTTAACGCCGTCGAGGGCTTCTCCTCTGCCCTAACCCGTCGCCGTATACAGCGGGGCACCTCCACCGGCGTCGTCGACCTGCAGGTCGCCATCAATCGCTACATCCCCGAGCACACCCGTAGCCCAAAGCCCTTCATCTGGACTAAACCCGCCTCTGCAATCTTCGACGCCCTCAGCCGAGCTCCTGAACCATCCGTCTGAGTCAGAGCACTAGCGCCTGTCGAGCGCAAGAATGGCTGGCAACTGGCGGAAGCCGCGGGCGATGCCACGCCTGATGGCGTCCAGGAGTTCCTGAGCCGGGTGCGATGGGACGCGGACGCCGTGCGCGACGATCTGCGGGCGTATGTCGCCGAGCATCTGGGCGATCCGAGCGCGGTACTGGTCCTCTATGAGACCGGCTTCCTGAAGAAGGGCACCAAGTCGGCCGGCGTGCAGCGGCAGTACACCGGCACGGCCGGGCGGATCGAGAACGCGCAGGTGGGGGTGTTCCTGGGCTATGCCGGATGCCATGGCCACGCCCTGATCGACAGGGCGCTCTACCTGCCCAAGTCCTGGACGGACGACCGTGCGCGCTGCCGGGCCGCGCATGTGCCCGATGACGTGACCTTCGCGACCAAGCCGTCGCTGGGCCTTGCCATGCTGGAACGGGCACGCGCGGCCAAGCTGCCGTTTGCCTGGATCGCGGGGGACAGCGTCTACGGGGGCGACCGTGCCATTCGCCGCTGGGCGGAAGATCACCGGATCGGCTACGTGCTGATGGTCAGCCCCCATTGAAGTGGTCCGCCCTTTGGTATGGCTTTTGAGCCTGGAGGACGGACGAGATGGCGAAGCACGCGCAGCCCGAGGAGATCGTCGACAAGCTACGGCAGGCGGATGTTCTGATCTCCCAGGACCAGAGCGTGGCTGATACAATCCGCCCGCTCGGCGTGAGTTCAGTGACATACTACCAGTGGCGGCGTTAGTTTGGCGGCCTGAAGTCGGATCATGTTCGACGGATGACGGATCCGGGGCCCGTACACGGTCGGCGCCGACAGGCAATTCGGTCT
>NZ_JAKSYI010000109.1 GCF_022829285.1 Methylobacterium sp. J-078
GCACGGGGTCCCGAAGCGCCAGGCCATCGAGCGCGCCCGCTCCCTGCTCGCCCGGGTGGGGCTGGAGCCGGCGCGCTTCGCGGCGCGCTATCCGCACGAGCTGTCGGGCGGCCAGCGCCAGCGCGTCAACATCGCCCGGGCGCTGGCGCTCGAACCCCGTCTGGTGGTGCTCGACGAGGCGGTCTCGGCGCTGGACAAGTCGGTGGAGGCGCAGGTGCTGAACCTGCTCATGGACCTCAAGCAGGAGTTCAACCTCACCTACCTGTTCATCAGCCACGACCTCAACGTGGTGCGCTTCATCTGCGACCGGGTGGCGGTGATGTATCTCGGACAGGTGGTCGAGATCGGCCCCGCCGACACGGTCCTGGCCGCGCCGGCTCATCCCTACACGGCGGCCCTCCTGTCCTCGATGCCCTCGATGGACCCGGATGCGCGGACCGCGGTGGCGCCACTCGCCGGCGACCCGCCGAACCCGATCAACCCGCCCGCCGGCTGCCGCTTCCATCCGCGCTGCGCCCTGGTGGAGCCCGTCTGCCGGGACGCTGTCCCGCCCCTCGACGCCCTCGATGCGCACCACCGCGTCGCCTGCCTCGCCCGCCAGCCGGGCTCCGGCCATTCCCTGTCACCCAGCCTCACGGTGGCCGCATGAGCGCATCCGCACCCGAGCCGGCGGTCGCGATCCGGGGCCTGAGAGTCGTCTTCGGCGGCGTGGTCGAGGCCGTGGACGGGGTGGATCTCACCCTGGAGCGCGGTCAGGCGGTGGCGCTGATCGGCGAGTCCGGCTCCGGCAAGAGCGTCACCTTGCGGGCGATCATGCGCCTGAACCCGGAGCGCAAGACCCGGATCGGCGGCGAGATCCGGGTCGGCGGCGCGGACGTGATGGCGATGTCGCCCAAGGCCCTGCGGGCCCTGCGCGGCCGGGCCGTGGCGATGATCTTCCAGGAGCCGCTGCTCGCCCTCGATCCCGTCTACACCGTGGGCCGGCAGATCACCGAGGCGATCCGCCAGCACGAGCGGATCAGTGCCGGGGCGGCCCGCGAGCGCGCCCTGGCGCTGTTCGAGCGGGTGCGCATTCCGAGCCCGGAGCGGCGCCTCGACGCCTACCCGCACGAGATGTCGGGCGGCATGCGCCAGCGCGCCATGATCGCGCTGGCGCTGGCCTGCCGGCCGCAGGTGCTGCTCGCCGACGAGCCGACCACGGCGCTGGACGCCACGGTGCAGATCCAGATCCTGCTGCTGCTGCGCGAGTTGCAGGCCGAACTCGGCCTCTCGACCATCTTCGTCACCCACGATCTCGGCGCGGCGGTCGAGGTCGCCGACCGGATCGCGGTGATGTATGCCGGCCGCATCGTGGAGGAGGGCTCGGCCCGCGACGTGGTGCTCGACCCCCACCATCCCTACACGATCGGCCTCCTGCGCAGCCGCGCGGACGGGGCTCTGGCGAAGGGCACGCGGCTGAAGACGATTCCCGGCAGCCCCCCGGACCTCGCTAACCGCCCGCCGGGCTGCCCCTTCGCGCCGCGCTGCTTCCTGGCGGAGGAGCGCTGCCGGGTCGAGGCGCCGCCATACGTGGATGTCGCGCCCGGACACCGCGCCGCCTGCTGGCATACGGAAGCAGCGCATGCGGCGTTCCAGGCGGATAGGGCGCCAGTGATGGAAGCGGCCGTCTGAGCGCAGCGACCCTCCCCCCGCCGCGGGGGAGGGTGCCTGCGGAGCAGGCGGGAGAGGGGGAGACGCATCCGGATATGGCGCTCCCCTCATCCGACCCGCTGACGCGGGCCACCTTCTCCCGCAGAGGGGAGAAGGATTTCGGGCTCAGCCCAGCCGCAACCCGGCCTTCGCCTTGCGCTTCTGGAGATACAGGCTCGTCCCCAAAGCCAGCCCGATCACCGCGAGCGACATCCCCGTGGTGAGGGTGCCGAGCGCGTAGATCTCCGGCGTCGTGACGGTGGTGGTCAGGCCCTGCAATTCCAGCGGCAGGGTATTGCGGCCGCCGATGGCCTGGCTGGTGCGGGCGAGTTCGTCGAAGGACAGGGTGAAGCCGAACAGGGCGACGCCGACCAGCGACGGCCCGAGGATCGGCACCACCACGTGGCGCAGGGTCTGGGGCCCGGTGGCGCCGAGGTCGCGCGCGGCCTCCTCGTAGGCCGGATCGAACCGGTTGAAGACCGCGAACATGATGAGCAGGCCGAAGGGCAGGGTCCAGGTCAGGTGCGCGCCGAGCGCCGAGGTGTAGAGCCCCATCAGGGTGCCGTGCTCCTGCAGCCAGCCCCAGCCGGTCGCGGCGGCGGCCCAGTTCACGGCATCGTCAAGGAGCCGGAACTCCAGCCCAATGCCGAGGGAGACCACGATGGAGGGCACGATCAGGCTCGCGACCGCGATGGTGAACAGGGCGCCCTCGCCGCGGAAGCGCTTGCGGAAGGCCAATCCTGCGAAGAACGCGATGATGACGGTGAGGAGCATCACCACGAGGCCGAGGCGCAAGGATCGCCACAGCGCCCCCCAGATGTCGACGATGCCGAGGCCCGCCCAGAGCTTGCCGAACCAGTGCGTCGAGACCCCGTTCATCGGAAACGTCAGTCCGCCCTGCGGCCCCTGGAAGCTCAGCACCAGGATCGTCAGCGTCGGCCCGTACAGGAAGGCCACGAACAGGCAGAAGAACGCCGCGAGCGCGTAGAAGGCCGGGGAGCGGGGCCGGTCGCTCATCTCAGAGCTCCTTGCGCAGGTCGATGAGCCGGGTCATCGCCACGATCATCAGCATCACGGCGCCCAGCAGCACCACCGCGTTGGCGGCCGCCGCCGGGAGTTGCAGGGCCGACATCTGGACCTGGATGACCTTGCCGACCGAGGCGATCTGCTGGCCGCCCATGACGCCGACGGTGACGAAGTCGCCCATCACCAGGGTGATCACGAAGATCGACCCGATGGCGATGCCGGGTTTCGCCAGCGGCACCACCACGTTCCAGAGGGTCTGCCAGCCGGTGGCGCCGGAATCATAGGCCGCCTCGATCAGCGCACGGTCGATGCGCGCCATGCTGTTGAAGATCGGTACGATCATGAAGACCGTGTTCAGATGCACGAAGGCGAGCACCACCGAGAAGTCGGAATAGAGCAGGCCCTCGATCGGCGACTTGATCAGCCCCATCCCCATCAGGGTGTCGTTGACGAGGCCGTTGCGGCCGAGCAGCGGAATCCAGGAGATCATCCGGATCACGTTCGAGGTCCAGAACGGGATCGTGCAGACGAGGAACAGCGCCATCTGCATCGTGCGCGAACGGACGTGGAAGGCGACGAAATACGCCACCGTGAAGCCGATCACGAGGGTGAAGGCCCAGGTCAGCGCGCAGAACTTCAGGGTGGAGAGGTAGGTCCGCACGGTCGTGCAGGCGTCGGTCGTGTTCAGGCAGCCGTCGAACACGTCGATGTAGTTCTGCACCGTGAAGGACGGGATGATCTCGTACTCGTTGTACTCCCAGAAGCTGACGATCAGGGTCAGGCCCAGGGGCACCACGAAGAAGACGAGGAACACCAGCGCCATCGGCGCGGCCTGGAGATACGCGAGCGCCTGCCGGCGGCGGGTCTTGGCCGTGAGGCTGGCGGCGGGCGCCTTGACGGACGGTGCGTCCGCGATGGCAGGGAGAACGGCGTCGGTCATGGCTCACTCCGGCTGAGCGCAGAACCTCGCCCCGCTTGCGGGGAGAGGGGCGAGCCCCCCTTGCCGGGGGCGAGCCGAGCGGCAGCGAGGGTGAGGGGGCACCACCGGAGGCGGCACGACCGGAGATACCCCCTCACCATCGCCCTGCCGGGCTCGCCTCGCCTCCCGCCAAGGGGAGGACGAGGCCCTCTCCCCGCCGGGCGGGGAGAGGGGCACGCGCTCCGTGGGTGGCGCACCGCCCCGCTCACGCCGCGATGAACTCGTTCCATTTGCGGACCATGTAGGTGTTCTCGTCCATCACGGCGTTCCAGCAGGCGACCGCGCCCATGCGGGTCTCGAACGAGCCGCCGTCGCGGGTGGCGCCGGCCTTCTCCAGCACGCCGCCGTCGGGGCCCTTGATGTCCTTCTCGGCGGGCTTGCCCTCCATCCAGTAGGCCCACTCGTAGGGCTCCATGTGGGATTTCGCCGTCTCCAGCACCGCCGAGTAATAGCCCTGGCGGTTGAGGTAGGCGCCGGCCCAGCCGGAGAGGAACCAGTTGATGAAGTCATAGGCCGCATCGAGCTTGCGGCCCGTCAGGGTCTTGGGCAGGCCGAAGCCGGTGGCCCAGGCCCGGTAGCCCTCCTTGAGGGGCTGGTAGGTGCAGGCCACGCCCTGGCTGCGCACCTTGGTGACGGCGGGCGACCACATCGACTGGATCACGGTCTCACCGGACGCCATCAGGTTCACAGATTCGTTGAAGTCCTGCCAGAAGGCGCGGAACTGGCCGGCGCGCTTGGCCTCGATCAGGAGCTTGATGGTGCGGTCGATCTCCGCCTTCGTCATGTTGCCCTTGTCGGGATAGGTGTAGTCGCCGGTGGCCTCGATCACCATGGCGGCATCCATGATGCCGATGGAGGGGATGTTGAGGATCGAGGCCTTGCCCTTGAATTCGGGGTTCAGGAGCTCCTTCCAGCTCGTGATCGGGCGCTTGATCAGGTCCGGGCGGATGCCGAGCGTGTCGGCGTTGTAGGTGGTGGGGATCAGGGTGATCCACTCGGTGGCCGAACCGGCGAAGGTCTTCGAATTCTGTCCCTCGAGGTAGAAAACCTTCTTGGGCGCGGTGCCCTGGTCGCCGATCTTCTTGCCGGCGACCTCGCCCTTGGTGAAGACCGGGGTGATGTTGTCCGCCTGCTTGATCCGGCGCGCATCCATGCCCTGGATGTTGCCCGAGGGGATGAGCTTCTTGAGGCTGAAGAACTCGGTGTCGAGGAGGTCGAAGGAGTTCGGCTGGGTCACCACGCGCTTGGTCACCTCGTCGGTGACGACGGGGATGTACTCGATGGTGATGCCGAGATCCTCCTTCACCTTCCGGGCGATGTCGCCGGACTGGTTCACGGCGGTGCCGAGGTAGCGCAGGGTCACGGGCTCGGCGGCGATCACGTTGGGAAAGCCGGTGATCGGGCCGGCGCCCAGCGCCAGCCCGGTGGCACCCGCGCCCTGGAGCAGGGTGCGGCGGCTCAGCTTGATCGTGGTCGTCATACAGATTCCTCTACGCGGTCAAAAACGGATCAGGCGCTCAGGCGGTGGGCCGCGTCGGCATCCCAGCCGAGCGGCACGGTCTGGCCGAGGGCGAGGGGGGCGCCCGCATAGGCCGCGTCGTCGATCACCGCCGTCAGCGCGGTGGCGGGGCCTCCGCCGAGGCCGTCGGCCTCGAAGCCCACATGCACGCTGGTGCCCTGGTACTCGACGGAGACGACGCGGGCCGGCACCGCGCCGGACCCGGCCTGCGGGCCGAGGCGCATCCGATCGGCGCGCACGGCGATCTCGCTGGAATCTGGCAGGCGGATGATGTTGTGCCCGCCGATGAAGCGGGCGACGAAGGCGGTGGCGGGGCGCTCGAAGATCGTGCGGGGGTCGGCCGCCTGCTCGATGCGGCCCCCGTTCATCACCACCACGAGGTCGGAGAGCGCCATCGCCTCCTCCTGGCTGTGGGTGACGTGGATGAAGGTGATGCCGAGCTCGGACTGGAGCCGCTTCAGTTCGGTCCGCATCCGCACCCGCAGGAACGGATCGAGGGCGGAGAGCGGCTCGTCGAGGAGCAGGACCTTGGGTCCGGTGACCAGCGCGCGGGCGAGCGCCACGCGCTGCTGCTGGCCACCGGAGAGCTGCGCCGGCAAGCGCTCCGCCAGATGGGCCATCTGCACGAGGTCGAGCATGGCCAGCGCCTTGGCGCGGCGCTCGGCCTTCGGGATGCCCCGCATCTTCAGGCTGAAGGCGACGTTGTCGCGGCAATTCAGGTGGGGGAACAGGGCGTAGCTCTGGAACATCATCGCCGTGCCGCGCTCGGCCGGCGTGGCGTCGCCCACGGCGCGCGGGCCGATGACCACGTCGCCGGAGGACACCGTCTCGTGCCCGCCGATCATCCGGAGCGTCGTGGTCTTGCCGCAGCCCGAGGGGCCGAGCAGGCAGCAATAGGCGCCCGAGCGGACCTTGAGGTCGATGCCGTCCACGGCCGTGGTGTGGCCGTAGCGCTTGGTCAGGCGGATCAGCTCGACGTCCATGATTGTCTCCCTCCGGGGGACCAGCAAGGGCTGGGCCAGACGATATCCGATTCGCGCCGGAAATCCGCGTTCCTACGGGCTCACGGACCGGTCGATGACCTGTCCGTGGCCGAGCGGACCGACCACCCGGCCATCCTCGGCGACGGTCGCGCCCCGCGCGATCGTCATCACCGGCCAGCCCGTCACCGAAAACCCCTCCCAGGGCGTGTAATCCGCCCCGTGATGGAGGCCGGCCTGCCGGATGGTCTCGCGGCGGTTCGGGTCCCACAGCGTTAGGTCGGCGTCGAAGCCGATCCCGATCGAGCCCTTGCGCGGGTAGAGCCCGTAGAGCTTGGCGTGGTTCGTGGCGGTGAGTTCCACGAAGCGGTTGAGGGAGATGCGCCCCGCCGAGACGCCCTCCGAGAACAGGATCGGCAGACGGGTCTCGATGCCCGGGATGCCGTTGGGCACCCAGCGGAAGGAGGTCCGGCCCTTTGGGTTCAGCTTGCCGGCCGGATCGTCGTAGCGGAACGGGCAATGGTCCGAGGAGACCACGTCGAACAACCCGGTCTGGATGCCGCGCCAGATCGCGGCCTGGTTCGCGGCCTCGCGCGGCGGCGGCGAGCAGACGTACTTCGCCCCCGCCATCGGGTCGTCGGAGCCAAGGCCCTTCATGTGGTCGGCGGTGAGCGTCAGGTATTGCGGGCAGGTCTCGGCGTGGATCTTGAGACCGCGCTCCCGGCCCCAGGCGATCTGCTCCATGGCCTGCTCGCCCGAGACGTGGACGATGACGATCGGCAGGTCGACGAGTTCGGCGTGGCTGATCGCCCGGTGCGCCGCCTCGCGCTCGACCACCTGAGGCCGGGACAGGGCGTGGCCGAAGGGGCGGGTCTCGCCGGCCTTCTCGAGCTTCTCGGTCATGTACCGGATCGCGTCGTAGCCCTCCGCATGGACCATGACGCGGGCGCCTTCGCGGCGGGCGAGGTCGAACACGTCGAGGATCTGGCGGTCGTTCAGGACAAGATCGTCGTAGGTCATGAAGACCTTGAAGGACGTGTAGCCCTCGGCGATCAGGGCCGGCAGTTCCTGGCCGAGCACGGCCGGCGTCGGGTCGGAGACGATGAGGTGGATGGCGACATCGACGTGGCACTGCCCTTCCGCCAGCGCCCGGTAGGCATGCGTGGCTTCCCGCAGGGAGGCGCCGCGGGGCTGGAGCGCGAAGGGCATCACGCAGGTGTTGCCGCCGGCCGCCGCCGCCCGGGTCGCGGAGGCGAAGTCGTCCGCCATGACGATGCCGGGGCCCGAGGCCTGGGCGATGTGGACGTGGCTGTCGATCCCGCCGGGCAGCACTAGCAAGCCGGAGGCATCGAGGGTGCGGGCGGCATCGGTGATCCGCGCGCCGATGGCCGCGATGCGCCCGTCGCGGATGCCGAGATCGGCGGGAAACGTGTCGGTGGCGGTGACCAGGGTGCCGCCCCGGACGGCGAGGTCGAACTCCGGCATGCCGTCAATCCCTCACGCGGGCGATGATCGCCACGGGGCCGCCGCCGTCCGGCCCCTGATGCTCGGCGCCGCCGGAGACGAACAGGTCGGTGCGCCCGATCGCGGCGGCGGCGACCCCGCCCACGAGGGCGCGGGCGTGCCGGGTGGCGTTGATGTCGCTGTCGTCGTTCATGATGTGGCGCCGCCCTCGGATCAGCCCGTCATGCGAGGGCTCGGCCTTGGCGAGCAGCGCGACCACGCGCTCGGACGCCTCGGGGGCCAGCTGGCCGGAGCCGGGGAACCTGAGATCCGCCAGGGCCCCCTGGATCGCGAAAAAGTCGATGCCGTCGCGCATGACCCGGTGGGCGATGGCGAGCGGACCGGACCAGCCGGGCGCGTTGCCCAGCACGATGACCTCGTTGCGCATGAGTTCGATGCCCGCCGAGGCGCTGGCCCGCCCGGAATAGAGGTCGCGCCGTGCGCCGATGGCGGCGTCCGAGAGGTCCGCCTCCGCCACCTCGCCGAGCGCCAGGGCGATGCCGAGCGCCGAGGCCCCGCGCGACAGGCCCATGGAAGCGTAGGTGTCGTGGGTGGCCACAGGCTGTCCACGCTCGGCCGCCTCCTGGATGCGGGCGCTGGTGAGGAGGGGGCACTTCACCTGCACGAAATGGACGTCCGCGGAATCGTCGATGCCGGCCCGGGCCATAGCCTCGGCCACAGCCGCGGCGGTGGCTCGCACCTGTGCCATCCGGCCGATCGCCTCGGGCGGAAAATCGGCGGTGAAGGCGGTGCCGACCGCGAGCGCGGTTCCGCCCGGTGCGTCCGGACCGTCGCGGCGCGCCAGGACGAGGAGGTGGGGGGAGAGGCCGCCCTCGGTGCCGCCGGACATGACGAGGGCCACCCGTGCGCCGACCGAAGCCGGCGTGCAGCCCATCGCGCCCGCGAGCGCCGTCTCCAGCGCCATCACGGCGAGCTGGCGGGTGAAATCGTTGACGCAGCCGTTGCCCTCGGTCTTGCCGAAGATCGCCACGATCTCGTCGGCCGCCACGGCGCCGCCCGCGATGAGCGCCATCACCCCCGAGACGTCGGCGGGGTGCCGGGTCGGCACGCGGAAGGCGAGGCATTCGGGCATCGGGCTCTCGAACCAGGCGGGTCGGCGGGGAGGCGCACGCCCAGGCTTAGGCCGGGCGGGGGCCCCGCGCGAGTGCTGGATTCTGCACGCCGCGCTCCCGAACCGGCAACAGGGCCGCCCGACATGGAGGGCCGGAGGTCAAGCGCCCCGCTCAGCGGGACGCCTCCGCGGTGGCCACGCTCCAGCTCGGAAGGGGAAAGGTTCGGTCGTAGGCCAGATTGAACACGAAGGCGTAGGCCACGTAGAAGCCGGCGATCGCGAGATCCATGACGAAGGCCTCGACGAGGCCGATGCCGAGGAACCAGGCGATCGGCGGCAGCAGGATCACGAGCAGCCCGGCCTCGAAAAGCACGGCGTGCCCCACGCGCAGGAGGAGGCTCTTGCGCGTGTGCCCGGCCAGTCGCTGCATCGCTCGATCGAAGCCGAGGTTGTAGACGTAGTTCCAGACCGTCGCGACCAGGGCGCTCCCGACGCCGATCACGCCCATGTCGGAGGCAGGCAGCCCGAACAGCAGGCCCCCCAGTGGGATGATGAGCGCGAGCCCGATCAGCTCGAACAGGATGGCGTGGCGGATACGGTCGCGGGTGCTGCGCATGGTCTTGTCTCGGAACCTTGCCTGGGAACGTCAGAATGATCCGCGGCTTTCTATCTGCGATAACCGGGTCGGCAAGTTAGGAAGCATCTGGAATTCCGATAGATGGCCGTGTCACTCGACCAACTCCAGGCATTCGTCGCGGCTGCCGAAGCCGGCTCTTTCTCCGGTGCGGCCCGCAATCTGCGGAAGGCGCAGTCGGCCATCAGCACGCAGGTCGCAAATCTCGAGGCCGATCTCGGGCTGGCACTGTTCAGCCGGGAGGGCAGGAACCCGGTCCTCACCGCAGCGGGGGAGCGGCTCCTGCTGGAGGCGCGTGTCGTGCTCGACCGGCGGGAGCACCTGATCGGGGTAGCGAGCAGCCTCCAGCGGGGGATCGAGAACCGGCTCGTGGTGGCGATCGACGAACTCTACCCCGAGCATGCCCTCGGCGCCCTCTTCGCCGACTTCGCGAAGGCCTTCCCCTCCGTCGAGCTGGAACTGCTGTTCCCCTTGATGGAAGACGTCAGCCGCATGGTGCAGTCCGGAGCCGCCCATCTCGGCGTGATGTGGCGCCAGGAGGTCCTGCCGACCGAACTCGGTTTCCAGACCATCGGCTGGGTGCCCCTCAAGCTCGTTTGCGCGCGCGACCACCCGCTGGCGAAGGCCCGCGTGGCGTGGGAGGAGCTGAAGCGCCACCGCCAGATCCTCGTGGCGGCGCGCGGCGACGGGCCGGAGAAGCGGCGTCTGCGGGTGGCCGCCGAGGTGTGGTAGGTCGAGAGCCACTGGGTCATCCTGGAGATGGTGAAGCACGGGATCGGCTGGGCTTTCGTCACCGATCACGTGATCGCCGCGTCCCTCACGGCGCCCTACCTCGTCACGCCGGATCTTCAGTTCGATCAGGGCGACTGGCCCATCGCCCTCGAACTGGTCTGGCACAAGCAGCGGCCCTGCGGCCCCGCCGCGGCCTGGCTCCGCGAGCGCTTCGCGGCGGAGCGGATCGGCAACTTCCGGAGCGAGGATCGGCCGCGCTGAGGGGACACGCTTCGCGCGAGCGCCGCGCGGGCCGGCCGCCTCAGTCGGCGCCCTCGATCAGGCCGCGGATGCGGGTGGCGAGGGCCTCCAGCGCGAAGGGCTTGACCAGCACCTGCATGCCGGGGGCGAGGTGGCCGTGGTTGAGGGCGGCGTTCTCGGCGTAGCCGGTGATGAACAAAACCTTCAGGCCGGGCCGCGAGACCAGGGCCGCCTCCGCCATCTGCCGGCCGTTCATGCCGCCGGGCAGGCCGACATCGGTGACGAGGAGGTCGATCCGCACGTCCGATTGCAGCACCTTGAGGCCCGAGGCCCCGTCGGCCGCCTCGATGGCGGCGTAACCGAGATCCTCCAGCACCTCGGTGACGAGCATCCGCACCGTGGGCTCGTCGTCCACCACCAGCACGGTCTCGCCGAGCTTGGCCCGGGCCGCCTCCGACAGGTCCGGTACCGCCTCTGCGCCCTCCGCCTCACCGAGGTGGCGCGGCAGGTAGAGGCACACCATCGTGCCCTCGCCGGGCTCGGAATAGATCCGCACCTGGCCGTCCGACTGCTTGGCGAAGCCGTAGATCATGCTGAGGCCGAGACCCGTGCCTTCCCCGATGGGTTTCGTCGTGAAGAACGGATCGAAGGCCTTGGCGGCGACGTCCGGCGTCATGCCGGTTCCGTTGTCCGAGACGCAGAGGGAAACGTACTGGCCGGGCTCCAGGTCGCGCTCGCGGGCGCCGCGCGGGTCGAGCCAGCGGTTGCCGGTCTCCACCACGATGCGCCCGCCCTCCGGCATGGCGTCGCGGGCGTTGATGCAGAGGTTCAGGAGGGCGTTCTCGAGCTGGCTCGGGTCGACCAGGGTCGGCCACAGGCCGGCGGCACCCACCACCTCGACGGACACCGCCGGGCCGACCGTACGGCGCACCAGCTCCTCCATGCCCTCGACGAGGCGGTTCACGTCGGTGGGCTTCGGCGCCAGGGTCTGGCGGCGCGAGAAGGCGAGGAGCCGGTGCGTCAGGGCGGCGGCCCGGCGCGCCGCTCCCTGCGCCGCGCCGATGTAGCGTTCCAGGTCGCCGACCCGGCCCTGAAGCATCCGGGTCTGCATCAGTTCGAGGGATCCGACGATGCCCGCCAGCATGTTGTTGAAGTCGTGGGCGAGCCCGCCGGTCAGTTGCCCGACGGCCTCCATCTTCTGTGACTGGCGCAGGGCCTCCTCGGCCCGCATCAGCTCGGCCGTGCGCTCGGCGACGCGCTGCTCCAGGGTCTCGTTGAGGCTGCGCAACTGCTCGGTGACGCGCGCGCGCTCGGCCTCGCCGGCGCGGCGCTCCTCGATGTCGATGAGCACGCCGGGGAAGCGCAGGGGCGTGCCGTCCGGGCCGTGCTCGACCCGGCCGTTGGCCTCCAGCCAGTAGTAGCGGCCGTCGGCGCGACGGGTCCGGTACTGGTGCGCGTAGGCGCCCCCCCGGGCGATCGCGGCCTCGATCGCCGAAGCGAGGCCGGCGCGGTCGTCCGGATGCACGGTCTCCACCACCTGGGCGAGGCTCAGGCCCTCGCGCCCGGCCGCCGGATCGAGTCCGAAGCTGCGGGCGAAGGCCTCGTCGACGCTGAAGCGGTCGTTCTGCAGGTCCCAGATCCAGGTGCCGATGATGGCTCCGGCCGAAAGGGCGAGCTGCACGCGCTCGATGTTCTCCCGGGCCAGAGCCTCGCTGGCGCGTAAGGCGTCCTCCGCCCGGCGGCGGGCCGAGATATCCCGGAAGAGCACGGAGACCTGGCGCCGGCTCGCCGGTTCGATCCGGGCAGCGGAGACCTCGATGTACCGCCCGGCCAGCGGGAAGGCCCGCTCGAAGCGGATCGAGGTGCCCGTGCGCAGGACGCCGCCGTAGAGTTCGAGCCAGCCCTCGGCCTCCGCCGGCGCGAGGTCGCGCAGGGTGCGACCGACGATGCCCGGGATGCCGGTGTGGCGCTCGTAGCCGGGATTCGCCTCGACATGGACGTAGTCGCTCGCCGGTCCGTGCGGCCCGTCGAAGAACTCGATGATGCAGAAGCCGTCGTCGACGGCCTCGAACAGGGCGCGGTAGCGCGCCTCGCTGGTGGCCAGGGCGTCGCGGGCGGAGCGCTGCTCGGTGACGTCGCGGGCGATGCCGGAGAACCGGACGGGACGCCCCGCCCCGTCGCGCTCGATCTCGCCCCTCCGGGCGATCCAGCGCAACTCGCCCGTATCGGGGCGGCGGATGCGGTACTCGACGTCCCGCGGCGGCTCGCCCTGCCGTCGGCTCTCCGCGGTGGAGACGAGGTGCGCGTCCTCGGCGACGACCAGCCCCTCGAAGGCCGTGGCCGGGTAGGCGGCGGCCTCGGGGAGCCCGTAAAGGCGGCAGAACTCCGGCGTCGGATGGAGGACGCCGTCGTCGATGCCCACCGAGAACACGCCGATGCCGCCGGCCTCCTGGGCCCGTCGCAGGCGCATCTCCGCCTCCCGCAGGGCATCCCCGGCCCGGTGCTCCTCGGTGCGGTCGCTCAGGACCTTGACGTAGCCGATGTGGCCGCCCTCGCAATCCCGCAGGGGCATCATCTCGCCCGAGGCCCAGAACCGGGAGCCGTCCGCCCGCAGGTGCCAGCGCTCGTCCTCGGCGCGGCCCTGCGCCAGGGCCAGGCGCATCTCGGTGGCGGGCCGATCGATGGCGCGGTCCTCGGGGGTGAACAAAGCGGCGATGCTCCGTCCCCGGATCGCCGCGGCGGACCAGCCGAAGATGCGCTCCGCACCGGCATTCCAGTCGGTCACCGCCCCGTCGCGATCGGTCCCCACGATGGCAAAGCGCGTCGTGGCATCAAAGATCGCCTGCCGGTGCGGCACGGACTCATGTCGTGGCCCGCCCTCGCGCTCGCCGCCGGTCCGGTGGGCCTCGGCCCGCAGACGCGCGGCCTCCCGCTCCAGATCCTCGGCGCGGCGCAGGAGCGCGTCGGTCTCGGGTTGGCTCATGCCGTGACGTCCATCCTTTCCGGAGTCCGATCCGGGGCTGCGGGTCTCGCCATGTGCGGTAGAGGTGCCGCCTGCCCGGGTCAAACGAAGGATGGGGGGAGGGCGCGCCACAACGGCGAAGGCCGGCCCCGCCTTCACGGGACCGGCCTTCGACACGATAGCAGGGCCGACGCGCAGTCACCTCGGGTCGGGCGGCCCCTCGCCCTTGCCGACGAAGGGGATGCCCTCGATCGGGCATTCCTCGGTGCCGACGCCAGGCCGCGTGATGGCCCGCACGGCGTCGCGGGTGGCGTCGGGGTCCTCGATCCAGCGGCGGTAGAAGTCGTAGGGGCATTCCGACAGGCCGTGCCGGTTCTCCTTCGAAGCGATCATGCCGGTGTAGCCGCGGTGGAGCAGCTTGAAGAGGTGGTTCTCCGATTGCCCGTGGGCGCGCGCATCGCGGATCAGGAACTTCGACAGGGCGGCGTACTGGATCCCCATCTCTTCCTCGCCGCACTCGCCGAGGGTGCGCCCGTCGAAGCCGACGATGGCCGAGTGGCCGAAGTAGGAATAGACGCCGTCGAACCCCGCCGCGTTGGCCACCGCCACATAGGTGTTGTTGGCGAAGGCCATCGCCTTCGACATCAGGATCTGCTGCTCCTTGGCCGGATACATGTAGCCCTGGCAGCGGATGATCAGCTCGGCGCCCCGCATGGCGCAGTCGCGCCAGATCTCGGGATAGTTGCCGTCGTCGCAGATGATGAGGCTGATCTTCAGGCCCTTGGGGCCGTCGGAGACGTAGGTGCGGTCACCGGGGTACCAGCCCTCGATCGGGGTCCAGGGCATGATCTTGCGGTACTTCTGCACGATCTCGCCCTGGTCGTTCATCAGGATGAGGGTGTTGTAGGGCGCCTTGTTCGGGTGCTCCTCGTGGCGCTCGCCGGTGAGGGAGAACACGCCCCAGACCTTGGCCTTCCGGCAGGCGGCGGCGAAGATGTCGGTCTCAGCCCCGGGCACGGTAGAGGCGGTCTCGTACATCTCGGCCGCGTCGTACATGATCCCGTGGGTCGAGTATTCGGGGAAGATGACGAGGTCCATGCCGGGCAGGCCGGACTTCATGCCCACCACCATGTCGGCGATTCTCTGGGCGTTCTCCAGCACCTCCGCCTTCGTGTGGAGGCGCGGCATCTTGTAGTTCACCACCGCGACGCCGACGCTGTCGGCGCTGGACGAGATGTCTCCGTGCATCATGGCGTGATTCCTCCGGGTTTGTGTGGGTCCCCTCGCCCCGCCTGCGGGGAGAGGGCCGCGTCTCCCCCTCGTCGGGGAGCGCGGCGAGGCGGCAGCCGAAGGTGAGGGGGCGCCACCGAGGGAGTCTCATCGGTTCGCGCCCCCTCACCCTCGCTGCGGCTTCGCCTCCGCTTGCCACGGACCCGGCAAGGGGTCCGTGGCCCTCTCCCCGCAAGCGGGGAGAGGGGAAGTGGATCAGTGGCTGATCATCCACGGCCGCGCATTGGGAAAGCTCTTGGCGGCCCCGGGGTTGGATTTCGCCTTGGCGCCCGAGCAGCAACCGCAGCCGGCCCCGTGCGCGGACGACTTGCGGGGCGCGTGCTGGCTCCGCTCGTTCGTGGCGAAGGCCTTGCGCCGCCCCGCATCCATGGAGGCGAAGTTGGGCGCGGTGAGGAAGGCGCGCCCGCATTCCGACCCGCAACCGGGGCAGTCGTGCGGATCGCGGAACTGCGCCATGGGGCGCAAGACCGTGAACGGCCCGCAGGCCTCGCAAGCGTAATCGTAGACGGGCATGCTCAAAGGTCCGGAGAGAGCGGCATCTGGATCGAGCCGTCGATGAACTTCGTCGGCCCATCCGCTCCGGGATTGATGTCGAACTCGAAGATCTTCGTCGGAATCCAGAGGGTGGCGCAGGCGTTCGGGATGTCGACGACGCCGGAGATGTGGCCCTGGACCGGGGCCGTGCCGAGGATCGAGTAGGCCTGGGCGCCCGAGTAGCCGAACTTCTTCAGGTACTCGATGGCGTTGAGACAGGCCTGGCGGTAGGCCACCGTGACGTCGAGGTAATGCTGCTTGCCGTACTCGTCGACGGAGACGCCCTCGAAGATGAGGTGATCGTCGAACTTCGGCGTCACCGGCGACGGCTTGAAGATCGGATTCTTGATCCCGTACTTCGACATACCGTCCTTGATCAGGCTGACCTTGAGGTGGACCCAGCCCGCCATCTCGATGGCGCCGCAGAAGGTGATCTCGCCGTCGCCCTGGCTGAAATGCAGGTCGCCCATGGAGAGGCCCGCACCCGGCACGTAGACCGGGAAGTAGATCTTCGAGCCGCGCGACAGGTCCTTGATGTCGCAATTGCCGCCGTGCTCGCGCCCGGGCACCGTGCGGGCGCCCGTCGCGGCCGCCGCGTCACGCCCCTCGCCCTTGAGCCGGCCCATATGGGCGGTCGGCGCGAAGGGGAGGGTCGCGAGCGCCGGCACCCGGTTCGGGTCGGTGTCGAACAGCGCCTTCTCGCGGGTGTTCCAGGTCTCCAGCATCTTCGGATCGGGCAGGCAGCCGATCAGGCCGGGATGGATCAGGCCGGGGAAGCGCACACCGGGGATGTGGCGGGACTTGGTGAACATGCCCTCGAAGTCCCAGATCGACTTCTGGGCCAGGGGGAAGTGCTCGTCGAGGAAGCCGCCGCCGTTCTTCTTGGAGAAGAAGCCGTTGAAGCCCCACTGGCTCTCGGGCTTGGCGCCGATGTCGAGGAGGTCGACCACGAGGAGGTCGCCGGGCTCGGCGCCCTCGACGCCGATCGGGCCGGAGAGGAAGTGCACGATCGACAGGTCGATGTCGCGGACATCGTCGGCCGAGTCGTTGTTCTTGATGAAGCCGCCGGTCCAGTCGTAAGTCTCGACGATGAAGTCGTCGCCGGGCTTGACCATGGCCACCATCGGGATGTCGGGGTGCCAGCGGTTGTGCACCATGTCGTTGTCGTAGGCCGACTGCGTGAGATCGACCTTGATCAGGGTCTCTGCCATGGGTCTCTGCTCCCTTCCCTAGTTTCGGGACTTGCCCTGGACGTGAGGACGTCCGTCCCCGTTCGCGCCGACGGTCGGATCCGTCTGCGTGTGACGTGCCGGTGATGTGCGGGCCGAGCGCGGTGCGACCGGCCCGGGTCGCCGTCAGCTTGCGAGCAGCTCCTTCAGGGCCGCGTCGAGTGTGGCGATGTCGTCCGGGCTCGTGCCCGGGCCGCCCGCGAAGTGGCCCCACCAAGTGTCGATGACGCGCAACTCCGCATTCGGCATGGCCGCCGCCTCGATGGCGTTGTCCTCGGGGGGAAAATAAAGGTCGGTGGAGGCCGGCATCAGGATAGCCTTGGCGGTGATCGCGCCGAAGGCGGCCTTGAGGTCACCCTTGAAGACGTCGTTGGCGCTGATGTCGCCGTTCTGCCAGGTCCACAGCATCGCCAGGAGGTCGTTGGCGTCGCGGGTGTAGAACAGGCCTTCCCAGAACCCGACGAGGAAATCCTCGAGCGAGGCGTAGCCCATGTGGGTCTTGTCGGCCTCGATCCGGTAGAACGTCTGCGACAAACCCCAGCCGGCATAGACCCGGCCGAAGGCGCGCAGGCCCCGGTTCGGCGGGCTCGTGTACCAGCCCTCCGCGTAGGCGGCGTCGGCCTGAAGCGCGGCCTTGGCGCCCTCGAGAAAGACGAAGTTGTGCCGCGAGCACTTGGCCGAGCCCTGAAACGGGAGGATGCGGGGGACCATGTCGGGATAGAGTGCGCCCCAGTGGTAGGTCTGGAGGGCCCCCATCGACCAGCCGGTGACGAGCACCAGCTTCTCGATTCCGAAATGCTCGGTGACGAGGCGATGCTGGGCCGTGACATTGTCGTAGGCGGTGACGTTGGGAAAACGCGGCCCATTCCAGGGGGCCGGCGTGTTGCTCGGCGAGGACGAGAGCCCGTTGCCGAACATGTTCGGGATGATGATGAAGTACCGCTCCGGGTCGAGGGCCTTGCCGGGGCCGATCAGCCACTCGTTCTCGGTGTGCTGACCCGAGTACCAGGTCGGGTAGAGAATCGCGTTGTCTTTCGCCGCGTTGAGGGTGCCGAAGGTCTTGAAGGCGAGCTTGGCGCTCCGTAACGTCTTGCCGCACTGAAGAACGAAGTCGCCGAGTTCGAAGATCTCGTAGTCGACCATGTCGGACTCCATCAGACCGAGAGGAAGCGGGCGACCTGGGCCTCGTCGATGTCGGCGCGCAGCGACTCGTGCACGATGTGGCCGTTCTCGATGACGAGCACCCGATCGGCGACGTCGAGGGCGAAGCTCAGCACCTGTTCGGAGACCACGATGGACAGCCCGCGCGCGTCGCGGATTTTCTTGAGCGTTCGCCCCATCTCACGGATGATCGAGGGCTGGATGCCTTCCGTCGGCTCGTCCAGCAGCAGGACCTTGGGGCTGCTCGCCAGCGCCCGGGCGATGGCGAGCTGCTGCTGCTGGCCGCCGGACAGGTTGCCGCCGCGCCGTCCCTTCATCTCCAGCAGCACCGGGAACATCTCGTAGAGCTCCTGGGGCACCCGGCGCTCGTTGGTGACGGTCAGCCCGGTCTCGATGTTCTCCTGCACGGTCATGGCGGAGAAGATCATCCGGCCCTGCGGCACGTAGGCGAGGCCCTTGGCCACGCGCTGGTGGCTCTTCAGGGCCCCGACTTCGGTGCCGTCGACCCGGATCGAACCGGATTTAACCGGCACGATGCCCATGAGGGTCTTCATCAGCGTGGTCTTGCCCATGCCGTTGCGGCCCATGACGGCCACGATCTCGCCGGGCGCCACCGCGATGTCGAGGCCGTGCAGCACCTCGCTCTGGCCGTAGGCCGCGTGCAGGTCGGTGATCGCCAGCATCGGCGGGAGTCCGGCCTGGATGGGCGGCATGGAGGAGGGGGCAAGCGTGGTCTGGAGCATGGCGCCGTTCCCTCTTTCAGTGGCCGAGATAGACTTCGATGACCTTCGGATCGTTCTTGACCCGTTCCATCGAGCCCTCCGACAGGACCTTGCCCTGGTGCAGCACGGTGACCCGGTGGGCGATGTCCTCGACGAACTTCATGTCGTGCTCGATGACGAGCACCGAGCGGCCCTTGATGATCTCGTTGAGAAGTTCGGCGGTCTTGACGCGCTCCCCGACGCTCATGCCCGCCACCGGCTCGTCGAGCATGAGGAGCTCCGGGTCCTGGATCAGCAACATGCCGATCTCCAGCCATTGCTTCTGGCCGTGGCTGAGGAACTCGGCCCGCTCCAGCAGCTGGTCCTTGAGGAAGATCATGCTGGCGACCTCCTCGATGCGGTCGCGGACCTGGGCGTCGCGCTTGAAGGTCAGGGCCCCGAAGACCGAGCGGCCGCGGGGATAGGAGATCTCCAGGTTCTCGAACACGGTGAGATCGTCGTAGATCGACGGCGTCTGGAACTTGCGCCCGACGCCTGCCAGCACGATCGCGCTCTCGGAAAGCTTGGTCAGTTCCTGGCCCTTGTACTTGATCGAACCGGCGCTGGCCTTGGTGCGCCCGCAGATGAGATCGAGCACCGTGGTCTTGCCGGCCCCGTTGGGGCCGATGATCACCCGGATCTCGTTGGGGTCGACGTAGAACGAGACGTCGTTGACCGCCTTGAAGCCGTCGAATGAGACGGTGAGAGCCTCCACCGCCAGGAGAAAGTTCTTCTCGGCCGGATCGGCGCCGATGATGTGCGAGGGGAGGATTGCGGCGTTCATCGGGAATCCTACTCGGCCGGAGTGCCGTGGGGCAGGGCGACGGCGGGGGCGGGCTCCAGGGCCTTCACACGCCGGGTCAGGCGGGGCTCGACGTAGCTCCGGTAGATGCCGGCGAGACCGTTGGGGAAGGCAAGCACCACGGCGATGAAGAGTGCACCGAGGCCGAAGAGCCAGAGTTCCGGAAAGCTCTCGGAGAAGCTGGTCTTGGCCCAGTTGACCAGCAGCGTGCCCCAGACGGCGCCGAACAGCGACAGGCGCCCGCCCACGGCCGCGTAGATCACCATCTCGATGGACGGCACGATGCCCACGAAGGAGGGCGACATGAACCCGACCTGCAGGGTGAACATCGCGCCCCCGATGGCGGCGAACACGGCCGCCAAGCAGAACGCGAAGGTCTTGAAGCTCGCGACCTGGTAGCCGGAGAAGCGGACCCGGTCCTCCTTGTCGCGCATGGCCACGAGGATGCGCCCGAGCTTCGAGCGCTTCACGTACTGCGCGAACAGAATGCAGGCGACGAGCAGGCCGCCGTTGACGAAGTAGAGGATGTTGTGGGCGCGGTCGGTGCGGATGTCCCAGCCGTGGAGCGTACGCAGATCCGTGATGCCGTTGATGCCGCCGGTATAGCCCTGCTGGCCGACGATGAGGATCGTCAGGATGGCGGCGATGGCCTGGGTGATGATGGCGAAGTAGGTGCCGCCGACGCGGCGGCGGAACATCGCGGTGCCGATGACGAAGGCGAAGAAGGCCGGCACCACGATCACCGCGATCAGGGTGAAGGGCAGGCTGGTGAACGGCTTCCAGAACCAGGGCAGTTCGGTGATCTGGTTCCAGTCCATGAAGTCGGGGATGCCCGGCGTCGACTGGATCTTCGTGTTCTCGACGCTGGAGGCCTCCAGCTTCAGGTACATGGCCATGAGGTAGCCGCCGAGACCGAAGAACACGCCCTGGCCGAGGGACAGGATGCCGCCGAAGCCCCAGCAGATGACGAGGCCCAAAGCCACGAACGAGTAGGTGAGGTACTTGCCCACCAGATTGAGCCGGAAGGCGTCGAGCAGCATCGGCAGCACGAGGAAGATCACGGCGACGAGCAGCGCGAGGCTGATCCACTCCATGGGCTTCATGAACGGGTTGTCGTGGACGGTCGAGGATGGGGCGCGGGTCATGACGGGGGGCTCCTCAGCGCCGGACCTTGAGGGTGAAGAGGCCCTGAGGCCGCAGCATCAGGATGCCGACGACGGCCAGCAGCGTGATCACCTTGGCGGTGGAGCCCGACAGGAAGAATTCGAGGGTCGACTGGGTCTGCGAGATCGAGAAAGCCGAGGCGATGGTGCCCAGAAGCGAAGCGGCGCCACCGAAGACCACGATGAGGAAGGTGTCGACGATGTAGAGCTGGCCCGAAGTCGGCCCCGTCGAGCCCACCATGGTGAAGGCGGAGCCCGCGATGCCCGCGATGCCGCAGCCGAGGCCGAAGGTGAGGCGGTCGACCTTCTCGGTGTCGATGCCCACCGCCCCAGCCATGGGCCGGTTCTGCACCACGGCGCGGACCTGGGCGCCGAAGCGCGAGCGGTACATCAGGAGCGCGACGCCAGCGGTGATGAGGAGGGTGACGGCCATCACGAACATGCCGTTGATGGGGATCTCGATGGTGTCGGTGACCTGCACCGAGCCGATGAGCCAGGCGGGGAGCTCGACGCCGACCTCGCGGGGCCCGAAGATCGTCCGGTAGGCCTGCTGCAGGATCAGCGACAGGCCCCAGGTGGCGAGCAGCGTGTCGAGGGGCCGCTTGTAGAGGTGGCGGATCAGCGCCCATTCCACCAGCATTCCCAGTGCGCCGGAGGCCACGAAGGCCAGCGCCATGGCGACGAAGAAGTAGGCCGGGAACAGGGCCGGCAGATGGGTCTGGAAGAAGCCCGAGCACAGGTAGGTCATGTAGGCGCCGAGGATCATGAACTCCCCGTGGGCCATGTTGATCACGCCCATCTGGCCGAAGATGATCGCCAGCCCGAGGGCCATGAGCGTGTAGACCGAGAACAGGATCAACCCGGCGAAGCCCTGCATCACGAAGATCGAGCTGAGGTCCGTGAGGGAATAGTCGCCGAGCATTTTTTTTCGACCTTCCGAAGGATGCGATTGGAGCTCTGCAAGCATCAGGCCGCAGGCATCCCCCTCCCCCTTGCGGGGAGGGGTCAGGGGTGGGGGGTGGCTCCGCTGGCCTCCGCAGGTCGAGGGTCGCCCGACCACCCCCTCCCTCGATCCCTCCCCGCAAGGGGGAGGGAGGCGATCCTACTGGTAGCCCTTCGGGAAGGGGTTCGGCTCGATGAGGTCCTTGCTCTCGTAGACCACCTCGAACTGGCCGGACGGCAGCGCCTTGGCGACGCGGGTCTTCGACCAGAGGTGATGGTTCGGGTGGATCTTGACGTAGCCCTCCGGAGCCTCCTTGAACTCGATGCCCGGCGAGGCGGCGACGACCTTGTCGACGTCGAAGGAGCCGGCCTTCTCGCAGGCCATCTTCCACAGGAAGGGGCCGAGATAGGCGGCCTGGGTCACGTCGCCGATGACGGTCTTCTCGCCCCACATCTTGTGGAAAGCGGCGACGAACTTCTCGTTGTTCGGGTTCTTCAGGGATTGGAAGTACTTCATGCAGGAATAGGCGCCCGCGATGTTGTCGCCGCCGATGCCGTCGATCTCGTCCTCGGTCACCGAGATGGTCAGCAGGGTCTGCTTCGACAGGTCGATGCCGGCGGCCTTGAGCTGCTTGTAGAACGCCACGTTCGAGCCGCCGACGACGTCGGTGAAGATCACGTCGGGCTTCGTCAGCTTCAGCTTGTTGATCACCGAGTTGAACTGCGTGTGGCCGAGCGGGAAGTATTCCTCACCCACGACCTTGGTCTTCAGCACGTTCTCGATGTGCTTGCGGGCGATCTTGTTCGAGGTGCGGGGCCAGATGTAGTCCGAGCCGATGAAGAAGAACGTCTTGGCGCCCTTCTCCTTGGCAACCCAGTTCAGCGATTCGAGGATCTGCTGCGTGGCCTCCTGGCCGGTGTAGATCACGTTCTTCGACTGCTCCAGGCCCTCGTAGAAGGTCGGATAGTAGAGAAGACCGTTGTACTGCTCGAAGACCGGGAGCGCGGCCTTGCGGGAGGCGGAGGTCCAGCAGCCCATCACGGCGGCGCAATGGTCATTGACGAGGAGCTTCTTCGCCTTCTCCGCGAAGGTCGGCCAGTCGGAGGCGCCGTCCTCCTGGATGATCTTGATCTTGCGGCCGAGCACGCCGCCGGCCTCGTTGATCTGGGAGATCGCGAGCTTCTCCGCCTGGATCGAGCCGGTCTCGGAGATCGCCATGGTGCCGGTGGCGGAATGCAGGATGCCGACCGTGACCTCGGTGTCGGTCACCGCGAGGCCGGTGGTGTTCACCGCCGAGGTCGGGGGTGCGGCCGCGAAGCTCATGCGCGGCATCAGCGCGATCGCCGGAGCGCCGGCGAGCCCCATGAGAAGCCTGCGCCGCAGCGCCGATTGCAGGCCGTTGCCCTTGTCCTCTGCCATCGTGCCCAAAACCCCTGTCCGTCGTCGCACGGCGCATCGGACGGCCGCGGATCGACGGAGCGGAGGCTAGGCCGCGTTGTGCAGTGCGGCCCATACGCTGTTTTGCGTATGTCGGAGGCCGGCGCACAGGCTCATGCTGGCGAACTGCCCGCGCGTCCCGGGCCCGGTCGCCGCTCCGCCCGCCGGGCCGGGGCGCGCTGCCGCGCGAGGCACAATCCTTGCGACGCCCGGGCGGCGGAGCGTCACGGTCTCGGACGCGCCGGGATGCCGCGCCAGATCCCGCGCCGCATGGTATCGTCCGTCCCGAACACGATGACCGAGCACCAGCGTATCCTGCCGATTCGGCGCGACTACAACCGCCTCGTGGCCGACGAGACGCTGGAGGACTACGCGCTTCGCTTCACAGCCAAGAAGGCGCGACGCTGGTCGGGCTTCCGGGTCGCCCAGACGGCGTTGGGCTCGCTCTCGTTCCTGGCGCTCGAGGCGATCGGCGGCACCCTGGTGCTCACCGTCGGCTTCACCAACACCCTGGCGGCCCTCCTCGTGGTGAGCGCGATCATCTTCGCCACCGCGACGCCGATCAGCCTCTACGCCGCCCGCTACGGCGTCGACATCGACCTCCTCACCCGCGGGGCCGGCTTCGGCTATATCGGCTCGACGGTGACCTCGCTGATCTACGCGAGCTTCACCTTCCTGTTCCTCGCCATCGAGGCGGCGATCATGGCGCTGGCCCTGGAGCTCTGCTTCGGGTTGCCCCCGAGCATCGGCTACCTCGTCAGCGCGCTCGCGGTGATCCCGCTGGTCATCTACGGCATCGCGATGATCAGCCGCTTCCAGCTCTGGACGCAGCCGGTCTGGATCGTCCTCAACCTGGTGCCCCTGGCCTGCATCGCCTGGGCCGGGGACGCGCCGGTCTCGGCTTGGCTCGGCCATCCGGCCGCCGACGGGTCGGGCGGGTTCGATTGGGCGAAGTTCGGCCTCGCCACCGGCATCCTCCTGGCGCTGCTGGCGCAGGTCGGCGAGCAGGTCGACTTCCTGCGCTTCGTGCCGGCACGCGAACCCGGCCGCGAGGGCCGCTGGTGGGCGGCGGTGCTGGGCGCCGGGGGCGGCTGGATCCTGCCCGGCATGCTCAAGATCCTGCTCGGCTCGTTCCTGGCCGTGCTGGCGCTGGCCCACGGCGTGCCCGCCGAGCACGCGGCCGAGCCGACACGGATGTACGCCGTGGCCTTCGGCTACGTGCTGCCCTCAGGTGCCGGCGCGGTGGCGCTGATGACGCTGTTCGTCGTGGTCTCGCAGCTCAAGATCAACGTCACCAACGCCTATGCGGGCTCCATCGCCTGGTCGAACTTCTTCTCCCGCCTGACGCACAGCCATCCGGGCCGCGTGGTCTGGCTCGTCTTCAACGTCGCCATCGCGCTCCTGCTGATGGAGCTCGGCATCGACAAGACCATCGTCAGCACCCTGTCGCTCTATGCCGTGGTGGTCTCGGCCTGGGTCGGGGCGCTGGCGGCGGATCTGGCCATCAACAAGCCCTTCGGCCTGTCGCCGCCCGGCATCGAGTTCAAGCGCGCCCACCTCTACGCCATCAACCCCGTCGGCACGGGCGCCATGGCCCTGGCGATCCTGACCGGGTTCGCCGCCCATGCGGGCTGGCTCGGGGAGGGCGCCGTGCCCTTCGCGCCCCTGCTGGCGCTCGCCGTCGCGTGCGTGGGCGCCCCCGCCATCGCACTGGCCACGGGCGGGCGCTACTACCTCGCCCGGACCCCGCGGACCGACTGGCAGGGGGCCTCCGAGATCACCTGCCGGGTCTGCGAACATCCGTTCGAGCCCGAGGACATGGCCCAGTGCCCGGCCTATGCGGGGCCGATCTGCTCGCTCTGCTGCTCGCTGGATGCCCGCTGCAACGACCTCTGCAAGCCGCACGGGCGTCTGGAGGCGCAGGCGCAGGACCTGCTCGCCCGCGTCGCCCCCGCCCGCACCGCAGCCTGGATCGGCGCGCCCCTGGGGCGCTACCTCGCGCTGATGCTCACCCTGGTGGCGGCCATCGCCCTCATCCTCGGCATCGTGCATGCGGGGGCCAGCGCCGAGCATCCCGAACACCGCGAGGTCCTCGGCGCGGCGCTGACCAGCGTGTTCCTCATCCTCATCGTGATCCTGGGCATCGTCGCCTGGCTGTTCGTGCTGGCCCAGGAGAGCCGCCGTGTCGCCCTGGAGGAGACCGCCCGCCAGACCGGGCTCTACCAGGCCGAGATCGAGGCCCATAAGGTCACCGACGCCAAGCTCCAGCAGGCCAAGGAAATCGCCGAGGCGGCCAACCTCGCCAAGAGCCGCTACGTGGTCGGCATCAGCCACGAACTGCGCACGCCCCTGAACGCCGTGCTCGGCTACGCGCAGCTGCTGGAGGGCGATCCCTCGATCCCGGCCCCGCGCCAGAACGGCATCCGCGTCATCCGGCGCTCGGCTCAGCACCTGTCGGGGCTGATCGATGGCCTCCTCGACATCTCCCGGATGGAGGCCGGGCGCCTCCAGATCCACCGCAACGAGGTGCGGCTCACCGAATTTCTCGACCAGATCGTCGACATGATCCGGCTCCAGGCGCAGGGGGCGGCCCTCGATTTCCGCTTCACCCGGCCCGAGACCCTGCCCATGGTCGTCGCCACCGACGAGAAGCGCCTGCGCCAGATCCTGCTCAACCTCCTGTCGAACGCGATCAAGTTCACCCCCGCCGGGACGGTGACCCTGGACCTGACCTACCGCAGCCAGATCGCGGTCTTCACCATCAGCGACACGGGGCTGGGCATCCGTCCGGACGACCTGGAGCGCATCTTCGAGCCGTTCGAGCGCGGCTCGCTCGCCGCCGCCCGCTCCACGCCGGGCACCGGCCTCGGGCTGACCATCGCGCATCTGCTCGCCCAGGTGATGGGCGGTGAGATCACGGTGGAGAGCGAGGTCGGGCGCGGCACGCGCTTTCGCGTCCGCCTGATGCTCGCCTCGGTGGCACGCCCGAAGCCCGTGCTGGCCCAGGCCAGCGCCCCGGCCCGGAGCTACGCGGGCGCGCGGCGCACCATCCTGGTCGCCGACGACGATGCCGCCCATCGCGGCCTGATGCGCGACATCCTCGAACCCCTCGGCCTCGTCGTACTGGAGGCCGGCGACGGCCCGGCTTGCCTGGCGCTCGCCGCGACGCGCCCACCGGACCTGTTCCTCCTCGACATCGCCATGCCGGGCATGAGCGGCTGGGTGCTGGCCAAGGCTCTGCGGGAGGCCGGCCACGCGGCGCGCATCGCCATGATGTCCGCCAACCTGCACGAGATCAGCCCGGCGCGCGGCAGCGATGCGCCCCACGACGCGATCATCGCCAAGCCCTTCGACCTGCGCGACTTCCTCGAATGCGTCACCGGGCTCCTCGGCCTCGACTGGACGGCGACGGAGGCGCCCGCGCCGCAGAAGCCCGAGGCCGCCTCGCCGGACCCGCGCCCCGAGCACCTCGCCGACCTCCTGCGCCTCGTGCGCATCGGGCATGTCCGCGGCATGGAGGCGAAGCTCGCCGAGATGGAAGCCGGCAGCGGCGCGCCGACCGCCTTCATCGCGCAGATGCGGGGGCTCACCGCCGCCTTCGACCTGCGCCGCGCCCGGGCCGTGATCGAGGGCCTGATGGAGCCCGCCTCCGATGGCTGAGGCCCAGCGCGACATCGTCCTCGTGGTCGACGATTCCCCCGAGACCCTGAGCTTCCTCACCGAGGCGATCGAGCGCTCGGGCGCCACCGTACTGGTGGCGGTGGCCGGCGACCTCGCCCTGGCGCTCGTCGACGAGATCACCCCGGACGTGATCCTGCTCGACGCGATGATGCCCGGCATGGACGGCTTCGAGACCTGCCGCCGCCTCAAGGCCAAGGGCCACCTTGCCCACGTCCCCGTCATCTTCATGACGGGGCTGTCCGAGACCGAGCACATCGTGAAGGGCCTGGAGGCGGGGGGCGTCGACTACGTCACGAAGCCGATCGCGCCGGACGAGATCCTGGCCCGCATCCGGGTCCACCTTGCCGGCGCCCGCGCGGCCCAGAGCGCGCGCGCCGCCCTCGACACCACCGGCCGCACCCTGTTCGCGGTGGACCGCGACGGCACCGTCCTGTGGGGCACGCCCCAGGCCGCCCGCCTGCTCGGGGGCTTCACCGAGCCCGGCGCTCCCTTGAGCCTACCGCCGCAGGGCGCCGCCTGGCTGCGCACCTGCCTCGCCGCTGCCGCCGCGCCGGCCCTGACGCTCACGAATCGCGCCGGCACGGCCTACACCTTGAGCTTCATCGGCGGCACCGGCGACGAGATCCTGCTGCGCCTGTCCCGCGACAGCACGGAGGCGGGGCTGGAGCGCCTGCGCCTGCGCCTGCGGGTCACCGGCCGCGAGGCGGAGGTGCTGCTCTGGCTCTCGCGCGGCAAGTCGAGCCGCGACATCGGCGAGATTTTGGGGTTGAGCCCCCGCACGGTGACGAAGCACCTGGAGGGCATCTACGAGAAGCTCGGCGTCGAGAACCGCACTGCCGCGTCCGTCATCGCCGCCCGCCACCTGCAGGACCTCGACTGATCGGGTGCCCTTCGCACCGCCGCCGAGGCGACGCGGATATTTCCGGCCCGCCCCCTCGCTTTGTCCGCGCCAGACACGATCTACCCTGGAAGGTCTGGGTTGGGAGCTTGGCGATGAACTGGATGGCGTGGTTGGTCGGCCGCTGCGTGGACCTCACCGAGCGCGTGGTGCCCGGCATCGACCGGCGCGAGGCCGGACGGTCGGGCACGCCGCCGACGCTGCGCGGCCGGGTGCGCGGCTCAGGCTCCGAGCCCCTGGTGATGCAGCCCGACCCCGGCCACCGTCCGGACTGACCTTCATTCGCCGAAGCGGCCTTGGCTTCGGGAAAGAAACCGAGGCCGGAACCGGACGTCCGAGCGGCGTTGCGCGATGCAGCTCCGGTTCAGGGCGAGCGTGCCGCCCGAGCGTCAGGCGATGGCGCGGGCCGCTGCACCCACCTTGCGCACCGACGCATCGACGTCGGAGGCGGCGGCCGCGATCCCGTCCATGTTCTGGCGGACCCGCTCGACGCTCTGGGCGGCGGTCTGCATGTTGACCGACATGTCGCGGGTCACAGCGGCCTGCTCGGTCACCGCCGAGGAGACGCTCATCGAGATCTCGCTGAGGTGGGCGATCGTGCGGGCGATGCCCTTGATGGCGTCCACGGCCTGGTTGGTGGAATCCTGAACGGCCGAGATCTGCGTGCCGATCTCCTCCGTGGCCCGGGAGGACTGGTTGGCCAGCGCCTTCACCTCGGCCGCCACCACGGCGAAGCCCCGCCCCGCCTCGCCGGCCCGCGCCGCCTCGATGGTGGCGTTGAGCGCCAGCAGATTGGTCTGGTCGGCGATGGAGCGGATCACCGAGATCACCTCGCCGATCTTGTCGGCCGACGCGGTCAGGCCCGCGATGATGCCGGAGGCCTCCTCGGCCCGGACCACGGCCTCGTCGGAGGCGGCTTTCGCCTCGACGGCATGGCGGCTCAACTCCTCGATGGACGACGAGAACTCCTCGGCGCCGGCCGCCACCGCCTGGACGTTGCCGGAGGTCTGGGCCGCCGCTTCCGCCGTGAGGGTGGCCTGATGGCTCACATCGGAGATCGACCCCGTGATGACGCCGAGATCCTTGTCGATGGCCTGCTGGCCCTCGCGCCGACGCAGCCGCTCGGCCACCTGGGCGGTGACGTCGCTGGCGAACTTGACCACCGCGATCACGCGGCCGTCGGCGCTCAGGACCGGGTTGTAGGCCCCGTAGATCCAGACCTCGCGACCGCCCTTCGCCAGGCGGCGGAACTCGCCGGCCTGGTAGGCCCCCCCCGCAAGCCCCGTCCAGAACGCCGCATAGGCCGGCGTATCCCGCTCGGCCGGCGCCACGAACTGGCTGTGGTGGCGTCCCTTGATCTCGTCGAGGCGGTAGCCGAGGGCCTGGAGGAAGTTCGGGTTGGCGTCGGTGACGATCCCGTCGGGCGTGAAGTGGATCACCGCCTGCGAGCGGTTGATCGCCGCGATCTGGCCCTCGTAGGCGGCGTTGCGCTCGGTCTGGGCGGTGATGTCGGTGGCGAACTTGACCACCTTGAACGGCTTGCCGCGGCGGTCGAGGATCGGGTTGTAGCTCGCCTGGATCCAGATCCGGCGCCCGTCCTTGGTGACCCGGCAGAAGTCCCGGGCCTGGAACTCGCCGCGTCGCAGGCTGTCCCAGAACTGGCGGTAGGCGGGCGAATCGCGCTCCTCGGCGGTCACGAACTGGCTGTGCGGGCGGCCCCGGACCTCGTCGAGTGTATATCCGACAAGATCGAGAAAGATTCGGTTCGCGCTCTGGACGTTGCCATCCATACCGAACTCAATTCGGCCCTGCGACCGATCGAGAGCCTCAAGAGTTGCACGAAGACCTGAACCGAGCATTGTCGTTCTCGCACAAACACTGAAACGGAACACGGCCCGTTTCGATCGCCATGACCGGAACTTTCATAAATTTAATTTGTGAATCCGTGTTTAACGAAACGCGAAACCGATCCTGTATTGAAAACAACAAATGAAACTGAGGCGGGGGGTTCGGGCGATCACAAGCGCGTGTCCATCACGCCACCGCCGACGGTCACGCGAGCCAGGTTCGGCGATCCGCGACGCCTCGCCCCCCTCCCGGCCGGGCTTGGAGCGACGCTGCGACGGGCCTCCGGCACCGCCCCTGCGGGCGCACGGAACCGATGAACCTTGGCCGGCGGTTCGTGCGTTAGACCGTCAGCGGGGAATTGCGTTGGGCGAGGTGCCGTTCCGGCCCACGCCCAGGGCAATCTTCGATGTCTCAAAGCCAAGGTTTTCGATGTCGAGAGTGCCGATGATGCGACGCCAGCCCGCCCTGCCGGCGATCCCGGCTCCGATGCCGCCGCGCTTGGAGGCCCGTCCCCGCCAGCGGACCCGGACGATCGCGGCCGCCCTCCTGGGTGCGGTCCTCCTTCCCGGCGCGGCCGTCGCGCAGGGCGCCGCCCCCACGCCCGCAGCCGCGCCGACGGCGACGCTCACGAAGGTCGCGAGCTTCGACCATCAGGTGACCGGCGTCACCGTCGCCAAGGACGGGCGCATCTTCGTCAACTTCCCGCGCTGGACCGAGGACACCGAGGTCTCGGTGGCCGAACTGAAGGACGGCAAGCTGGTGCCGTTCCCGGACGCGGCCTGGAATTCCTGGCGCAACGCCCGCAAGGACGAGGTCACGGCCAAGGACCACTGGGTCTGCGTCCAGAGCGTCGTAGCCGGCCCGAACGGCAATCTCTGGGTGCTCGATCCCGCGGCTCCCGCCATGGCGACCCTGGTGCCCGGCGGCCCCAAGCTCGTCGAGATCGACCTCGCGACCAACCAGCCCGCGCGCACCATCGCCTTCGACGAGAGCGTCGCGCCGCAGGGCTCCTACCTGAACGACGTGCGCTTCTCCCCCGACGGCAAGACCGCCTACCTGACCGATTCCGGCGCCAGGGGCGCCCTGGTGGTGGTCGACCTCGACGGCGGCCGAGCCCACCGGGTGCTCGACGGCGACCCCTCGACGCAACCGGACAAGAGCGTCACCGTGACCTATGACGGCAAGCCCCTGCGCCGGCCGGACGGGCGCGGCGTCGAGTTCGCCGCCGACGGCATCGCCCTCTCGCCCGACGGCAAGACGCTGTACTGGCAAGCGATCAAGGGCAAGACGCTCTACAGCCTGCCCACCGAGACGCTGGCCGGGGGCATCACCACGGCGCTGATGCCCGCGACCCTGGCCGACAAGAGCGTGGCGGGCCGCATCGAGACCGTGGGCGAGAACGGCCCGGCCGACGGCCTGATCATCTCCCGCAAGGACGGCCGGATGTACGTGACCTCGCCGCAGGACGATTCGATCAAGGTCCGCGACCTCTCGGCCAAGGGGAATGCCCTCGCCACCGTGGTGCAGGACAAGCGCCTGCGCTGGCCCGACACCTTCGCCGAAGGCCCCGACGGGACGCTCTACGTCACCACCTCGCACATCCAGGATTCGGCCTTCTACAAGCCCGACGCCCCGGCAGCCCTGCCGACCGAGTTGTGGAGCTTCAAGCCAGGAACGGCGGACGCCACGGGCTCGACCGCGCCGCCCCCCGCAGCCCGCTGAGCCACGACGCGCCGCACCCGCGATGGGGCGGCGCGCTGCCACCTCCGAGGCCCATCGAGGAATGATGCCGACGATACGACGACGCGCGCTGCTCGCCGGCGCAGGGGCGACCCTCGCCCTGACGGCATGGCCGGCCGCAGCAACCCCGATCGTCCGGATCGACGACCCGCGGCTGCGCGACGTGCTCGATCCCGGCGCCACCCTGCACACGCTCTACGCGGGCGGGCGCTGGTGCGAGGGCCTGTGTTACGCGGGCCACCTCGGGGGCCTGATCGTCAGCGACGTCCGGGCCAACCGGATGATCCGGATCGCCGATGACGGCGGCACGCACGTGTTCCGCGATCCCTCGAACAACGCCAACGGCAACACCCTCGACGGCGAGGGCCGCCTCGTCACCTGCGAGCATCGCGGGCGCCGGGTGGTGCGGCGCGAGCCGGACGGCCGCCTCACGGTGCTGGCCGACGCCTTCGGGGGCCGACCGCTGAATTCGCCCAACGACGCCGCCCTGGCGCCGGACGGGGCGATCTGGTTCACCGATCCAGTGTTCGGCATCACCATGCCGGACGAGGGCCTGATGGCGAGGCCCGCGCAGGCGGCCCGGCGGGTCTACCGAATCGATCCGTCCGGCCGGGTCGAGGCCATGACCGACGCCGTCGGCCAGCCCAACGGCATCGCCTTCAGCCCGGACGGGACCCGCCTCTACGTCAGCGACACCAGCGCGGCCCTGAAGAACCCGGAGGGCGCCCGCACCATCCTGGCCTTCCCGGTGGTGGATGGCCGGAGGCTCGGCGCGCCGAAACCCTTCGTCACCGTGGAAGCCGGCGTGCCCGACGGCCTCACGGTGGATGCCGAGGGCCGGGTCTATGCCGCCTGCTTCGACGGCGTGCGGATCTACGCGCCCGACGGAACGCCCCTCGGGCGCATCGCCACCGCCACGGACGCCGCCAACGTCGCCTTCGGCGGCCCGGACGGCCGGCGCCTCTTCATCGGTGCGGGTGCGCACGTCCTCGCCATCGACCTCAAGGTGCGCGGCCCCGCCCGGGGCTGACCCGCCTTGATCCTTTCCTCGCTCGACTGGACCCCGCCATGACGCTCGCTCGCCGTGACCTCCTCGCTGCCGGCCTCGCCGGTGCGGCGGCCCTCTCCCTGCCCGGCGAGGGCGCTGCCGCGGCGCCCCCCGAGGTCACCACCCGCCGGGCGGCGGGCGGGCTCGAACTCGCCTTCACGGCGAACGCGCCCTCGACCCCCACCGGCCTTGCCATCTCGGCCGGCGGACGGCGCTTCGTGATGATGCCGCGCTTCGACGCGAAGGTGCCCTACACCCTCGGCGAGGTGCTGGCGGACGGCGCGGTCCGGCCCTACCCGGACATGGCGACGAACCAGCCCGATCCGGAGCAGCCGCAGGCGCGCCTGTTCCACGTGCCCAACGGCGTCTTCGACCGCGACGACACCCTGTGGTGCCTCGATGCCGGCCTGCCGGACGGCTCCGGCCCGCCGGTGAAGGGCGGGCCCAAGCTGGTGCAGATCGACCTCGCCGACAATCGCATCCGCCGCGTGGTGCCGCTGGAGGCCGGCATCACCCCGACCTCGTCGCTCAACGACCTGCGGGTGGACATCCGCGACGGCTATGCCCGCGCCTACATCACCGACCAGGGCCAGGACGGGGAGGGCGCCATCCTGGCCGTCGACCTCGCCAGCGGCCGGGTGGTGCGCCGCCTCGCCGGTCACGCCAGCACCAAGTCGCAGAAGGGCCTCCTTAAGATCGTGGAGGACCGCCCGGTGATGCAGCGCAAGGGGGAGGGGCCGCCGCGCCCGGTCCAGGGCGGCGCCAACGGCATCGCCCTGAGCCCGGACGGAAGGCGCCTCTACTACGCGCCCCTAATCGGTCGCCGCCTCTACGCGGTGGAGACCGCCGCACTCCTCGACCCAGAGGCCGGCGATGCGGCGGTGGCGGCCGGCGTCACGGATCTCGGCGAGAAGGGCATGACCGGCGGCCTCACCACCGACTCGAAGGACCGGGTCTACCTCGCCATGCAGGAATTCAACGCGGTGGGCCGGCGCGACCCCGACGGCACGGTGGAGATCATCGCCTCCGACCCGCGCCTGATCTGGGCCGACACGTTCTGGATCACCCCGGACCGCTGGCTCCACATCTCGTCCGCCCAGGTGAACCGGCGCCCGGAATACAACGGCGGCGAAGACCTGCAGAAGCCGCCCTACGCCATCCTGCGGATGCGGATCGACGCCGATCCGGCCTGAACCCCTATTCCGACCAGCGCAGGGCTGCCGCCGCCGCCAGGGTGCCGATCACCCCGGCGATCAGGCTGAGCGCGCACAGGATGGCGAGCGGCGTGGTGAACGGGATCGTGCCGCCCAGCGCCGCCTCGCTCGCCGAGACGCCGAAGATCAGCGTCGGGATCATCAGGGGCAGCACCACGACGGCCAGGATGAGCCCGCCACGGCGGATCGAGGCGGTGAGCGCCGCCCCCACCGCGCCCACGAAGGTCAGGGCCGGGGTGCCGACCAGCAGGGTGAGGGCGGTGGCCGCCATCGCCCGGCCGTCGAGGGCGACGAGGAGCCCGAACAGGGGCGAGGCCAGCGCCAGCGGCAGGCCGGTGGTGAGCCAGTGGGCCAGCACCTTGGCGAGCACGACTCCCTCCAGGGGAGCGGGCGAACCTGACATCAGGTCGAGGGAGCCATCCTCCTCGTCTGCCTGGAACAGGCGGTCGAGGCCGATCAGGGTCGAGAGCACGGCGGCGAGCCAGAGGATCGCGGGCCCGATCCGCGACAGCAGGTTGAGGTCCGGCCCCAGCGCGAAGGGCACCAGGGCGACGATCATCAGGAAGAACACGAGGGAGAGCGCTCCCGAGCCGCCGACGCGGGCGGCGAGGGCGAGGTCGCGGGCGACGAGGGCCCTGAGGGCGCGCATCACCACCAGACCTCGTCCGCCGATGCCTTCTGCGCCGGTGCGGCTCCGGCCTCCCTCGGGGCCTCGATCCGCAATTCCTGCGCGTCCTCCAGGCCGAGGGCCTGGTGGGTCGCCGCGATCACGAGGCCGCCCTCCGCCCGGTGGCGCGCCATCATGCCGGCCAGCACCGCCTGCGACGCCGTATCGAGGGCCGCCGTGGGTTCGTCGAGGAGCCAGAGCGGGCGCCGGCAGACCAGGAGCCGGGCCAGCGCCACCCGCCGCCGCTGGCCGGCGGAGAGGTAGGCCACGGGAAGCCGCAGGGCGTGGCCGAGGCCGAGTTCCTCCAGGGCCGCACGCGGGCTCGCCGTCGGCGCGCCGAGGAGGTCGCGGGCGAAGGCGAGGTTCTCCTCGGCCGTCAGCGGACTCTTCAGCCCGTCGCGATGGCCGACCACGTGCAGGCACTCGGACAGGGTCGCCTCGCCGATCCCGCTCGCCGTGACCGTCCCGGCCTCCGGCTTGAGCCGGCCCGCCAGCACAGCGAGCAGGGTCGACTTGCCGGCGCCGTTGCGCCCGGTGACCATCAGCGCCTCGCCCGGCCCGAGGGCGAAGGACAGGCCGGAGAAGATGCGGCGGCCGGAGCGGCGGACGGCGAGGTCTTGGGCGGTCAGCCGCACAGGGAATCCTGAATCATGAGCCTCGTCGAAGCGGCTATCGGTAGACGTCGCGGTGGTGCCCGATCTTGATCACGAGGATGCGCAGGGCGTCGTCCTCGATCGCGGCGATCACGCGAAAGTCACCGATCCGGTGTTTCCAGAAGTTGCCGAGCCGCGACCCCTTCAGGGCCTCGCCAATGGCACGCGGATCGTCCAGTGGCGAGACCCGGTCGCGCAGAACCCCCAGGATGCGCCTGACGGCCTCCCGATCGAGCCGGGCGAGTTCGCGTTCCGCGGAACGCTCGAATTCAATCCGCTACGCCATAGCGCGACAGCAGATCGTCGAGCGGAACGGTGTCGCTCTCGCCGCTGCGAACGGCCGCGAGGCGCTGCTCGGCGACATCGAGATCCTCCAGATTCTCGAAGTGTTCGAGGATCGCGTCGCGGGCGTGGTCGTCCTTGCTCCGGCCCGTGCGCCGGGCCAGCGCATCTAGGCGGTCTTCGATCTCGGGCGGCAGGCGCAGGGCGAGCATCGGGGTCTCCTTCGTGCTTTCGGACCCTAGCGCGCGGCCCACCTGCTGGCGAAGGTCCGACCGTACAGATGCCACGCGCTGTCAGGCCACCGGTAGCGGCCAGTTTCGAAGTGTTCTATAACGCGCACAGGCTGCGCCGCGCGAGTTTCAGGGCGTCCAAATCGCCCTTCGCGCATCATCCTCACCCGGGCACCCCCGGGGCGGCGCGCGCTTCATAGCGCTCCCAGCCGAACACGTGTTTTCGTGGCGCAGGTTATGCCTGCGCGTGTTCGACCAACCGCTCGCGAGGAAATATAACGCCGTGGCATCGATCGACAGCTTCCAGTCTCGCCAGACCCTCACCGTCGGCGACAAGTCCTACACCTATTACTCGATTCCCCACGCCGAGACGGCGGGCCTCGCCGACGCCACCGCGCTGCCCTTCTCCATGAAGGTGCTGCTCGAGAACCTGCTGCGCTTTGAGGACGACCGCTCGGTCAAGAAGGACGACATCTCGGCCACCGTCGCCTGGCTCGGCAACAAGGGCAAGACGGAGACCGAGATCGCCTTCCGCCCCTCCCGCGTGCTGATGCAGGATTTCACGGGCGTGCCCGCCGTCGTCGACCTCGCCGCGATGCGCGACGCCATGGTGGCGCTGGGCGGCGACCCGCAGAAGATCAACCCGCTGGTGCCGGTCGACCTCGTGATCGACCACTCGGTCATCGTCGACGAGTTCGGCACCCCCAAGGCGCTGGCCGACAACGTCGCGCTGGAATACTCGCGCAACGGCGAGCGCTACACCTTCCTCAAGTGGGGCCAGTCGGCCTTCGACAACTTCTCCGTCGTGCCGCCCGGCACCGGCATCTGCCACCAGGTGAACCTGGAATACCTGTCGCAGACGGTCTGGACGAAGTCGGAAGACGGCACCGAGCTCGCCTATCCGGACAGCCTCGTCGGCACCGATTCGCACACCACCATGGTCAACGGCCTCGCCGTGCTCGGCTGGGGCGTCGGCGGCATCGAGGCCGAGGCCGCGATGCTCGGCCAGCCCCTCTCGATGCTGATCCCCGAGGTCGTCGGTTTCAAGCTGTCGGGCAAGCTGCCCGAGGGCACCACGGCCACCGATCTCGTGCTCACCGTCACCCAGATGCTGCGCAAGAAGGGCGTGGTCGGCAAGTTCGTGGAATTCTACGGCCCCGGCCTCGACGACATGGCGGTGGCCGACCGCGCCACGATCTCCAACATGGCTCCCGAATACGGCGCCACCTGCGGCTTCTTCCCCATCGACCAGAAGACCATCGACTTCCTCACCGTCACCGGCCGCGCCGACGACCGCATCGCCCTGGTCGAGGCCTACGCCAAGGCGCAGGGCATGTGGCGCGATGCCCAGACCCCCGATCCCGTCTTCACCGACACGCTCGAACTCGACATGGGCGACGTGCGCCCCTCGCTCGCCGGCCCCAAGCGCCCGCAGGACCGGGTGCTCCTCGACGGCGCTAAGCCCGGCTTCGCGCAGTCCATGGAGACCGAGTTCAAGAAGGCGGCCGACATCGCCAAGCGCTATCCCGTGGAGGGCGCCAACTTCGACATCGGCCACGGTGACGTGGTGATCGCCGCCATCACGAGCTGCACCAACACCTCGAACCCGAGCGTGATGATCGGCGCCGGGCTCCTCGCCCGCAACGCGGTCGCCAGGGGTCTGCGCTCCAAGCCCTGGGTGAAGACCTCGCTCGCACCCGGCTCCCAGGTGGTGGCCGAGTACCTCGCGAGCGCCGGCCTGCAGGCGCCCCTCGACGCGCTCGGCTTCAACCTCGTCGGGTTCGGCTGCACCACCTGCATCGGCAATTCGGGCCCGCTGCCGGCTCCGATCTCGAAGGCGATCAACGACAACGACGTGGTCGCCGCCGCCGTGCTCTCGGGCAACCGCAACTTCGAGGGCCGGGTGAACCCGGATGTCCGGGCGAACTACCTCGCCTCGCCGCCGCTGGTGGTCGCCTACGCGCTCGCCGGCTCGATGCAGATCGACATCACCACCGAGCCGCTGGGCACCGGCTCGGACGGCCAGCCCGTCTACCTGAAGGACATCTGGCCCTCGTCCGCCGAGGTCCAGGAGTTCATCGAGGCCAACATCACCTCGACCCTGTTCAAGTCCCGCTACGCCGACGTGTTCGGCGGCGACGATTACTGGAAGGCCGTCGAGGTCACCGAGGCCGAGACCTTCAAGTGGGATTCGACCTCCACCTACGTGCAGAACCCGCCCTATTTCGAGGGCATGCAGAAGACCCCCGCCCCGGTGGAGGACGTGGTCGATGCCCGCATCCTCGGCCTGTTCCTCGACTCGATCACCACCGACCACATCTCGCCGGCGGGCAACATCCGGGCGAACTCCCCGGCGGGCGCCTACCTGCAGGAGCACCAGGTTAGGGTGCAGGACTTCAACCAGTACGGCACCCGGCGCGGCAACCACGAAGTCATGATGCGCGGCACCTTCGCCAACATCCGCATCAAGAACCAGATGGTCCGCGACGAATCCGGCAACGTGGTCGAGGGCGGCTGGACCCTGTTCCAGCCCTCGGGCGAGCGGATGTTCATCTACGACGCCGCGCAGAAGTATCAGGCCGAGGGCACGCCGCTCGTGGTCTTCGCCGGCAAGGAATACGGCACCGGCTCGTCGCGCGACTGGGCGGCCAAGGGCACCAAGCTGCTGGGCATCCGCGCCGTGGTGGCCGAGAGCTTCGAGCGCATCCACCGCTCGAACCTCGTCGGCATGGGCATCGTGCCCCTGGTCTTCCAGGGCGAGACCTCCTGGGCCTCGCTCGGCCTCAAGGGCGACGAGACGGTCTCGATCCGGGGCCTGTCGGGCGACCTGAAGCCCCGCCAGACCATGATCGCCGAGATCACCTCGGCGGACGGCACCAAGCGGGAGGTGCCGCTGACCTGCCGCATCGATACCCTCGACGAGCTTGAGTACTTCCGCAACGGCGGCATCCTGCCCTACGTTCTGCGCTCGCTGGCGGCGTAAGGGTCGGACCCACGGAAGACAACGAAGGCCTCGCCCGTCAGGGCGGGGCCTTTTCGTATCGGGCTCCCTGTGCTTGACGCCGCGCCGTGGGCGGCCGAAACGCGGTGAAACGATCCAAGACCGCGACAGAGCAAGGATTTTCAGGTGCCTCGCTTATCCGACGATCTCATGCTGTTTGCGCCGAACCTGAACCCTCCCCCCTCTGCGGGGGAGGGTGCTTGCGGAGCAGGCGGGAGAGGGGCAGCGCCGCTTGCTCCGGATAAACCTGAGCCGGCCCCTCTCCCGGTCGCTCCGCGACCACCCTCTCCCGCAGAGGGGAGAGGGTGATGAACGTTCGCCCCATCCTCCTGACCAACGCCACGCTCTGCGATCCAGCCACGGGCCGGCAGGCGCCCGGCCACGTCCTCGTGCGCGACGGGCTCATCCACGATGTCGGCTGGAGCCCCCTCGCCGGTGTGCCGGACGAGGCCGAGACCATCGATTGCGGCGGCCACGTCCTCAGCCCCGGCCTCATCGATCTGCGCGCGTTCGTGGGCGAGCCTGGGGCCGAGCATCGCGAGACCCTGGCCAGCGCCAGCGCGGCCGCCGCCGCCGGCGGCGTCACCACCCTGGTCTGCATGCCCGACACCAACCCGGTCATCGACGGGCCGGCCATCGTCGATTTCGTCCTGCGCCGGGCGCGGGACACCGCGAGCGTCAACGTCCTGCCGGCCGCCGCCATCACCAAGGGGCTGGCCGGCCACGAGATGACCGAGTTCGGCCTGCTTCAGGAAGCCGGGGCGGTCGCCTTCACGGACGGCCTCAAGGCGGTGCGCAACGCCCAGGTGATGCGGCGGGCGATGACCTATGCCCGCGATTTCGGCGCCCTGCTGATGCAGCACGTGGAGGAGCCGGACCTCGTCGGCGACGGCGTGATGAACGAGGGCGAGATGGCCACGCGGCTCGGGCTCCTCGGCATCCCGCGCGAGGCCGAGACCGTGATGCTGGAGCGCGACATCCGCCTCGTGCGCCTCACCGGCGCCCGCTACCACGCGGCGATGATCTCCTGTGCCGATTCGGTCGAGATCGTGCGCCGCGCCAAGGCGGACGGCCTGCCCGTCACCTGCGGCGCCTCGGTGAACAACCTCGTGCTCAACGAGGGCGACATCGGCCATTACCGCACCTTCTGCCGGCTCTCGCCGCCCCTGCGCCACGAGACCGACCGGCTCGCCCTGGTGGCGGCCCTCAACGAAGGCGTGATCGACGTCGTCGTCTCCGACCACAACCCGCAGGACGTCGAGACCAAGCGCCTGCCCTTCGCCGAGGCGGCAGACGGGGCGCTGGGCATCGAGACGCTGCTGGGCGCCGCCCTCCGGCTGGTCCATACCGGCGATATCAGCCTGCCGCGCCTGCTCGCGGCCCTGACCGCCAGCCCGGCGGATCTTCTCGGGCGGCGGGCCGGTCGCCTCGCGGCCGGAGCCGCCGCCGACCTCGTGCTGATCGATCCCGACCTGCCCTACGTCCTCGACAAGCGGACCCTGAAGTCCCGCTCGAAGAATTCGCCCTTCGACGAAGCCCGCCTGCAAGGGGCCGCGATCCTCACGATGGTGGCGGGACGCATCGTGTTCCGCGCGCCTGCCGAGAGCGAGGCCGCCGCGTGATCGCCCTCGACGCTCTGCCCTGGCCCCTCCTGCTGGCGTCGCTGGCGGGGGGCTACCTCCTCGGCTCGATCCCGTTCGGGCTGATCCTGACCCGCTTCGCCGGCCTCGGCGACGTGCGGGCGATCGGGTCGGGCAACATCGGCGCCACCAACGTGCTGCGCACCGGCCGCAAGGGCCTCGCGGCCGCCACCCTGCTGGGCGACGCGCTGAAGGGCACGCTCGCGGTCGTGATCGCCGGCCGTTTCGGAACCGAGACCGCGCTGGTCGCCGGCCTCGGCGCCTTCCTCGGGCACCTGTTTCCGGTCTGGCTCGGGTTCAAGGGCGGCAAGGGGGTGGCGACCTTCCTGGGCATCCTGCTCGCCCTGAGCCCGCCCGGCCTCCTGGCCTTCGCGGCCATCTGGCTCGGCCTCGCCTTCACGCTGAAATACTCGTCCCTCGCGGCCCTGGCGGCCTCGGCCCTGACGCCCCTGGTCCTGTGGACGCTGGGACAGCCTTCGGTTGCAATTTTGTTTCTCCTGCTCGCCGCCCTGCTATGGTGGAAGCACGCGCCCAACATCCGCCGGCTCATCGACGGAACCGAGGGGCGCATCGGGCAGAAGGGCTGAGGCCCGAGCGCCCGCTCCGGAGGGGGAGGGCGAATGCAGCTCACCGATGGCCAGCGCCTCGACTGGCTGCGCCTGATCCGCAGCGAGGGGGTCGGCCCGCGCACGTTCCGGACCCTCATCAACCGCTTCGGCGGGGCCGGCGCCGCCCTGGAGGCCCTGCCGACGCTCACCGGCCGCAGCGGTCGGCGCATCACCCCGCCGAGCCGGGCGGAGGCGGAAGGCGAGATCGCCGCCGCCGCCCGCCTCGGCGCCCGCCTCGTCGCGCTCGGGGAGGCGGCCTACCCGAGGCTGCTTCAGGCGGCCGATTCGGCGCCGCCGCTCATCGCCATCCGGGGCGAGGCCGCGATCCTGGACCGGCCCGCCATCGCCATCGTCGGCTCGCGCAACGCCTCCGCCGCCGGCCTCGCCTTCACCGAGCGCCTCGCCCGCGGGCTCGGGGAGGCGGGGCTCGTCGTGGTCTCCGGGCTGGCGCGCGGCATCGACGCCCGCGCCCACCGGGCCGCCCTGGTGCCCGGCACGGCGGCGGTGCTGGCGGGGGGACACGATCGGATCTACCCGGCCAACCACGCCGCCCTGGTGGAGGCGATCCTGGAAGCCGGCGGCGCCGTCCTCGCCGAGATGCCGATGGGTTGGGAGCCGCGCGGGCGCGACTTTCCCCGGCGCAATCGCATCATCTCGGGGCTGGCCTACGGCACCGTGGTGGTGGAGGCCGCCCGCCGCTCGGGCTCGCTGATCACCGCCCGCTTCGCCCTGGAGCAGGGCCGCGAGGTCTTCGCCGTGCCGGGCTCCCCCCTCGACCCGCGTGCGGAGGGCACCAACGACCTGATCCGCCAAGGTGCGACCCTGGTGGCGGAGGTGGCCCACGTCACGGAGGCGATCGCGCCGCTGCTGGAAGAGGGCACCCGGAAGCAAGGAGGCGGCTTCGAACAGGGGGCGGACACCCTGGCCCTCGATCGTCCGGACCTCGCCGAGGGATCGATCTTCTGGGACGAACTCGACGTCGACGGCCCCGGGCCGACCCTCTTCCCCGAGGCTCCGGAGGCGGCCGAACCGGCGGACGACCGGGCCCGCCTGATCGGCTTTCTCAGCCCGACGCCCATCGGGACCGACGAGCTCGCGCGGGCCGCCGGCCTCAGCGTCCGCGTCGTCCAGACCACGCTGCTCGAACTCGAACTCGACGGCCGCATCGAGCGGCACGGCAGCGGAACGGTCTCCCTGCTCGGCTGACGGTCGAGGCAGGGTCTCGTCATCCTTAACGGTGTCTTGAGACACAGGCGTTAACCAAGACGGGACGGTGGCCGAGAAGCCGCCCCAGAGGATGCGCGCTCCGTGACCAGCCTGCTGACCAACAACGCCGCCCTGACGGCGCTGACGACGCTGAAGGCGATCAACCAGCATCTGGACGTCACGAGCAAGCGTGTGTCCACCGGCCAGCGCGTCACGGACAGCGCCGACAACGCGGCCTATTGGTCGATCGCCACCAGCGTCCGCACGGACAACGCCGCGCTCGGGTCGATCAAGGATTCCCTCGGCCTCGGGGCCTCGGCGGTGGACACCGCCTATAACGGTCTCACCAGCGTCCTGTCGGACCTCCAGAACCTGCGCGCCAAGCTCCAGACCGCTCTCCAGCCGGGCGTCGACCGGGCCAAGGTGCAGACCGAGATCGCCGCGATCCAGGACAAGATGAAGGCCACCGCCAGTTCCTCCACGGCGAGCGGACAGAACTGGCTCGCGACGGATTCCTCGCCCGCCAACGCGGCCTATCGGCCGACGCAGAGCGTGGTCGCTGGGTTCTCCCGCGACAGGACCGGCACGGTGACGTTCTCGCGGGTCGACATCGACGTTGCGGCGATCCGGCTCTACGATTCCGGCGGCGCCAGCGTGACCCGGCCGGCCTCCGGCGCGCGTCAGACGGCGCAGATGGCCCTGGCCGGCTCGCCCGGCTTCGCCCCCGGCGGCACGGCGGATTTCAGCGGGACCAACGAGGTCGCGATCCGCCTCACCGGTTCGGCCGGCATCGGCACCCTGGTGCTGAACCGGACGAACCTCGCCGCCGCCGTCAAGGACCTCGCCAAGGTGACGACCGACGAGGTGGTGAGCGCCCTCAACAATCAGATCGCGGCCTCGCCCTCCCTGCGGGGCAACGTGACCGCATCCCTCGACGACGGGGGCAGGCTCCGCTTCGAGACGACGGCGACCGGTGCCGGCTCCGCCCTGAACATCCTGTCCGGAACCGCGGGCGGCACCTGGCTCGACCTCGGTCTGGGGGCGAACGGCGGCACCGCCCTCTACCGGCCGGCGGTCGTGGCGACGCCCTACGCGCCCATCGACCTGTCGGGCGCCGCGACGAAGTCGATCACGGTGAGCGACGGCGCAACCAGCCAGACGGTCACCCTGACCGCCGCGAGCTTACCGGCCCCGGCGAACCCAGCGGCCGTCAGCATCACGGAGATCCGCAACCTCCTCAATGCCAGCCTTGCGGCGCAGGGCAGCCCCCTCGCGTTCGGCCTCTCCGGCCCGGAGAACGCACCCGACCGCCTCATTCTCCTCGGAGCGAGCGGTGGCCCCACAGGCAGTGCGACGATCACGGGCCCCGACACGGCAGCCTTCGGCTTCACCAACGGTCAGACCGGACTCGGCGCCACGGGGCTCAACGGCAGCGCGCGCATCTCGGTCTACGGCAGCGATGCGGTGACGACCACGACCAAGGGCATCCTCGACACCACGAACCCCGCGGGTGTCTCGATCGGCACGATCAATATTTCGGCCCTCGCCGGCACCGCCGGCGACGCGACCCTGTCGGCCCTGATCACGCAGGTGGACAAGGCCATCTCCAGCGTCACCAACGCGGGCACGAAGCTCGGCGCCAACAAGACCCAGATCGACGGCCAGAAGAGTTTCGTGGACACGCTGATGAAGGCCAACGACCGGACCATCGGCATCCTGGTGGATTCCGACGTCGAAGAGGAGTCGACCAAGCTGAAGGCGCTCCAGACCCAGCAGCAGCTGGCCGTTCAGGCCCTCGGCATCGCCAACGGCGCCTCGGCGGGCGTCCTCTCGCTGTTCCGCTGAACGGGATCGCGGATCAGGCTTCGCTCTCGTCGTCGTCCTCCGCCGCCTCGCCGAGGGCGCGCCGCATCTGGTCCAGGCAGCCCTGGAGGATGTAGGCGGCGGCCAGCATGTCCACCACCTCGCCGCGCTTGGCCCGCGAGGCATCCGCCGCGATCAGCGCGCGGGTGACGGCGGCGGTGGAGAGGCGCTCGTCGCAATAGAGGACGGGCAGAGGCAGCAGCGGCTTCATGTTGCGCACGAAGGAGCGGGTCGACTGGACCCGCACGCCCTCGCTGCCGTCCATGTTCAGGGGCAGGCCGATGACGAGGCCGCCGACCCCGTGCATTTCGCACAGGGTCCGCAGACGCGCCACGTCGGGGGTGAACTTGACCCGCCGGATCGTCTCCAGGGGCGAAGCGATCTGGCGGCCGACATCCGACAGGGCGAGACCGATCGTCTTCGTGCCGAGATCGATCCCGATCAGGCGGGGGCCGCCCCGCGAGGCCTCCGCGAAGGCCCGCATCTCGGCCTCGTCCATGTCCGTCCCGCTCCCGTGATGGCACCCCTCCTGCGCGATCCGCCTCCGGCCGGCAAGGGGCTGCGTCCCGTCAGTGCAGCCCGGCCGAGCCCGCGGTGCCGTCGCCCACGAAGGAAGCGGGCAGGGGCTCGGCGCCCATGCCGAGGATGCCGCGTACCGCCGGGCCCCGGCTGCGCCGCATGAGGTCGACGAGGTCGGCGCCACCGAAGCGGATCGATTCGAGGTCGGCGCCCAGCACCCAGATCTCGTACTCGTCGCGCCCCGGCACCACGTCCCAGAACAGGAATTCGCCGGCCTCCGTCTGGCCGAAGAAGCAGGCGCGCTCGATCACGCTCGGGTCGTCGCCCTCCACCTCGAAGCGGTGTCCCTCGCGCCCCTCCAGCACCGCCGCGATGCTGTGGGCGATCAACTCGGAGCGCCCGACGAGGTCGGTCTCCGGATCCGCGCCCGGGATCGCCACGCGGAAATGGCCGTTCGCGAGCCCGGCCCCGAGGGTCCGGCAAAAGGCGCGGTAGCTCTCCGGCAGCGCGAAGCCGAGTTCGGCCTCGGCGCGGTCGAGGTCGGCCGCCCCCGCGAGGGGGCCCGGCGCGCAGGGCTCGAAGACCGTCTCCCACATCTGAATCGCTCCCTCCGGCCCGTTAACGTTACCAAAGCGTATCCTTACCCTTGCGCGGACCCCATCGGCCAGAGCATCGTTAATCGTTCGTTAACGTCTCGGATGCCGTCCGCATGAGCCCGCCCGATTCCCGCCCCGCGCGCCGCAAGATGCCGCTGCGGCACAAGCTGATGCTGGCGCTGGCCTGCGAGATCCTGCTCGTCGGCTTCCAGCAGGCGGACCTGCGGTCGCGCCAGACCGGGATCCTCATCGAGGTGCCGGCCGTGGCGCACCACCGCATCGCCTGAGCCTCGCCGGCCCGCGCGAAAGGCCGGCCGGCGTTGCGAGCGCGCGAGGGCGGGTGCTATAGCCCGGCGCGACGCCCCATCGCCCGCCAACCCCGCCGGGCTGCGGATGGGTGCCCGAGGAACTGAAGACAGCATGTCGGTCGACGCAACGACGGTGAGGCGCATCGCGCACCTGGCGCGCATCGCGGTGAGCGAGGACGAGGTCGCCCCCCTGCAGGGCGAACTCAACGCGATCCTGGCCTTCGTCGAGCAACTCGGTGCCGTCGACGTGACGGGGGTCGAGCCCATGACCTCGGTCACCCCGATGGCGATGAAGAAGCGGGCCGACGTGGTCACCGACGGGGCCAAGGCCGACGCCATCGTGGCCAACGCGCCCGAGACCGAGGACCACTACTTCCTCGTGCCCAAGGTCGTCGAGTAGGCGCACGCCGCCGACCCCGAACCCGGCCGCCCCGCGGGACGGTCCGCCCGGCGCCCACGCGATGGCGACGGCGGAGCACCCGGGACCCATCAGGACGAGCGCCCAGGACTCTCCCGCACATGACCACGCTGAACGAACTCACCCTGGCGGAGGCCCGCGACGGGCTCAAGGCCAAGAATTTCTCCGCCGCCGACCTGACCCGCGCGCATCTCGACGCCATGGAAAAGGCCCGGGCCCTGAACGCCTACCTCGTCGAGACCCCCGACCGGGCCCTGGCCATGGCCGAGGCGGCGGATGCGCGGATCGCCGCTGGCGAGGCTCGTCCGCTGGACGGCATCCCGCTGGGGATCAAGGACCTGTTCTGCACGGAGGGCGTGGCGACCACCGCCGGCTCGAAGATCCTCGAAGGGTTCACGCCCGCCTACGAATCCGCCGTGACCGCCAACCTCTGGCGCGACGGCGCCGTGATGCTCGGCAAGCTCAACCTCGACGAGTTCGCCATGGGCTCGTCCAACGAGACCTCCGCCTACGGCGACGCCGTCTCGCCCTGGCGGCGGGCCGGGTCGGAGACGAAGCTGGTGCCCGGCGGCTCCTCCGGCGGCTCGGCGGCGGCGGTGGCGGCCCATCTCTGCCTCGGCGCCACCGCGACGGACACGGGCGGCTCGATCCGCCAGCCCGCCGCCTTCACCGGCACGGTCGGCATCAAGCCGACCTACGGCCGCTGCTCGCGCTGGGGCACGGTGGCGTACGCCTCGTCCCTGGACCAGGCCGGCCCGATCGCCCGCACGGTGCGCGACTGCGCCATCCTGCTCGGCTCGATGGCGGGCCAGGATTCGCGCGACACCACCTGCGCCGACCTGCCCGTGCCCGACTTCGAGGCGGCGGTGGCGCGGGGCGTGAAGGGGCTGACCATCGGCATTCCGAAGGAGTACCGGGTCGAGGGCATGTCCGCCGAGATCCAGGCGCTCTGGGACCGGGGCGCCGAGATGCTCCGGGATGCCGGCGCCACGATCCGCGAGATCTCGCTGCCGCACACGCAATACGCGCTGCCGGCCTACTACATCGTCGCTCCCGCCGAGGCCTCCTCGAACCTCGCCCGCTACGACGGCGTGCGCTACGGCCTGCGCGTGCCCGGCAAGGACATCGCGGGCCTCTACGAGAACACCCGTGCGGCGGGCTTCGGCCGCGAGGTGAAGCGCCGCATCATGATCGGCACCTACGTGCTCTCGGCGGGCTACTACGATGCCTATTACGTCCGCGCGCAGCGCATCCGCACCCTGATCAAGCGCGACTTCGAAGAGGCCTACGCCTCCGGCATCGACGCGATCCTGACGCCCGCCACCCCGTCGGCCGCCTTCGGCATCGGCGAGAAGGGCTCGGGCGACCCCGTGGAGATGTACCTGCAGGACGTCTTCACCATCACGGTAAACATGGCGGGCCTGCCCGGCATCTCGGTGCCGGCCGGTCTCGACGCGCAGGGCCTGCCTCTCGGGCTCCAGCTCATCGGCCGGCCCTTCGACGAGGAGACGCTGTTCGCCGCCGCCCAGGTGATCGAGGAGGCCGCCGGACGGACCAAGCTGCCCGCCGCGTGGTGGGCATGAGGCGCGCCCGATGACCGTCCCGGTCTATCCCTTCGACGTCTGGATCTGGGCCGCCTTCGATCCGGTGCTGATCGCCATCGCCCTGGTGATGGGCTGGAAGTCGGACCAGTTCGTGAAGGTCATCCTCGTGTCGCTGATGGCCTTCGCGGTCTCGGTGCTGGTGTCGTGGGCCGTCACGGCCATCGGCATTCCCTGGCCGGCGCCGGTGAGCCACGACGGGCCGACCTTCTTCCCCATCCGCTGGATCGCCGGCTTCCTCTGGGGCGCCCTGGGGTTCCTGGCGCACCAGCTCTACCGCCTGCGCGCTTGACCGCGCCGGCCGGTCCTTACACCTTCGATGACTTGCACCCTTCCGGCGCTCACTCGCGCCCCGCAGCACTGATTTTCGGGCCATCATGACCGCAGCCGTGAACCCCAAAAAGCTCATCAAGGGCGGCCTGCATGACTGGGAGGTCGTGATCGGCATGGAGATCCACGCCCAGGTCACGAGCCGCTCCAAGCTGTTCTCTGGCGCCTCGACGGAATTCGGCGGCGAGCCGAACGACCATGTCTCCCTGGTGGACGCGGCCATGCCCGGCATGCTGCCGGTCATCAACGAGGCGTGCGTGGCCCAGGCGGTGCGCACGGGCCTCGGCCTGAAGGCGCAGATCAACCACCGCTCGGTGTTCGACCGGAAGAACTACTTCTACCCGGACCTGCCGCAGGGCTACCAGATCAGCCAGTTCAAGGACCCGATCGTCGGCGAGGGCGAGGTGCTGGTCGATTTGCCCGAGGGCGAGACCATCACGGTGGGCATCGAGCGGCTGCATCTCGAACAGGATGCCGGCAAGTCCCTGCACGACCAGAACCCGACCCAGAGCTTCGTCGACCTCAACCGCTCGGGCGTCGCCCTGATGGAGATCGTCTCGCGGCCGGATCTCCGCTCGTCGGAGGAGGCGCGCGCCTACGTGACCAAGCTGCGCACCATCCTGCGCTACCTCGGCACCTGCGACGGCGACATGGAGAAGGGCTCGCTCCGGGCCGACGTGAACGTCTCGGTGCGCAAGCCCGGGGACCCGCTCGGCACCCGCTGCGAGATCAAGAACGTCAACTCGATCCGCTTCATCGGCCAGGCCATCGAAACCGAAGCCCGGCGCCAGATCGCCATCATCGAGGATGGCGGCACGATCTCCCAGGAGACCCGCCTGTTCGATCCGGGCAAGGGCGAGACCCGCTCCATGCGCTCCAAGGAAGAGGCGCACGATTACCGCTACTTCCCCGACCCGGACCTGCTGCCGCTCGAATTCGACCAGGCCTACGTGGACGCGCTGGCCGCCGGCCTGCCGGAACTGCCCGACGCCAAGAAGGCGCGCTTCATCGAGACCTATGGCCTCAGCGCCTACGATGCCGGCGTGCTCATCGCCGAGCGCGCCTCGGCCGACTACTTCGAGGCGGTGGCCAAGGGCCGCGACGGCAAGGCCGCGGCGAACTGGGTCATCAACGAGCTGTTCGGCCGCCTCAACAAGGAAGGCCACAGCATCGAGACGAGCCCGGTCTCGGCGACCCAACTCGGCGCCATCGTCGACCTCATCGGAGAGGGCGTCATCTCCGGCAAGATCGCCAAGGACCTGTTCGAGATCGTCTGGTCCGAGGGCGGTGACCCGCGCGGGATCGTCGAATCGCGCGGCATGAAGCAGGTCACCGACACCGGCGCCATCGAGGCCGCCGTGGACGACATCATCGCCAAGAACCCCGACAAGGTCGCCCAGGCGAAGGAGAAGCCGACCCTGCTCGGCTGGTTCGTCGGCCAGACCATGAAGGCCACCGGCGGCAAGGCCAACCCGGCGGCGGTGAACGCCCTGCTGAAGGCCAAGCTCGGGATCGATTAAGGGACGGCGGGACCCGTCCCCCCTCGCCGGGAGGGCAGGATTTCGGACGCGGATCACCTTCGCCTGGTCGCGGAGACCGAGGGCACGGCCGCCCTTGCGGACGCGCTCTACGCCCGCATCCGGAGCGTGCTTCGCCCCGCGCTGCCCCCTTCGGCCGACATTCGGCATGTGGGCGCGACCGCCATTCCGGGATGCCTGACGAAGGGCGACCTCGACCTCGTGGTGCGGGTCGACGCGGCGGATTTTCCCACGGCCGAGGCCTGCCTCGCGGCGCGGTTCGCCCGCAATGCCGGCTCGATTCGAACGGCGGATTTCGCCGCGTTCGCGGATGACGGGCAGCCCCTTCCCCTCGGCATCCAATTGACCGTCAAGGGCGGCCCCTTCGACGTCTTCCACCACTTCGCCGACGCCCTGCGCGGGGACGCCCGGCTGCTGGAGCGCTACAACACCCTCAAGACACGCTGCGACGGATTGCCGATGGACGCCTATCGCGCCGAGAAAGCGCGCTTCATCGCAGGGGTTCTGGATCGATTACGTTGAAGGTCCTGCTGGAGGCGATGCCGGAGATCCAACCTGCTCCTGCCACTCTCACGACGAGGATGGTGTCTTGAATCCCCGGTCTACTGATACGATCCGCCGGCTACGACCGACCGATGCGGCAGCTTTCCGAACGCTGCGTCTCGACGGCCTCGCTCGCCATCCGGAGGCCTTCGGCGCATCTTGGGAGGCCGAAGTCGAACAACCGCTCGCTTGGTTTGCCGCTACCCTAGAGAACCATGCTGTATTCGGCGCTTGGCGCACCGGCGATGGACTCGTCGGCATAGCTGGTCTGTATATCCCAGACGCCATGAAGCTTCGGCATAAAGGTACGCTCTGGGGTGTCTTCGTGAGACCAGACGCGCGCCGATCCGGCATCGCAACGTCGCTCATCAGGGCCGTGATCGACCATGCGGCGACCTGCGTTGAAGACGTCAGTCTGTCTGTTGGAGCAACCAATGCAACCGCGCTCCGGTGCTACGAAGCCGCGGGTTTCGTATCGTACGGCCTTGAGCCGCGTGCCCTGAAGATTGCCAACACATACTATGCGGAAGTCTTGATGGTCTTACCCATCAAACAATCCGATCAGGGTTGACGATTCGGCGGCGGAAGCGGCCGAGGTGGGGCTGGTGCATGTCCGAAGGCGTGCCGTATGGCCGCTTCTGCGCCCCGAGAGACCGCTTCCGTCCCGTAATTCGCGTGTGCGCTGCTCAACGTCCGGGTCGAATCAGCCCCGGATGATCGTCGCAGCCGCCTGCTGGGGTGGCGTCATTCCCAAATCTCCTGCGTCTCGTCGGTCGTGATCGTCAGACGATCAAGGCCTCCTCGTTGCTTGAGCTGTGCTTTGCCGTCGAAGCACCACATCAAGGTGCGACCCAATCGGGGATACGTCAAGGGCTGTTTTTACGATTCGGCGACTGTATTCATTCCTGCCGAAATACGCTTAAAAGTTCGTTCCGGGACAGGCGCTTGAGGGCATGGCCGCTCCGCCGGCAGGCTTCTTGTCCTGGCGGGCACGATCTCGGCAGCTCGGCGTGCCGCTCAGAAACCCGGGGCCTTGGCGGCGCCGAGGATACGGCTCGGGCGCCCATCATTTCCACCCTGGAGGACCACCACGTAGGAATCCGCCTCCGGCACCCGCGCGGCGTGGCGCGGGATCTCGAAATGCTCCGGCCGTCCGGTCCAAGTGCCGATGCGCTGCATGCCGCGGACGACGTTGATGTAGTCGAAGACCTGCCCCTTGTTCTCGCCGCCCCCGATGGAGACCCGGCGACGCCGCATCACCGGCAGCAGCCAGAGGTCGGCCTGGGCCTCCGGACCGGTGCCGGTGCCGACATCGATGCAGATCCGGTCGCCTTCTTCCCAGCTCTTGACCGTCACTTGGCTCGCGCTGCTCGCCCGCGCCCGGCGCAGGGCCCGCTCCAGGGAAATCCGGTCCGAGCGGATCATCGAGGGCTCGCCGTTGACGATGGCCTGGGGCGTGAAGACCTGCCGCTCCCCGCGCAGGGACGCGTAGGCGCGCTGCCGCGCCGTGAATGCCGCCTGGCCGTAGGCGTCCTTCCAGCCGAGATAGTCCCAGTAGGTGATGGGGAAGGTGAGGGCGATGACACCGGGTTCCCGGGCGAAGTCGCCGAGCACCCGCGAGGCGGGCTGGCACGAGGCGCAGCCCTGGCTGGTGTAGAGCTCGATGACCACGGGGTGGCGCTCCCCCGCCTCCGCCGGCGTCGAGCCACCCGCGAGGGTCCCGAGCAGGAGGAGCGCGAGGCCCAGGGTCGCGGTGCGGCGGGAGCGAGGCTGCGGCGCGGGCCGGTTCATGATCGGGTCACGATACCGCCGCCGGGCCCGGCGTGGGGATCACGGTGCCTCGATCGTCCGGCGGCGCGGGGTCCGCCTTCGCCTTGGGCAGCATGTTGGGGCGCCAGCGGCGGTGCATCCAGAGCCACTGGCCTGGATTCTCGCGGATCCAGTCCTCGATCGTGCGCGTCATCATCTGCATCGCGCCCTGGACGTCGATGGCGCCTTGCGCGTCCCGCGGCAGGTCGAGGGGCGGGGTCAGTTCGAGATGGAAGCGGGTGCCCTCGCGGCGGATCACCCGCACTCCGTGAACGGGACACTCGTAGTGGCGGGCGAGCTTGGCCAGCAGCGGATTGACGAGGACCGGCCGGCCGAAGAACTCCACCACGACGCCGCGGGTGAAGTGCTGGTCGATGAGCTGGCCGAGATGGCCGCCACGGTCCACCACCCCCTGCATGGCGAAGACCGCGCCCTGGCCCGAGGCCGCCAGGCCGCCCATGGTCTGGCGCCGCACCTCCTGCACGAGGCGAGCAGCGGCGGCATCGTTGGGCGGCCGGAAGATCGCGGTGGCGTCGAGGCCGAACTTGGCGGCGCAGATCGCCGGCAGTTCCCAGTTGGCGAGGTGGGCGGAGAAGATCAGACCGGCCTTGCCGTCGTCGCGCAGGTCCGCGAAATGGCCCTCGCCCTCCACCGTGATGTGCCGGCTCCCCGCGAGGTCCGCCAGATCGAGGTCGAGCAGCGTGTGGAGGTGGGCGTATTCCGCGCCGGTACGGCCGAGATTGTCCCAGGCCTCACGCGCCAGGGCCCGGATCGTGGCCGCGTCGTGCTCGGGGAAGGCCGCCCGCAGGTTGTCCATCGCGGTGCGGTGGGCGGGCAGGAACGGCCCGACCGTGCGGACGAGGCGGCCGCCCACCGCGCTCGCGCGCTCACTCCCCAAGCGTCGGGCCAGCCAGAACAGGGACCGGATCAGCAGGACCATCGCGACCCCGGCAAGCCGGGGCAGCTGACGCTTCAGGACGAGGGCGAGGCGGAGCAAGTCGATTCCCGTGACGCGGGGCGTTCCGGCGACGCCCTCGGCCCCTGGCATAATTCATTTCGACCCGAAGGGCACCCGTGTGCACTGCAACTCAGAGCGTCACCAGGATTTTTCCGAACACCTTGCGAGATTCCAGGCGCTCCAGCCCCTGCGTGAAGTCCGCCAGCGGCAGCACCGTGTCGATCACCGGCGTGATGCCCTGCGCCATCTTGGCCATGGCGTCGCGGATATTGGCCATCGAGCAGCCGAACGAACCGGTGATGCGATATTGCTGCTGGAACAGCTGCATGAGGTTCATGCTGGTGGAGACGCCCGAGGTGGAGCCGCAGGTGACGAGGCGCCCGCCGCGCTTGAGGCACAGGAGCGAACCGTTCCAGGTGTCGGGCCCGACATGCTCGAAGACCACGTCGACGCCCTTGCGCTTGGTCAGACGGCGGACCTCGCCCTCGAAGCGCTCCTCGCGGTAGTTGATGACGTGGTCGGCGCCGAGCGCCCGCGCCTTTTCGCCCTTGGCGTCGTCGCCCACGGTGGTGAACACGGTGCAGCCGATGGCCTTGGCCATCTTGATCGCCGCCGTGCCGATGCCGGAGCCGCCGGCATGCACGAGGATGCTCTCGCCGGGCTCCAGGCGGGCGTTGTCGAACAGCATGTGCTGCACGGTCCCGAAAGCCACGGGCGCGCAGGCGGCGTCGGTGAAGCTGACGCCGTCCGGCATCTTCACCACGAGGCGGGCCTGCATGGTCACGCGCTCGCGGGCGAAGCCGTCGATGTGAAAGCCCATCACGCCGGAGACGTCTTCGCAGAGGTTGTCGCGGCCCTCCCGGCAGGCCTTGCATCGCCCGCAGGTCTGGGCGCCGTACATCGCCACCCGGTCGCCGGGCGCCAGCCCCTCGACGCCCTCGCCGACGCAGACGATCTCGCCCGAAGCCTCGGCCCCCACCGCGAGCGGGAGCTTGCGCTTGGCGAAGGCCATGCCGCGAAAGCCCCAGACGTCGATGAAGTTCAGGCCGACCGCGCGCACGCGGATCTGGACCTCGCCAGGGCCGGGGGCCGCAGGCTCCGCGACATCCTCAAGGCGCAGGTCGCGGTCACCGTGGAGCTGGAGGGCTTGCATGGGGCTCGTTTCTGTTCGCGGGGCACCGTCGACACCCCCGCAGGGGCCGGGCGTTCATGCGCCCCTCGCTATCCTCCGTGGGACGAGGCATCAACCCGCCGGGGCAGTCTCACTCCGGCGAGAGGTAGCGCCGCCGGGCCCAGCCGAGGATCGGGCCGGCCTTGACCCGGCACCAGGTCAGCCCGCTCGGGGTCTCGGCGGTGCAGCCGAAGCCGCGCAGGCGGGCCCCCACGGGGGCCTGACCCAGGGCGGGCGCACCGGCATCGGGCGTCTCGCGAATGCTCAGGGTCTCGCCGCGCGGCAGGCCGTCGACGCGGAACGCCTCGGCCGCGGCGGCGGGGCCGGCGACGAGGAGCACGAGGACCAGCGCGGCGGGAATCGGGACCATGGTCGGCTCGGGCCTCAGGAGCGGTGGACGCCCATCATCGCGGTCAGTCCGCCGTCGACGGGCAGGACGGCGCCCGTGATGTAGGCCGCCCCGTCGCCCATCAGGAAGGCGGCGAGCGCGGCGACATCCTCGGGCCTGGCGAAGCGGCCGGCGGGGATCTGGCGCTCCATCGTGGCGCGGTAGGCGGCGTAGGGGGCCATCATGCCGGTGTCGATGAAGCCCGGCGCGATCACGTTCACGGTGACGCCGCGTTTGGCCGACTCCACCGCCAGGGTGCGGCAATAGGCAATGAGGGCGCCCTTGGTGGCGGCATAGGCCGCGTTGCCGGGATTGGCCTGAAGGGCGGCCACCGAGCCGATGGCGACGATGCGCCCCGAACGCGCGCGGATCATGCCCCGGATGAGCGACTTCGCGAGGCGGGTCAGCGACCAGAAGTTCACCTGCATGGCCGCCTCGGCCCGGTCCTGGTCCAGCATCGCCGCGAGCGCGTCGTAGGACTGGCCGGCATTGTGGACGAAGCCGTGGAAGCCCTCGCCGGCCTCGAGCCCCTCGCAGAACGCCTCGACGGCGGCGCGGTCGGCGAGGTCGAGGCGTTCTGCGGCGATCGCGCGGCCGGGATGCGCCGCCGAGAGTTCCGCCACCAGGTCCTCGGCCGCCGCGGCGGAGGAGCGGTAGGTGAAGACGACGTCGTGGCCGGCGGCGGCGAGCGCCCGCACGATCGCCGCGCCGAGGCCGGAGGCGCCCCCGGTGACGAGGACGCGCCCGTCGCGTTCCGCGCTCATGCGGGCTCGTCCGCGAGAACGAGGCAGGTGTTCTGGCCGCCGAAACCGAACGAGTTCGACAGCACCCGTCGCACGGGCACGTCGCGCGCCTGCGCCACGATGTCGAGGGGGATGGCGGGGTCGGGCACCGCGTAGTTGATCGTCGGCGGGATGCGTCCGTGCGCGATGGTGAGGAGCGCGATCACCGCCTCGACCGCACCGGCGGCCGTCAGCGTATGCCCGATCATCGACTTGTTGGACGAGACCGGCAGGGTGCGGATGCGGTCGCCGAACACGGCGGCGCAGCTCATCGCCTCCATCTTGTCGTTCTCCGGCGTCGAGGTGCCGTGGGCGTTCACGGTGTCGATGGCGTCCGGCTCGGTGCCGGCGTCGTCCAGGGCCGCGCGGATCGCCGCGATGCCGGGGGCGCCGTCGGGGCTCGACCGGGTGCGGTGGAAGCCGTCGCCCTTCTCGCCGCAGCCGAGCACGTAGCCGAGGATCTTCGCGCCCCGGGCGCGGGCGGCTTCCGCATCCTCCAGCACGAGGGCGCCCGCGCCCTCGCCCATGACGAAGCCGTCGCGGTTCTTCGAGAACGGCTTCGAGGCGGCCTCCGGCGGGTCGTTCTGGGTGGAGAGGGCCGAGAGCAGCGAGAAGCGGATCAGGGATTCGGGGTTCACCGAGCCGTCGGTGCCGATGCAGAGGGCGGCGGTGACCTCGCCGCGCCGGATCGCCTCGACGCCGAGCTGGATCGCGGTAGCGCCGGACGAGCAGGCGGTGGAGAGGGAGATCGGCGACCCCTTGGTGCCGAACCGGTCGGCGATGTGATCGGCCACCGTGCCGAAGATGAACAGGTCGTGCCAGGGGTCGAAGCGCCGGCTCGCGGCGGCGCGCTGCAGGTCGGTGTAGGTGATCGGGCCGCTCTGGCCGGAAGCCTCCGCCAGGGCCTGGCGCTGCGGCCACTCGATCTCCACCGGGGGCACAGCGATGAACAGAGCGCCGGGGAAGTCGCCGGGACGGCCGATGCCGGACTGCGCGATCGCCTCGTCGGCGGCGGCTTCCGCGAAGCGCTGCGACAGGGCGGGCGCCACGAGGGGGTCGGTGTCGAGGAAATCGACGGTGCCGGCGATGCGGGTGCGCAGGCCCTCCGTGGGGAAGCGCCGGATGGCGTGGATGCCGGAGCGGCCGGCCGTCAGCGCGGCCCAGTTGTCGGTCTGCCCCTGTCCCAGGGAGGTGACGATGCCGAGGCCGGTGACCGCCACCAGCGGCCGGCCCTTCGCGTCGCGGAGAGGTTGGTTCGTCATCGCACCGTCTTACACTCTTTTCTCGGCGACCGGAGCCCGGCCCTCTTCCCGGTTCAAGCCGCCGTCACCCGGATCACGCCTTCGCCGCGGCGATGGCCCACCACCGTCACCGCCACTTCCGCCAGGCCCTTCTCGGCCACGAGGGCCGCCGCCAGGGCGGTCCCGAAGGGCGCCACGGTCTCGAGGGAGTGGCCGGTGAGATCGCCGAGCGCCGTCACGGCCACGCCCGGCGCGAGGCGCGCCAGGGCCGCGGCCTCCTCGGCGGTGACCGGGGCGACACCGGTGGCACCGGCGATCACCGCCTCCGGGGCCTCGACGCCCGCCGCCGCCCAGAGGGCCGCGAGGCTGGCCTCGGTGCTGCCCGGCGCGCGCTTCGTGCGGTCGCTGCCCACCGGGCCGAGGCGGGCGAGCGCCCGCGCGCCGCGTGACGCGGCGTGCTCGGCCGCCTCCAACACCAGGAAGGCGGCGGCGCTGCCGAGGATGAAGCCGGCCTCGTCCTCCGGCATCCGGTCGAAGACCGGGCGGAAATCGCGGGCGCGCAGGTAGCCGCCCATCTCGTGGATCACCATCACGTCGGGCCGCTCGGCACTGTAGGAGCCGCCGACCAGCATGCAGTCGACCTGGCCGGAGGCGATCCGCGCCTGGGCGATGCGCAGGGCGTCGGTGCCGGCGGCCTCCTCGCCCATGAAGGTGCGCGAGGCGCCCGTGACCCCGTGAACGATGCCGATATTCCCGGCGAGCAGGTTCGAGAGCTGGGCCAGGAACAGGGTCGGGCGCAGGTCGTTCTGCAGGTGCTCGTTGAGGTAGGCGCCGGGATCCTCCGCCGTGCGCAGGCCCGTGAGGATCGCGCCGTCCACCGCCGTGTCGCGCTCGCCGCCGCCGGCAGAGACCACGAGGTGCATGCGGCTCTTCAGGTCGGCATCGCCCTTCACGCCAGCGGAGTCGAGGGCGAGGCCGGCGGCGTAGACGCCGAGGCGCTGCCAGGGCTCCATCTGGCGCTGGTCGGACTTCTTCGGGATCTGCCCGTCGAGGGCGATCGGCGCGACCGGGTGCACCGTGTAGGGCGCGAAGGTCTCGGTGTCGGTGCGCGCAGGCGCGCCCGCGCCGAGGGCCGTGAGATGCGCGGCGATGCCCTCGCCCGCGCAGGAGACGAGGCCGATGCCCGTGACGACGACGTCCCGCGAAATGCTCATCTCGGCCCGCTGCTTAATGTCGAAGACTCATGTTAATTTGGAAGGCTCATGCGGGCTCGCCCGCGAGGTCGAACAGCCCGATCCGGCGGGCCCGCTCGCGCATCGGCGCGTCGAGGCCAGCCGGGAACGGCATGGTGCGGAAGCGCAGCTCGGCATCGGCCAACGGCTTGCCGTCGTGGCGGATCGCAGCCTTGGTCACGGCGTAGCCCGAGCCGTCATGCTCCAGGCTCGCCTCGATCCGCAGCTCGGCGCCGGGGCCGACGAAGGACCGGAATCGCGCCTTGTCGACGCCCATGAGGAACGGCATCTGCCGAAAGCCCAGATGGGCGAGCACGAGGTAGCCCGAGGCCTGCGCCATGGTCTCGGTGAGCAGCACGCCCGGTACCAGCGGGTGATCGGGGAAGTGCCCCTCGAAGACCGGGCTTTCCATCGGCACGCGGGCCAGGGCCTCGATCCGGCCGGCCTCCCGGTCGAACCGGGTCACGGCGTCGATCATCTCGAAATATTCGAGGCGCATGGCGTCCTAAGGTCCCGTACGGGCGGGTTTCGCGAAGCGGCCGCGCCGGCTCGCGGCGGTTCGGCTCAAGCCTTGGCGGCTTTCTCGGCCACCAGGGCGTCGATGCGGGCGCAGAGGTTCTTCAGAACGAAGTACTCCTCGGCCGGCACCTTGCCCTCGTTGACCTCCTGGGTCCAACGCTCGAGGGGGAGCTTGATGCCGAAGGCCTTGTCCACCGCGAAGGCGATGTCGAGGAAGGCGAGCGAATCGATCCCGAGATCGTCGATGGCGTGGCTCTCGGGCGTGATCGTGTCGCGCGGGATGTCGGCGGTGTCACTGATGATGTCCGCGACGCGGTCGAAGGTTGCGGTGTGAGTCTGGTCGGACATGCGTTCTCGCCGTGTGACTGGGTATCCCACCGGATTCGGCCCGTGCCGATCGGGGGCCGGAGCGATCCGGCGCATGGTGCCCGGTGCCCCCGGTCGCGCAGCATGCCCCTTCGGCCGGCGTTTCCGCCGCCCTGGACAGTGAAGGCGGTCCCTTACACGAGGGGGGTAGGAGGGGCAACCGTGGCCATCACGGCGTCGCGATCCGGTCGGCGCCTCCATACCGATCCCGCGGGGATGGACTAGATGCATCGGCAGGACGTGCCGCCGCGGCCGGTCCGCACGAGGTCGAGCAAGACGATGGCACACCCTCCCTCCGTGACGCCGACCGGAGCGCCGCCCACCGGCCCGCGCCGGGCTCCCGAGCTTCCATCGCATGCGGGCGCCCGGCCGCTGTCGGGCCCGGCGCAGAGCCTGGCCCGCCTCGCCCTGGTCCTCGCGCTGGCGGGCCTCGGGATCTGGGTGCTGCACCACTTCATCCCGGCGCTCGTCTGGGCAGTGATCCTGGCGATCGCCCTCGGGCCCCTCTACGCCCGTGCCGAGCGGCGCTGGCCGCCGGGCCGGCACAACATCCTGCTGCCGCTCCTGTTCACCGCAGCGGTGGCCCTGGTGTTCCTGATTCCCCTGGTGGTGCTGGGGGTGCAGGCGGCGCGCGAGGCCCACGACGTGGTCGCCTGGGCGCGCTCCTTCGAGAAGTCCGGCATCCCGGTCCCGGACTTCCTCGGCCACCTGCCCTTCGGCGCGGCGCAGGCGCAGGGCTGGTGGGCGGAGAACCTGAGCCACCCCGCCGCCGGCTCGGAACTCCTGCACCGCTTCGACAATTCCTCGGTGATCGGGGTGACCCGCAGCCTCGGGGCGCAGATCGTCCGGCGCGTCGTCCTGTTCGGCTTCACCCTGGTGGCGCTGTTCTTCCTGTTCCGCGACGGCCGGGAGGTCGCCGCGCAGGTGCTCGCCGCCAGCGCGAAGCTGTTCGGCCCACGCGGCGAGCGGGTGGCGCGGCAGATGGTGGCCTCGGTCCACGGCACCGTGGACGGCCTCGTCCTGGTCGGCCTCGGCGAGGGCGTACTCCTGGGCATCGTCTACTATTTCGCCGGAGTGCCGCACCCGGTGCTGCTCGGGGCGCTGACGGCGGTGGCGGCGATGATCCCGTTCGGGGCGCCCCTGGTCTTCGGCATCGCGGCCGCGATCCTGCTCGCGAACGGCGCGGTGGTGCCGGCGGTGGTCGTAGTGGTGGCGGGCTTCGTCGTCACGTTCGTGGCGGACCACTTCGTGCGCCCGGCGCTGATCGGCGGCACGACCCGCCTGCCGTTCCTCTGGGTGCTGCTCGGCATCCTCGGCGGCGTCGAGACCTTCGGCCTCCTCGGCCTGTTCCTCGGCCCGGCCGTGATGGCCGCGCTGATCCTGCTCTGGCGGGACTTCACGCAGGGAGACGCCGGGCCCGCCGAGGCACCCCGGGCCTGAGCCCGGGGCGCCCGGAGCGTCCTTACGCCGGGCGCGGCAGCTGGCAGCTGTCGAGGGCCGAGAGCGCCTTGGCGCGGGCCGAGTCGTTGAAGTAGCCGGTGCTGCGGTAGGCATCGAGCTCGCCCCGGTCGAGGCTCGCGAGCGTCCGGTTCGCGTAGCAGCCGCAGGGGCGGGCCAGCGAGACCTCGGAGACGTTCTGCAGGCGGGCCTGGGTGACGGTGCAGGCGTGGCGCACGCGACCCGTGAGGTTGCCGGTGGAGGCCGTCTTCAGCGCCGGGTCGGGGGTGTAGCCTTCGAGGGACGCGGTCGGGCCGGACTTGTTGGCGTTGCAGGCGGCGACGAGCGAGAGCAGGCCGGCGGCGAGCAGAAGCCGGCCGGTGCGCGGAGCGATGAGGCGCATGGAATGTCGGGTCCGTGAAAGCGATTCGGGAACGAACCGGTTTCACGCCCGCGACTCCGCCGCGCAAGGGCGCCGGAGCCACACCGGGACGGCAAACGCCGAAGCTTGGCTGAAGCTCCGGCGCGTCGCAATCGATGGCCTAGCCGACGGATTTCCGCGGCCGGCAGACGTCAGCCGGCGATGTCGGAATCCTTGAAGAACTGGGCGATCTCGGCCTTGGCGTTCTCCAGGCTGTCGGAGCCGTGGACGGTGTTCTCGCCGACCGACTCGGAGAAGGTCTTGCGGATGGTGCCCTCGTCGGCGTTGGCCGGGTTGGTGGCGCCCATCACTTCGCGGTACTTGGCCACGGCGTTCTCGCCCTCGAGCACCTGCACGACGACGGGGCCGGAGGTCATGAACTCCACGAGCTCGCCGAAGAACGGGCGCTCCTTGTGGATCTCGTAGAACTTTTCCGCCTGCTCGCGGCTCATCTGGATGCGGCGCTGGCCGACGATGCGCAGGCCCGCCTTCTCGATCACGGCGTTGACCGCTCCGGTCAGGTTCCGCTTCGTCGCGTCGGGCTTGAGAATGGAGAAGGTGCGCTCGGTGGCCATGGTCCGTCCGGTTGTGATCGCTCAGCCGAAAATGGCTTCGGCGCCGGGCTTATAGCGGGCGGACTCCCCACCCTCAACCCGAGGCGCGATCGCGGGGGATTGTGGACGATTTCCCGTGATCATGGCTTTGGCGCAACACCGCCGGAAATTCGCCTGAATGCGGGCCCTTCCTGAGGCCAAGACGACGGACCCCGATTTCACCGCCCCACAGGAGACCCGGACATGCGCGTCGCACTTTCCGCCGCCCTCATCCTCGCCGGCCTGATTCCCGCCACCGCCGCGCCGGCCCAGGACCCCACGGGCACCTGGCTCACCGGGGACGGACGCGCCAAGGTGCGCATCGACCGCTGCGGCCCGGGTGCCGCCAACATCTGCGGCAAGGTGGTCTGGGCCAAGACCGCGACCAACGAGGACGGCACCCCGCGCACGGACATCAAGAACCCCGATCCGAAGAAGCGCAGCCGCCCCGTCCTCGGTCTCACGCTCCTCGACAACCTGAAGCCCGAGGAGACGAAGTTCTCCGGCGAGATCTACAACGCCGACGAGGGCAAGATGTACCAGGTCAGCCTGGAGCGCGAGAGCAGCTCGGAACTGTCGGTCTCGGGCTGCCTGCTCAAGGTTCTGTGCGGCTCGCAGACCTGGACCCGGGTGCCGGACGTGAACCAGCAGGCCGCCGCGCAGCCGGAGCCGGCCCTCAAGCCCGCGCCGAAGGCCGCGAAAGCCGCCCCCGCGAAGGCCGCCGCGCCGGCCGAGTGAGGCCGGTCGCTCAGACCGCCGCGAAGCCGCGCTGCACGGCCGGGCGCGCCATGACGCGCTCGAGCCAGGCCCGTACGTTGGGCACGCTGGCGAGCGGAATGTTCTGCTTCTCGTGGTACTTGGCCCAGGGCAGGATGGCGATGTCGGCGATGGAGAAATCGCCCGCCACGTAGTCCCGGTCGGCCAGCCGCCGGTCGAGGACGCCGTAGAGGCGCTGGGCTTCCGCCGTGAAGCGCTCGATGGCGTAGGGGATCTTCTCCTGCGCGTAGATCCGGAAATGGTGCGCCTGGCCGAGCATCGGCCCGAAGCCCGCCACCTGCCAGAACAGCCACTCGTCCACCGCGACCCGGGCGCGCTCGTCGGCCGGGTAGAGGCAGCCGGTCTTGCGGCCGAGATATTGCAGGATCGCGCCCGATTCGAACACCGTGATCGGTTCGCCGCCCGGTCCGTCCGGGTCGACGATGGCGGGGATCTTGTTGTTGGGCGAGATCGTCAGGAAGTCCGGCGCCATCTGGTCGCCCCGGCCGATGTTCACCGGCACCACCCGGTAGGGCAGGCCGCACTCCTCCAGCATGATCGGGATCTTCCAGCCGTTCGGCGTGCTCCAGGTGTGCACGTCGATGGGTTTTCCCGGCGCGTGTGCCATGCGGTTCTAATCCAGCCCAGAAGAAGCTCGTCCCGAGCCCCGGATCAATCCGGAACGCGAGCCGATGGTTGCAGAGGCCGTGCCAGCGACGCGGACAGTGGACACGCGCCGAGGTGCGGGTGATTGGCGCTTGCCAGGATTGGCGCTTGCCCTCGCCTAGGGTTGTGGTGTGATGCAGCCGGAGCGCCCGCCGGTGGCGCTCAGGATCTCGGGGGTCGTCATGCTGTCGTTCCGTTCGCACCGTCGCGTCGCGTTTGTCCAGGCTGCGTTCTTCGCGGCCTTCGCGCTCCTGGCAAGCCCCCTGGCCGGGTCCCTCGTCGCGGGTAGTGCGCTGGCGCAAGGCGCGGCCGCCCCCAAGGAGGCCAAGGAGGCCAAGGAGCCGAGCGTGGGGCAGAGCGCGGCGCGCGAGCGCCAGAAGAAGTGCGGGGCGGAGTGGCGCGCCCTCTCGGTCTCCGACAAGGCGGCGCAGGGACCGAAATGGCCCCAGTATTACAGCAAGTGCGTGAAGCGCCTGAAGCAGATCAAGGCCTGAGCGCGGGAACCGGACTGCACGCTTTGCGGCGCGCCGAAGGAACGTAAGCCTGGCCGCACCGGTTGCCGATCCGGTCAGGTGCAACGCGGGTGGATGCGACGATGCGGGAACGGCAGGCGCTGCAGCGCGTGGTGGCGGTGGCGGCCCTCGTTCCGGTGCTGTCGGGCCTCTACGGGGTCCTGTTCGGCCTGAACGGCATCGGCCGCAGCGGTCTGGTGGACATCTCGGCCGACAGCCATTTCCGCTACCTGTCCGGCCTGCATCTCGGCATCGGCATCCTGTTCTGGACCTGCGTGCCCGGGATCGAGGCGAAGACCACGCTGTTCCGCCTCCTCACCCTGGTGGTGGCGCTCGGCGGGCTCGCGCGCCTGCTCGGGCTGGCCCTGACCGGATTGCCCTCCCTTGTGATGATGGGGGCGCTCGCCGTCGAACTCGGGGTGACGCCGCTGCTCTGCCTGTGGCAGGCGCGGGTGGCGGCCCGGAGCACCGAGACCGCCGGGCCGGAGGACACCGTGTGAGCGCGGCCACGCCGGGTCAGACCCGAACGGGCTTCACCGACCGGGCCCTGGCCCTGGCCGAGCGCGTGGTGCCCAAGCCCGCCGCCTGGGCCTTCGCGTTCCGGATCTGGCTCGCCATGATCCTGGCGCTCTACGCGGCGTTCTGGCTGCAGCTGTCGAGCGCGTCCTCGGCCGCCGTCTGCGTGGCGATCCTGGCCCAGCCCACCCGGGGACAGGCCCTCTCGAAAGCGCTCTACCGCTTCCTCGGCACGCTGGTGGGTGCCGTCGTGGCCATCGTCCTGATGGCGCTGTTCGCGCAGGATCGGGTGCTGCTCCTGGTCTCCTTCGCCACTTGGCTGGGCCTGTGCGTCTTCACCGCCCACTTCCTGCAGGACAGCCGGGCCTACGGCGCCATGCTGTCCGGCTACACCGTGGCGATCATCGCCATCGCGCACATCGACACGCCGCAGAGCACCTTCGACGCCGCCGTCGACCGGGTCGCGGCGATCACCCTCGGCATCGTGGCGATCACCCTCATCAACGACGCCCTCGGCACGCCGAGCATCTGGCGCAACGTGCGCGACACCCTCGCGGGCGCCATCGCCGAGACGCGGGCCTTCGCCCGCGAAACCCTGGAGCGGGGCGATCCCGGCACCCTGCGGACCGCCGCCCTGATCCAGCGGATCGCGGCGATGCGGGGCGATGCCGGCGCCATCGCGGGCGAACTCGACGATGGGCCGGACCGGGCCGCCGGCGCCCGCAGCGCCATCGCGGCGCTCTACGTGATGGCGGCGGCCGCCCGCCACCTGCGCATGGCCCTCGCGCGCCTGCCCGAGGCGTCGGCGGGCGTCGGCGAGGCGCGCCGCCTATGCCTCGGACTCACCGAGCCGGAGGCCGATCCCGGGGCCGCCGTCGCGCGCCTGTCCGACCTGGTGGCGCAGGCCCTGTCCGAGGGCGATACGCCCCTCGACGAGATCCTCGCCCTGCAACGCGCCCTCGATTTCGCCCGCGCGGCCGCGTTCGCGCAGGACGGCCACCGGGTGCTGGCGCAGGGCGGCCGGCCCTTGCGCGACGTGCCCCTGCCCACCCACCGCGACGTTCCGGAGGCCCTGCGGGGGGCGCTGCGCGTGGCGATCGCCTTCGCCCTGAGCGCGCTTTTCCTCATCGCCGCCGGCTGGCCGGCGACCTCCTTCGCCCTGGTGCAGGTTGCGGCCACCTGCGCCCTGTCCTCGATCAACCCCGATCCCCGGGCCTTCGCCAAGGGCGTGCTCATCGGGATGCCGCTGGCGGCCCTATGCGCGGGCATCGTGCTGTTCGGGGCGCTGGCGGGGGTTCAGGGCTTTCCGCTCCTGGCCATCGCCATGGCGCCGGTGGTGTTCGTGGCCTGCTTCCTCAGCCTCAACCCGCCGACCTTCGGCATCGGCTTCATCCTGCTGGTGTTCTTCCCCGTCCTGCTCTCGCCCGCCAACCCGCAGAGCTACGACCCGCAGGGTTTCCTCACCAACGCCCTGCTGGTGATGGTGTCGGCGCTGATCCTGTTCTTCACCGTGCGGCTGGTGCTGCCGGTCTCGAAGGCGCGACACCGGGCCTTCGCCCTCGATTCGGCGCGGCGCGCCTTGGCCGAAGCCCTGGCCGGGCGGGGCGGGGACGCCACCACCCGCACCAGCCTCAACAGCGACCGCCTGCTGCAATTCGCCCGCTGGAGCTCGGGCAGCGCCGCCGTGCGGGGGGCGAGCCTCGGGCGGGCCTTCGAGCTCGCGCGCCTCGAATCGGCCGCCGCCCGCGCGCACGCGCAGCTGCGGGGCCTCGCGCGGGATGCGGCCCTCGCGCCCGCCGCCGAGGAGGCCGGAGCGGCGATCCGCGCGGTCGATGCCGGCCGGATGCTGGACTCCGCTCGCGCCCTGCGGGCGGCGGCTCCTCACGCCGCGCAGGAGACGCGCCTGCACCTCGCCCGCGCGATCAGCGACCTCGCCACCGCCGCGCACGTGATCGGGGCCCAAGGGCGTTTCCTGCGCCGCCTCGGCGTGAGGGCCGCCTGATGCGCAGCGACCTCGACCTCGGCGGTATCCTCGTATCGCCGTTCGTCGCCTACGCCGCCGGCGCGCTGGCGATCCTGATCGTCCTGCGGCTGACCTTCGCCCGGCTTCGCATCGCCCGCTACGTCGCCAACCCGCCCCTGGCGGAGGCCGGCCTCTACGTCTGCATCCTTGCCCTCCTGATCGTGTTCTTCTGACGATGGCCGACGACACCACCGACACGTCCGCGCGCCCACCCGCCACGGGCAAGGAGGAGACCAAGGGGGCGGGCAAGGGAGAAGGCGGATCGCCCGACACCCGCCCGCGCCGCTCCGGCCAGGGCCGCCGGCTCCTGCGGCTGCTGGTCACCGGGTTCATCCTGGTCTGCGCGCTGATCGCGGCGGCCCTGGTCTGGCAGTTCTACGTCACCGCGCCCTGGACCCGGGACGGGCGGGTGCGCGTGCAGGTGGCGGCCGTCGCCCCCCAGGTCTCGGGCCAGATCACGGAGTTGCGCGTCACCGACAACCAGACGGTGAAGAAGGGCGACGTGCTCTACGTGATCGATCCGTTCGACTTCGAGGTGGCGGTGGCCTCGGCCCAGGCCGAGATCGAGAACCGGGAGGCGGACCTCCAGGTCAAGCGGACCCAGGCCGCGCGGCGCGAGGCGCTCACCACCCTCTCCACCTCTGTGGAGGAGAAGCAGCAATATGCCGGCACCGCCAAGATCGCGGAGGCGGCCCTCGCCTCGGCCAAGGCGCAGCTGTCGCAGGCCAAGGTCAACCTGCAGCGCACTCAGGTGCGCGCGCCGGTGAACGGCCGGGTGACCAACCTGCTCCTGCGGACGGGCGATTACGCCAGCACGGGCACGGTCAACGTCGCGATCATCGACACAGACTCGTTCTGGATCGACGGCTATTTCGAGGAGACCAAGATGGCCCATATCCACGTGGGCGATCGGGTCACGGCCGAACTCCTCGGCTACGATCCGCTCCTGAGCGGCACCGTGGAGAGCATCACGCTGGGCATCAGCACCGCCAACGCGACGGCGAGCACGCAGGGGCTGCCCAACGTCGACCCGGTCTACACCTGGGTGCGGCTGGCCCAGCGCGTGCCCGTGCGCATCCGGATCGACCGCGTGCCGGAGGGCGTCACCCTGGTGGCCGGCATGACCGCCACCGTCTCGGTGGGCGAGCCCGGCCGGCATCGCACCGACTGGCTCGCCCGCCTGCGCGCGCGCTTCGGCGGCGCGATGGCGCCCACGCCGTAGGGCGCGTTCAGCGCCGCGCCTCGGTGGCCATCCGGATGGCGAGGCCCGCCAGCACGGTTCCCATGATCCAGCGCTGGACCACCGCGAAGGTCGGCCGGCGCACGAGGAACGCCGCGATGGAGGCCGCCGAGAGGGCGACGAGGGCGTTCACCGCGACGCTGACGACGATCTGCACCGATCCCAGCACGAGGGCCTGGGCCAGCACGCTCCCGTTCGCTGGGCCGATGAACTGGGGCAGCAGCGACAGGTACACCACCGCGATCTTCGGGTTCAGCAGGTTGGTCAGGAGGCCCATGAGGAAGAGGCGGCGCGGGCTGTCCGGGGGCAGCATCCGAACCTCGAAGGGCGAGCGGCCGCCCGGCCGTAGGGCCTGCCAGGCCAGCCAGAGGAGGTAGAGCGCCCCCGCGAAGCGGATCGCGTCGTAGGCGTAGGGCACCGCCAGCACCAGGGCGGTGAGGCCGAAGGCGGCGCACAGCATGTAGACGACGAAGCCGAGGGCCACGCCGCCGAGGGAGATCAGGCCGGCCCGGTGTCCCTGCGAGAGCGAGCGCGAGATCAGGTAGACCATGTTGGGGCCCGGCGTCAGGGCCATGCCGAGGGCGACCAGCGCGAAGGCGAGGAGATTGCTGGGGTCGGGCATGGGGTTTTCTGACCGTGTCGAGAGGGCGGCAACGCCCCGGGATCACTCCCGGGGCGCCATTTGACCGGGCGGCCAGTCTGATCGGGCTGGGGAACGCGACGGTCAAATCGAGGATCGGCCCTCTGGGTCTCAGTAGGTGCCGAACTTGTAGTTCAGGCCGGCGCGCACCACGGCGAACTCGTCGGAGCGGCGGCTGGTATAGCCGGTGGTGGAGGCATAATCGGTGCCGGAGACGTTGTAGACCGTGCCGGTGCTGTTCGAATAGGCGAACGCGCCGTTGGTGCCGTTCCGGTCGAGGCTGACATAGAGACCCTCCACCTTCACCGTGACGGCGGAGGACTTGAAGAAGTTCAGGAAGGAATCGGCCGGCAGGGCGTACTCGATGCCGCCGCCGGCAGCCCAGCCCGTGCGGAAGCTGTCGCTGGTGCTGTTGGGCAGGCCGAAGCTGGTGCCGCCTCCGCCGCCATAGGCGAAACCGCCGGTGCCGTAGACGAGGGTCCGGTCGAAGGCGTAGCCGAGGCGGCCGCGCACGGTGCCGAAATAGTCGAGGTTCGACAGGCCGTTCGGGTTCACGAAGGTGATGTCGGCGTTCGGCGTGCCCGTGAAGGTGGCGGTGTTCCGCCCGTTCCCGAACCCGAGATACTGGGCATCGGCCTCGATACCGATCACGAAACCGGAGCCCGGCGTGAACTGATAGTTGTAGCCGATCTGGCCGCCGCCCGTGAAACCCTCGTTGTTGCGCCGGTTGCTGAAGGTCGCGATGCCGGGCGCGCCGCCATTGTCGATGAGACCCGAGGCGGCGCTGGTGGTGATCGCGGTGGAGCCGCTGCTGCCGCTGCCCGCATCGAAGCCGTAGCCCGCGTTGAAGCCCGCATAGAAGCCGGTCCAGGTGAAGACCGGCACGGCGGTGAAGACCGGCGGCGCCGCTCGGCGCGGCAGATCGGCGGCCACGGCCGCCCCGGTGATGAGGAGGGCCAAGGGCCCGGCGTGAAGGACTTGCTTGATCATGGAAGCCTCGTTGTCTTCGGGCGCGTGATCCGCGCCGCATCGCCGGCGCGGGGCATCGCTCCGCGCATGGGCATCCGGCGGACCGGACCGCCCGTCCCGGTGCGGGTCTGTGGCCTCGGCGGCCACGCGATCTCAGTGCGTGGGAATTTTACCCACGTCAACGGAATGCGGGTCATGTGTGTGCGCCCGCGCACGGGGCGCGGGCGAGCCGGATCGCCGGGATGGAGCGGTACGGACCTGGCCGATCCGGCCGGGGCCGCGCCGCGATCAGTGATCGCGCGGGGCGGCCCTCACCGGCACGGTGCCTGCAACGGGGAGAGGTCGATGCCTATGCTGTATCGGCGATCCGGGTTTGGACCGCCGCGCTAGTCGATCCACTCGCCGGCGCGCATCACCGGGACGGCGCGCCCCTCCGCGGAGAGGCCGTCGACGTCGATCCGGTCCGAGCCGATCATCCAGTCGATGTGGATCAGGCTGCGGTTGGCGCCGCGCGCGGCGAGGTCGTCCTCGCTGAAATCCGCGCCGCCATTGCGGAAACACTTGCTGTAGGCTTGGCCCAAAGCGATGTGGCTCGCAGCATTCTCGTCGTAGAGGGTGTTGTAGAACAGCAGCCCCGAGGCGGAGATCGCCGAGGAGGCCGGCACCAGGGCGACCTCGCCGAGGCGGCGGGCGCCCTCGTCCGTCTCCAGCACCTTGGCGAGCACGTCGCCGCCGGTGCGGGCGCTGGCCTCGACGATGCGGCCGCCCTCGAAGCGCACGCTGATGCCGTCGATCAGGGTGCCCTGGTAGGAGAGGGGCTTGGTGCTGGTGACGGTGCCGTCCACCCGGTCCTTGTGGGGCGTGGTGAACACCTCCTCGGTGGGGATGTTGGCGTTGCAGACGATGCCGCTGCGGGAGGCCGAGGCGCCGCCGCACCATTCGTGGTCGTCGGCCAGACCCACCGTGAGGTCGGTGCCGGGGCCGAAGAACCGCAGGGCCGCGAAGCGATGGGCGTTGAGGGCATTCATGCGCGCGTGCAGGGCCGCGTTGTGCGCCTCCCAGGCCGCCACCGGGTCGGGCCCGTCCACCCGCGAGGCCGCGAAGATCGCGTCCCACAGGCGGGCGATCGCCTCGTCCTCGGGCAGGTTCGGGAACACCGTGCGGGCCCACGGTGCGGTCGCGGCGGAGACGATGGTCCAGTTGGTGGAGAAGTTGGCGATGAGTTCGAGGGCCGGCACGTAGGCCTTCGAACGGGCGCGGTTCGCGCGCGCGACCTTGGCGGCGTCCTGGCCGGCCAGCAGGGCGGGGTCGTCGCCCGCGATGGCGAGGCGCGCCGCGCCGTTCCGGTAGGCCTCGGCCATGCCGGCGTAGAGCCATCCGGCGGCGGTGTCGAAGGCCGCCTCGGGGGCGTGGGCGAAGCGGGCCAGGGTGGCGGCGTCGTCCGAGTAGAAGGTGGTTACCAGGGAGGCGCCGGCTTTGTACGCCTGCTCCGTGATGGCCCGGGCGAGCGCCACCGTCTCGAGGGGCGCGGTGATGACCAGTTCCTGCCCCGGCCGGAGACCGAGGCCGACTTTCACGGCGACCTCCGCGAGGCGCTGCAGCCGCTCGGCGTGCGGCGCTGCGCCCGACGGCGCGGCCCCGTGGGTTGTCTGCGCGATCCCGTCCATGCCGTCTCTCCCGGTGCTGCCTCGAGCGTTCGTGCTCAAGATCGGAACTCGGGACGACAGGTCAAGCCTCGCGGTACGGCCGGGCCCGACCGACGCTCAGGCGGCGCGCGACCAGGTGATCTCGCCGAGGTTCTCGCGGAAGGCGAAGCGCAGGAGATGGTCGGAAACGACGTTCTCCAGGCGGGTGAGGGCGGCCGGGTCGGGGGTGGCGACCCGCATCAGCAGGGCGTCGGGGCCGGCCTCGAAGGTGCAGACCCGATCCTCGCCGAACGGCACGCGCCCGGAATCCTCGGTGGCTTCCACCTGGAACTTGTGGCTCCAGTGGCGGCAGAGCTGCTTGAGGTAGCGGCTGGCCTCGGCGGTGGGAACGCGCGCCTGGGAAATCGGCATCGAACGGGTCTCCTGCTCGGTCTTCGCTCGCGGCCCGCCGGACGGACCGCCTCGTCGCGTCGGCGGGGTTGTTCCCGCCATCAAAGGCCGGAAGGGTTAAGGCCGGGCTAATCCGCCGCAGCGCACCCAACCTGCCGCCCTTTCGGTTCAGCCTCTTCCGCCAGCAGCAGAGCCAATTTATGGCGCGCTGCGGTCAACAATCTGGCCGCCCTTTGTGCGTCGCACAACACCAATCTACCGGGGCAGGGTCCGGTTCCGGCAAAATTCTTTTCGCACGCGCCTCAAGCCCCAGGCGGATCCGGCAGAATCTTGCCGGGATTGAGGATGTTCCCGGGGTCGAGGGCCGCCTTGAGGCTGCGCATCAGGTCGAGGGCGACAGGGTCGGCGGTGCGGCCGAGCTCGGCTCGCTTCAGGAGACCGACCCCGTGCTCGGCGGCGATGGACCCGCCGAGGGCCAACACGATGTCGTGCACGATGCGGTTGAAGCGGTCCCACAGGGCGAGGAAGGCGGCGCGGTCCATGCCGACCGGCTGGCTCAGGTTGAAGTGGATGTTGCCGTCCCCGAAATGCCCGAAGGCGCAGACGCGCAGACCCGGCAGCTCCGCCTCGCAGGCCCGGGTCGCCCGCGCGAGGAATTCGGGCAGGCGGGAGAGCGGCACCGAGACGTCGTGCTTGATCGAGGCGCCCTCGGCCTTCTGGACCTCAGACAGGCTCTCGCGCAGGTCCCAGAAGGCCAGGGCCTGCGCCTCGCTCGCCGCGAGCACGGCGTCCTCCACGAGCCCGCGGGCCTGCGCCCGCGCCAGCATGGCCTCCAGCACCGCGCCGGCATCCTCGCCGGGGCGGGTGGTGGAGACCTCGACCAGGGCGTAGGCCGCGTGCCGTCCCGTCAGGGGGCGCCGCGCCCCGGCCCGGTGGCGCAGGACGATCTCCAGGCCGAAGGGCGCGACGTATTCGAAGGCTGTGAGCCCCGCGCCGGCCTCGGCCCGGAGCGCCACGAACAGCGCCAGGGCGGCCTCGACGGAGGCGAGGCCGAGGAAGGCCACCGACCGCGACAGGGGCAGGGGATGGAGCTTCAGCACCGCCGCCGTGACGAGGCCGAGGGTCCCCTCGGACCCGAGGAAGAGCTGCTTCAGGTCGTAGCCCGCATTGTCCTTGCGCAGGCCCTTGAGCCCGTTCCAGACCCGGCCGTCGGCCAGCACCACCTCGAGCCCGAGGACGAGGTCGCGGGCATTGCCGTAGGCCAGCACCGCCGTGCCGCCCGCGTTGGTGGAGAGATTTCCGCCGATGCGGCAGGAGCCCTCGGAGGCCAGCGAGAGAGGAAACAGCATCCCGGCGTCGCGCGCCGCCGCCTGGACGTCGGCCAGAACCATCCCGGCCTCCACCGTGATGCTGGCATTGACGGGGTCGAGGGCGCGCAGTCGGTTCAGCCGCGCCAGGGAGAGGACGATGCCGCCCTGGGGCAGGCCGCCGCCGACATGGCCGGTATTGCCCCCTTGCGCCACCACCGGCACCCCCACCTCGGCGCAGGCCCGCACCACGCCCGCCACCTCTGCGGTGTTGGCGGGCCGTACCACCGCCAGGGCATGGCCCCGGCGCAGGCCGCGCGTCTCGGCGAGATGGGGCGCGACGTCGGTGGGGTCCGTGAGCACATGGGCGGCGCCGAGTCGGTCGGCGAGATGCGCCAGCAGGCGGGAAGGGTCGGTCACCAGGGGCCTCGCAGCGGCGGGCGTCGGAGCGCGGCGGGATGGCGCGGCCGGGCCCGCCCCCTATGATAGGGATGGCGCGGGGCCCTGTGCAGGGCGAGCGACCGGGCGCCGCGCCGCATCGGCCAAGAGAAGAGGTTGGAAACCCATGCTGTCCGTGATTCCGAACCCGCCCCGCATCGCCCTGCCGATCGTCGGCAGCGAAGACCTGTTCCCGGTCCGGCGGGTCTACTGCGTCGGCCGCAACTACGCGGCGCATGCCCGCGAGATGGGCAAGGACCCCGACCGCGAGCCGCCGTTCTTCTTCATGAAACCCGCCGACACCCTGCAGATCGTGACCGGCGACGCGGCCGTGGATCATCCCTATCCGCCGCGCACCGAGAACTACCATTTCGAGGTCGAGATGGTGGCGGCCCTCTCGGTCGGCGGCCGCGACATCCCGGAGGCCGATGCCCTCCACCACGTCTACGGCTACGCGGTGGGCCTCGACATGACCCGGCGCGACGTCCAGGACGAGGCCAAGCGCCTGGCGCGGCCCTGGGACCTCGCCAAGTCCGCCGACGCCTCGGCGCCGATCGGGCCGCTGCACCCGGCCGACCGGATCGGCCATCCCGTCCGGGGCGCCATCACCCTGGCGGTGGACGCCACCGAGCGCCAGCGCGGCGACCTCTCCGAGATGATCTGGTCGATCCCCGAGCAGGTCGCGCTGCTGTCCACCTATTTCGAGCTGCATCCGGGCGATCTCATCTTCACCGGCACCCCCTCGGGCGTCGGCGCGGTCGGACGCGGGGAGACCATGACGGCCGCCATCGAGGGCCTGGGCGCCATCCGCCTCCACGTGGTCTGAGGGCATGCTCCTCGATTCACCCTGGATGCTGCGCCTGTTCCATCTTGGGGCGCTCGTCACGCGCGGCATGACGCTGGGCGTGCGCGGCGCGGCCATCGATCCGGAGGGGCGGGTCTGCCTCGTGCGCCACACCTACGTGGCGGGCTGGCACCTTCCGGGTGGGGGCATCGAGGCGGGGGAGAACGCCGCGGAGGCGATGATCCGCGAGTTCCGGGAGGAGGCCGAGATCGTCGTCGATCCCGCGCAACCCTTGCGGCTGCACGGGTTCTACCACAACCGGGCGGCGTCTGGACGCGACCACGTCGCGCTCTACGTCGCGCCGGCATTCACGGTGCGCGCCCCCAAGGCACCGGACCGGGAAATCGCGGCCTGCGGGTTCTTCCCCCTCTCCGAACTCCCGGCGGACACCACCGCGGCGACCCGCGCGCGCCTGCGCGAGATCGCCGAGGGCCTGCCCCCGGCCGCGCATTGGCAGCCCTGACGCCGGCAAACGGTCCCGGCGATTCAGCGCTTGCAACACCCGGCGGAATGGTGTTTAGAGACGCCGTCCGGGGCCGCCGGCGGGTCATTTCCTCCAGCGGCGCGGTTGTGAGCGGGTGTAGCTCAGGGGTAGAGCACAACCTTGCCAAGGTTGGGGTCGAGGGTTCGAATCCCTTCGCCCGCTCCAATTCGAAACCGGGACGACCGAAGCGCACGACGCGACCGCGTGGTGCTGTGCTTCGTTGAGACGACGAGCCGTGGGGTGGGGGTCTTCCTCCACGAGGCGGCTGTGAGCGGGTGTAGCTCAGGGGTAGAGCACAACCTTGCCAAGGTTGGGGTCGAGGGTTCGAATCCCTTCGCCCGCTCCAATTTCACGGACGAATTTTGACGCGTTTTCAGCGCGTTAGCGGAGGCCGCCTTCGGGCGGCCTTTTGCTTTTCCAGGCTCTGGGTTGGAAACTGGGTTGGAAACGTGCGGAAACCCCGCTCGGGAGGCTCCCGGCAGGGGGGTCGGCGCCGGGCGGGTCGGAAATCAATCCAACCCGAAATTCGGCGCGGATCGAAGGTGCCACCGGCTCCGTGTCCCGTTCCAGGTCACGCCCTTGCCGATCCGGCCGCCGGACGGCTGTGGTCGGATGACGCAGGCTTGGCCGTGGGGTGATCCATTCAGTTGATGGCGTCCGGCGCCTCGTCGTGCCTTCGCGGTCCGAGTCCCGTTCCAGGCCACGTGGGAGTCGACGGCCTTAACCGGGCGGCAAGGCGGTTCGTAGCAAACCTGCGGTCAGGCGGACTTGCCCATACCCAGACCGATGCTTGGCACCGATTGCCCGGCGGCGGTCGCCGGGATGGAGGAACCCAAGTATGCCTGTCAAGTCGAGCCTTCCCGTGAAGGTTAGGAAGGCGTTCGTGACTTTCCGAGATGACATCCGCAACATCGCTGAGATGGAGCGGGGCAACTTCGAGGAGATGTCCGAGCGCTGGCACGAAGGCGACCGCTCTGCGGAAGTCAGCGACTGGCTGGACGCACTCGACGAATTGGTGAGTGATCTCGACGACATCACTCTCCCCGACGACGTGTAGTGTCCCAGAGGGCCCCGGCATCGCTGCCGGGGCCCTTTTGATTCCGGGGTCAGCCCAGCGTTGCCAGGTAGCCGCGGGAACCCGGAGCATCTCCGTCGAAGGTGACCCGCCCCCTGAGCTCGACCGCCTCGACGTCGTCGAAGAGGCGTGTGCGATAGTAGCCATCGGGATCTCCGAGGGCCCTCGCGTACACCGGCCCGCCGAAGCGATGCCTCTTCGAGGTCGTCAGCGTCAGTGCGTGCATCCCGCCTTCGATGGTCTCCTCTCGCCTTTCGAGTCGGACCCCGGGGAACACCCGTTCGACGCCGGGCCCCGTCTGCCTGAAATCGAAGGTGCCATCGTCGTTCCGGGTTAGCACCTGCTCCAGCCTTGGCGGCTCGACGGCGGCCCGCAGCGCCTGGGGAGCCTTGTCCGGTCGCCAGGTCAGCCCATCCTCGTCGGTCAAGGCGATGGACTTCGGCACGCGCAGGGTCGCCCCGGCAGCGCGGAAGGCCGCCACGAGGTGGCGTAGCTGTCTGACCGACCAGCCGGAGGGCTGGCTGTTCTTGGGGCCGAGGGCGCCGTCGATGGTGGCCCTGGTCTCGCTCCAGGTGTCGATCTCGACCAACAGGTAGCTCAGGCCGTCCGCCTTTCGGAGCGACCAGAACCCGTCCGAGACCATGTCCTCGTTGCCGACCAGGTGCTCGCCGTAGCCCTGGCTATCGAGGCAGTTGCCCATGACGACGCCTTCGCGCTTCAGGGCCTGCTTGGTGACGAGCCGAACCCAGTAGGCCCTGTCGTCGGCCTCGATCCTGTCGGCGGTGCCCTTCTCGCCGGCGGGCGTACGTTCGCTCATGCGAGGCTCCCAACCGCCGGCAAGTCGGCGTCACGGCCGGGCGCCGGACACTCCACCGGCTCGACCCACTCGTACCGCCGGCAGACGTTGAACTCCTCCTCGCCGACCTCGGTCCAGCCACTCGCCGGGGCCTTCACGCACACGACGGTCATCCCATCCGGCGCGTGCCCGTCGGAGCCGTTGTGGCTGACCACGCGGTGGACGTCGGTGCCGTCACGGGTCACCAGGTCGCCGACGGCGAAGAAGCGGTTGCCGTAGGCGTCGGTGAGCCGGCCGGACGCAGCCTCGGCGGAAGGCTTCGATAAGCCCTCCTCGAATTGCCGGCTCGATGGCTCGTCGAGATCGAAGGACAGTGTCCACGTCCCCTTGGCCTGGTCGAGTTCAAACGCGGTGACCTTGCCCTGCCAGGGCAGCATCGGGTCGCTCATGAACCCCTCCTCGACCTGGCGGCGGGCTGGCGCCGGCGCGCCCGTGGCTCCTCCGGCTCCAGGTTGCTCGTCATCGCGGCCGCCGGATTCGCGAACCGCGCGGCGAACTCCGCCGGCGACAGGTCGCTCGTCATGGCGCGGCGGGCGGCCTTGGGCATGCCGAAGCTCCGCACAGGCGGCGGGTCCCATGCCCGGGGCTGGCAAAACTCCAACAGGAAGCGCTCGGCTCGGGCGCGGACGTCCTTCCAGTCCGGAGCGGGCTGCGTGGCGCCGGTCCCCGCCGGCATCGCCCGCAGGATCGCGGCCTGCGCCGGCGTCGCGATCCACACCTGAAGCCCGTGCAGCATGGGCGAAGGCGCCCCCGCCGGTACCCTGGCGGTCTCGTATGCCGGGTCCGCCAGCAGCAGGGCGTAGGTCGCCTCGTCCTCGCAGTAGAGGCCCGGCGGGAGCGACACCACGCCCTCCGGTACGTGCCAACATTCACCCACGACAGGCCCCCCGAATCCACCGAGGGAGAGTCTACTGACCGGCCAGGACGAGGACGAAATGGGGCTTGCGTTAACCACAATGTCGGTTTAGAACTGCCATTATCGGTGATGGAATTTCCGCGCCGACGACACATAGAGATCGAGAGCCCCATGACCGACAAGCTTATCAAATCGCTGTCCAAGATCGTCATCTGCGACGAGAACCGCGACGCGCTCAACGAGGCGCTCAAAGCCCTGAAGGGGCCCAGCAAGAAGCCCTTCCCGGACGCGGGTGACGTGGCCTACTGGATCGGCCATCAGGACCCCAAGCTGGCCGATGCCGGCGTCGCTCCGACAAACCGGATCGGCTGCACATACGAGTACCGCGCCCCCGGGCCGTCGGCGGCCTCTTACAAGTACAGGAAGGCGGTCATCGCATTTGAGGCGAAGCGGACCTCAAAGGGCTGGGTCGTCACGTCCGCCAGCACCGCGCACGTCCATCCGCAGCAGCCCATGATCAGCCGTATCTCGCTGACCCCCAAGGCCAAGCAAGCCGTCGTCCGGGCCGCGCTCGAACCCTTCGGCACGCTTCAGTCCAAGGCCGCCTGACGCGGCGGTCCCTTCTCCCCCGGGCGGGCCTGCCCACCGGGGGAGCGGGAAGCGCCGAGCGGCGATTCCTCCGGCGCTGGGCCTTCCGCGCCGAGATACGGAGACTACCCCATGCCCCCTCCTCACATCCGACGCATCGAAGCGGCCGCTGACGCCGCCCGGGCAGCCCGTTCCCTCCTCCGCCTGTGGGACGCCGTCGAGGTCTACACTGAGATCTGCAAGGCCGAGGGCGTCTGCCCCGACGAGAACTTGGACATGAGCGCTCTGCCCCGCTTCGGGGGCAACTCGCCGGGTTGGGTCACGGACCGCGGCGTCGATGCGATACTCTCCTGGGACCGGACACACGTCCTCTGCTCCATGGAGGATGGCCTGCCCCACCGCCTCATCGCCCGGGCCGCCCAGGCCGCCTGAGCGGCTCTCCCTTCTCCCCCGGGCGGCATCGTCCACCGGGGGATCGGGGAGCGCCGACAGAGCGACTCTCCGGCGACGGATCGCCCGCGCCGAGATACGGAGACCACATCATGAACACGCGACTCGACACCGCCCTGATGACTGTGTTGCAGGCTAGAGAAAAATGGTGCCCCGAGGCCCGGAGCACGTCTGCTGAATACCCGGGTGACGTGCCCCCCCCGACCGTAAATCGTCAGGCGTTGGGAGCTGCAGATAACGGTTCCCTCTGCCTTGGTGACCGCTGCATGTTCTGGCGCTGGCACGACCGGGGCGAGCGTCATCAGTCGCCTATCGCTCGGTCGAGGGCGCACGTCGTCCCCAGCTATGGCCTGATCTCCGGCAGCGTCACCCCTCACTGGGAAGGCAAGCCGGACGACGGCCGGGACTGGCTTCTCGATGAAGAAGAGGGCGAGTGGTACATCCCGTCGCCTCCGCTTCCTCCCCGGGGCTACTGCGGGAAGGCGGGCCATCCGCACGCGGCGGCCCTGGTCGATGCGCAGTTGGAGCTCGCCCACTACCAGCTACACGAGCACCGCCGCGCCTGAGGCTCGCCTCGAATCGTCGATTTCCTGGGCGGTCCTGCGGGGCCGCCCTTCGCCATGTGAGGATCCTCAGAATGAAGATCGTTCTCTGTCCAATGGACCAACCCTCTGACGGCGAGGGCTTCTGCATCGGTACGCTCGACGGGCACCCGCTCATCGTCCACGACCGCAAGCTCTACGCCAGCGGCCGCGAGTACGAGCACGGCGCCGTCGCGAACGCGTACGTCGAGGCGGTCGACCGCGCGGCGTCGGAGGTGTTCGGATCGGACTGGGTCACGCCCCTCGCGAGGCTCATGCAGATCAACAAGCGCTCTACTGCGAAGGACAGAATAGCGAAGTTCGGATTGCCGAACTACGTCCTTCAGTTCTTGGCCAAAGCCTCGACATACCCGGTACCGAGGGCGCTCGGATATGCCCTGTTGTGCGTGGAAGAGGCACAGGAGACGATGTCGGTGACGCATCGGGCCCCGACGGGTCGCCCCCTGGAGGTCGATGTCCAGGTGCGCAGCCAGGTCGTGCGGAGTGTCGTCCTTCAGGCCACAGATCTTGTGGACAACATCCTGTCGGAGCGTGCGGCGTTCCGAATGCAGAAGCCGTTAACCGCCGAGTAATCGGCGTGCTCTAGAACGGACGCCAGACGACCGCCCACGGTACATCCGGGGCGCCGGCCGATGGAGACCGACAATGACCAACGACCGTACTCGGGCGGCTGCGTCCGCCGTGGATCTCGACGCCTGCCTGAGCGGGCTCTGTCCACCCCCCTCCCGCCACGACTCGCCGTTCCGCTTATTGGAACTCGTCGTCGCCGCCCGCTGCCCGAGGGACCAGCCGCGGCGCCGCGACGTCACCCGATTCGGTGACGACGACCGCGCCCTGGCGCTTTGGCAGAGCGCCTACGCCACGGTCGAAGGCGTCCGTGACGGGGGCTGGCAGGACCCGCGCCGCGCCCATACGGCATACGTTCAATCGCTCTGCCTGCTGGAGACGACCGAGCGATTGCTCGAAGAGCTCGACGAGCTCCTCAACCTCGATCCGGACGATGTCCAGGATGCCGTCGCCTACCGCGTCGAGCTCGATCAGCTCGCCGGCGCGGCCGCGGGCAGCCTCGCGGATTGCGGCGACCGCTGCGGCTGGGACTTCTGCCGGGAGCGTGCCGCCTGGTGTGTCGAGCACGGCCAGGACGGCTACCGGTACGCGGCCGCCCTGCTCGGCCTGTCAGGGGATGTGCGGTGGACTTGGAGGCCGGGGCAACCGGGGTTGGGCGCCTTGGCGGCCGCGCTGCAGAGCGGCGACGACACGCTGCACGGGGCCGTCCGGGTGGCCACGCCCGAGGCTGACGAGCCGGAGCCGTTGTGGGCCGCCGAGGTCAAGGCGGCGGCCGCCCATAGGAAGGCGGAGCGGGACCGGCTCCTGTCCGAACCGTCCCTGCTTGTCCTGGCGAGCGTCGAACATCTTCCGGGATCGGCGCGGGACGGCGAGGGCAAGGCCGGCAAGACGACCGCGCACAACGCCCGGGCCGAGTGGGGGCCGTTCGCCGGCAAGCGGTGGCAGCTCGTGCGGGTGCCGGACCTCGCCCAGGCGCGGGCCGAGCTCGTCGCCGAGTTCCCCTACGCCGCGGACGTCGTCGACGCGGTCCTGCGCGACCTCGTCGGGCGTCCCCACGTCGTCGTCCGGCCGCTTCTCCTCGTAGGCAGTCCGGGCAGCGGCAAGACGCGGTTCGCACGCCGGCTGGCCGAGGTCCTCGGCCTGGGGTGGCAAGTCCACGCGTGTGGCGGGGCGTCGGACGCGACGATCCTTTCGACTTCGCGCCAGTGGAGTACCGGCCGCGCCTCGACGCCCCTTCAGCTTCTGAAGAGGCTCGGGACAGCATCCGCGCTCCTGGTCTTAGACGAGCTCGATAAGACCGGAACCGGGACTCAGAACGGGTCGCTGTTGGACGGGATTTTGCCCCTCCTGACGGACGACGCGGCGAGGTTTCACGACACGTACCTGGAGTGCGCCACAGACCTCAGCGGCCTGAGCTACGTCGCTACGGTGAACGGCGTCGAGGGCCTCCGTCGGAGCCACCCCGCGCTCGTCGACCGATTCCGTGTCCACGTCCTGCCGGCACCGCGGCGCGAGGATTTGCCGGTGGTGTGCCGCACGATCCTGGCGGACCTCCGGGCCGAGCGCGGCCAGGACGAGACGTGGTGTCCCGATCTCGACGGCGAGGAGCTCGCCCTGGTCGAGCAGCACTACCGCGGCGGCAGCCTGCGTCTCGTCCGCCGCCTCTGCGAGACCCTCGTCGCCGGCCGCGACGCCCTGGCCACCCGGAACTGAGGGAGGACGCCATGATCGATCCGACCCTCGCCCCCGTCTGGGACTATCTGGCCTCGACGATCCGGGGCTACCGGATCGCCGGGACGTGCGACGCCCGCGTTGGCGTCGTCCTAGAGGACTACGTCGGCCACGCCGGGCGACTCGTCCGGGACCGGCACCTCACGCTCTCGGAGGGGCTCGTTCTCGCCAACCGGGCGGTCCGCGCGGCCCGGGATCTCCACGCCCTGGAGGAGGCCCGTCGTGCGCCGCGTTGACGTCTACCGCAACCTCAACAAGTCGTGCTGGTCGGTTCGCGAGAATCGCAGGGTCGTCGACCACGTCGAGTCCATCGCGCTCTACGACGTCCGCTTCCACGTCAGCGAGGCGGCCCGGCAGCGCGTCCTGCGCCTTGGGCAGCGGGCGGTCCTTGCTTGGGCCAACGGCGTCATCATCGACGCGCCCCTGCAGCGGTCATCCGAGCGCATCAAGTTCGACCCCTTCGAGGGCCCGCATTTCATGGTGGGCGAGTGGCCCGTCCACGAGGCGAACCTCGTCCATTTCGACCGCAACGGACGCTGCTGGGGAGTGCTGTGATGCGCGCATTGATGATCGCCCTGGTCGTGCTCGCGGCCGCCCCCGCCGTCGCCTCGGAGCGCTTCCCTGCCGAAGGCGACGCCTGGCACTACGAGGGTCGCACGCCGGTCGCCGGCGGTGTGGCGCGATTCCTCCGCCTCGAAGCGACGCCTGCCCCGCGGTCGGGCTGGACCGTAACCATGACTTGCGGGACCGTCAGGGTCGTCGATGGTCGCGAGGTCGTCACGTACCGGGGCACCGGACCGGGCGGTAGGTCGCGCTGGGGTTCGATGGGTGGGACGTCGACGGCGCCGGGGCATGACACGACCGGCTGGCTGATCGAACAGACCGGCGACGGGCTCCTCGATCAGGCCGTGCAGGCCCAAGACAGCGTCTGCGCTTCAGGGCGGGGCGACCTGTCGGCCGGCGACTAGGGCTGGTCGTATGCAAGGGGGACCCGCAGGGTCTCCTCAGATCTGAGGAGACCCCCCATGCGCTTGCGCGACCTTTCCCCCGACGAGCTCGCCAACGTCGCGGTCCTGCGCCACCGGCTTCGGGCGAGCCATGGCGCCGAGGCGGCCAGCGCACCGTTCCTGACGGAGTGGTCGACGAGGCCGGTGCCGGGCGGTGGCCTGCGCCTGCACGGCCTGTGCTGGGGCCATCCAGGCCTGGGCGACACGTTCGTGACGACGACGCCGGTCGTCGAACTGTCCGAGGCGCACGCCCGGACCGAGAGCGGGCGGCTCTACCTTCTAGGCCCCGAGGACCGAGACCACCGGCGCCGGCGCGCCCTGACAGGCCAGCGCGGCCCCCTCGTCATCTCCGCGGCCGGCGCGCCCGAGGACACGCCGGCTTTTCGGCGTTAGCGCTTTTCGAGGGCGCGCTGGATGCGGGCGATGTGGGCCCGCGCCACGGTCTCGATGCGCGCGACTTTTAGAGGGCTCGGACGGCACTCGCCGAGCTCCCATCGGCGAACCGTGCGGTGGTCCTCACCGACGTCCGCGGCGAGTTTCCCGTGCCACCTCTCGCCGTAGCAAGCGTGCCCGATCCGGGCGACGACCTTGCCCGGGTGCTCGTCAAGGGGAGGTCCGCCGTTGCCGGTGGGAGCGGGAGGGACCTCCTTGGCCATTTCCCGGGCAATCATCTCCTCGATGTCGACGATGCCGAGGTCGTTCTGGGTTACTTCGATTAAGGGTGAAACGTCGTCCAGCATGGTCGCTCCGGCTCTGGAATGGGGGATCGGGCGCCCTGGCGGGCCGGCTCCCGCAGAGGGGGAACCGGCCCATTCGGTAGCGATGGGCAGATCGATACCGATTGCTCGCAGGGGTCAGACCGCGAGGCGACCCTGCCGCTCGGCGATCTGCGCCTGCAGGGCGAGGACCTTGCCGGGGCCGATGGCCCAGCGCTGACGGAGCCATGCCAGCCCGGAGCGGGTGACCATGCACTGTTTGCGGAGCTTGCCGACCGAGTCGGGGCCGGCGCGCAGCTTCATGTAGCCGTCCTTCCGCATCGCGGCGGACGGCTGCAGGTCGCCGTTCTCGCGGATGACGTAGCCCTTGTCCTTGATCCAGTCGAAGAAGAGCTCGCTGGGGGCGTCGATGGCGCGGGCGGCGGTGCGCAGGTTGCACAGGCCGCGGTCGTCGAGGAACGCCTCGTACGCCTCGACCATCGGGCGCTGCTCCTCGACCACCGCCGAGACGAGCACCAGAGCCGTGGTCTTCTCGGCGACGACGGCGGTGAGCTCGTCGACCTTGTCCATCTTGGCCAGCAAGAACCGGCGCAAGGTGGCGTTGTCGTCCATGTCCGGGGCGTCCCGGCGGCGGATCTCCGCCTCCATGGCGTTGAAAGCGCCGAGGAAGCCAACCTTCCAGGTCATCGCCTTGGAGCCGGTGAACCCCATCGCCAGGATGGCGACACCGTCCCGGTCCATGAGGAAGAACTCCTCCTCCCGGAATCCGCCGTTGGGCATCGGAACCATGGTGGATGCGGACGCAAAACTGCGTTCACATCCGGGAACGGTGGAAATGAGCAGCTTGATGCTGCGGAGCACGTCGCCGTGGCGCTTGCCGAAGGTCTGGGCGACCTGGCGGCTGTCTGCCCGTGCATGGCCGTCGATCAGGGTGACGACGGGGGCGATTGATGTGGTAGTGGTGAGGGCAGTTTGGTTCACGGGAGCACTCCGCTGAGCTAAGCGAGGCCCTCGATGTCCGGCGCGTCCAACGCCGGCCGAGGGCCGCCCTTCTGGGGGCACCTCAGATTGAAGCGATTCGACCAGGTTCCCACAAGGTCCATGTCCGCTTTTTCGGACATGATCTCGGAAATACTTGGTCAGCCTAACCCGCACTACCTATTTGAACAACGATTTCACCAACAGCCTGGTTGAAAAGCGTTGTTTAAAAGGCGCCCGTTGTTGGGAGCGTGGCGGGGTACGCTCTCAGTGCGTACCCTTCACCTCGGGCTCGGCCAGCAGGTCCGGGAACAGCGCCGCCAGGGCCAGCATGGCGAACGTCGCCAGCATCGCCTCTCCCTCACGAACGGCCCGATCCGCGTAGACTCGGCGGGCCTCGCGCAGCGCGTCCCGGGCGAACAGCCGGGCGTCGTCCTTCGCCTGATCCGCGGGCATCGCTACGTGGTCTTCCGGTCAAGGGCTTGGAGCGCCGCTTCGAGGGCGGCCTGGAGCCGGCACGGGAGCGGCCGGTCGGCGGGGAGGTCCTGGTACCAGCGCGAGTGCTTGATGACGGCCCGGGCGGCGGCGACGACGGCGCGGGTGTCGAGGGCTTCGTGGGTCATGGCCTGGGGTCCCAGAGGCAGAGGGCCATCAACGCGCCGACCGCGAAGGCGACCTCGGCGCTCACCGGCGACCCCTGCGCACGGCGGCGACTGTTCGGATCGCGCTGGCGACCTCGCCCTTGGGCGCGGCGGCCGCGCCGGTGGTCGCGTCCCCACGGAGGGCGCGGTGGACTTCTTCGGAGACGAGCGGCGCCGGCTCCCGGGCGAGGCAGGCCAGGGCGATCAGCGCCACCGGCGTCATGACCCCGGCCTCGCCATGGCCCGGACCTCGCCGAGCTTGCCCCGGCAATCGGCATGGGCGGCCCGAAGGTCGACGACGTAGCCGGCCGCGTCGCGCTGGGTGCCGCCCCGCTTCCAGGCGGGCGCCCCCGAGCAGGTGAGGAGCTCGTCGGGGATCTCGGCGAGGGGCGCGCCGGCATGCTGGCAGCCACCAAGGCAGAGTGCTAACAGCGCGGCGGCCGCGAGGATCGGCTTCACTGTCCGGCCTCCAGGGCGTCGCGCAGGACCGGGGCGAGCGGGCCGTCGTCGGACGCGGGCGCCCGGCGGATGCGGTCGTGGGCCGAGGCGGTCGCGGCGCTGCGCTTGGCCGCCGCCTTGGCGTTCCGCTGCAGGGCCTCGACGGCGCCCTTGCGGACCTCGGCGAGGGCGGCCGCCTCGTCGCGCTGGCGCTGGGTCGACGCCAGGTCGGCCTGGAGCCGGCTGACGTAGGCGACACCGAGCAGGATCACCGCCACGAGCGCGACCGGCAGGGCCAGCCGCGGGGCGTAGAGCAAGGCCAGGACCGCGAGGCCGATGGCGACGACCGCCGAGATCCCGGCGGGTGTCGTCACGAGGGCCAAGAGGAGCGTCAGCATCAGGCGCCCTCGGTCTCGAATTTCACCACCGTCGGGTCCGGCAGGCGCACCCAGACGTCGCCGGGCGTCGACTGGACGTCGATGGACAGGACCTCGGTCTGGCCGCCGGGATGCGTCAGCGTCCGGACGAGCAGGGTCCGACCGGTCGGCACGGGCTCGCCCAAGACCCCGAAGGCGTCGACGGTACGGGTCGTCTCGGTCTGCATGACCTGCGAGATGACCGGGGTAGGTGAGGAATCCGCCACGGTCACCACCCCGACTTGCGGTGGGACTCGAACCGCTTCTTCTTCGGAAGCGGCTTGGTCTCGCCGTCGAGCTCGTCGAAGGCCGACTTCACCTCCTCGGTCGCCTTCACCGACCACGAGGCCAGAATTTCGGGGTTCAGGTCAGCCGTCTCGATGGGGCGCTGGGTGTAGGCCATCACGATGGGATCGGCCTCGGCCGCCGGCGGGATGACCGTGCCGGGCGGGATCTCGTGCACCGACCCGACGGTCAGCGAGGTGAGGTTCCGACACGGGCAAGCCGGGGCGGTGACCTTCATGCCGGCCGGGATGACCAATTCGCCGGACGGAAGCTCGATGAAGTTGGATGCCGCGGTCAGCTTGGCGATCTCGACCTCGCGGACGGCCTGGACAGCGACGACGAAGGCGATCAGGCAGAAGAACGCGACCGCGATGATGGCGATGGCCGTCATGATCAGATCCCCTTGAGGCAGAGGGCGCGCTCGGCCTCGCGCCGGCGGGTCAGGCCGGGGAAGACGACGCCGGCGGCGCGGTTGAACTTGAGGAGGGCGTCGCAGGCGGGGCGGGTCTGCCCGGCGTTGTGCAGCCGGACGACGCTGGACCGGCAAAATCCGCCGGTGCCGATGTTGTAGGCCAACGAGACGTAAGCGGCGTAGGCGCCGTCGGTCATCGGGGCCGTGACGCACCCCTCGACCGCCAGGGCGTACTTCTCCAGCGACGTCGCCAGCATCGCCTTGCACTCGGCCACCGTGTAGCGGTCGCCCGCCTTCACGCCGTCGGTCTCGCCGTAGCAGACCGTCCACGGCTTCCCGCGGGTGGCCGGGTCCGGATAGGCGACGGTCCGTAGGCCCTCGAAGGAGCCCACGACCGAGATGCAGGCGGCGCCGAGCACGGCGTTCCGCTTCATGCGGGACGGCCCCTTGCCGGACGCCCGGGCGGCGGGAGCGGCGGGAACCCCGGCCGGCGCCGGCTTGCGAAGGAAGGCGAACATCAGGACTGGTCTCCGGACAGGGCCGAGTTGGCGAGGAACGGGAGGACGAGGGCGGCGAGCGAGACGACCGTCGTCACCGCGGCGAACACCACCGGGCTGAAGGGCGGATCGGACGCCAGGCAGGCCATGCCGCCCTGGAGCGCGGAGAAGACGAACCCCGCGCCGGACAGCCAGACGACCCGGCTGTGCTTGGCGACGCGCGTCGGGTTCGAGACGAGCTTCGGCTTCTTCACGGGGTTGTCCTCCGGACACGTGTGCGCCGGGGCGGGACCACAGGCGGCGGGGGTGGGGGCGGCGGCGGCGGGGCGAACGCCTGCCTCAGCAGGGCGCCGTGGTCGTTCAGCGCCCGCGTCAGGTCCGTGCCGGTGCGGACGATGGTGAAGCCGAGATCCCGGTCGATGGGATCGAGAGCGACGCGCGGCAGGCCGAGGGACTGCTCGGGCGGCCGGCGCGATTCCTTGATGCGGGCGACGACGTACGTGGCCAGGCCGAGGACCGCCCCGACGGCGACGGTTCCGATTGCCTTCAGCGCGTCGGCCGGCAGCGAGATGAACGAGGTCACCAGGTCACCCACGCGCCGCTCTCCTGACGATCTTCGCGCGGGCGTCGTTGGCGCCCTGGTCCCAGATCGCCCGGAGGGCGCAGTAGGCGTCGACCGCGGCGAGGACCCCGTAGGCCCCCACGCCGGTGTTCCAGCCGGGGTAGCCGTCCCTGGCGAGGAGCCAGGCCAGCGCGGTCCAGACGCACGCGCCGACGGTGGCGGTGACGAACCGGAGGGACGGGCTGTGGTGCTTGTCGCCGTTGGCCCAAAGGCCCAGCATGCGGATGACGGCGACACCGAGGAGCGTCGCGCCCCAGGTCCCCTCCGGTGCGATGGCACCGAAGACGTCGAACGTCGGCCGCGAGAACGTGGCGCCGGGCAGGAGCAGCGCGATGGCGACGCCCAGCAGCACCAGCGCGCCGACCCATTCGGCCTCGCGACGCTGGTGGTAGCCCTGGAAGGGGAGTGCGGACCTCACCGGTTCCTCCCCTTGCCGGCGGGCGCCTCGGCCTCGCTGGCCTCGGGCTCGTCGACCGGCTGGACGGGGGAGCCGTCGGGATCGGCAACCGCCGTGTTCTCGGCGGGTGTCACGAGGTCGGCGTGCCGGACGATGCCTTGCTTGCCGCAGCGGCCGCAGTGGACCTCGGACCAGTCCTGGCCGGGCGCCAGAAGCGGACGGAGGCCGTCGCGGCAGGTATCGGGGCTGTCGCAGCCCTCGAAGGTGAAGGTGGTCTCGACGGTCATGCCGCGCTCCCGAGTTCGAGGACGCTGCGCTTCCGCGGCTCGGCCGGCGCCGGCGTGGCCAGCAGCGGCGGCTTGGCCCCGATCCGCGCCATGACCGTCACCACCTTGCCGTCGACGAGCCGGAAGCGGAGGGCCTCGGGGAAGGCGATGCAGTCGCCGGACGTGCGCCCGGTCGACATGATGACCCCGCCAATGTCGGCGATGCGGGCGCGGATGCGGGCGAGATCCACGCCCTTGGCGCGGAGGAGGTTCACCGCGACGCGGTCATCCTCGGTCTCGACTGTCACGCCGAGGTGGCGTTCCGCGTACCGGCGGACCGCGTGGTCGGTCGCCCGGGCCTTCGGGCTGTGTTGGCTGATGTGGGACACGAGACGGCGAGACCCCCTGATGCGATGGGGTCAAAGGTCCGCCTCGGGCTCGAATTCGGATAGGTGCCGGAGCCCAACTGGTAGGTCCGGTGGTCCCGGATGACGGGAACCAAAACGACGATGCCCTCACGCCGGGTTGCGGCGGAGGGCATCTCAATCGTGGTGCGATTGGCCGGTCGAGGGCATCTTGATCCTAGTCGCGCCCCATGCCGGGCACAAGGCGAAACGGTCTAGAGACCGGGCGAAACCCTGCCTTCGGTGGTGAAATCGAACGGGTCGTGGCCAAGGGCCTGAAGCGCCCGGGCGCGGGGTTCCATGAACATGGTCGGCCCCGTCACGATCCGCCCGTCCACCTCACGGATCTTCCAGACCCGCTCCTTGGGAGCGTCGAAAGCGGACCTGGGACGGGGGGCGGGAGACGGAGACGGAGAGGGCATGACGATGTCCGAGGCGATGGTGGCGACGAAGGGCGACACAGCCCCCCCCGGAACGTCCAGGGGAGGCCGGGAACGGGGGTCGGGAAGAAAGGAGCGAGGGACCACGGGGTCCGAGAACACCACCACCACAGGCCGAGCTAGGGTAGGAGGATAGAGGGTCCGGGACAAGGTTCCCGGGACAGGACCACCAGGCTCCGGCACCGGGTCTCCTATAGGCTCCGCGGGGGTGGGGACCGGCTCCGCCACAGGGAGGCCCAGGGGCTCCGCTACGGGGGTCTCCTCTAGCTCCGCGGCAGGGAGACCCGGCTCCGCCAGGAAGGGCCCCACGGCCTCCGGCAGGGGTTCTCCTACGGGCTCCGCGACAGGGTAGCCCGGCTCCGCCAGGGGGGTCTCTACCCGCTCCGCGGGAAGTGGTGCCGGCTCCGCCAGGGAGGGCTCCCGGGGCTCCGCCAGAAGGGAGGTATCATTATGTCGGTACGTTTTGATCGAAGTCCCTGAAACCTTTGACTTAATCCCGACAAGAGTTGAGGCCAAAACCTCGCCCATGATGGCGGTCACGGTACCCTCGTGACGGGCCGGGACGCGGAAGGAATCGTGCACGGGCAGGCACGGGATGCCCGCCTTCCGGCACCCCTTCATGACCCTGCCCGCCATGCCGCTGTCGATGGCCATGAGCCTCACCCCGGCGTCGCTGCCGAACATGTGCGCGATGTGCGGGTTCGCCTCCTTGATGGCCTCCAGGATGCAGCCCGTCTGGCGCCGGCCGTACCGCCACACCGGCTCGCCGTCGTCGCCGGTCTCGTCCCGCTTTTTAAGCAGGCCGCCGATTGCCTCGGCGTCGGTCTTGGCGTTGATCGCCGTGTTGAACGCCAGCTTCCCGGCTGCGCGGGGCCAATACCCGGTCGTGTACGGGTCGTGCGCGATGGCGTGGCCGCACATCGCATATAAGAGCGTCGGGTGGAGCCAGTGGAAGTCCGGTTCGACCGTGAACTCGCCGTCGATGAGCAGGTCGCCCCGCCGGTCCTTGGGCAGGCCCTGCCAAAATCCGTAGTACCGGCCGTGGAGGTCGAACCGGGACCGCGAGAAGATCCTCACGACGCTCGGGGCCTGCCCCGGGACGACCGTGGCCCAGGTCTCGGAGCCGTCGGCCTTGACCTTGCGGGCGCTGAGGTGGTGCTCGGTCCGGCGCCAGTTCGCCGGGTCGGCGGCCGGGTCGATGGTGACGAGCACGGATTCGAGCCAGGCGTTGGTCTCTTCGACGTCCTTCCGGAAGCGCCGGGTGCGCTCGGTCTCGGCGTAGTCGACGAGGTCGCCGTTGATGTCCCGCAGGATCAGGGGGCACCGCGGCACGAGATCAACGAGCTTGAGGCCCTTGAGCCGGTCCATCATCGCCGGCAGCGCGTAACAGGCGCTCTGCAGGCGCTTGGCCTCGTCGCGCTGGAGATGGGCGCCGGGCAGCGCCTTCATGTTGACGATCAGCCCGGCCTCGGCCAGGCCGTCGATGGCGGCGCAGACCCGCTTGCGGCTGTAGGGCGTCGACCGGTACCGCTCGGGCACGTCGTAGTGGTCGGTCGACCGGGAATAGGAGACGCGCCCGAGACTCTCGCCGGCCTCGCGGGGCCGGTCGTAGTGGAGCGCGAGCGAGGCGATGATGCTGGCCTGGACCTGGCGGTCGGCCAGCGACCTGCCGGGCGTCAGGCCAAGCCGCTCGATGGCGGTCTTGTCCGCTCGCCAGCGGTAGCCGAGGGCGGAATCCGCCCCCCGCGTGTAGTCCGTCATGATGGGGGCACTCTCGACCTGCCTGTCGGCTCGTCGAGGCACCACACCCGACGCGACCAGGTGAGGATTGCGCCTTGAACCGCCTGCTACAAGAGCAGCTTAGCCACCTCGGCTGACTCCCTCGCGTCAACTTGGGATGCCGAACCAGGACTAAAGAAACTGGCCCGATTTCGCCCCATGAGGCACGCCACAGGCCCGATCACCGCGATGGATGACATCGAACCCACCTCTCATGGCTGGGCCGGGATTTTGGGCCTCTCTACGCCCAAAACTTTATTTTCGGGGGGCTGTGGAAAGGCCAGGGAACAGGCCTGAAGGACCACCGATCCGGTCCTTGGGATAGCGTTGAGGATTCGAATTCGGTGCGTGGCCTGGATCAGGCAATGCGTCCTTAGACAAGCTCCAGGCATGAGCTTCAGCGTCGGGATCATGATTGCCAAAATATCAGGGCGCATGTGGTCGCCTGTCGCACCGCGTGCGAGGCGCTCGTCAGGGACACGGTCGGAAGATCTCGGCGACGTCATGAATGCGACAGCCCGACTGGAAGTCCTGTGCAGGGAGACGGGGCGGTCCGTGCTCGTCTCGGAAGTTGTCCTCTGCAGGATGCCCGTGCTTCCGGACGGCATCGATGCGGAGGCCTTGGGGCGGCATGTCCTGAGGGGGCGCAGCGGGAAGATGGTCGTGCACGCGCTTGCCGAACGTCGCAGGTTCGCGGTCGTCGGCGATCCCGTCTGTAGCCCCGATCACGGGCGCGGAGTGGCGGTTTCCCATCTCTTGTCTTGAACGGGGCGCCGTAAGCGCCTTTGGACGGCGGGAACCATCGCCGCCCCTCGGGGCACCCAGCGAAAGCTCTAAGGCTCCGGCCAGATCAACCTGCCGTCGAACACCGTGAGACGTTCATGACCACCATCGACGATGTCCCGCCACGCTCGGACGTGTTCCCGGATCCGAGCCATCGCGGCCTCCGCCGCCGCCGCTTCGGCGCAATGTCCCTGGCGGTGGGTGCCGGAGGCTGGTTCTCCTCACTGCCGGCAGAGGCGATGCCGGCGTCGGCCGAGGCACGGGCCATCGACTTCGAGTGGGTCGACCCGTCACGTGACCGCGCGGTGCCGGCACGGCTCTACTGGCCGGCCGCCTCGACCCGGAAGGGACCGATCCCGCTGATAGTGTTCTCCCACGGGCTCGGCGGCTCGCGGAAGGGTTACGGCTACCTCGGCGAAGGGTGGTCGGGGCGCGGGACCGCCAGCCTGCACATCCAGCATGTCGGCAGCGACCAGACGCTGTAGGAGGGCAACCCGATCCTGCTCCTCGACCGCCTCGATAGCGCGGCGGACGAGTGCGAGGCCATCGAGCGGACGCGTGACGTGAGCTTCGGCCTCGACCGCCTGCTTAACCGTGAGAATCCCTTCCATGCCGCCATGGACCGGAAGCGCATCGTCGCTGCCGGCCACTCCTACGGGGCGACCACCACCTTAATCCTCACCGGCGCCCAGGTGATACGCGACGAGAAACCTCTCGCGTGTAAGGACCCTCGCTTCAAGGCGAGCATCGTCGTCTCGGCCCCGCCCTTCTACGGCGAGACCGACCTCGCGGCGGTTCTGGCGATGATCGACGTCCCCGCCCTCCACGTGACCACGACGGAGGACACGATCCGCATCCCCGGCCGCTACTCACCAGTCCAAGACCGCATCGACGTCTTCAACGCCATTCCCACGGAGAGAAAGGCGCTCGTCGTGTTCCAGGGCGGTTCGCACAGCGTGTTCACTGACCGATCCCTCAGGAACGGCGGGCAGCTGAACCCCCTAATGAAGCGTGCCACGGCGGAGGTGGGACTTGCTTTCCTCGACCTCGTCCATCGCTCCGATCCAGTTCCGATGGACGAATGGAGCGTGACCTGGAAGCCGATCCTGGCCGCCGCACCGGTACCTTTCCCGGTTCCTCCAAGGAATGTGGACCGTCGACGTCGCGCCTGATGCCCGCGCCGCATCACCGCTCGACGTGGTTTCGGCGCGACCTGTATACCGGCCGGCGGACACAGGTAGCCTGGACCAGATGCCATTCGATCCGATTGCCGGGCGGTTCCGCGTCACCTCATCGGGGCTGTCAGACCTCGATGATCATGCCGGAGATGAACCCGGTGCTCTCGTCGACATGGCCGCGTGCGTTGCAGACGATGCGCGTGCGACCAACGCGATAGTCCGAATGCCGGTGGACATGGCCATGCAACCATAGGTCGGGGCCATGAACGTCGATCATTCCGGAGAGGTCGGAGGCGTCGCACCATGCGAGATGCTGGTGTCGCGACGACAGGCTGTGCGGGTGCGGGGCATGGTGCGTGACGACCACGGTGGGGCCGTCATGGGCCTCGGCGAGACCGGCGTCGAGGAACGCGCGCGTCCGCCGGTGCATCGCCAGGACGGCCTCGGGTTCGATCCGATGCCTTGAGCTCGGCCCGGTGCGGATGCGGCGGTAGTCGACCATGCCGTCGCGACCCTGGGCGCTGCGCATGCCGTGCGTCAGGCTGAAGGACCCAAGCCGGAAATCGGTCCAGAGCGTGCCACCGAGGTAGCGGGTCCCACCGAGCGTTACCGCGACGTCCAACAGCAGCGTGATCCCGAGCGCGGCAGCCCGGTCGCGCCCTCGCGCGATCTGGTCGAAGATCGTGTAGCGCTCCTCGCCGCGGTCCCACCAGAAGTCGTGGTTGCCTGGCACGTAGACGAGTGGCACGCCGGGCAGGCGCTCGCCGAGCCATTCCAGGGCACGCGTCAGCGGCATGTGGACGTCGCCCGCGACCACGACCACGTTGAAGCCGCCGGCCGGCGCGTGGGCGGCGGGGTCCCAGGCGTTCTCCGGGCAGTCCTGATGGAGATCCGAGAAGACCCAGAGCCTGGCCGCGTTCATGGTTCGATCCCCGCGGCCATGGCATTCTCGGCGAGGCGCACGCGGATCTCGGCCAGGGTCACCGGCCTGAAGTCGAAGCAGTCGACGCCGACGTCGGTGCTGGTGGCGGTGCCGGGCAGGCTGCCGTGCGAATGTCCGAAAAGGTGGAGGTCGCCGTAGTGCTGGCGCGGCCAGACGCGGTGGGCGTAGTGCGAGCACCAGACCCCAGTGGTTGTGCCGTCGGCGTTCTTGACGGCGACCCGGATGACGTCGACGACGGGCCCATCCCAAGGCAGCCGCGAGGCGATCTTATCGTGGTTGCCCCGCACCAGCCGTCGCTGACCGACCAGGCGGCGAAAAACGCTTCGGGCGCGGGCCTCCGGGCAGCGGTAGCAGAAGTCGCCGAGGTGCCAGACGGTGTCCTCGGGCCGCACGACGGCGTTCCATCGCGCGATCAGGGTCTCGTCGTGCTCCTCGATGGAGGCGAACGGCCGGCGCAGGGCCATCGTTGGCGAAAGGATGTTGCGGTGTCCGATGTGATGGTCGGACGTGAAGAGCGTCCTGGGTGGCATCGTAGCCTCGCGAAAAGCGGAGGCTCGGCAAGCGTCGGCACTCCGGGGTCAGTCGGTCGGGTGCTGGCTCGCGCGTATCATCGGGGGTCTCCGGGAAAGGCGGCGAACGTGACCTGGCCGGTGCCGATAGGCAAGGCCGGAGGCCTGGATCCACAGGCGCGGGGGGCAGGATTCGCGACGCCTAGGCAGGTATCGGGAAGCGCTATCCGCTATCCAGCGTAAGTAGGGATTTCACCGGGACGAGATAACACCCTGGGTCTGGTTGCCATCTCTGAGGCACGTGTCGCCAACGAACGAAGGTTATCTCGTAGTTGGCGATGCGCCTCCATCGCCGGAAGCTGCCAGAGCTCCGCGAGGGCGTTCTCGGCCGCCGCCACATCCCATGGCATCAACGGCTGTCCGGAAATCTGCGCGAACGGTGCGTCGGTTTCCGTCAGGACCCGGTTCCTTGGCATCGCAGCCGCCAAACGGCGGCCAGCTGGCGTCGTCAGCATCAACGGTCCGACGCTGAACCAGCATCCGGCGGTCGCCGCTCGTTCGAGTTCCTTCATGCTGCCACTGAACCAATGCAGCACCGGGACGCCACAGGTCGGCGTCCCGGCGAGGATATCCAAAACCGCGCCCGCCGCCCGCCGCGAGTGGATGCTCAGGACCCTTCCACCGAGATCGGCGCATGCCTCGACGATCCGCGCGAACACGAGTTCCTGTCGGGCGAAACTGGCTCGATTCCGAGGGCTGCCGTCCAAACCAACCTCGCCCACGTAGGCGGTGTTGGGTAGGAGTTCCACGAAGTGGTCGATCTCGCCATGCCGCTCGGCGACGAGTTCCGGATGCAGGCCAAGGGCGACCCTGACCCTACGACGACCCTCGACCAAATCCAGGTTGCCCTGGAAGGCAAGCGGCGTCGTGGTGACCGCAAGCACGAAGACGCCCTTGTCCTCCGCTGCGTCCAGCACCGCCCTGGGGTTGGGATAGAGGTCTATGTGGCAATGGAGATCGATCAAGCGGACGCTCCGGCTCCCCTTCGGTCGCCGGGAGTGCCCGGTCAGATGACCCCGACGCTCCTCAGGAAGGTGCCGAGCTCTCCGATCCCACGCCTGGCAACGTCTTCGTACGCCCCGGTATCGCCGCCGAGTTGGGCCGCATTGAGGGCGCCGCCGAGCCACTCCTTCAGGCCCGCGGTCTCCACCCTGCCGACGGCCATGGCCGCCGCCCTGACGTCCTCGAAGTCCCGATGGCGACGCCCGGGCAGGGAGATATCGTACCTATAGGGTGGCGTGGTGTCCGCAATGCCTGCCGCATGGAAGGAAGCACGCCGGATGAGGCAGGGCACGCATCGCCCGCATTGCGTGAAGGCGGTGCGGGCGTAGCGGCCGCAACTGGTGGTCTCGCCGGCATGCGACAGCAAAAACGCGCGATCCGCACAGCCGGACAGCATCTCACCCTTGGTCCTGAGGATGTAGGGGTTCACCAGCCGGACCCGGAGGCCGGCGGCGTCGATCAGGTCCTGTAGGCGGCCCATGAAGACCGGATGCGTAGTTCGCGTGCTGTGGCTGGCCATGCGCAGCGGCGTCAGGGGCACGTTGAGGCTGATGAACCCGTTCTCGGGAACGTACAGGTCGACGGTCCCGCCATCCTGGTAAGCCGCGAGGCAAGTGGCTGCCAGCACGCCGTAGGCCATGAAGATAATCGAGCGGGACCTCTGGGACCGCTCCGAAAAGCCACTTGGGGGCCTGGCGTTGTGGTTGAGCTGCAGGTGAAGGCCGCTCCCGGCGATCATGCGACCGAGTTCGCGCTGGGTCTGCTTGTCACCCTTCGCGACCTGGCTCACCAGCAGCGGGTGCTTTTCCTGCGCCCTGAGGTCGAGCGCGCCGATGAGGCTGTCGAGCCCCCCTGACAGCAGGCACACGCACTCCTCCGGGCGGGCGACGGCCTGCTGGGGAGGCGCGGGCTGCAGCCCTCCGCCGACGAACTCGAAGGACCAGCGGTCCGTCGACAGGAAGCCCAAAGCGTCCTGCAGGATGTCCCGCCGACCGTTCCAGAACGCCGGGTCCGTGACCCCGACCTCCAGGTCGATGCTCCGTGTCCACCCATCCGCGCTGGCGCTGCGGGAGCAACCCTCGTCCGCCGCGATGACGGATAGCGCAAGCGACAGGAAATCCCAGGCTCGCGACGACGGCGCCAATCCGAGACGACGAACGGTCGGGATCAGGGCAGTCGCGACCGATCCGACATACATGGCTGGCGGGGGGCCGTACAGAACGTAGCGGAGGTCGGCGGGAGCGGCGGCGGGGACGCCCGCCGGAAGGCAGGAAACTCTCATTGCAGGTAGCCCTCGAAGACCTCGAAGACGTCCCGGAGCACACTCGCCGCGAGCGTCGCCGACCCCTGGCGGTCCAGACGCTGCCCACGGTCGGAGCGTGCCCGGAAACAACGCGCCACCTCCTGGCGGACGTAGTCCTTCATCTGCTCAAGACGTTGCGTTGCAGTCGCGGGATCGGGGGCCTTGTCGTGGACGGCCTTGCCGACGTCGAGCTCGATCCGATGGCAGAGGTCGTGGGCGACGTATCCCTCGACCACCGTTCCGATCTGCTCAGGGGACAGTGCCAAAAGGTCGACCTCGGGCTCGGCCGCCACCAGGTCGGAGATGGCCCGGGAAATGGCATCCCGCGCCGCCTCGGTATCCTGGGTGCCGTCTGATGGCCTGAGCGCGTTCGCGATCCTGTCGGCCACCTCGGCGGCAGGGCGACCGCGTAGCTCGGCGGCGTCAACTCCGAGATCGACGGGCGACCGAGCACCCGAGCTAAGGGCGCTCAGGACCCCATACAGGCCACCGGCGGTGACGACCGTCCCGCCCATCCGGCGGGTCGCCGCCGTGGACCCTCCGAGCCCCGTACGGCTGTAATGCCCAAGCCCGCGACGCAGATCGTCGCCTGAACCCGAACGGGAGAAATGCCCTAGGCTCGTACGCGCCGCTGAGAAGCGACGTGGCGGCGCGACATGATTAGGGGGCGCGGGTGGCAACGGCTGCGGGATGTCCTGCGCCGGCGGGGGGCCGTCTTGGTCCGGCCCGGCATCGGGAGGCGCTTCCGGCGGAAGTGGTGGAAGCAAGGGTGGCAGGGGGGGTACCCACGGCGGGACCATGGGAACCCCGCCACCCGGACCTTTGCTCGATGAGGAGGTTCCCATCGATCAGCGCCTGCGACTTGCGTTGGCCGTAATCGCACGCTTCACCGGCACCGGCGTATCGTCCTGCTCGCCCCAATGCGACAGCACCGTCCGAGCCCAAGCCTTGTCGGACAGGAGAGGCACGATGGCCGGGGTAAGTTGGGCAGGTGGCACCTCGCGAAGGAATCGAGCGAAGGTTAAACCGTGTTCGGGGTCGACTGCCGCGACGGTCAATACGGCGTGCAGGATCGGCGGCGTTCCCCATTCCTGGATCTGACGAGCCTTGCCGAGCACCCGCTCCATGATCTGCGTCGTCTCTCGGGTCGGTATGCCTCGAAGCTTCGTGACGAGTTGCTCGCCAATGCCCGAACGAATGGCCAGCACCCCAGCAAGCAACGCAGCCGCTTCCGACGACAGCTCGTCCTTCGGCGTAATGATCGGAAGGTGGTCGCGGCTCACGTAGACGACGGCGCGCAGGTCGAGGTCGCCGAGCGGTGGATCTAGCGCCAGCCAGCTTTGGGCGAAGTCGCTGTTGAACTCGGGCCTCAGCCCTTGCGCCGGTTCCCCCTTCCGCAGCGCCTCTTCCCAGGGGGTCAGGAATACGGGCTTGCCTTCGTCATGGGCCGCCACTGCCTTGAGGATGCTGGCATGGGCGTCCTTATGCCCGCACCGTTCGAACAGGAGCATCTTCGCAAGAACCTGCTCGTCGACCGTCACGCTCTGCGCCCGGGCAATCGACATCCGGATCGATAGGGTGTTCAGGAAGCGCTTGATCAGACGGGGATTGCCGGCAATGCGTTCGGCGGTCGCCATCGTCGGAGCAAGCCGGTCGGCGAGATCGAACCGGGCTGCCAGGGGATCGGGGCAGTCCTGAATAAGGGTCTTCACGAAGGCGGCATCGACACGTTTGCCCTGCCAGGTCTGGCCGAGCCGTTCGCAGATGGCCGTCCGAAGTTCGTCACGTCGGTCCTTCTCAAGCCCGCTGTTCTCAATGAACAGAAGCATCAGGTAGGCGCGCACGTCCTGCGTTCCGAGTGGAGGCACCCGGATCGGAACCTGGATGAGCTTGTCGAAATAGCTCGTGATGAGGTCGTCATCGAGCGCGACGTCGAAATTGAAATGGGCCCGCACGGCGGTTCTGATCATGCGGTCGTCTGCGGCGATAACGAATGCTGTCCGGTCGAGGAACAGAAACAGTCTGACCGCTTCCAATGTCGCGATGGCGGTCGCAGGAAGGCACCGGTCGAGGTCATCGATCAACACGACAAGCGTGACGTTGAGTTCCTTAAGCGTCGCCTCGAAATGGTCGCGCAACTCCTGGATCTGCTTCGGCGGCGTCGGGCGCTCCTTCTTCTCGCCGACCAGCCCCTTGCCGGTATCGGCCGCCTCCTTGCCCGCCTTCTTAGCCGCGTCGACGTCGTCGCTCGTGACGTCGCCGTCCGTCATGCCGCGAAAGGCGTCCCAGAGCCCGCCGAGAACCCCCGGCAAGGGCATCCCAACCATCGCCGATCCCGCCACGCCGGCGGCTAGGCCAGCGGCGCGTGCCCAGCGAACACGTCCGAGGAACTCAAGAATTCGCGTTGTCGGCTTCTCATGCTCCTCCGCATACTCAAGGAGCTTGGTGCCTATCACCTCCATCAAGGCCGACCGCGCGTCGTCGTACCCCTGATAGAGCCAGGCGTTGAACTCCACGAACGCGAAGTCCTGGCCCTCGCGCTCATCAAGTTCTGTACGGATGAGCTTGACCATGGACGACTTGCCGACGCCCCAGCCGCCCGAAATGCCGAGGGACAACGCCTGCCCATCGGCCTGGACGATCACCTCGGCGGCGGTGGCGGCCACTGCGCGGAAGTTCAGGAAATCCCGATTGGTCTCCTTGTCCGACCACATCGGCGAGCCCCCCTAAAAGGCCAAGTTTGGCTGACAAGGCGTTTGAGCCCGTTTTGTTCCACTCGCGCAGGTAGAAACCTTCCTGGCCTTCAGCGATTGCGGTCGCCGACAAGACGGCCACGATGGTGGCGCCGGCGAACCCCATCCGAAAGCGCGGGGTATCGAATAGCGCTACCCGATACCCGCCGTCGGAGTCGCGAATCCTTCGGCTCCGGCGGCCCTTCGTGACGGGCGCTTAACCCCGCCGAGGCATGCTCCGACCGATCACCGGAGCACCCTCGATGCCCACCGAACTCTCCGTCTTCATGGTCGCCGACGCCATGCTCGCCAGGGGCGAGAAGCCCAGCCTGCGCAAGGTTCGCGAAAGGCTCGCCACCGGCGGCTCGCCGCGCGAGGTCTGCAAGCACCTGCGGGCCTGGCGCAAGAAACGCGGCTACGACCCGAAGCTGGAGCCGACCGACATGTCCAAGGGCATGAAGGCCGCCGCCCAGGCCCTCGGCATGGACCTCTGGAAGATGGCCAAGCGCGAGGCCACCCAGACGTTCTCGCGCGAGCGCGAGCAGGCGAAGGCCGACCAGGCCGGCGAGAAGGAGGACCGCGAGCACCTTCTCGGCATGATCGAGACGCTCCAGGCCGAGAACGCCGCCCTCAAGGCCAAGGGTGCCGCCGCAGACCAGGACGGCGAGCGCCTCCAGGCGCGGCTGGCCAAGGTCGAGAACCAACTCGAACGCTTCCGGGCCGAGGAGTTCTGGGACCGCGTCATGCAGGAGGTCCACGACATCATCCCGGACGGAAGCGCCATGACCCCGGCCGAGATCCTACCCGAGATCAGGACCTGGACCGTACGGGGCGCCGCCCTGCACAAGGAACCGCTCACCCCGGGCGTGCTCAAGAAGAAGATGGACGTGCGCATCAAGCACGGCAAATACTTCGAGGCGCAACCGCAGGGGCGGTACGGCCGCCGCACCGCCTGACCGCCAGGTACGACCCGGCCTTCGTCGCACGGCGGGGGCGCCTCCGTCTGTCGGTCGTACCCGTCGACCGGATGCGGTTCCTCGACCCGGCGACGGCGACGGTTCGATGCATGGGGCCGAACCGAGATGTGGCCCTCAAACCGCGACAGCATCCTCCAGCCGGTAACGAAGCCAGACGGTTCCGCCGTCCAGCGTCTCGGTTCGCAGGTGGCGAAGGGCCTTGCCGGCCGCCGGCCGCTCGTCGGGCCCGCCCTGGTACTCGAAGATGGTCGGCACGCCCGCCAAGCCGTCGAGGGCCGGCGACACGAGCAGGCTGACCTCGTCGATCAAACCGGCCTTGAGGAAGGCCCCGTTGATGATGGCGCCGCCCTCCAGCAGCAGGGTCCGCACGCCGAAGGTCTCGCCCAGGGCCTCCAACGCACCCGCGAGGTCCCGCCCGTCCGGACCCGCGAACAGATAGGAGACCCCGTCCTCGCGAAGCTCGGTGAGATAGGTGTCGGTGACGCCTTCACCGAGGATCGCCACGATGTGGTCCCCGCCGGCATCGTCCCGCCCGTAGCTGACCTTGCCGTGCGGATCGATGGCGACGGCCAGGTCCCGACCCTTCCGGTCGCCGACATGGGTCCGGCGGAGGTCGCCGGGGATGACCTTCGGCGAACGGGGATGCCCCTCGGCGATCTCGGCCATGGTCGTGCGTCCCACGATCCACCCTTCCGCGTCGAGGCGCGCGGCGGTCTCCTCGTAGTAGCGATGGACCAGCCCTTCCTCGATGCCGGCGGCGGGAGGCGTCCAGCGGCTCGGGTGGAGCCGGCCGTCGATGGAGCTGCCCATATGGCAGATGATCTTGGGACGCATGATGGGGCTTCCGTCGTTCGTGTCAGGCCGCGTCCGGCATGCGGTCGAGGAGCTTGTCGAGGGTGATCGGGTAGTCGCGGACCCGCACGCCGGTGGCGTTGTAAACGGCGTTCGCCACCGCGGCGCCGACCCCGCAGATTCCGAGCTCCCCGACGCCCTTGGCCTTCATCGGCGACGACATCGGATCGACCTCGTCGAGGAAGACCACCTCCTGGTGCGGGATGTCGGCATGGACCGGCACCTCGTAGCCCGCGAGGTCGTGGTTGACGAAGTAGCCTCGCTTGGTATCGACCGCGAGTTCCTCCATCAGGGCCGCGCCGACGCCCATGGTCATGCCGCCGATGACCTGGCTGCGGGCCGACTTCGGGTTGAGGATGCGGCCGCTGGCGCAGACCGCCAGCATGCGGCGGACCCGGATCTCGGCCGTGGCCACGTCGACCCCGACCTCGACGAAGTGCGAGCCGAAGGTCGATTGCTGGTGGGTCTTGTCGAGGTCGCCGAACTCGATGGCGTCCTCGGCCACGATGTCCCCGCCGGCCGCCGCCTGGGCGAGCGGCACGGCGCGGTTGCCCGAGCGGACCTGACCGTCCTCGAACACGGCGTCGGCCGAGTTGAACCCGAGCTTGCCGGCCACGGCCTCACGCAGCTTGATGCAGGCGGCGTAGACGCCTGACGTCGAGGAATTGGCGCCGAACTGCCCGCCCGACCCCGAGGAAACGGGAAAATCGGAGTCGCCGAGGCGCACGATGACCTTGTCGAGGGTGACCCCCATCATCTCGGCCGCCGTCTGGCCGATGATGGTGTAGCTGCCGTTGCCGATGTCGGTCATGTCGGTCTCGACGATGACCATGCCCTTGCCGTCGAGGCGGACGCGGGCAGCCGACTTCAGCACCATGTTGTTGCGGAAGGCCGAGGCCATCCCCATCCCGACGAGCCAGCGGCCGTCGCGGACCTGGCCGGGCTTGCCCCGCCTGTCCCAGCCGAAGCGCTCGGCGCCCTGACGGAGGCAGGTCACGAGGCTGCGCTGGGAGAAGGCCCGCTCCGGCTTCTCGGGGTCGACCTGGGTGTCGTTGATCTCGCGGAACCGCACGGGATCGAGCCCGAGCTTCTCCGCCATCTCGTCCATGGCCACCTCAAGCGCCATGAGGCCGGGGACCTCGCCCGGAGCCCGCATGGCGTTGCCCTCCGGAAGGTCGAGCACCGCGAGGCGCAGGGCGGTCATCCGGTTCGGGGCCGCGTAGAGCAGGCGGGTCTGCAGGACCGCCGCCTCGGGCCCGCCCTCGGGCAGGTCGCCCGACCAGCTCTCGTGACCGATGGCGGTGATCTTTCCGTCCGGGGTCGCGCCAATGCGGATGCGCTGGAACGTGGCGGGCCGGTGCGTGGTGTTGTTGAACATCTGCGGACGCGTCAGGGCGACCTTCACCGCCCGACCGGCCGCACGGGCGCCCAGCGCCGCGAGGAGCGCCTCGGACCGAAGGAAGAGCTTGCCGCCGAAGCCGCCGCCGACGAAGGGCGACACCAGCCGGACCTTCTCCTGCGGGACGTCCAGGGTCAGCGCGAGGTCGCGCGTGCCCCAGGCGATCATCTGGTTCGAGGTCCAGACCGTCACCTTGTCCCCGTCCCACGACGCCACGGAGGCATGCGGCTCCATCATCGCGTGGGCGTGGTCGGGCGTCTCGTAGCTCTCGTCGAGCTTGACCGGCGCCGAGGCGAATGCGCCGGCGAAGTCACCGACTGAGGAGGAGGACGGGCTGCCCTGGACGTCGCCCGGGTCCTTCGCTCCATCCTTCACCGCGGCGAGGTCGAAGGCGCCCTTGGTGGCGGCGTACCTGACCTTGACCAGCGCCGCGGCGGCGCGTGCCTGCTCGAACGTCTCGGCGACCACCACGGCGACCGCCTGGTGGTAGTGCTCGATCTCGGGGCCGCCGAGGAGTTTCGCCGTGTTGAGCTTGCCCTTGCCGAGCTTGCCCGCGTTCTCGGCGGTGACGATGGCGACGACGCCCGGGGCGGCCTTGGCGGCACCCAGGTCCATCGAGGCGATCCGGCCCTTGGCGATGGTGGCGCCGACGACGACGCCGTAGGCGAGCTTGGCCTGCGGGTCATGCCGGTCGTTGGCGTAGGGCGCGGTACCGGTGGTCTTGAACGGGCCGTCGATCCGGTCCGTCGGCTTGCCGACGACCTTGAGCTGGTCGATGGGGTTCTGGCCTGCGGGTGTGTCGAACTTCATGGATCAGGCCCTCGCCTCGGTCAGGACGGCACCGAGCGTGCGCTCGGCGAGCTTCAGCTTGTAGGCGTTGTCCTCGGTCGGCTTGGCCCCGGCGAAGACCTTGTCGGTCACCGCCTTGGCACCCCGCGGCAGGGCGGCCTCGGCGGCCTCGACGCGCCACGGACGGGGCGCCACGCCGCCGAACGCCACATGGCCGGTCCCGTCCTTGCCGATCACGGCGGCGACCGAGACGAGGGCGTAGGCGTAGGAGGCCCGGTCGCGGACCTTGCGGTAGATGTGTGTCCCGGCGACCGGCTTCGGCAGGGTGACCGCAGTGATGAGCTCACCGGGCTTGAGCACGGTGTCGACCTCGGGACGGTCGTCGGGGAGCCGGTGGAAGTCGGCGACGGGGATCTTACGGGTGGCGCCCTTGGCGTCGACCGTCTCGACGGTGGCGTCGAGGACGCGCATGGCCACGGCCATGTCGCCCGGATAGGTCGCGATGCAGGCCTCGCTCGCACCAATCACGGCGAGCTGCCGGCTGACCCCGTCGATGGCCGAGCAGCCCGACCCGGGCTGCCTTTTGTTGCAGGCCTGGGCGGTGTCGTAGAAGTACGGGCACCGGGTGCGCTGGAGCAGGTTGCCGGCGGTGGTCGCCTTGTTGCGCAGCTGGCCCGAGGCGCCGGCGACGATGGCACGGCTCAGCACGCCGTAATCCTTGCGGACACGGGCGTCGGCCGCGAGGTCGGTGTTCCGGACCAGCGCGCCGACACGAAGCCCGCCCTCGGCCGTCGGCTCGACCTTGTCCAGGCCGAGGCCGTTCACGTCGACGAGGTGCGTCGGGGTCTCGATCTGCAGCTTCATCAGGTCGAGGAGGTTGGTGCCGCCGGCGATGAACTTGGCGTTCGGGGTGCGGGCGACGGCGGCGGCGGCGGCGGCGGGGGTGCCCGGGCGCTCGTAGGTGAAGGACTTCATGCCTGTCTCCCGGCGACTTCGGTGATCGCCTCGACGATGTTGGAGTAGGCGCCGCAACGGCAGATGTTGCCGCTCATGCGCTCGCGGATCTCGGCGTCGGTGACTTCGTAGGTCCCGTTGAGGTCGGCGCTGACGTGGCTCGGGATGCCGGACTTGATCTCTGCGATGACCGCCACGCCGGAGCAGATCTGGCCCGGGGTGCAGAAGCCGCACTGGTAGCCGTCGTGCCTCACGAACGCGGCCTGCATCGGGTGGAGGTCGCCCGGCTTGCCGAGTCCCTCGATAGTCATGACGGTTGCGTCCTGGTGCATCACCGCGAGGGTCAGGCAGGAGTTGATGCGCCGGCCGTCGACGATCATGGTGCAGGCGCCGCACTGGCCGTGGTCGCAGCCCTTCTTGGCGCCGGTCAGGTGCAAGTGTTCGCGGACCGCGTCGAGCAGGCTGGTCCGGGTGTCGAGTTCGAGCTCGCGGCGCTCGCCGTTCACCGTGAACCCGACCTTGGCCAGGACCGGCTTGTCGGTTCCGGCGGGCGCGGCACCTGCGGCGGACGGAACGGCGGCAAGGGCCGCTGTGGCGGATGCAGCCACCATCAGGTCTCTCCGGTTGAGGTCGTAGTCTCCAGGTCGTCCCATCTCGGTCTCCGAAGATGCTGCTGGGGGCGATGGCGCCATGGCCGTCCATCGAAGGCGAGGTGCCCGGAGAAACACGGACACCTTGGATAAGCTCCAAGGTATCGCGTGACGTCTCGTTGATTAGTGCCTTCCGGCCACATAGGGTCATGAGCAAGGCTTATGGATCGCCCGCGGCACGGTGCGGTAAGATCCTTTCCACCCTTCGGAATGCGGCGAGGAGCCGGTCCATGGCGCGCACGGACCTGACCGACCTGCTGTCCTTCGCGACAGTGTCGCAGGAGGGCAGCTTCACCCGCGCCGCGACGCGCCTGGGCGTCACGCAATCGGCCCTCAGCCACGCCCTGAAGGGCCTTGAGGCCCGGCTCGGCGTGCCCCTGCTGACCCGGTCGACCCGCGGCGCCGTGCCGACCGAGGCGGGGGAGCGCCTGCTGCGGATCGTGGGACCCCAGTTCGAGCAGATCGATGTCGAGCTCGCCGCGCTCACGGAGCTTCGCGACAAGCCCGCCGGCACCGTCCGCATCACGGCGTCCGAGGACGCGGCGGCGACCGTCCTGTGGCCGGTCCTGGCGCGCCTGCTGCCGGACTACCCCGACATCAACGTCGAGATCGTCACCGAGCAGGCCCTGACCAACATCGTGGCCGAGCGCTTCGACGCCGGCGTGCGCATCGGCGAGCACGTCGAGAAGGACATGGTCGCGGTCCGCATCGGTCCCGACATGCGCATGGCCGTGGTCGGGACGCCGGCCTACCTCCGGAAGCGCGCGAAACCCAAGCACCCCGAGGACCTCACCGCGCATCGGTGCATCAACCTGCGCCGGCCGACCCGCGGCGGGTTCTACCCATGGGAGTTCGAACGGAAGGGACAGGCCCTGAATGTCCGCGTCGAGGGCCAGCTCGTGTTCACCAGCCTGCCGCTGATCCGGGAGGCGGCGCTCTCCGGACTCGGGTTGGCCTACCTGCCGGAGGACCACGTGGCGCAGGACGTGGCCGAGGGCCGATTGGTGCGGGTCCTGAAGGATTGGTGCGAGCCCTTCCCGGGCTACCACCTGTACTACCCGAGCCGGCGCCACCCCGCCCCAGCCTTCACGGTTCTCCTGGACGCGCTCCGACACCGAGCGTGAGCAATTGGGATCAGGCGACGGTCTGGCCGCCGTCGACCACCATGGCGTGGCCGATCACGAAGGCCGCCATGTCCGAGCACAGGTAGAGGACCGCCGCCGCGATCTCCTCGGACTTGCCCATCCGTCCGACCGGCTCCTGCGCGATCACCCGAGCCAGACCCTCCGGGGTCCCGCCGGTGAACCGCTGCATCATCGGGGTGTCGATGATGCCGGGGCAGACCGCGTTGATGCGGACGCCGTCCTTCGCATAGTCGAGGGCGGCGCTCTTGGTCATGCCGATGACTGCGTGCTTGGTCGCGGCATAGGCGGCCTGGCCCGCGATGCCCTTCACGCCCGCGCCCGAGGAGGTGTTGACGATAACGCCGCCACCGTTCCTCAGCAGCAGCGGGACCTGGTGCTTCAGGCACAGGAACATCCCCCGCAGGTTGATCGCGACGAGGCGGTCGAAGTCCTCGTCCTCGATCTCGGACACCGGGGCCACCGGCTGCTCGATGCCGGCGTTGTTGAAGGCGAAGTCGAGCTTCCCGAAGGTCTCGATGGTCCGGTCGAGCGCGGCCTTCACGTCCTCGGCCTTGCTCACGTCGCAACGCTCCGCGAGCACGCGGCCCCCGGCCTCCTCGATCAGGTGGGCGGTCTCAAGGTTGCCCTCCTCGGACACGTCGGCGACCGTGACGGCGGCGCCGGCCTTGGCGAACGCCAGGGCGGTGGCGCGCCCGATGCCGCTCGTGGCACCCGTCACGAAGGCGACCTTGCCGGTGAAGTCATGGGTCTGGGTCATCGGTATCTCCGGAATCCGTGGATTTACCGCGCGGCCTCGGAAGGCCGCGCGAAAGGGTTCAGCGCGGCAGCGCGTAGGCCACGAGCTTGGTGCCGAGGCTGATGGCGAGCGGGGGCTTGCCGCCGGCCGCCACCACCACGAACTGGCGGCCGCTGACCGGGCTGCGGTAGGTCATCGGCGTGGCGTTGCCGCCGCCCGGAAGCCGAGCCTGCCAGAGCTCGCGTCCCGTGGTGGCATCGAGCGCCCGGAAGGTGCGGTCCATGCTGGCGCCGACGAAGACGAGGCCGCCGCGCGTTGTGACGGCGCCGCCCGAGACCGGCGTCCCCACCGTCAGGGGCAGCATCGACGGGATGTTGAACGGCCCGGTGTCACGGGCGGTCCCGAGGGGCTTGGACCAGAGCAGGCGCCCGCTCGACAGGTCGACGGCGGCGATGAGCCCCCAGGGCGGCGCGGTGCAGGGCACGCCGAGCGGAGACATGAACAGGCCGCCATAGGCGCCGTAGGGCGTGTTCAGCATCGGCCGGTCGGCGTCGCCACCGGGGCCTTGGCCGTCCGACAGCTTCAGCTTGCGCCGGTTCGCCACCTCGCGCGTCACGAGCTCGACCCGGTCGGGGAACCGCATCCAGTTCGCGATCATGATGCCGCGGTCGACGTCGATGGAGGCGCTGCCCCAGTTGACGCCGCCGACCGAGCCCGGATCGATCAGGACGGGCTTGCCCAACGTGATGGGGGTCAGGTGCCCCTCGTAGCGCGATTGCCGGAACAGGATGCGGCACAGCATCTGGTCGACGGGGGTCGCGCCCCACATGTCGGACTCGCGCAGGGTCGCGCCGCGGAAGGCCGGCAGATCGAGGGAGGCGGGCTGGGTCGGCGACAGGCGCTCGCCCGGGCCGAGATCCCCCTGCGGCGCCGCCACCTCGGTCACCGGCTTGATCGGCTGCCCGGTCTCGCGGTCGAGCACGAAGATCTCGCCGCGCTTGGTCGGCTGGATAAGGGCGGGCCGCATCCCGGTCGCGGTGGGCATGTCGACCAGGGTCGGCTGCGAGGGGGTGTCGTAGTCCCAGATGTCGTGGTGGGTCGCCTGGAAGCGCCAGCGTAGGCGGCCCGTCTCGGCGTCGAGGGCGATGACGGCGCTGGAGACCTCCTCGTCGAACGGCCGGCGCAGGCCGCCGAAGTTGTCCGGCGTCGCGTTGCCCATCGGCAGGTAGACCAGCCCGAGCGCCTCGTCGGCGCTGATCGGCGCCCAGCTGTTGGGCGAGGACGGCGTGTAGGTCTCGCCCGGCGGCGGCGCGCCGATCCGGTCGGGATGGCCGGGATCGAAGGCCCAGGACAGTTCGCCGGTGCGGGCGTCGAAGGCGCGGATCACGCCGGACGGGCCGCCCCAGAACTGGCCGTCGGGGATGCCGCCGCCGACCACAGCCTTGCCGCGGATGATCTGCGGGGCCGAACTCACGTAATATTGGCCTGCGGGGTAGGTGCTGATCCCTTCGCGCAGGTCGACGCGCCCGTCCTTGCCGAAGTCGGTGCAGGGCTTGCCGGTGGTGGCGTCGAGGGCGATCAGCTCGGGGGTCTGGCTCGCCGCGATGATGCGGGTGGCGCACAGGCCCGTCGCGTCGGGCACGCGGTAATGGGCGACGCCGCGGCACGGCTTGCCCGAGGGCGGGGTGCCGTTCGACATGTCGTGGCGCCAGCGCTCGCGCCCGGTCTCTGCGTCGAGGGCGAGGACGCGGTTGTGGCCGTCGCAGAGGTAGAGGGCGTCGCCGACCATGATCGGCGTCGCCTCCAGGGCGGTCGCCGGTCCTGGCGTGTCGGGGCCGGTCTCGGCCTCCCACGCGACCTCCAGCTTTCCGACGTTCCGCGGGGTGATGTCGGCGAGCGGGCTGAAGCGGGTACCGCCTGCGTCGTTGCCGAAGCTCGGCCAGTCCTCGCCCGAGATCCGGGCCAGCGGCTGCGTCAGGGTGTCGGGCGCGCGCTCGGCGACGCCCCGGCGCAGGATGGGCTCGGCCGGTGCGGCGGGGTGCAGGATACCGCCCGCGACAACGGCGAGGATCAGGGCCCCGGCGAAGGCCGGCCATCCCCAGGCACCGGTGAGCCTGCGGGGGCCGACGTTCCGGACGGGCGGCAACAGGAGCGCCAGGCCGAGGACGAAGGGCGCTAGCATGCGTGGCAGAAGCTGCCACGGGTCGAGACCCACCTCCCAGACGGCCCAGGCGGTGGTCCCGACCAGCATCGCGGCGAAGATCTGCGCGCCGCGGGGATCGCGACGCCAGACCAGGACGCCGCTCGCGAGGACGGCGGCGCCGGAGAGCAGGTAGTACGGCGAGCCGCCGTACCAGGCCAGGGCCGCGCCCCCGGCGCCGAGGATGGCCCCGACGAGGACGAGAAGACCGGCGACCGCTCGCCGCGTCCACACCGTCACGGGGCCGTCCCCGATTGCCGCGGCCCCGGACAGGGGCGCCGGTTCGTTGGTTTTCATGGTGGTGGTTTCCGTTGTCGGACCGGTGGCGGGCGTCATCGATGCGAGAAGAGCGGCAGCGCCTTCGCGAAGGCCCGGGCGTGGAAGATCGTGGAGCCCTGGCCGCCGGTGCCGTCGTTCGTGACGATGAGGAGGTCGTCGGTGCTGGGCCGCAGCGCCATGCTGGTGGAGCGCAGGTTGTGGCCGTCGTCCCGGCCCGGCAGCAGCACCTGCCCTATGGGGATGCCGTTGCGGTTGAACGCCAGGACGCGGCCCTGGCCGTACAGGGCGACGTAGAGGTTGCCGTCGGAGTCCGCGCGCATCGAGTCGGGCGCCGGACCGGTGAAATGGTAGGCCACCGTGGTCCCGAGCGGCGTGGGCGTGGTGGCGTCCGCGAGGTCGACCCGGTGCAGCAGGTTGCGACCGAACTCGGTGATCCACAGGGTCTTGCCGTCCGGGCTCAACGCCACGCCGTTGGCCTGCGCGAGGTTCGGCAGGATCGGGGTGACGGTCCTGAGGTCCGGCGCCACGTAGTAGGCGCCCCCCTTCGGATCGGTGGAGGTGCCCCGGAAATCGGTGAAGTAAAAACCGCCCTCGGCATCGAAGACGAGGTCGTTGACGACGTAGCCCGCCTCCGACGGGATGACGGTCCGCATGTCGGAGCCGTCCGGTCCCACCGAGACGATGGAGCCGCGCTTGAAGCCACCGGTGCCGGCCGCGAAGATGCGCCCGTCCCCGTGGATCGCGAGGCCACCCAGGTTCAGGGCGTTCGCCGGAACGACCGTGGTCAGTCGCCTGTCCGGCGTCAGGCGCAGCACGCGGCCGGTGCCGGCATCGGTGAGCAGCAGGTCGCCGGCCCGGTCGAAGGACGGCCCCTCCAGGGGGATCCCTTCGTCGGAAACCTTGAACCAGGGCTGGGCGACCACGCTCTGCAAGTCCCGCTCGCCGGGCGGGATGGGCACCGGTCCGCGTGTCCGCCCATCGTAGGTCAGCTTGCCCGGCGCCTCGTCGGCCGATGGCGCTCCGACCGTGCCCGAGAGGCAGGCCGCAACGACGAGGGTGCGAGCCAGGGCCTGCCGTCCCTGCGTCCAGGCGGTCATCGAACGGCCCCGCTGGCTTCCAGGGCCGCGGCGACGGTCTCGCCGGCGAGCCGGATGCGGATGCTTTCCGTCACGGGTGGTTTTCCGTTTTGAGATGCGGAAGGCCGAGCGTCCGGGACGGGCTCGGCGCGAAGCACTGCTTCGCCGGAGGGGACGGCGGCAATCGCCACGGTCAGGAGCGTCACGGCTCGGGTCGCGCGGTGCATGAGGGGGCCCGTCAATTCGAGGTGTGGCTGCCGTCGACCGGCCGCTGGCGGCTGGCGAGGAGGGCGACCAGGGCCGAGGCGCAGAGCGCGGCGGCGCTGACCGCGAAGGTCGCGCGATAGCCGCTCGCGTCGTAGGCGATGCCGCCGAGGGTGGCCCCGAGGGCGATGGCGAGTTGCACCACGGCGACGAGCAGCCCGCCACCGGCCTCGGCCTCGTCGGGCAGCGCCCGGCTCACCCAGGTCCACCACGCCACGGGTGCCGCCGTGGCGACCAGGCCCCATCCGGCGAGCAGGGCCGCCGACGCCACCGACGACCCGCCGACCACCGTCAGGGCGACGGCGATGGCCGCCATCACGAGGGGCATGGCGATCAGCAGGCTGAAGAGCCGTGTCCTGAGCACGAACCCGATCAGGTAGCTTCCGACGAGACCCGCCGCGCCGGTGCCGAACAGGATCAGCGAGAGCGTCGCCACGTCCACGCGCGGCACCGTCTCCAGGAACGGACGCAGGTAGGTGTAGAGGGCGAACTGCCCGAGGAAGAACAGCGAGACCGAGAGCATGCCCAGGGGCACCTGGCGTCGGCGCAGGACCCGGAACACCGTCCCGCCATTGGCCGTCCGGTCGGACGGCATCGCGGGCAGGCTCATGAAGAGCCAGGCCAGCGTCACGGTCCCCAGCGGGACGACGCAGAAGAAGGCGCCGCGCCAGCCGATGTACGCCCCGAGGAAGCTGCCCAGCGGCGCCGCCACCGTGGTCGCCAGGGCGTTGCCGCCGTTGAGCAGGCCGAGGGCGTGCGGGAGCTCGGATTCCGGCACGAGACGCATGACCGTCGCGGTCGACATCGACCAGAAGCCGCCGATGACGACGCCCACCAGGGCGCGCCCGGCCATGAAGGTCGCGGTGTTCGGCGCGAAGGCCACCATCAGGCCCGAGGCGATCATCAGGACGGTGAGCACGAGCAGGACGGTGCGGCGGTCGATCCCGCGTGTGGCCGTCGAGATGACGAGGCTGGTGAGGACCGCGAACAGGCCCGAGACGGCGATGGCTTGCCCGGCATGACCCTCGGTCATGTGCATGTCGGCCGCGAGCGGCGTCAGCAGGCTGACGGGCATGAACTCGGAAGCGATCAGCGTCGCGACGCACAGGGTCATGGCGAAGACCGCGCCCCATCCGCGGGCCGCCGTCTCGCGACCGAAGGCGGCCTCGTCCGCGCAAGGTACGTTCGGGTTCATGGGCAGGCCGCCCCTTCCTGGATGTTCGAGGTCGAGGGCGGGCTTCAGGCGCCGTACTGCTGGTCGGAGACCTTCTCCAGCCAGTCGACGGGGCTGCCGTTCAGCGCCTCCTGGATGGCCATGTGGCTCATGGCGGTGGTCGGCCCGGCGCCGTGCCAGTGCCTCTCGCCGGGCGGGAACCAGACCACGTCGCCAGGGCGGATCTCCTCGATGGGGCCGCCCTCGCGCTGGACCCGGCCGCAACCCGCCGTGACGACCAGGGTCTGGCCGAGCGGATGGGTGTGCCAGGCCGTGCGGGCGCCGGGCTCGAAGGTGACGAGGGCGCCGCTGGTCCGGGCCGGCTCCGTCGCGGAGAAGAGCGGATCGATCCGGACGGTGCCGGTGAACCAATCCTCCGGACCCTTGCCGGAGGGCTGCGAGCCCGCGCGCTTGATGTCCATGGTCCTGCTCCGTCGTGATCGATGGGACCGGACGCGCGAAGGCTCCGGCAATGCTGGACCCGAAACTAGCGTTTGGCGGCGAACACGATTAGGTGCTCAAATCGACATGGGGTCATGAGCGAGACTTATGGATGTTGCGCGAGAGCCTGAACGACGTCAGCGCCTTCATCGCCGTCGCCCGGGCGGGCAGCTTCACAAAGGCGGCCGCGCAGCTCGGGGTATCGCAGCCGGCGCTGAGCCAGACCGTCCGGGCCCTGGAGACCCGCTTGGGCATCCGGCTCCTCGCGCGCACCACCCGGAGCGTATCCGCGACCGAGGCCGGGGAGCGCCTCCTCAAGGCCGTGGGACCGCGCCTCGACGAGATCGCGGCCGGCCTCGTCGACCTGGCCGAGATACGCGGCAGGCCGGCCGGGACCATTCGGATCACCGCGGACGAGCACGCGGCGCGAACGGTCCTCTGGCCCGCCCTGCGACGCGTCCTGCCCGGGAACCCGGACATCAAGGTCGAGACCATCGTCGATTACGGCCTGACCGACATCGTCGCCGAGGGCATCGACGCGGGCATCCGGCTGGGGGGGACGGTGGCGAAGGACATGGCCGCGGTGCGGATCGCGCCCGACATGCGCATGGCCGCCGTGGCGGCACCCTCCTACCTTGCGGGCCGTCCGGGTCCCGAGCGGCCGGAGGACCTCACCGGCCATTCCTGCATCAACCTGCGCCTGCCGACGCTCGGCGGTCTCTACGCTTGGGAGTTCGAGAAGGGCGGGCGGGACGTCGAGGTCTGGGTCGAGGGGCAACTCGTCTTCAACACGGTCTCCCTGATCCTGGAGGCGGCGCTTGACGGGTTCGGGATCGCCTACCTGCCGCAGGACCAGGTGCAGGCAGGCATCGACGAGGGCCACCTGGTCAGGGTGCTGGAGGACTGGTGCCCGCCATTCCCGGGCTATCACCTCTACTATCCGACCCTGTGCCGGCCTTCGCCGGCGTTCGTCGTGCTGGTCGAGGCGCTGCGCTACCGGGGATGAGGTAGCCGTAGGGCCGCTCAGGTTCCCGTCGCGGCGAGTGGGCCCCGCCGCCTGAGGCCATCCCTGTCCCGAAGCGCCGCCATCGCCTCGTCGGCGGCCCGTTGTCCGCTGTCGTGGGCCCCGTGGGCGGTCGTGAAGTCGAAGGGGTGCGTCGCCTCTCCGGCGAAGAAGAGCCTGTCCTCGAAGGGCCGGGCCAGCTGCGCCCGGGCACCGGATCGGCCTGGAAGCGCGCAGCTGTACGCGCCGCCGATGGAGGCCATCCGGCTCCAGGCGGTCGCCGCGAGCGGCCGGATCGCCGAGGCCACGTCGGTCCCGAACAGGGCGGACAATTCCGCCGACACGTACGCGAAGCCGGCGGCCGGACCTTCCTCCTCGATGATCCGGGCACCGTCACCCCCGAGGAACGCCCCGATGACCGGCCACCCGTTGTGGCGGATCGAGTAGGCGGCCGACCTCGCGTCATGCAGGCTGCCGTAGGCGTGCGTGTCCGGTTCGAACGCGGCGTCGCGTCCGATCTCCAGGAAGACCTTCTCGTTGCGGCCGAGCGGCAGCGCGGCGGCGGCTTCGCGCCACGGGTCGATACCGGACGGAAGGCGGATCGCGTCGCCGGCCAGGACCGCCGTCGAGACCGTGAGGATCGCGGCCCCGGCGTCGACGATGCCGGCACGGGTGGTGACGGCGACGCCGCCCGCCGTCAGGTCGATCCGCTCGACGGGGGTTGCCAGCCGCAGGGTCGTCGAGGTCGGCATGCTGGCCGCGACCAGCGTGCCGTAGCCGAGCGGCAGGTGCCAGTTCTCGCCCGTCGAGGCATCGTCGTAGGCGAGGTAATCGGTGGCCGAGATCGCCTCGGGGGCGACGCCGCTCATGAATCCGGCGATGGCCCGCACGTAGGCGTTCCAAGGGCCGTCGGGCTCAAGGGCGTCGCTGGCCCGGTCGCTGCCTGAGCCTAGGGATCGGAGCCGCTCCTCCCAGCCGCCATAGGCCCTCCAGGCCGCTTGCCTATCGTTCTTGTCGTCGGCCAAGGACGGATGCGCCTTCGTCCACGGCGGGTCGCTTCTGTCCACCGGGAAGCCCGATGCCTCGGCGATGGCGACCCATGCGTTGCGGTCGCCCGAATGGAGCCACTCGCAGCCGAGGTCGAGCGGGTACCCTGCGAGGTCCTGCGTCTGGGCGCGGCCTCCGAGGCGCGACGATCCCTCAAGCAGCATGGCCGATACGCCATGGGCCGCAAGCCGCCGGGCGGCACCGATGCCGGCGGCGCCTCCCCCTACGATGATGACGTCGAACGCGCTGGCCATGGGGCGAAGGTGAGGACGGTAACGGCGGCTTCCAAGGTTCGTGCGGCCGCGTGGCCGGCGTCTCACGCTGACGGGACCGCGCGGGTGGGCGAGGCGGCACGTGAACCCCGATGGTCCGTCACGGCTCGTACAGGTGGGCGAAGGCGGGGTCCCCCCTCACGAGCGGCGGTCGATAGGCACGCCTGCCATCGCACTGCTGGACATCCTCCAGCGCCAGCCGCTCGGCGACGCTGGGATGCAATGTGGCGCCGTTCTTCGGCCTGGGGCGGTCCTGGACAGCCCAGTTCTTGCCCCGTGCCCATGCTCGAACCCGTTCCGGCACGTACCAGGGGGCGATCCGCTCCTCGATGGTGTCGCGCATCCCGGCGACCTCACAATGCTGAACGCCGGCCGGCGACGGGAACAGGTGCAGGCGCGGGATCTCCATCACCTCCTTGGGATGGCGCCGATCCTTGATGGCGGGCATCCCGCCCACCTTCAGGCCATCCGGTATCCCGACCGCCTGTTCGAGCATCCATTTGAGGGTGATGTCGGACAGCCTCGATTCGGTCTCATCGTAGCTGCCGCCGATGTCCGAGTGGTTCCCGGCGAACCACATCTGGATCAGCATCGGGGGCAGGCCGGGCTCGCGCGGCGGCGCCACGGCGGTCGGCCCCCACTTCACCCGGGCAAAATCCTCCCGACGCTCGTCGATGGCGATGGCGGCCCTGGCGTAGCCGACCTGGGCGCTGAGGAGCTTGTCGAAGTTCGCGCCCTCCCACCGCGCCTCGTGGCTGCGGCTTTCGCCGGGGGTGGGATAGTCCGTGATCGTCTTCGTCCGGGCCAGCCTGAGCCGATACCGGACGACGTCATAGGCGATGGCCGATACGCCTCCGGCGACCGCGACGAGGGCGGCGGCCATCGACCAGAACGGGACGTCCCAAGCGAGGTGGAGGAGACCAGCCAAGGCCGCCGACGCGGTCGCGATGATCAGGGTCAACGGAACGCCGACGGCGGCGGCGACGATGGCCTGGATCACCGTTCGCTTGGCCCCCGAGACGCCCAGGGCGGCCACCGTGTCGAATGTGCCGATGAAGTAGGGTGCGACGTTGGCGAGATCCCCGCCGTCTTGGTGGACCGAGCCGTAGCGCGCGCGGAACCGGCGCGCCATCTCGTTGCGCTCGGCGTCGTAGTCCTCGCGGGGATGTCCGGCACCGTGTTCGAGGACGGTGTCGACGGCCTCGCGGGCGATGTCGCGGGTCATCTTGCGGAAGCGTAGGAGTTGGCAGCCGTCGGCTGCCCGGGTCGGCACGCCGCACAGCATCAGCAGGTTGGCCACGCAGCGGACCGTGTAGGCTCCGCGGCTGAACCCGAGGAGGAAGATCCGGTCCCCCTCCTCGTAGTGGTTGACGATGAAGGCGTAGCAGTCGGCGATGTTCGTGGTGATGCCGCGCCCCGACAGCGAGGCGGCCGTCTTCTGGATGAAACGGACGGGCGCGGTCATCGCGGACGCCCCGATATCCGTGCCGAGTCCCGGGTCGTAGAACGCGACCTGTTCCGTCGGGTCGATGGCATTCTCCGGCCCGGTCTTGCAGACGCGGTACATCTTGAAGATGTTGCTGAGCCGCTGTTCCGGCCTGGCGCCGCCGTCCTGACCGGTGCCGTCCGAGAAGACGACGATGTTCTTCGGCATGTCGTTACCGACCCTCCGGTCCGTTCCTACCCGACCGCATCCTTGCGTACCGTGCGACCGCCCTTCGCCCCGGGCTTGGCCTTCGGCCTCGCGCCCGGCGTTGCCTTGGCCCTCGGTGCCCGCTGCTTCGCTTTGGCGGCCGCAGCGGATCTGGACGCACGCGCCGGCTTTGCCCCGGGCGTCGCGACCTTCGATGCCCTCACCGCCCTGACGGCCCCCTTGATGCCCTCGGTCACGTCGGCGAAGGCGTGGTCCATCGTCCGCCAATCGCTCACGGTCCGCCCGTCGCGGGGAAGCACCTTGAGCTCGGACGCGCCCGTATCCTTCCACCCGCAAGGCCGCACAATGACCACCACGACCCGCATGGCGCCGTTGGCGCGCCGGCGCATGGCTCGATTGTATTCTAGCTGGCACCAGTGGCTGTGGATGTACTCGGGACTCATAAGCGCGACGAAGATGTCCGCCTCCCGCAGCTTACGGGATATCTCGGTGCTCAGCTTGTCGCCGGCTGCCATGTCGCCGTCGAACCAGGTCTCGACCTCGTCACGCTTCAACTGGGCTAGGTGGACCTGCAGCTTCGCCTGCTGGACCGCGTTCACGTGGCAGTAGGAGACGAAGATCCGGATCTTGGCCTTCTTGGCCTTGGTCGCTGGCCGAGGAGACTTGGAAGGATCGGCGGCCCTCACACGCGGCGCTGCGACCTTGGCGGGAGACGACTTGCCCCTGCCGGGCCGGGCGTCTGTTTTGGCGAGCATGCCAGCCCCCTAAGAACTCGCGGCCAAGTTTAGGAACCAAATCGCCCGGGCTCGTTTTGTTCCCCTCCGTCCAGGCTTGTCCCCAGCCCGATCCGGCGGCTGGGAGGTCACCTCGGCTTTGCCGACCCGACGCGAGGCGCGAGATCGATTACGTCAGGCCGCCGCAACAATCGGCACCTCGTCCAGCCTCGTGGTGTAGCGCGGCGACCTCATCTCGAACTTGGTCGACCATTCGCGCCTCGGGGCGAACCCGGCCGCTCCGGGGACAACCACTCCCCGCCCGAACCGCCGATTGCAGGCGTCGAGCGCCGCCATCAGTGCCGCGCCTTGCTCGCGGTCGATCTGCCCGAGCCCCGGCAAGGCCCGCTGCGAGGCCGCCAGGGGCACGAGATCGGTGGTGACGACACCGGCCTTGGAATAGCGGTAGCCGTCCCTCCAGGTCCTGCGGACGCCGTGCAGGCACGCCTTTACCAGCACGCGGGTATCGTTCGACGCCTCGGGCAACGTCACCACCGTTGACACTGACCGCTGGGGCCGGCCGCGATCATGTTCGGAGGTGTGGAAGAAGACCGTGACGTGGTCGGTCCCGAGCTTCTCGCCGCGCAACTTCTCGCCGAGCCTGGCGGCATGGACCGCGACGGCCTCCTCCATGGTCGAGAGATCCTCGACACGGCTCGAAAAGCTTCGGGTGACCGCGCAACCCTTCCGGGTCGGGGCGAGCGTCTCAAGGTCGAGGCATGCCTCGCCGCGGAGCTCCCGGACGAGACGCTCCCCGACCACGGTCATGGCCTTGCGAGCGACGCGGGTGTCGAGGTCGCGCACGTCCGCCGCGCTGTCGCATCCGAGCGCCTCCAGGCGCCGGGCGTTGGCCGGCCCGACGCCCCAGATGTCGCCCACCGGCACGCGGATGATCCAGTGCGCGTACTGCTCCGGATCGGTCAGGTCGCAGACGCCGCCGAGGTCCGGGTTCTTCTTGGCGACGTGGTTCGCGAGCTTGGCGAGCGTCTTGGTCGGGCCGATGCCGACGCAGGTCGGGATGCCCGTCCAGGCCCGCACGGTCGCCCGCATGTCGAGGGCGAGGGTGGTGCGATCCGACTCCCGCACGTCCGAAATGTCCAAGAAACTCTCGTCGATGGAATAGATCTCGATGCGGGGCGAGAAGCCCCGGTAGACCGCGTTCACCCGGGCAGACATGTCGCCGTAGAGGGCGTAGTTCGAGGAGTAGACCCGAATGCCCTCCTGCCGGCAGCGGTCGCGGATCTTGAAGTACGGCTCCCCCATGCGGATGCCGAGCGCCTTGGCCTCGTTGGTGCGGGCAATCGCGCAGCCGTCGTTATTGGACAGCACGATCACCGGCAGCCGGGCCAGCCGCGCGTCGAACACCCGCTCGCACGAGCAATAGAAACTGTTGCCGTCGGAGAGGGCGTAGGCCCGAGCGGTCATTCGCAGCGGCGCCGGGCGCAGACGGAACCGGAAACGACGCCCCAGACCTCGACGAGCGCGTCCGGGGCCAGCCGATACTCCGGGAAGCGTGGGTTGGCGAAATGCAGGGTGATACGCGGACCCTGGCGCTTCCACACCTTGAACGACCGCTCGCCGTCGACATCGACCACGACGATGTCGCCGTTGCGCGGGGTCAACGACCGGTCGACCACGGCAAGGTCGCCGTCGAACAGGCGCGCCAGGATCATGCTGTCTCCGGCCACCCGGACCAGGAAGGTCGCCGGGCGATTGATGATTAGCAGGCGCTGCAGGTCGATCTCATCCTCGATGAAATCGTCGGCGGGGCTCGGAAATCCAGCCCTGACAGGTCTGGCGAGAAGCGGCACCGGCATGGGGAAACCGATGGCGACGTCGTTGATCTGCATGATGCTCCTCCGCTTGGAATCAGAACAAAAGCAGAACACATTCCTGGGGTTCCGTATAGCTGCCACGCTTCGTCGGCGTTCACGAACCGGCAGTCCGCCCTGTCCTCCAGACTGGCCACGACGGGTTTCCATCGGAAGGACTCGAAGGAGGAGCCCAGCCCATCGCCGCCAGGTTGCCCAGATGGTGAACGGGAGGACGTTCGTGACGGGGCGCCTGCTCCTTCGTGGATATGATCCCCCTCCCGCCGGATGTATGCTAAGGCTCACTGTAGCTTCGTTGGCCATGCTTCGAGACCAGACCTCGGACGCGCGCGGGGCATCCCGGAGAGCCGATATCGAACCGCCGGTGATGATCGCCGATCCGCTTGCCACGCCCGACGTCCTTGACCTCGGTCGCCTCGCGGCCCTCGACGCCTATGACATCCTCGATACCGCGCCCGAGAAGGGCTTCGACGACGTCGTCCTGCTCGCCCGCAACATCTGTGGCACGTCGGTGGCCCTCGTCAGCCTCGTCGCCGGCAATCGCCAGTGGTTCAAGGCCCGCATCGGCTTCCCCGATTGTGAGACCGACCTGAACGCCTCGGTTTGCGCCCACGTCCTCGCCGAACCCGACCTCCTCGTCATCCCGGACCTGACGAAGGACCCACGCACCCAGGGGAACTCCCTCGTGACCGGTGGTCCCCGCATCCGCTTCTACGCCGGCGCGCCCTTGCGTACCCCGGAAGGCAAGGTTCTAGGCAGCCTTTGCGTCATAGACGGGGAGCCAAGGCCCGGCGGGCTGACCCATGTCCAAGTCGAATCCCTGCGCGCTCTCGCCGGACAGGTCATGGCGCAGATGGAACTGCGGCGGGCCTTAGCCAGCCAGCGTCGGGTCGTCGAGCAGCGCGACAGCCTGATCCGCACGCAGGGCGAGGTGACTGCTGCTCGCGGCGACATAACCGCCATTCTCGACGCCCTCGCGAACGGCGCTTTAAAAGCGGTCCGGCATGCCGAAGGGGCCGTCATCGAGATGCTGGAGGGCGACGAACTCGTCTATCGCGCCTCGAAGGGCACCCTTCTCCGACACGCCGGGTTGCGAGTTCCCCTCAAGGGCAGCCTCGCTGGAGCCTGCCTCCTAGGGAACGAGCCGAGCCTGGTACCAGACGTACTGGTCGATCCCAGGGTGAAGCGCGACCTGATCGAGGTTTTGGACTTGCGCTCCTGCGTGCTGATCCCGGTGCGACGCGCCGGCAAGCCCGTCGGTGTCCTTAAGCTACAGTCGAGCCGCCCCGATGCGTTCACCGAGGCCGACCTACGGCTGGCGCAACTTTTCGCTGCCACCGTTTCAGCGGGGCTGTCGGAGGCCGGGGAGGCCGCGGCCAACCTGCAGGCCGCACGGAGCGAGCGCCGTCGCAAGGCAGTGTTCGATAGCGCCGTCGATTACGCCATCATCCTACGTGACCTCGACGCCAACGTAACCGACTGGAATGAGGGCGCCACTGCCATTCTCGGTTGGCACCCCGAGGAGATGATCGGAAAGCCCACCCATGCCTTCTACACTCCGGAGGACCGCAGGGCAGGCGTCCCGGAACAGGAGATGCGTGACGCCCTCGTCGAGGGACGTGCCAGCGACGAGCGATGGCATCTGAAGCGGGACGGTACCCGCTTCTGGGCAAACGGCGAGCTGATGGTCTTGCGTGACGAGGACGGCGCCGCCATCGGCTTCATGAAGATCCTGCGGGATCGCACTGAACAACGGCTTGGCTTCGAGCGCCTGCGCGAGACCGAGGATCGCCTTCGACGCGCCCAGGAAGCCGGGGGCGTTGGCATGTTCCACGTCGATGCCGAAGGCATCCTGTACCCAACCCCGGAGTTCTGCCGCCTCTACGGCTTGCCCGTGCGCGATGCGTATCCATCCACCGCCTTCGAACGGCTGGTCATCCCGGAGGATGCGGCGTTCGTCTCCACCGCCGATTCCCGCGCAAGCGGCGAGGCCCCGCGGGATGTCGAGTATCGCATCCGGCGGCCCGACAATGGTGAGATCCGTTGGATCGCCCGTCGTGGCGAGTTGGAGCATGACGAGGCAGGGCGCCTCGTCCGCTTCTCCGGAGTGTCTCGCGACATCACCGAACAGCGGGTGGCTCGGGAGGCGTTGGCTGAAAGCGAACGGCACTGGCGAGGTCTCTTTGAGCGGCTTCGCGAAGGCTTCATCCTCGGTCGCGTGATCCGAGACGCCACCGGGCAGGTGACCGACTGGCGATATGAGGAGGTCAACCGGGCCTGGGGCGAACTCGTCGGTGTGGCAAGCGTCAGTGTAGTAGGCCGCACGATCCGCGAGGTCTTCCCGGGCATCGAGGACGAGTGGGTCCGGGAGTTCGCCGACGTGGTCGAGACGGACCGCTCCGCCACCTTCACCCGTCAGGTCGGGACCTTGGATCGCTGGTACGAAGGTCGCGTGCACAAGCTCACCGATGACACCTTCGCGGTGTTGTTCCTGGAGGTGACCGAACGCTTCCTGGCCGAACGCGCTCGCGGGGCCGAGGAGCGACGCAAGTCCGCTCTGCTGGAACTCGGCGACCGCCTGCGTGACCTCACGCGCATCCCCGAGATGACGCTGATGGCGGCCGGCGTCGTCGGTCGGTCCTTGAAAGCTGGTCGGGTCGGGTTCGGACGCCTCGATGCCGCCGGAGGCGATGTCATGGTGGAGCCGGACTGGACCGCCCCCGGGCTTCAGAGCATCGCCGGTCAACACCGCTTCGAGGATTACGGCGACCTGCGTTCCGACCTGTTGAAGGGCGAGACGGTCATCGTATCGGACACGGCCAACGACCCGCGCACCGCCTCAAACCTCGCCGCCCTGCAGGCCATCGACATCGCCAGCCTGATCAACATTCCGGTGTGCGAACGTGGTCGTACCGTAGCCCTGTTGTTCATCCATGACAGCGCCCCGCGGCACTGGACCCAGGAGGAGCTCGCCTTCCTGCGCGCTGTGGCCGACCGGGTCGAGGCGGCGGTGGCGCGCGTGCGGGCCGAGGAGCAGCAACAACTCCTAAATCGCGAGCTCTCGCACCGCATGAAGAACACGCTGGCCATGGTTCAGGCCATCGCGACCCAGACCCTTCGCGGCGCGACCGACATGGAGGGCGCCAAGGAAGTCCTGGTTGCTCGCCTCCTTGCGCTGGGCAAGGCGCACGACATCCTGATGAACAACGAGGGCGAGAGCCAAGTCACCGACATCCAAACCGTTGTCGAGAATGCGCTGAGCCTGCACGACGACCCGGAGCGCCGCCGCTTCGATCTGCAAGGTCCGCTCGTGGCCTGCGGCTCGCGCGCGGCCCTGTCGCTGGCGCTGATGGTGCACGAGCTTGCCACCAACGCTGCCAAGTACGGTGCCCTCAGCGTACCGGAGGGCCGCATTGACCTGACCTGGAGCATCGATGCCGATGCCGATACGGTCCATCTCGCTTGGCTGGAAGACGGTGGTCCGACCGTCATCCCACCCACGCGCATCGGCTTCGGCTCGCGCCTCATCGAGCGTGGGCTAGCGGGCGCCGTCGGCGGGCAGGTCGAACTCAGCTATCCTCCGGAGGGGGTGCGCTGCATCCTCATCGCACCGCTCTCTGGCTTCGTGACAGAGGGCTGAACGGTTCACATAGTCCGGCCCGCCCCCGTCCGATGAAGCCGTGACAGAAGTTCGATGTACATCGCGAGGCGACCATCCGCTGTAGCAGACCGGCTTTCTAGTCCTTTGCGAGCGGGACCCGGACTTCGATGCGAAGGCCATCGGACTGGAAGGCGACATCGACCTTGGCCGCAGCCTGGGCTGTCAGGATTCTCTTGAGGACCCGCGTGCCGAACCCCTCACGGGTCGGCAGGCTCGGCGGTGGTCCATCGTGCTCGTTCCAGACCCAGACGAGGCACGGCCCATCCGCCTCATCTTCGACGGTCCAGGTCACGACGACCCGCCCGCCCGGGTGTGCCAGCGCGCCGTGTCGGAGGGCGTTGGTGGTCAATTCGTGCAAGGCCATGCCGACCGGCACCGCGATCTGCGAGAACAGCAGCAGGGCCGGCCCCCGAAGCGTGATCCGACCATTCTCGTTGTAAGGTTCGAGCTCCGCCCTGAGCAGACCCTCAAAAGAAGCGACCTGCGCCTCGTCTTCCGTGATCAGGGCATGCGTTCTCGCGAGGGAGATGATCCGGCCGCTGAAGGCTCGGCCGAACTCCGCCATCGAGAGGGATGAGCGCAGGGTCGCGTTGAGAACGGCCTGCACTGTCGCCAGGGTGTTCTTCACGCGGTGGTGGAGCTCGCGCACCATCATCGACTGTCGGTCCTCGAAGGCCCGACGCTCGGTGACGTCTCGCTGCACCGAAACCCAATGCGTGATGATATCATCCGCATCGTGGACTGGCGTGATCAGCCATTCGACCATGTAGGTCGATCCGTCCCGGCGATAGTTGAGCGCCTCTCCCTGAAAAGATTTCCCGGCCGCCAGCGCGTCGTGCATCCGGTCGATGAGACCTTGATCGGTTGCCGACCCCTGGAGGAAGCGCGGGCTGCGCCCGATGACCTCGTGCCTCTCGTAACCTGACAGACGTGTGAAGGCCGGGTTTGCGTAAACGATGTTCGGCCCGTTCTCATGAACGTCGGCATCGGTGATGAGGATAGCTTCACCGGTCGCCTCGACCGCTGCCTTCAGGAGACGCAACTCGACCCGATCAAGCCCATCCACCTCGCCCCGTTCCGCCCGGGCTGGCTCCAGCAATGTCACGTGGGCGAAACTTTTTCTTGGGGGCTGCGGCGGCACACAGGTACGGACCGGGGGTCAACCGTGAATGTGTTCCTCGGTTGCATGGTCGGCGGATGTCTCGTGCGGTCCTGGGCATTTGCCGCACCGAGCCTCCCCGGACATGGTGCCCGAGGCGGTCGCCGACAGCGCCGCGACTAGCGAGCCGGAGGCGTTGAACGCCGCGGTGATACCGTGTGCCCTATCCGACGAGGAGCTCCACCGTGTCATCCTCGCTTTCGGTGAGACGACGCGGCGCGATCCTACCCGGCGTCCGCAGGGTCGAGTTCCAGGAAGGCTCGTCGTCGTTCATCGGCTACGACGGTAGGGGGTTAGAGAAGCACTGCTTCGGCGCACGCGTACATCGGATGCCCAGCCGGAAACGTGATCGGTCCCAGCCTCATTCGAGGCAGCCATGCTGTAAGCAAGTGTCATTGTCTGGTAGTCGTCGGGCATGGCCGTACGTAAAACCATCACCGTCTCGGTGACCCCCGAGCAGCATGCTTTCCTGGGCGAGCGTGTGCATTCCGGGCAATACGGCAGCGTGAGCGAGGTCGTCCGGTCGGCGCTGAGGATGCTCGAACGAAGCGAACCCGACTTCCTGCTGAAGGAACAGACTCGCCTCGCCGCTGGGCACAAGGTCCGCTGACCCCATGTCAAACGGACACGAAGCCCATGGAGCCGGGGACGTCGACGGCCATACATCCAGCCAACCCGCACCCGAGCGTTTTGAGATCGCTCAAGCGGCAACCCGGGCAAGCCAAGCCCGCCTCTCCCTGGCCGTCGACATCGCAAGGCTCGGCATCTTCGAGTGGGATACCGTCACCGGCGCCGTCGATATGGATGAGCGAAGCCGCGAGATATTCGACCTCGCCGCTGACAAGCCGGTCCATCAGGACGAGGTGTTCGAACGGCTGGAGAGGATCGACGTCGAGCGCGCCTATGCGTTGACCGAGGCGGCTCGTGCGAACGGAGCTGAGGTCGTGGCCGACTATCGGGTCACGCGCCCGGACGGCACGACCCGGATCATCCGTAGCTCCAACAAGCCGGTGCAGGACGACGGCCACCTCCGGATGGTCGGCGTCTTCCACGATATCACCGAGCTGAGGCAGGCCGAGGCCGACCTGCGCACCGTTAACGTGGACCTCGAACGCCGGGTCGTCGAGCGCACGCAGGCACGGGGTCGGACCTGGGCCCTTTCCCCCGACCTCATGGGAGGACTGAACGAGCACGGCTACTTCCAGACGTCGAACCCGGCTTGGGAAACCCTGCTCGGATGGTCGGAATCCGAGGTCGCCCGTACGCCGATCTGGGATCTCCTGCATCCCGAAGACCTCGAACGCACCCGAACCAATTTCGGAGAGGTCCTGCGGGAGCAGCGGCTCGCCAGGGAGGCGAACCGCTACCGGTGCAAGGACGGGTGCTATCGCTGGATCTCCTGGATCGGCGTTCCGGAGGACGGCCTCGTCTACTGCACAGGACGCGACATCACGGCCGAGAAGCAGCGGGAGGCCGAACTCGCCTCCAGGACTGCGGAGCGCAACCTGCTCGCGACCATCGTCGAGAGCACCGACGTCATGATGATGGCCTGCGACCTCGACTACGCCATCCTTGCCCTGAACAAGGCCAACGCCGACGAGTTCGAGCGCGTCTACGGCATCCGGCCGAAGGTCGGCGACAACATGTTGGCGCTGCTGGCCGACCAGCCAGAGCATCTCGAACAGGTCAAGCTCGGCTGGGGACGTGGTCTCGCCGGGGAGGAGACCACCTTTGTCGAGGAGTTCGGCGACCCGAACCGGGAGCGCCCTTACTACGAGGTCAGCTTCCGCACGTTACGTAACACGAACGGCGAGCGCATCGGCTGCTACCAGTTCGTGACGGACGTGACCGAGCGGCTGCGCGAGCAATCCACGCTGGCCAAGACGCAGGAACACCTCCGCCAGTCGCAGAAGATGGAGGCCGTCGGGCAGCTGACCGGAGGCGTCGCGCACGACTTCAACAATCTGCTGACCGTGATCAAGTCCTCCACGGACCTGCTGAAGCGACCGAACCTCCCGGAGGAGCGCCGCGTCCGATACATCGCAGCGATCTCCGACACGGTCGACCGGGCCGCGAAGCTGACGGGCCAGCTCTTGGCCTTCGCCCGTCGCCAAGCCCTGAAGCCGGAAGTTTTCGACGTAGGCCAGAGCGTCAAGGCTATCGCCGAGATGGTTGGAACGTTGATGGGCGCTCGCATCGCGATCACGACGGACCTTCCCAACGAGGCGTGCTTCGCCGACGCCGACCCGAGCCAGTTCGACACGGCGCTGGTGAACATGGCGGTCAACGCGCGCGACGCGATGGACGGCGAGGGCCGCCTCGCCATCCGCATCCGGGCGGCCGACGTGATGCCGGCCGGTGGATTGCATCCCCCAGTTCCTGGCCGGTTCGTCGCCGTCTCGATTTCCGACACGGGTACGGGCATCCCGGTCGAGCGCTTAGAGCAGATCTTCGAGCCGTTCTTCACCACCAAAGCCGTCGGCCAGGGCACGGGACTGGGGCTGTCGCAGGTGTTCGGCTTCGCAAAGCAGTCCGGCGGCGAGGTGGTGGTCGACAGCGAAGTCGGGACTGGCTCGACCTTCACCCTGTACCTACCAAGGGTCGACGGGGTGGCGAGCGTCGCGGACACGGGGGAGCCAGAGCCGCTTGTCGACGGTCATGGCACCCGCGTGCTGGTAGTCGAGGACAACGTCGCGGTCGGGACCTTCGCCACCCAGACACTGGCCGAGCTCGGCTACTTGACGGTCTGGGCCTTCAACGCGGAGCAAGCCCTCGCCGAGTTGGGGGAGGACGCCGAGAGGTTCGACGTGGTGTTTTCGGACGTGGTCATGCCCGGTATGGACGGCATCGACCTCGCCCGCGAGATCCGGCGTCGGCACGGCAACCTGCCGGTACTTCTGGCCTCCGGCTACAGCCACGTGCTCGCCGACAAGGGCACGAAGGGATTCGAGCTCCTCCACAAGCCGTACTCGGTGGAGGCGCTCTCCCGCGCACTGCAGAAGGTGGTCCGCCGACGTGCAAGACGGAGGTCGTCGATCTAGGAAGCATTCCGCCCGATGGTGCCATGGTCGCTATTCCCCGTCCGAAAGTATCCCCCTGAGTTTCATGGGTCTCAGGATCGGTGGGGCGTATCCCTGGTTGTTGCAGACGGAGCCCAGGCCGTGCTCATGCCTTCGGGTGGCTTCGCACTCAATGCGTTCTTCGTCCAGGTTCCGGGGAATGCAGCTTCGGCGCTTACCGCAGCCCGTTTGGAGACTGACCCTGAACCCTGGGACGGGCGGCGCTACGAGACGAGCCATCACCGGTGAACCGTGCGGTTGCCCGCCTGTCCCTCTCGATGTCCGGTCAGTGGTTGCGGCCATTGGCGCCGACTGTACCGTCGTACTCGGACTAAAGAGCCTCAAGCCCACAAACTGTTTGCCCGGATGGTCGACACCGTCACCGGCGCGCGCATCCGCGTGGTGGTCGAGGCGTCGGACGCGCCGGCCCTGGTCCGTGCCGACGTCAACCAGTTCGAGACCGCCCTGGTGAACGTCGCCGTCAACGCGCGGGACGCCATGGACGGCGACGGGACGCTGACCATGCGGGTGCTCTCGGGACAGGCCATGCCGTCCATACGGGGCCATGCTGGATCGCGGGGACCGTTCGTGGCCGTCTCGCTCACCGATACCGGCTCGGGCATCCCCCCCGATGTCCTCCAGCGCATCTTTGAGCCGTTCTTCACGACAAAGGAGGTCGGCCGAGGCACCGGGCTCGGGCTGAGCCAGGTGTTCGGGTTCGCCAAGCAGTCGGGCGGCGACGTCGACGTTTCCAGCCAGACCGGCGTCGGCTCCACCTTCACCCTCTACCTGCCCGAGGTCACCTCGGAGCCGACCGAGGCACCTGTCGTCGATCCGGACGCCGATCTGTCGCCCGCGGGGCTGGGCCAACGCATCCTCCTGGTGGAGGACAACCTGGAGGTCGGCCGCTTCTGCGCCCAGATCCTGGAGGATCTCGGCTATGCGCCCGAGTGGGTCGTCAACGCCGAGGAGGCGCTCGAACGGTTGGGCGACGACGGCGCGGGCTTCCGGGCGGTGTTCTCGGACGTGGTCATGCCCGGCATGGGCGGCATCGCGCTGGCCAAGACCCTGCGGACCCGCATCCCGAGACTGCCGATCCTGTTGGCATCCGGCTACAGCCACGTCCTGACGCATGGCGAGAGCCACGGATTCGAGTTGCTGCACAAGCCGTACTCCGCCGCGCAGATCGGCCGAGCCCTGCGTCGGCTCATCGTCGCATCCACACCATCCACGAGTTAGCACTGCCGATGGTGGAGGACGGCCCGTGCCGCATGTGGCATCTCGTGGCTCGACTGATCCGGTGCGTACGGTATGCCGTCGTCGGAACCCTTCCATGGTTGGGCGCATCCTGAGGTGTCCCTCTTACGGGACCTCTCGGTTTATCCGGCCGTAAGGCAGCGGAATGGTTCGGTGTCGGTTCTGGAGCGAGGGGCGGCCAGGCGTATGGCGGCGCAAGGTCGGGACAGGTGGGCATGGAAGCTGAGATCGCGGAACTCCGTCGGCGCCTTGCGGAGTCGGAAGCGGAGAACGCCCGGCTACGGCAGCGTAACGAGAGCCACGTGCACGTCCCGACCGGGAGTGAGCGCACCTCGGCGGCCGGTACCGACCTGCTGTTCACTGCGGCGGAGAAGACCCGCATGCCGCAGATCGTCACCGACCCGAACCAGCCCGACAACCCCATCGTCTTCGCGAACCGGGCGTTCCAAGAGCTCTGCGGATACGGCGCTGACGACCTGATCGGGAAGAACTGCCGCTTCCTGCAGGGACCCGACACCGACCCAGCCGACGTCGCCAAGGTGCGCGATGCCATCGCCGCCCGGCGGGACGTGGTGGTGGAAATCCTGAACTACCACCGGGACGGCACGCCGTTTCGCAACGAGCTCTACGTCAGCCCGGTCTACGACGCGGAGGGCAACCTCCAATACTTCTTCGCCAGCCAACTCGACGTGACCCGCTTCCGCACGGAGGAAAGCCTCCTCGCCGAGAGCGAGACGCGCTACCGGACTCTGTTCGAGGCCATCGACGCCGGATTCTGCATCGTCGAGATGCGCTTCGACGCCTCGGGCAAGGCCGTCGACTACCGCTTCGTCGAGGTAAACCCCGCCTTCGAAGCGCAGACCGGGCTCAAGGACATCACCGGACGCTGGGTGAGCGAGGCCGTCCCCGGCCTGGAACAGTCGTGGCACGACGCGTACGGGCGGGTGGCGACCACCGGCGAGCCGATACGCTTCGAGAGCGGCGCCGTCGCCATGGGCCGCTGGTTCGACGTCCATGCCCTCCGGATCGGCGACCCCGCCCGTCGACGCGTGGCGGTCCTGTTCAACGACATCACCCATCGCCGGGAGATCGAGGACCGGCTGGAGACGACCGCCCGCGAACGCACCGACGAGCGCGACATGGTCTGGCGCACCAGCCGCGACCTGTTCCTCGTCTGCGGCTTCGACGGTCGCTATCGGGCCGTAAACCCGGCTTGGACGGAGACCCTCGGCTGGTCGGCTGAGGAGCTCGTCGGCGCCGAATTCGGCCGGTTCATCGCGCCCGAGGACCGCGCTACGGTCGACGGCGTTTTCGACGACCTCGTCAACGGCCTCGATCTCCACGCCCTCGACGTGCGCCTCGTTACGAAGGACGGCGGGGTGCGTTGGATCTCGTGGCACGCCTACCCCCGGGGTGACCACTTCTACGCGGTCGGGCGCGACGTCACCGAGCGCAAGGCGCTGGAGGAGCAGCTTCGCCAGTCGCAGAAGCTGGAGGCGGTCGGACAGCTCACCGGGGGCGTGGCGCATGACTTCAACAACCTGCTGACCGTCATCAAGTCGTCCACCGACCTGCTCAAGCGTCCGAACCTGCCGGAGGAGCGACGCACCCGCTACGTCGACGCCATCTCGGACACGGTGGCCCGCGCCGCCAAGCTGACCGGCCAGTTGCTGGCCTTCGCCCGGCGCCAGGCCCTGCAGCCCGAGGTGTTCGACGTCGGGCGGGGCGTCGGCTCGGTCGCCGATATGGTGCGCACGCTGACCGGCGCCCGCATCCAGGTCGAGACCGTCATCGAGTTGTTCCGGGACGCGCAGGGCCGGGAGCACCCCTGCCTGATCGACGCCGACCCGAGCCAGTTCGACACCGCGCTGGTGAACATGGTCGTCAACGCCCGCGACGCGATGGACGGCGAGGGCCGGCTGACGATCAGGGTCCGGCCGGCGGAGAAGGTGCCATCCGTGAGGGCGCATCCGGAACGACACGGCGACTTCGTTGCCGTGTCCATCACCGACACCGGCGCGGGCATCGCAGAGCACGACCTGGAACGGATCTTCGAGCCGTTCTTCACGACCAAGGTCGTTGGGCAGGGGACCGGCCTCGGGCTGTCCCAGGTGTTCGGCTTCGCCAAGCAATCGGGCGGCGAGATCGTCGCGCAGAGTCGGGTGGGCCACGGCACCACCTTCACCCTGTACCTGCCGCGGGCCGCCGGAAAGGCCGTAGTCGCCGGTGAGGAGATCGAGCCCGAGACGCTGGCGGACGGTCACGGCACCGGCGTGCTCCTGGTCGAGGACAACCACGAGGTCGGGGCCTTCGCGTCCCAGGCGTTGACCGAGTTGGGGTACGAGGTCGTCTGGGCGACCGACGCCGAGAAGGCGCTGGTCGAGCTCGGGCAAGCTCCGAACCGGTTCGAGATCGTTTTCTCGGACGTGGTGATGCCCGGCATGAACGGCATCGAGCTCGCCGAGGAGATCCGACGTCGGATGCCCAACATGCCGGTGGTGCTGGCATCGGGCTACAGCCATGTGCTGGCCCAGCACGGCACACACGGGTTCGAGCTCCTCCGCAAGCCGTACTCAGTAGCCGACCTATCTCGCATCCTGCGCTTGGCCGTCGAGTGTAGATCCATCCCGGCTCGCGCGGGACGCCAACAGCCCTAGAGGTTTCGCACTCGGTCCACTAGTGCTCTGACTCAGACGGATGGTTCAGGAGCTCGGCTGAGGGCGTCGAAGATTGCAGAGGCGGGTTTAGTCCAGATGAAGGGCTTTGGGCTACGGTTGTGCTCGGCGATGTAGCGATTGATGGCGACCTGCAGGTCGA
>NZ_JAKSYI010000121.1 GCF_022829285.1 Methylobacterium sp. J-078
CGCGCGCGCCATCTGCGCCAGCCGCTGGATCGCGCCCTCGATGTCCTTGCCCGCCACCATCATCAGGTCGGCCATCTCGTCGACCACGATCACGATGTAGGGCAGCGCCGAGAGGTCCATCTCCTCCGTCTCGTAGACGGCTTCGCCGGTCTCGCGATCGAAGCCCGTCTGCACGGTCCGGGTCAGGATCTCGCCGCGCCCCCGCGCCTCGGCGAGGCGCGCGTTGAAGCCGTCGATATTGCGCACACCGACCTTGGACATCTTCTTGTAGCGCTCCTCCATCTCGCGCACGGCCCATTTGAGGGCGATGACCGCCTTCTTCGGATCCGTGACGACGGGAGAGAGCAGGTGCGGGATGCCGTCGTAGACGGAGAGTTCCAGCATCTTGGGGTCGACCATGATCAGGCGGCACTCTTCCGGCTTCATCCGGTAGAGGAGCGACAGGATCATGGTGTTGATCGCCACCGACTTGCCCGAGCCGGTGGTGCCGGCCACCAAGAGGTGGGGCATCTTGGCTAGGTCCGCGATGATGGGCTCGCCGCCGATGTTCTTGCCCAGACACAGGGCAAGGCTCTGCTTCGTCTCGGCGAAATCGGCCGAGGCGAGGAGTTCGCGAAGATACACGGTTTCGCGCCGGGTGTTGGGCAGTTCGATGCCGATGGCGTTGCGGCCGGGCACGACCGCGACGCGGGCCGAGACCGCCGACATCGAGCGGGCGATGTCGTCGGCGAGCGAGATCACGCGGCTCGACTTGGTGCCGGGCGCCGGCTCGAGTTCGTAGAGGGTCACGACGGGGCCGGGGCGCACCGCCAGGATGTCGCCGCGCACGCCGAAATCGCCGAGGGTCGCCTCGAGCAGGGTCGCGTTCTGCTCCAGGGCCTCGGACGAGATCTGGCTCGTGGCCGGCAGGCGCGGCGGCTCGGCCAGCAATTCGAGGGCGGGGTGGCGGTAATTCTCCGCCTCCTGATGGACGGGCGGCGGAGCCCGGCGCGGCACGGCTTGAGCGGGCGGCGGCGGAGGCGGCGCGACCCGCGAGCGGGCGGGCGCCACAGCATCATTCGGGACGGGCGCGTAGCCCGCCGAATCGTCGTCCGCATCCTCGTCGTGGAGGACGGGCGCCGGCCGGCGGGACGGGGCGTGCTGGACCGGAGCCGCGGGCTCAAAGACCGGCTCGCGGCGGCCATCGGCCGGAGCCAGTCGCGCCGCGGGCGGATCGGTCGCCCAAGGGGCGTCCTCCGGCGCCGCGAAGGCGCGTTGTGCGGCCAGGGCCGGCGACGCGCCCGAATAGGCGAGCGCGGTGGCGGCGGCAGCGCGCTCGGCCTTCCAGTCGTCGATGCGGGCGGCGAGTGCCGCGCGCCCGCCCATGACCGCCTGGGCCATGGCGCCCAGCGAGACGATGCCGAGGCTCGGCTCGTCGTCCTCGTAGCGTCCGTCCTGGCTGGTATCGGCGCGGGTGCGGGTCGCAGGGCGCGCAGGCGCAATCGGGAGGTCGTAGGCCTCGTCCTCCTCGGCATCGGCCTCGCCGACACGGCAGGCACCCGTGAGGCACAGGATGGCGACGGCCGCGAACAGGAAGCCCGCGAAAGTGAGGAGCGGCGTGGCGACGATGCCCAGCATGGTGCGCGCCGCATGCATGAGCGCGTCGCCCGCGACCCCGCCGAGGCCGGTGGGCAGGGGCCAGCGCGCCGTGGAGGGCAGCGCGCTCGCCACGGCGCTCGCGGCGAAGAAACCGATGATCCACAGGGTGAGGCGCAGGCCGCCGCGCGGCAACGCACGGGTCCGCATGAGCTGGATGCCCCAGAGCGCCGGGGGCAGCACGAAGGCGAGCGAGCCGAGCCCGAGCAGCTGCATGGCGAGGTCCGAGACCACGGCGCCGCCGGTGCCGAGGACGTTGTGGGCCGGATGGTCCGTGGCGTGGTTGAGGCTCGGATCGTCGATCGACCAGGTCGCCAGGGCGACCGTCAGCGCGGTGGCGCCGGCAAACAGCACGAGACCGCCCAACTCCGTCATCCGCTTGGCCAGGAACGGGCGAAAGCTGTCGACAAACGTATCGTAGGGCGATGCGGAACGGCGAAGCGAGCGCATGCGGTACCAGACACAACGGGGAACTGTCCGGTAACGCTAACGTCGGTGAAGTTAACGGCTGGCTAAGGTTGAGACTTCGCTGCCAGCCATGCCCCGGTATCGCTTCGGCTCGGATCGCCGGGCGGCGGAAACGCGAAAGGCCCCGGTCGCGCGGACCGGGGCCTTCATGGCGGATGCGCGAGGGATCGCGCATCCGGGTCGAAGCGAATTTTAGTAGTTGTAGGCGCGCTCGCCGTGATCGGCGATGTCGAGGCCCTCGCGCTCCTCGTCCTGGGTCACGCGCAGACCGATGGTCAGGTCGACGAGCTTGTACAGGATGGCGGAGCCGATGCCGGACCACAGGATGGTGAAGCCGACGGCCTTGAGCTGGCTCATGAGCGCGGCGGAAGTCTCGTAGGCGCCGACGGCGAGTTCGCCGGGCTTCGAGGTGTAGTCGGGCAGGCCGACGCCGCCGAGATCCGGGTTCACGAGGAGACCGGTCGCGACCGCACCGATGATGCCGCCGATGCAGTGGACGCCGAAGACGTCGAGGGAGTCGTCGTAGCCCAGCGCGTTCTTCACCGTGGAGCACATGATGAAGCAGACCGCGCCGGCGACGAGGCCGAGGACGATGGAGCCCATCGGGCCCGCGAAACCGGCGGCCGGGGTGACGGCCACGAGGCCCGCGATGGCGCCCGAGAGCATACCCAGCAGCGAGGGCTTGCCCTTCAGCATCCACTCCACGAACAGCCAGGAGAGGGCCGCGGCGGCGGTGGCGACGAAGGTGTTGAGCATGGCCATGGCGGCGGTGCCGTTGGACTCCAGGTTCGAGCCGGCGTTGAAGCCGAACCAACCCACCCAGAGGAGCGAGGCGCCGATGGCGGTCATGGTCAGGGAGTGCGGGGCGAGCAGGTCACGGCCGTAACCGATGCGCTTGCCGAGCATGAGGCAGCCGACGAAGCCCGCGATGCCCGCGTTGATGTGCACCACGGTGCCGCCGGCGAAGTCGAGGGCGCCCCACTTGAAGAGCAGGCCGGCATCGGCGTTCACCGCGTCGAGGGCCGCCTGGGCGGTCGCCTTCGAGGCGTCGTCCGTGGCGGCGGCGAGCGCCTTGGCGGCGTTGCCGACCGCGTCCGGGCCGCCCCAGTACCAGACCATGTGGGCCATCGGGAAGTAGATCAGCGTGGTCCAGAGGATCATGAACACGACCAGCGCCGAGAACTTCATCCGCTCCGCGAAGGCGCCGACGATGAGGGCCGGGGTGATCATCGCGAACGTCATCTGGAAGCAGATGTAGACGTATTCAGGGATCACGACGCCGTTGGAGAAGGTGGCGACGGTGGAGTTCGGGTCGATGCCCTTCAGGAAGGCCTTCGAGAAGCCACCGACGAAGTCGTTGAGGCCGCCGCCGTTGGTGAAGGCGAGGCTGTAGCCGAAGATCACGAACAGCAGCGCGGAGATGCAGCCGATGGCGAAGACCTGCGTGAGGACCGAGAGCATGTTCTTGGTGCGGACGAGGCCGCCGTAGAACAGGGCGAGGCCGGGCACGACCATCAGCAGCACCAGGGCGCTGGAGATCAGCATCCAGGCGGTGTCGCCCTTGTTCGGGACGGGTGCCGCCGCCGCGGCGGCCGGAGCGGCCTCCGTCGTCGGCGTCTGTGCGAGGGATGGCTCGATGAGCAGGAGCGCCAGCGCGGCGCCTCCCAGCCCGAGCGCCAGGGCATTGCGAAGCTTCATGGAAACGAGACTCCCGATCGGGGTGCAGTGCTGGTTGGAAAGGGGTGCTGAAGCGGGGGCGGGTACCGAGGGACGCCGGACGGGTCCGCCGGGGGGCGCCGCCTTAGAGGGCGTCGACGTCGGTCTCGCCCGTGCGAATGCGAACGGCCTTTTCCAGGGGGACGACGAAGATCTTGCCGTCGCCGATCTGGCCGGTGCGGGCAGCTGCCGCGATGGCGTCGATGACGCTGCTGGTCAGGTCGGAGGCCACCGCCACCTCGATCTTCAGCTTGGGCAGGAAGCTGACCGCGTACTCGGCGCCGCGATAGATCTCGGTGTGGCCCTTCTGCCGGCCGTAGCCCTTGACCTCGGTGACGGTGAGGCCGTGTACGCCGATACCGGTCAGAGCGTCGCGGACCTCCTCCAGCTTGAACGGCTTGATGATGGCCATCACGATTTTCATGGGCGACGCCCCCTTGCTTACGAGTGAACTTGGCTACGAGCGAACTTGGCTCTTTGAAACGAGCGTGCGTGAGGGCCACCGTCCGGTGCGCCAAGCGTCGCGACACGATCGGTCTGCCCAGTGCGCCGAACCGTGACCGACCCGAGCGCTCGCCCCCATATTCAAGGACTATGCCAGAGGAACTTTTTTGCCTCGCACCATTCTGCCCAAGAAGTGGCCGAGGGCTGCCGCACGAGACGGCGAATTTCCGGCCAAGTTTGCGCATTTATGCGACAGAATGATTATGAAGTGGGCATCTGCAACGTTGCCGAAGCGTTTCTGTGCCGGAACGTGACCGGCTAAGCCTCGGCGCGACGCGGGCGGATCATGCCTTCCTGAGCCACGGACGCGACGAGAATCCCGTCGCGCGTGAAGATCTGGCCGCGCGCGAAGCCGCGGGCGCCGTCCGCGCTCGGGCTGTCCTGCGCGTAGAGAAGCCAGTCGTCGGCTCGGAAGGGCCGGTGGAACCAGAAGGCGTGGTCGAGGCTGGCGGACTGGATTTCGGGGTCGAACACGGTTTGCCCGTGCGGGATCAAGGTCGCGTCCAGGAGCGTCATGTCGGACGCGTAGGCGAGCACGGCGCGATGAATCGCCGGGTCGTCGGGCAAGCGGTCGACGGCCCGCATCCAGACGTGGAAGCGCGGCTCGCGCGGTGCGCGGCGCAGGTAGCGCTCGATCTCGACGGGACGCAGTTCGATCGGGCGGCGCCGGCCGAAATAGGACAGGACCGGGGCTGGGATGGCGAGACCGCTGCGCGCCGCCTCGGCGGTGGCGGCCGGCGCCTCCGGCACCTCTTCGGGAGGTGCCACATCCGGCATGGCGGCCTGGTGCGACGCGCCCGTCTCGGCATCGTGGTAGGACACCGACATGGCGAAGATCGCGCGGCCGTGCTGATGGGCCACCACACGGCGGGTGGCGAAGCTGCGCCCGTCGCGGATGCGCTCGACCGCGTAGTCGATGGGCGCCTTGGGGTCGCCCCCCAACAGGAAATACGCGTGCAGCGAGTGCGGCGGCCGGGTCTCCGGTACCGTCCGGGAGGCCGCGACCAGGGCTTGCGCCACCACCTGCCCGCCGAAGACTCGGAACCAGCCCGTCTGCAGGCTTTCGCCCCGGTAGAGATCCGGCGCGATGGGCTCGAGATCGAGGATGTCGAGAAGTTCGGTAACGATGCCTGCCATGCGGCCTTCCTGCGCGATCGCCGCGACCTTCGTCGGAGAGTCCGGTGGTCGGGCGGAGGAATCCTTCACATGTGAACCATCGTGAAGGCAAGGCAGCGCAGTCCGTACCCGACGGGGACCGGAGGTCGGATCATCGTCGACGGCTGCCGGACAGGATGACGGTGATCCCAGACCGAAGACGCCCGGGCGCGGCCGTCAGTACAGGGAATCCTTGATCCGCGCGGGCTGCTCGCGATCGTAGGCCGCCCCGTCGAACGTCCCGTCGCTCAGGTGCTGGTGCATGGTGCCTGCGCTGGGCAGGGCCGTCTCGTCCACATGCCGGGCGGAATCCCAGAGGTTCGCCCGGACAATGGCGCGCGCGCAATGGAAATACACGGAGGTGATCGCCACGATCACGACGGTTCTGGGTTTCCGGCCGTCGACCGCGAAGGACGTGAGCAGGTCGGCGTCGATGGCGATCGACGCCTGGCCGTTGACCCGCAAGGTCTCGCCGCTGCCCGGCACGAGAAACAGGAGCGACACGCGGCCGTCCGCGACGATGTTCCTGAGACTGTCGATGCGGTTGTTCCCGGGCCGGTCCGGGATCGCGAGTGTCGTGCGGTCGATGACCCGGACGAAGCCGGGGCGATCCCCCCGGGGCGAGCAATCCGTACCGCTCGGCCCCACGGAGGACAGCACCACGAAGGGCGAGGCCTCGACGAAGGCGCGATAATCGTCGCTCAGGAACGCGAGTTCCTTTCTGAGGGCGCGGGCGTGGGGTTGCCCGTAGAGTTCTTCGAGCATTTCGACCGTCATCGACATCCGCACACCCGCAATTCCGGCCCGCGACGGTAGGCATTCGACCCGCCGCTTGTAAATCAGCGGTCGGCTCGCGGGACCGCGACGACGCCCGGACGCGTTGCTCCCGGTCTCCGGGGATGGCACTTCGGCGGCGAGGGCACGAGACGGCGGGATAGGTGACGCGATGACCGAAGCGGAGAGGCATTCACACCGGCGCAGCGTGGTCGTGGCCGGGGCCGGCATTCCCGGGCTGACCCTGGCGCTCGCGCTGGCCCAGGCGAACGGCCCTGCCCTCTCGGTGACCGTGTGCGACCCGGGCCTCGCGGCGGGGGCGGCGCGCCATGCCGGGCGGGCCTACGCGGTGGCGGCCGGCGGACGCCGGATGTTCGAGCGCCTCGGCGTCTGGGAGGCGGCCTCGCCGGCGGCCCAGCCGATCCGCGACATGGTGGTGAGCGACAGTCGGCTTGCGGACCCGATCCGGCCGGTCTTCCTCACCTTCGCGCAGGACAGATCGGAGCCGGACGGCGCCCCGTTCGCCCATATGGTGGAGGCCGAGCCCCTGGCGACGGCCCTGCTGGAAGCGGCCGCGGCCGCCGGCGTCGCGTTCGAGGCTCACGGGATCACGGAAGCGACCGCGACGGCGCGGGGCATCCGCATCGTGCGGAACGACGGACAGGCGCGCGACGCCTCCCTCCTCGTCGCCGCCGACGGTGGCCGCTCCCGACTGCGCGAGGCCGCCAAGATCGGCTGGGTCGGCTGGTCGTACCCGCAGATGGGCCTCGTCGCGACGATCGGGCACGAGCGCGACCACGAGGGGCGGGCCTACGAGCACTTCCTGCCGAGCGGACCCTTCGCGATCCTGCCCCTAGTGGATGGCGGCCCCCTCGGCCATCGCTCCTCCATCGTCTGGACGGAGCGGGCGGCCGACGTGCCCGCCCTGACGGGCGGCGGCCCGGAGGAGACGCTGGCCGAGATCGAGCGCCGCTTCGGACTCAATCTGGGGCGGCTCGCCCTGGAGCGCGGCCCGAGCGCGCATCCCCTCGCCTTCGGACTGGCGCGCAGCTTCCGCGCCGAGCGCTTCGCGCTCCTCGGCGATGCCGCGCACGTGATCCATCCCATCGCCGGCCAGGGCCTGAATCTGGGGCTGGCCGGCGCGGCGTCGCTGGCGGAGGCGATCACAGACGCGCTTCGCCTCGGACTCGATCCCGGCAGCCCCGAAATCCTCGCGCGGTACGAGCGCGCCCGCCGCTTCGACACCCTGGCGATGGGGGCGATGACGGACGGCCTCAACCGCCTGTTCTCGAACGATGTGCTGCCGCTGCGTCTCGCCCGCGACCTCGGTCTCGGCCTCGTCGACCGCCTGCCCGCCCTCAAGCGCCTGTTCATCGGCGAGGCGGCGGCGTCGCGCGGGTCCCTACCCCGCCTCCTGAAGGGCGAGGCGCTCTGACGCGAAACGGCGATCCTTCCCCTCGGGAAGGATCGCCGCGAGGCCTTCGTGCCCCCCAAGGGGGCACGCGTGTCCTTGGCGTCGGCTTACTTGCCTTTGCTGGCCTTGTGGGCCTTCTCGCGCTCGATGCCTTCGAGGATCAGCCGATGGGCCTCTTCCTTGCCGCCCCAGCGCTTGATCTTCACCCACTTACCGGGCTCAAGATCCTTGTAGTGCTCGAAGAAGTGCTGGATCTGGTGGATCGTGATGTCGGGCAGGTCGGTGTAGTCCTCGATGCGGTCGTAGCGCATCGTGAGGTGGCGCGACGGGACGGCGATGATCTTCTCGTCCTCGCCGGAATTGTCCTCCATCACCAGGACGCCGATCGGGCGGGCGCTGATGATCGCACCCGGCGCGATGGCCCGCGTGTTGGCCACCAGCACGTCGCACGGGTCGCCGTCACCCGACAGGGTGTGCGGAATGAAGCCGTAATTGCCCGGGTAGTGCATCGCCGTGTAGAGAAAGCGATCGACCACGAGCGCGCCGGCTTCCTTGTCCATCTCGTACTTGATCGGATCGCCGCCGATCGGCACTTCGATGATGACGTTGACGTCCTCAGGCGGATTCTTGCCGATCGAGACCGCGTCGATGATCATGCCTGTGCTCCCGGGTCTACGGGCGTAACAGCCCCGTTGCCGGGTCTCTTAAGGCGCTTCGACCGCAAAGGAAATCATCCCTTCGGCCGGGTGGCGACGTTTGCGTGAAAATGTCGACGTGCCCTCGGGGGCTGTGTCACGGACGCTTCGACGACCCGAAGCGCCGGTGCCACGCGGCGGCCAGCCGCGCCCAGACCCGTTCGAGCCAGCGGGCCGCATGCTCCAGCGGGACCTTGAGGGCGGGTACGTCCTGGCTCAGGAGCGCCAAGCCGACGGGGAGCATCCAGAGGCCGAGCACTGGCAGGATCGCGAAGATGCCCCCGAGGATGAAGAGGATCGCGGCGAGCAGGCGGATCCAGAACCGCGACGGTTCACGCAGCCAGTCCACGGCGCGGCGCAGGCGCTCCGGCAGCTTGCCGGTGAGCGCCGAGACGCGGGCGTCCCAGTCCTGCGGCGTGACCTGCTTCTCCGGCGTGACCTGCATCCGGCTTTCCCCTGCTCCCGCGTGGCTCGGTTACGAGCCTCCACAGGGCAACATGGTGCCGCGCGGCGCGATCCGGGAGGCTCAGCCGAAGCGGAAGCCCACTTTCGGCAGCACCGCCCCGGCCATCCGGTCGACGGAGCGGGCCGTCTCGATGCCTCCGAGGCCGGTATAGAACGACCGGGCCCGGTCGTTCTCCTCCAGCGCCCAGACGCCGGCCTGCACCAGGCCGTGATCGGCCAGATCGTTGCGGATCGCCCGGAACAGGCGCCGTCCGAGGCCGAGGCCCTGGTGGTCCGGGCGGATGTAGAGCTCGTCGATCTCCCCCGGTGCCTGGAGCAGGCGGCCGCGGGCCGGTCCGTAGACCGCGTAGCCCACCACCGCCTCGCCGGTATCCACCACTACGAGGGGGCGATTGCGCTGCGTCGCGCCGAGCCACCATTGCGAACTGCGCTGCCCGATCATCCGCTCCAGGGATACGCCCGGGATGATGCCCCGGTAGGCTTCGCGCCAGGTCTCGTCGAACAGCTCCGCGAGGCGGTCCGCATCGGCGGGGCGGGCGCGGCGGATGCTGATGGTGCTCGTACGCATGACGGATCCCCGCGTTCGAAGAAACGAATGACGGTTCGCATCGGTGTCGGTCACCGTATCGAAGGCGACGATCCGGGCGAAGACAAGGCAGCGTTCGGGAACGCAAGGTCGATGCCGAAGGCTCCCCGCGCGTTTGCCGCCACGTCCCCGCGCTGTTAGAGCCGGCGCAGACACCCGACCCGCCATTCCTCTGCCAGCCCCAGGTTCCGCCCGCCTCGTGTTCAAGCGCTTCCTCACCACCGAGATCCGCGATGCGCGCCGCATGGCCCGGATCGCCCGGTTCGAGCGCCCGATCGCCGGTCCGGTCTCCCGGGCCAAGGCCTGGGCGAACATGCTGCTGGTGGATCACGGGGTGTTCCGCCTCGCCTACCTGAACCGCCACCGGATCGGCCAGGGGAAGCTCTGGCGGTCGGCCCAGCCGACGCCGCATCAGCTCGCCTGGTTCAAGCGCCAGGGCGTGCGCACGGTGATCTCCCTGCGGGGCGGGCGCGAGCACGGCTCCTGGCCTCTCCAGCGCGAGGCCTGCGAGCGCCAGGGCCTGACGCTGGTCGAGTTCGTCCTGCGCTCGCGGGAGGCGCCCTCCCGGGAGACCATCCTGGCCGCGAAGGCGTTCTTCGACAGCGTCGAGTACCCGGCGATGATGCATTGCAAGTCGGGGGCTGACCGGGCCGGCCTCGCCGCGGCACTCTACCTCATCCTGCACGAGAACCTGCCGGTGGCGGAGGCGATGGGCCAACTCTCGGCGCGGTACGGCCATTTCCGCTTCGCCAAGACCGGAATCCTGGACGCGTTCTTCACGCTCTACCGGCGCGAGGGCGAGGCCCGTGGCCTCGATTTCCTGACCTGGGTGGAGACCGAGTACGACCCGGAGGCCTTGAAGCGCAGTTTCCGCGCCGGCTTCTGGTCGGACCTCGTGGTCGACCGGATCATCAAGCGCGAGTAGCGAACGAAGAGAAGCCCGCCACGGCAGGACCGGGCGGGCTTCTCGTCGTTCAGGCCGTGCAGCCCTGAATGGTCAGGCGGCGAGACGGATCGCGGCGGGCGCGTTCTCGTTGCTGGCGATGAACCGGCCGGAGGTCGAGAGCGGTCCGCTCTTCGGGGTCAGCGCGTTGGCGGCCAGGAAGACCAGCGAGACGTTGAGGGCTGCGGCGGCGGCGACGAAGAGTGCGATCATCGGAAGATGTCCCGGTGCGAATGCGATGAGCCGTATATGGCACCGCACCATGATCTCTGGTATACCAAATACGGCGGACCAGTCATGCCGGAGACGCGGAGCTCGCTCCCCTTGTCCGGTTATATGGGCAAACCCTCCCGCTTGGCGCCTGACCGTTGGCCGGTGGACGCATTGCTGTGCATCCGGCCGAAATGGGCATGCTGCGGCGCACGCGTCAGTCTGTGGTCAGCGCTTCGGTGATCTTCACGAGATCGGCGGCGCCGACGATGCCGTCCCCGAAGATCGCACTCAGCGTCAGGACGACGCCGAGGGCACTGAGATAGAGGACGGCGAAGAGATCGCGGTTCTCCCCGCCGGCGAAGACGTAGCCCGCGAATGGGACACTCTGGAGGGCCAGGACCGCGGCGATTTTCATGAACAACCTCGATCGATGTCCGGCCGCCGGGGTGAAGTGTCAGCCCGCCGGGTGTCCAGTCTTCGGCAAGCGCCGTGCCGTTCGGGACGAACGGGCGATGGCCAGCCATCGCCCGTAAATGAGCCGATTCGCGACGCAGGCGCGCGGGGCACCCGGTCAGGCGAGCTGAACCGGACGAACCGCTGCGGGTGCGGCGACCTCGTCCTCGGCGAGGAAGCGCGTGCGCAGGGGCTTGAGAACGAACATCGCCAGGATGGCCGCCACCACGTTCAGGCCGATGATGATGGAGAACACGGCGGACCAGCCGTAGGTCGCCGAGATCACGCTGGCGATCGGCACCAGGAACGAAGCGGTGCCCTTCGCGGTGTAGAGCAGGCCCGCATTCGTGGTGGCGAACTTCGAGCCGAAGGTGTCGCCACAGGTCGCCGGGAACAGGGAGTAGATCTCCCCGAAGACCCCGAAATAGACCGCCGTCGCGAAGACGAAGACCAGCGGATGCGTGCCGTAGGTCAGCAGGGTGATGATCGCCAGGGCGGCGATCGAGAAGGCGATGAACATCGTGTTCTCGCGCCCGAGATTGTCGGAAACGAAGCCGAAGAACGGGCGCCCGAACCCGTCGAAGATGCGGTCGAGGGAGATCGCGAAGGTGAGCGCCGCCATCTGCATTCCGAACAGGCTCACGGGCACGTCCGCAACCTTGAAGTCGTGGGCGATCGGGGCGATCTGCGCCGCCGCCATCAGGCCCCCGGAGGCCACCATCACGAAGATGGCGTACATCAGCCAGAACACGGGGGTGCGCACCACCTCGCGCGGGGTGCGGTCGACCTTGGCCTGGGGCAGGCGCAGGGTCTTGCGCTGCACCGGCACCGCCTGGGAGGGCTTGCGCAGGAAGAACGACAGCAGGACCACTATGGCGCCCTGCCCGATGCCGAAGAACAGGAAGGCGTCCTGGTAGCCGCTGGTGGCGATCATCCGGGCGATCGGGATGACGGTGACGGCCGCGCCCGCCCCGAAACCGGCGGCCGTTGCGCCGGCGGCGAGGCCGCGCCGGTGGGGGAACCACTTCAGCGCGTTGCCCACGCAGGTCCCGTAGACCGAACCGGCTCCAATGCCGCCGACGACTGCCGCCGCGTAGAGCAGGAAAAGCGAATCCGCGTGCGCGTTGATGAACCAGGCCAGCGCGATCATCACGCCGCCGAAGCAGACCACGATGCGCGGGCCGTAGCGGTCGACGAACCAGGCCTCGATCGGGACCAGCCAGGTCTCGGTGGCCACGAAGACCGTGAAGGCGAACTGGATCGCCGCGCGGCCCCAGTGGAACTTGGCGTCGATCGGGTCGACGAAGAGCGTCCACCCGTATTGGAGGTTGGCGATCATCGCCATGCAGAGCACGCCGAAGGCGAGTTGCCACCACTTGGCGGACGGTGGGTCCTGACGTTCCATCCCGGATTCCTTCTTGATCGGAGTTTGCGCACCGACCCGGACAGGATGCACCAAATTTCTTTGTATGCAATATACCAGGGAATGAATTGTGCCCGGAAACGTGCAGAACGCTCGTCACAAGGCGCACGATGATGCGTCATGCATCATCGTGCCAAGCGTCCGTGAATCGCCTGATGTGACTGACGGCGGTTCGCGCGAACGAATCGACAGCCCAGCGCGGCCGTTTTCCCGCTCAGGTCGGATCAGACACGGTGGCGGATCGTCGGGACGCTATTCGGCCGCGACGCGGCTCGCCTCGCGGTAGGGATGCGCCGGATAGATTCCGATGATCCGCACTTCCCGCGAGAAGAACGCGAGTTCGGCCAAGGCGCGCGCGAGGCCCGCATCCTCCGGATGCCCGTCCACCTCGGCGTAGAACTGTGTCGCGGAGAACTGGCCCTCGACCATGTAGCTCTCGAGCTTCGACATGTTCACGCCGTTCGTGGCGAATCCGCCGAGCGCCTTGTAGAGGGCGGCCGGGATGTTGCGCACCCGGAACACGAAGCTCGTGACGATCGCGCCGGATTCGGCAGACGCCGGCTCGGGCTCGGGCGAGAACACCACGAAGCGGGTGGTGTTGTGGCTCTCGTCCTCGACGTCGCGGGCGAGGATATCGAGGCCGTAGACCTCCGCCGCCAGGGCGGGGGCCAGGGCGCCCCGGCTCGGATCGGCGGCCTCCGCCACCTCGCGCGCCGCACCGGCGGTGTCGCCCGCCACCACGGCGCGGACGCCGAGGCGCCGGATGATCTTGCGGCACTGGCCCAGCGCATGGACGTGGCTGTGCACGGTCCGGATCGCCTCGACGGGGGTGCCAGGCAGGGCCATCAGCTGAAAATGGATCGGCAGGAAGTGCTCTGCGACGATGTGGAGGCCCGAGGTCGGGATCAGGTGGTGGATGTCAGCGACCCGGCCCGCGATGGAGTTCTCGATCGGGATCATCGCGCGCGCGGCACGGCCCTCCTTCACGGCCGCGAAGGCGTCCTCGAAGGTCGGGCAGGGCAGCGGCGTCCAGTCCGGATAGGCCTGGGCGCAGATGATATGGGAGTTCGCGCCGGGCTCGCCCTGGTAGGAGATGGTGCGATGGGGCATGGCGGGCAGGACTTTCCGAGGCACTCAGTTCAGGCGGCGCGCGGCCAGGATGGCGCGGGCCCGCTCCAGGTCGGCGGGGGTGTCGACGCCCAGCGGCAGATCGTCGACCACGATGGCGTCGATGCGCATGCCGGCCTCCAGGGCCCGGAGCTGCTCCAGCTTCTCGCGCGTCTCCAGTTCGCCGGGCGGCAGGGCCATGAAGCGCGCCAGCGCCTTCCGGCGATACGCGTAGAGGCCGATGTGATGGTAGAGCGGCCCCTCCCCCCAGGGCGCCTCGGCGCGGGTGAAGTAGAGGGCGCGCAGACGCCGGGTGCCCACCGTGTGGCCGACGAGCTTGACCACGTTGGGGTCGCGCCGCTCGGATTCCTCCGTGATGATGGCACAGAGGGTGGCGATATCGACGGACCGGTCGGCGAGCGGCAGGATCGCGGCGCCGATGATTCCGGGATCGATGGTGGGCAGATCGCCCTGTAGGTTGACCACGACGTCGTGGTTGCCCTGCGGATCGATGATCTCGAGGGCCTCGGCGAGGCGGTCGGAGCCGGACTGGTGGTCGGCCCGCGTCAGCACGGCGAGACCGCCCACGGCCTCGACGGCCTCGACGATGGCGGGCGTGTCGGTGGCGACCACCACGGGGCCGATGCCGGACTCCACCGCGCGCCGCCAGACATGGACGATCATCGGCTCCCCGACGAGGTCGGCCATCGGCTTGTTCGGCAGGCGGGTCGCGGCCATGCGCGCGGGAATGAGGACGAGGGGATCGGACATCGCTCTTTCGGCCCTGTTCCGGCTTGGCCGGGTGCTTAACAGCGGTGATCCCGGTTGTCATGCGCCGGCGCGGCGCGGCAGGTCGCGACGATCCCAAGGCACCCGTCCGGGAACCTGACGCGCCCGCGAACGTCAGGACACCTGAGAGGGGCGGGTGAGGAAACTCGGCGACACTCCGGCAATGCGACTACGCGGACCACCACTCCGCCATTGTCAAGGTCGGGTTCCAGCGGCTAAGCACCCTCGATCGTTTCCAAAGTCCGGGGCACCCAGGCACTGGGCTTCACCCTGAACCCTACCCTCCCTCAGGCCGGCCGCACCGGAGTTGTCGAGAATGGACTCTTTCGAGCTGAACAAGGTCGCGGGTGCCGCCCTGGGGGCGCTGCTGTTCGCCGTAGGGTCCGGCTTCGTCGCAGAGCTGATCTATCATCCCAAGCCGCCGGGCAATGCCGGCTACGCCCTGCCGGAGCCGCAGGCGAAGGCCGCGGGCGGCGCCGCGCCGGAGGCCAAGGCTGAGCCGCTGCCGATCCGCCTCGCCAGCGCGACCGTGGACAAGGGCCAGTCGGCCGCCAAGAAATGCGCCTCCTGCCACAGCTTCGAGAAGGGCGGACCGAACAAGGTCGGCCCGCACCTCTGGGGCGTCGTGGATCGCCAGCGCGCCCACGAATCCGGCTTCGAGTACTCGGCGGCCCTGAAGGAGAAGGGCGGCACCTGGACCTACGACGAACTCGACCACTTCCTGGCTAACCCGAAGGGCTACGTCCCGGGCACCAAGATGGCGTTCGCCGGCATCACCTCGCCCACCGAGCGCGCCGACGTGATCGTCTATCTGCGCAGCCTCGCCGATACCCCGGCCCCCCTGCCGGCCGTGGAGAAGAAAGCGGAGGGCGACAAGCCCGCCGAGGCCCAGCCCGCGGCGGCGAAGAGCGGCGATGCCAAGCCTGCGGAGGCCAAGCCGGCAGACGCCAAGCCCGCGCCCGGCGCGAAGCCGGCGGCCGAAGTGCGGCGCGAAGAGACGCAGAAGCCTGCGGATACTTCGAAGCCGGCCGAGGACCAGAAGCCCGAGGTCGCCAATCCGGCATCGGCCGCCAAGCCCACCGTCGCGGGCGAGGAGGCGAACAAGCCGGCCGACGTGAAGCCCGCCGACGACACCCCGGTTCAGGCGGCCCCCGCCGCTCCGCCCGCCCCGGCCGCAACCGTGCCGGCCGAGAAGCCTGCCCAGCCGTAAGCCGGGCTCGGGCGCGGGCAGAATCTTTGCACGAACGGATGAGGCCGGGCACCGCCCGGCCTTTTCGTTTCCAGGAGATTCTCGAGAGAGGCGTTCAGCGGTCGAGATCGAGGAAAACCCGCACAGCCTCGTCGATGCGACGCATGTAAGCGTCCTCAAGACGGCCGACCGCCTCGCCGATCTTCGACCGCGGCACCGTCACGATCTTGTCGATCTGGATCTGACTGGCCTCCCGGAGACCGTTGGCTGGGCTGGGATCCACATCGATGCGGAGCATCGGTGCCCCGAGCACACGCGCGCTGGTCATCAGGCACAACGTGACGCTGTCCGTATGTTGAAAGTCATCGGCCTGGATGACGACGCACGGGCGTGGCTTGCTCGTGTAGCTTCCCTTTGCCGCGAGAATCACGATCGCCTGACGTTGGATCACGGCCGACGCCACTCGGTGTCCAGATCCTGTACTTCGGCGATGAGGGCCTGCGTCTCCGCCGTATCGGACGCGGCGGCGACCAGCCGGCTCTGCCGCTGCGCCTCCTTCCGCCGACTTTCCCGCACATACGTTTCGACGAGTGTGCGCAACGCCTCGGACGGCGTCGTACTGTCCCGCTTCGCCGCATCAGCGAAGGCATGCTTGAGCCGTTCGTCGATGCGAACCTGAAGCACCGTGCTGTCGCGCCCCACGGCCCACTCCCTACATGACATTCGTGTCGTACATATTGATATAACACCCGACGGGGGCGTTCTAAAGCACCCAGAGGATCTGACCTGTCAGATCCGCGCTACCACCCATGCGCGCACGCGTCCGGTTGGCGTTCGCCGCCGGTCCGTCTTAAAACACCCGCCTGCCGTCGCGGGTGCGACGGCGGAACCGCGCCCCCGGAATCCGGAGACCGCCTGCCCGTGATGCGAATTGCCCTGATCGGACGCCTCGTCGCCGCCCTCGCCTTCCTGGCCTGCGGCCTGCCCGCCCGGGCCGCCTCCGATCCGGATTCCCACGCGCCGAACGGCGCCTGGATGCCCGCGATCACGCTGATGGGAGCGCCGAAATACGGTCCCGACTTCAAGCACTTCGACTATGCGGACCCGAAGGCGCCGAAGGGGGGCCTCGTGCGCCTCGGCGCGCAAGGGGGCTTCGACAACTTCAACTACGTGGTCTCGGGCCTGAAGGGCGACCTCGAGGGCGGGATCGTTCAGATCTACGATACCCTGATGACGGAATCGGCCGACGAGCCGTTCACCTCCTACGGGCTCCTGGCCGAGGGCGTGCGCCTCGCCGATGACCTCTCGGCGGTCTCCTACCGCCTGCGCGAGGGCGCACGCTGGCACGACGGCAAGCCGGTGACACCTGAGGACGTGGTCTGGTCCTTCGAGGTTCTGAAGGCGAACAGCCCGTTCTACGCGGCCTATTACCAGACCGTGACCAAGGCCACCGTCACCGGCCTGCGGGAAGTGACCTTCACGTTCTCGGAAGCCGGCAACCGCGAGTTGCCGCAGGTGCTCGGCCAACTGCGCGTGCTGCCCAAGCACTGGTGGACCGGCACCGACGCGCAGGGGCGCCCCCGCGACGTGACCCAGACCACCCTGGAGATCCCCCTGGGGTCCGGCCCCTACCGGCTGTCGAAGTTCGAGGCCGGGCGCAGCGCCACCTACGAGCGGGTGGCGGATTACTGGGGCAAGGACATGCCGGTAAATGTCGGCCGCAACAATTTCGGCACCATGCGCAACGAGTATTTTCGCGATGCGACGGTGCTGATCGAGGCGCTGAAGGGCGACCTGTTCGACTTCCGGGCCGAGAACGTGGCCCGCAACTGGGCCACGGCCTACGACAGTTTCCCCGCCGTGAAGGAGGGCCGCCTGATCAAGGAGGAGTTCCCCGATCGCGGCAACGGCAACATGCAGGCCTTCGTGCTCAACACCCGCCGGGCGAAGTTCGCCGATCCGCGGGTGCGCCGGGCCTTCAACCTCGCAATGAACTTCGAGGAGATGAACCGGTCGCTGTTCTTCGGCCTCTACAAGCGCATCGACTCCTACTACTTCGGCTCGGAACTCGCCTCCTCCGGTCTGCCCAAGGGCGACGAGTTGGCGATCCTCGAATCCGTGAAGGACAAGGTTCCCCCGTCCGTCTTCACCGCGCCCTACGCCAACCCCGTCAACGGCACGCCGGACGCCGTGCGGGCGAACCTGCGCGAGGCCGTCGGCCTCCTGAAGCAGGCCGGCTACGAGTTGCGCAACGGCCAGATGACCGACGTGAAGAGCGGCGAGCCGCTCACCGTCGAGTTCCTCGAGTTCCAGAGCGTGTTCGAGCGGGTCGTGCTGCCCTACGCGGCGCAGCTCAAGCTCATCGGCATCAACAGCTCCCTGCGGGTGATCGACCAGGCCCAGTACCAGAACCGCCTGCGCGCCTTCGACTTCGACATCACCACGAGTTCGTGGCCGGAATCCCTCTCGCCCGGTAACGAGCAGCGCGAGTACTGGGGCTCGGCCTCCGCCGACAAGGCCGGCTCGCGCAACCTCATCGGCATCAAGGATCCGGCCATCGACGCCCTGGTGGAGAAGGTGATCTTCGCGAAGGACCGCCCCGGCGTGCTGGCGGCAACCCGCGCCCTCGACCGGGTGCTGCTGGCCCACAACTTCGTCGTCCCGCAATGGGGCTCGAACGTCTCGCGCACCCTGCGCTGGAACCGCTTCGGACATCCGGAGGTCCTGCCGAAATACGGCAGTTCGGGCTTCCCCGCGACCTGGTGGTATGACGAGACCCTGGCGGCCAAGACCGGGGCGCCGCGTTGAGCGCCGGCCCGACCCGGCGCGCCGTCGTCGCCGGGGCCGGCGCCCTCGGCGCCACCCTGGCGCTGCCAGCCCCGGCCCGCGCGGCGGCGCGCACAAGCCATGGCCTGTCGAGCTTCGGCGACCTCAAGTACCCGCCCGACTTCCCGAACTTCGACTACGTTAATCCGGACGCGCCCCGGGGGGGCCGCTTCTCCGCGCAACTCGCCTCGACGATGGGCAATCAAGCCTCCGACACCTTCAACACCCTGAACATCTACGTCCTGCGCGGCGACGGTGCCGCCGGCATGAACCTGACCTTCGATTCGCTGATGGTTCGGGCGCTGGACGAGCCCGATGCGCTCTACGGCCTCCTCGCCCGAACGGTGGAGGTCTCCGAGGACGGGCTGACCTATCGCTTCAGCCTGCGGCCGCAGGCCCGCTTCCACGACGGCTCGCGCCTCACCGCCCATGACGTGGCGGCGTCGATGCGCCTCCTCAAGGAGAAGGGCCACCCCGAGATCTCGCAGGTGATCCGAGACCTCTCCGAGGCTGTGGCCGAGGACGACGCCACGGTAACCCTGCGCTTCGCGCCCGGCCGCAGCCGCGATCTGCCCCTCTTCGTCGCCACCCTGCCGGTATTCTCCGCCGCCTACTACGCCAAGCGGGACTTCGAGGCTTCCTCGCTGCAACCGCCCCTGGGCTCCGGGCCCTACCAGGTCGGGCGGCTGGAGGCGGGCCGCTTCATCGAGCTGGAGCGGGTGAAGGATTACTGGGGCGCCGAGTTGCCGGTGAATGTCGGCCAGAATAACTTCAACGCCATCCGGTACGAGTATTTTCGCGACCGGCAGGTGGCATTCGAGGCTTTCAAGGGCGGCGCCTTCACCTTCCGGGAAGAGTTCACTGCCCGGGTCTGGGCCACGGGCTACGACTTCCCCGCCGTGCAGGAGGGCCGCGTCCGCAAGGAGGTGGTGCCCGATGCCCGCCCCTCGGGCACCCAGGGATGGTGGATGAACACCCGCCGCGAGGCTTTTCGCGATCCGCGCGTGCGCGAGGCGATCGGCCTGTGTTTCGACTTCAACTGGTCGAACGCCAACCTGATGTACGGCGCCTACATCCGCACGGCGTCCTATTTCGAGAACTCGGATCTCAAGGCCACCGGCCGCCCCGGGCCGGAGGAACTGGCGCTCCTCGACCCGATGCGCGGCGATCTGCCGGCAGAGGTCTTCGGCGAAGCCTGGAGCCCGCCGAGTTCCGACGGTTCGGGCCAGGACCGTGCCCTCCTCAGCCGCGCGGTGGCCCTGCTCCGCGAAGCGGGCTGCACCCGCGACGGCGGCGTGATCCGTCTCCCCTCCGGCAAGCCCCTGGAAATCGAGTTCCTCGACAACGATCCGGTGTTCCAGCCGGTGACGCAGCCCTTCATCCGCAATCTCGGGCTCATCGGCATCCGCGCCAGCATTCGCCTCGTCGATCCCTCGCAATATCAGGCCAGGGTCAAGGATTTCGACTTCGACCTCACCGCCCGCCGCTTCGCCGGCGGGCTCACGCCCGGCCCGGAACTCCGCGAGGCCTATGGCTCGCGCAGCGCCGGCACGCCCGGCTCGAACAATTTGGGCGGCATCGCGAGCCCCGCCATCGACGCTCTGATCGAGAAGGTGACGGAGGCGACCTCGCGCGCCGACATGCTCCATGCCGCACGCGCCCTGGACCGGACCCTGCGGGCCGGACGCTACTGGGTGCCCATGTGGTACAAGGCCGACCACCGGCTGGCGCTCTGGGACGTCTACGGCCGCCCGGCCCAGGGGCCGACCTACGACCTCGGCGCGCCGAACGTCTGGTGGTACGACGCCGCCAAGGCCCGGCGCATCGGCCGAACCTGAGGGACATCCGTGCTCGGCTACATCCTGCGCCGCATCGCGCTCATGGTCCCCACCATCTTCGGGATCATGCTGATCACCTTCGTCATCGTGCAGTTCGCCCCCGGTGGCCCGGTGGAGCGGGTGCTGGCCCAGCTCCAGGGCCAGAACGAGGGTAGCCTGTCGCGGGTGACCGGCGGGGCCGGCGACCTCGGCGGAGCGGCCCGCAGCTCCGGCGGCGGCGAAACCAGTGCCCGCTATCGTGGCGCGCAGGGCCTCGACCCGGCCTTCATCAAGAAGCTCGAGCAGCAATTCGGCTTCGACAAGCCAGCCCCCGAGCGCTTCGCCAAGATGATCTGGGACTACGTCCGCTTCGACTTCGGCAACAGCTACTTTCGCGATGTGTCGGTGCTGCAGCTGATCCGCGAGCGCCTGCCGGTATCGATATCGCTGGGCCTGTGGATGACCCTGATCTCCTACGCCATCTCGATTCCGCTGGGCATCCGCAAGGCGGTGCATGACGGCTCGCGCTTCGACCTCTGGACCTCGACCGTGGTCATCGTCGGCTACGCGATCCCGAGCTTCCTGTTCGGCATCGCGTTGATCATCCTGTTCGCTGGCGGCTCCTTCGTACAGATCTTCCCGATCCGCGGCCTGACCAGCGAGAACTTCGACTCCCTGAGCCTCTGGGGCAAGGCGGTCGACTACGCCTGGCACATGACGCTGCCGCTCACCGCCCTGGTGCTCGGCGCCTTCGCGACCTCGACCCTGCTGACCAAGAACTCCTTCCTCGACGAGATCCGCAAGCAGTACGTGCTCACCGCGCGGATGAAGGGTCTCTCCGAGCGCCGGGTTCTCTACGGTCACGTCTTCCGCAACGCCATGCTCATCGTCATCGCGGGCTTTCCGGCAGCCTTCATCTCGGCCTTCTTCACCGGCTCGCTCCTCATCGAGACGATCTTCTCCCTCGATGGTCTCGGGCTCCTGTCCTTCACCTCCATCGTCGGTCGCGACTACCCCGTGGTGTTCGCGACCCTGTACATCTTCTCCCTGCTCGGGCTGGCGGTGAACCTGCTCTCCGACCTGATCTACACCTGGATTGACCCGCGCATCGACTTCTCGGCGCGGGCGACGTGACCGCCCTTCCCCTCGTCATCCGGCACGAACACGCGGGCGACGCCGAGGCGATCGAGCGGCTCCATGCCCGTGCCTTCGGCCCCGGGCGCTTCGCCCGGACCGCCTACCGCCTGCGCGAGGGCACGATGCCGGTGGCCGAGCTCTGCTTCACTGCCCTGGTGGCGACCTACCTCGTCGGGTCGGTCCGGGTGGGCCCGGCCGAGGCGGGCGATCCACTCCTGGTGCTCGGCCCCCTCACCGTCGATCCGAGCTTCGAGGGGCGTGGCATCGGTGCCGCCCTGATGACGGCCTGCCTCGACGCGGCGACCGCCGCCGGCCACGGCCTCGTCATCCTCATCGGGGACGCGCCCTACTACCGGCGCTTCGGCTTCGCGCCGATCCCGTCTGGGCGCCTCGTGCCGCCCTCCCCCGTCGATCCGGCTCGCTTCCTGTGGCGCGAACTCAGGCACGGTGCGGCCGCCACCGTCTCGGGGAACGTGACCGCCCTCCGCCGGCGTTGATCCGCTGAGGGCGCCCCCCCCGGCGCCGGCAGGGACCACACCCCGATGGATGATTCGGCGATCCGGCACGACACGATCACGGCCAACGGCGTCGCGCTCCACGTGGCCCGCCTCGGGCGCGGGCGCCCGCTGGTGCTGCTGCATGGCTGGCCGGAATTCTGGCTGACCTGGGATCCGGTGATGCGGCGCCTCGCGGACCGCTTCGAACTGATCGCGCCGGACCTCCGCGGCTTCGGCGCCAGCGCGAAACCCGATCCCCAGCCCTCCGACAAGGCCAGCGCCGACGTGCATGCGGCCGACATCGTCGCCCTGCTCGATGCCCTCGGCATCGCCCGGGCCGGCATCGTCGGACACGATGTCGGGGCCTACGTGATCCAGGCCCTCGGCCGGATTGCACCGGAACGGCTGACCGGGCTGTTCACCTTCGACTGTCCCTATCCGGGCATCGGGCCGCGCCTCGCAGCCCCCGAGATGCTCGCGGAGATCTGGTATCAATCCTACCACGTCAAGCCCTTCGCGGCGGCGCAGGTCGGAGCCTCGCGCGAGGGCTGCCGGCTCTATATCGGCCACTTCCTGCGCCACTGGGCCGGCGGCAACCCGGCCGCCTTCGACGATGTGCTGGAAGCCTTCGTCGATAACTTCCTGGCCCCGGGCAATCTGCAGGGCGGCTTCAACTGGTACGTCAGCGCGCAGGCCGGGCGCTTGGCCATGATCCGGGGCGAGGCGCCCCGCCTCCCGCCGATCCCGGTTCCGACCTGCATCCGTTGGGGCGATTCCGATCCGCTGTTTCCCGTCGCCTGGACCGATCGCCTCGGCGAGACCTTTTCGGACCTCGACCTCGCGCTCCTCGAAGGAGTCGGGCACTTCCCCCATCGGGAGGACCCTGACCGGGCCGCGGCCGAGATCGCGCGGTTCTTCGAACGACTGCCGGGGTGAGTCCTATGCGGCCCGACCGCGCCGTCCTTCCACCAGCCACATCGCCAGCACAGCGGCCGCCAGGGCGGCGAGCGCCCACAGGCCCAGCGCGAGGGGATAGACCTCGACGCCGCGGATATTGGCGCTGTCGCTCGGGCGGAAACCGATCCAGTCGGCGCCGCCGAGGCGGCCGCTCCGGACCGATTGCAGGCGCGGCACGACGATGCCGCCCCCGGCCTCCGCCACCCGGCGGATCGAGCCGCCGGTGCCCTCGGCCAGGGCCTTCAGGCGCTCGGTGTCGCTGAAGACGTCGGCGAGCTCGCGCGGGTTCGGCGGCCCGACGCTGACGAAGGCGACCAGGGTGCCGGAGCGCAGGGTGTGCAGGCCGAGCTCGGTGGCCTCGAAGGTCGTCGAGAACAGGCCCGGCTCGCCCTGCGCCAGAGTCAGAGTGCGTTGGGCGCCGGTCGGGCCCGTGACGGTGACGGGCTCCACGGTGTCGGCCATGGTCTGGCGCTCCACGCGAACCTCGCGGCCATGCCCGGTGGTCTGGGCCCGCAGGGCTTCCTCCTCCAGGGCCGGCTCCTTCATGAGCCAGTGCCCGAGGCGGCGCAGCAGGTCGAGATAAGGCCCGCCCTCCTGGTAACCACGGGCCCACAGCCAGGCATGGTCCGAGGTGAGCAGCGCGACCCGACCCTTCTCCTCACGGGACAGGGCCAGCAGCGGCAGAGCGTTCGGTCCCTGCAGGATCGGCTGGATGCCGGGCCTCACCTGTGTCGAGACGATGCGGAGCCAATCGCCCCAGGCCGGCGGTGAGGCTTCGGAGCCCGGGAGTGCGCGAGTCACCGGGTGGCGGTTACCGATGTTGGTGAGCGAGGCCTTGTAGGGCTGCTCGACCACCCGCCCGTTGGGCTCGCCAGGCAGGATCGCGGCGAGGCGCGTGCGCGACAGGCTCGAGGGCGAGGCGAATTCGGGACCTGCCGCGATCAGCAGGGCGCCGCCCTCGCGGACGTAACGGACGATGTTGTCGAAGTAGGCCGAGGGCAGCACGCTCTGGTTGGCGTAGCGGTCGAAGATGATCAGGTCGAAATCCTTGATCTTCTGGACGAACAGCTCGCGCGTCGGGAAGGCGATCAGGGAGAGTTCGGAGATCGGCGTGCCGTCCTGCTTCTCCGGCGGGCGCAGGATGGTGAAGTGGACGAGGTCGACGTTGGCGTCGGACTTCAGCAGGTTGCGCCAGGTGCGCTCGCCCTGGTGCGGCTCGCCCGAGACGAGGAGCACCCGCAGCTTCTCGCGGATGCCCTCGATGGGCAGGACCGCGCGGTTGTTGATGGTGGTGAGCTCACCCGGCAGGGGCTCGACCTCGATCTCGACCACGTTGGGCCCGCCATGCTCGATCCGCATGGTCAGGGAGAAGGGCTGACCCGTGGGGAAGGTCCGGCGCCCGACCTCTTCGCCATCGCGACGCACGGTGACGGTGGCGCTGCCGGTGCCGCCGCGCTCCATCACCTCGGCCCGGATGGTAAGGTCGCGCCCGACGATGCCGAAGCGCGGCGCCTCGATGAGCTTGATCTGCCGGTCGCGCTCGTCCGGATGCCCCGTGACGAGGACGTGGAGCGGGCCTTTCAGGCCCAGGGCGGCCACCGAGGCGGGGATGTCGTGCACCACGCCGTCCGTGAGCATGACGACGCCCGCCAGCCGCTCGGCCGGCACGTCGGCCAGCGCCTGCGATAGGGCGGTGAACAGCCGGGTGCCCTCGTCGCCGTCCTTGGCGTCGGGCACGTCGATGAAGCGCGGCTCGATGTTGGTCAGGGCCCCGAAGCGACGCTGCAACTCGGCGCGCACCGCATCGGTCATGGCCGGGCGGTCGCCCAGCGCCTGCGAGCCCGAGCGGTCGACCACGATGGCGGCGATGTCTTTCACCGGCTCGCGGTCCTCGCGCACCAGCGACGGGTTGGCGATCGCCAGCAGCACCAGGGCCAGGGCGAGCGCCCGCAGGATCGCGGTGCGGCCCCGGGCCAGAAAGGCCAGCACGGCGAAGACCGTGACGAGCACGCCAAAGCCGATCAGCACCGGCCAGGGCACGAGAGGGGTGAAGCTGAGGCTCAGCATGGGCGCGGTGCCTCCGGTACAGAATTTATCACTGGCCCAGCCGCTCCAGCAGCGCCGGGACGTGGACCTGATCGGCCTTGTAGTTGCCGGTGAGGGTGTAGATCACGAAATTGATGCCGCCGCGAAAGGCCATCTCGCGCTGGCGCTGGTCGCCGCCGACGATGGGGTAAAGCGGCTCGCCGCGCTTGCCCACCGCCCAGGCAGCGGCGAGGTCGTTGCTCGTGATGACGATGGGCGAGACACCGTCGCCGGCCCGGGCGGGACGGCGCTCGGTGCCCTCGCCCGCTGGCGGCAGGGTTTCGACCCAGGTTTGGCCGGTGGCGTAGCGGCCGGGGAAGTTGTCGACGAGGTAGAAGGCCTTAGTCAGCACGTGGTCGGGCGGCACCGGCTCCAGTTCAGGCACCTCCAGCGTCGCCAGCATCTTGCGCAGATAAGCCCCCTCCGGAGTCGGCGGACCACCCGGCCGCGCGGTGAGTGCATCGCGGGTGTCGAAGATCACGGTGCCGCCGTTGCGCATGAAGGCGTCGATGCGCCGGATCGCGGCCTCGCTCGGCTGCGGCCGCCCGGCGACGATGGGCCAGTAGATCAGCGGATAGAAGGCGAGTTCGTCCTTGGCGGGGTCGATGCCGATCGGGTCGCCGGGCTCCAGGGCGGTGCGGCTCGCCAGCATCTGGGTCAGGCCGGAGAGGCCGGCCCGGCTCGCGGTGTCGGCCGCTTCGTCGCCGGTCACGACGTAGGCCAGTCGGGTCGCCAGGGCCGAATCGAACGCGCCGGCGCGGGCCGACGCGGCCGGCTGTGCCTGGACCGGCATCGGCATACCGACCAGGGCGCCGAGGGCAAGGCCGGCGAGGACGATCACCGCCGGGCGCGAGACGAAGCCCCGTCCGCGCCGGAGGAAGCCGCCGAGCCAGAGGCCCGCGAGGGTGTCGAGGATGAGGAGCATCAGGGCCAGGGTGAAGAGGGTGGCGCGCATGTCGAGGGTCTCGGCCCCGGCGAGGGAGCCGAGGCGGGCGCCGGACAAGGCGGCGAAGTCGAGGGGCTTCAACCGGTCCGCCATCCCCAGGGCGTTGACCGCGATGCCCCCATCGGCCGGGCCGTAGAAGCCCGGCGGATGCTCCAGGGTGGCCCGCTCGGCGTGATCGGCCGAGACCGCCGTGGCGCCGGCCGGCGGCGCCCCGAGGGCGCCGAACCCATCGAGGGTGAGGCGCGGCGCGAGCACGGCGGTTGCCCGCGTGCCGGCATCGCCCACCGGCAGGGCCTTGGCGCCGGCCAGATTCACCACACGACGCAGCATGTCGATGAACAGGCCCGACAGGGGCAGGTTCGACCAGGTCGTGTCGGCGGTGACGTGGAAGAGCACGACGAGGCCCTGCCCGCGCTTCTGCGCGGTCACGATGGGCGTCCCGTCCTGGAGCGAGGCCCAGGTCCGGCCCGGCAGGTCACCGTCGGGCTCGGCCAGGATCTGCCGGCGCACACCGATATCGACCGGCGGCGTCAGGCCGGCGAAGGGACTCTCGGGCGCGAAGGGCGCCAGCGTCTTGGGGCTGTCCCACGAGAGCGTGCCGCCCAGCGTGCGGCCGCCGCGTCGCAGGCGCACGGGCACGAGGGGATCGTTGCCGGCGGCGAGGCGCGGTCCGGCGAAGCGCAGCAGGAGACCGCCGTCGTCGACGAACTGCTCGACGCGGGCGAGCGTCGGCCCGTCGAGGGCGCCGACATCGGCGAGAACGAGGACGGATACCTGGTTGTCGAGGAGTTGCCCGATCGAGTCCGCGATTCCCTTGGCGCCCCGGGGCTCCTGCACGTCGGCATAGGGGCCGAGCGCCCGAGACAGATAGTAGGTCGGCGCCAGCAGGGGCTGGGCCTGGTCGCTGGTCCCGCCGAAGACGAGGCCGACGCGGCGGCGCTTGCCGCGCTCGTCGACCAGGGTCACGGCGCCGGCCGAACGCTCGGACGCGACCTCGATGCGACTGATGCTGTTGCGCAGCTCCACCGGCAGGTCGAAGCCGACTTCGGTCTCGGTGGCGTCCGGCGCGAAGGTGAAGCCGTGCTCGGCCAGGGGCAGGCCCTTCTGATCGAGGGCCCGCACGAGGCCGGAGTCGCGACCGTTGGCGGCGGCCCGCAGGACATGCGCGGTGAGCCGGCCGCCGGCCTCGGCGGCCGAGAGTGCGAGCGCCGGGGGCTGGTCGGCCTTCAGGATGGTGAGTACGGCCCCGGTCCGGCCGACGAGGTCGGCGAGGCTCTTGCCGAACGTCTCTTCGCCCGGGCCCGCGACGCCGTCGCTGATCCAGAGGATGGCGGTGCTCGGGCTGCGCTCCAGGAAAGTGGTGAGCGACGGCAGGTGCGCGGCGCGGTCGGCCAGATGCGGACGGGGCACGATGGCGCGCAGGCGCTCCAGCGCTGCGGCCGGCACCCGGGCCTCCAGGACGGCAACCGGCTCGGCGAGCGCGGTCACCGCCACGGGCCGACCGTCGCGGGCCGCCCCCTCGATCGCGTCGGTGGCGACCCGGAGACGGTCGCGCCAGTCGTGGGCGGCGGTGAATCCGTTGTCGAGGACCACGAGGAGCGGCGTGCGCCCGGCGGCGGCGCCCGTACCGGACGGATTCCAGACCGGGCCGGACACAGCCAGTATCAGGCAGGCGGCCGCGAGAATTCGTAGGATCAGCAGCCAGGGCGGCGTCCGGGCCGGCGTCTCGCGCTTGCCGAGGAGGTCGGCCATGATCCGCAGCGGCGGGAAGTCGATGCGGCGCGGTCGCGGCGGGGTCACCCGCAGGAGGAACCACAGGGCCGGCAGGGCGACGAGCGCGGCGAGCGCCAGGGGCGCGGCGAAGGTGAGAGGCAATCCGAGCATGCGGCGATCCTCAGCCGGTCCCGCGCGCCGCGGCGACGAGGGTGAGAAGGCGAAGGGCCGCCTCGCTCGCCGGCCGGTCGGTGCGATGGATCGTCAGGGTCCAGCCCTGGGTCCGGGCGATCTCCGCGAGGCGATCGCGATGGGCGGCGATCCGCACCCGGTAGGCCTCGCCCCAGGCCCCGGCATCGCCGACATTGAGGCTGAGCTTCGATTCGAGATCGTGCAGGACCGCCTGCCCCGAGAACGGAAAGGTCTCCTCGACGGGATCGACGATCATCACAAGGTGACCCCGCGTGCCCCGTCCGGCGAGCCGGTCCACCGACGCCTTCACGGCCTCGGGCGGCGACAGGAAATCGCTGATCAGCACGGCCTCGTCGAACCGGCCCGGCGTGGCGGGCGGCGGGGCGTCGTCGTCCTGCCCCTTGCCGTCGGCCACGAGGGCGTGGGCCATGGTCTCGACGATGCGGCGCGAGGCGGTGGCGCGGGTGAGGCCGAGCAGGCCGGTGCGCTCGCCGCCCTCCACGAGGGCATCGGCCAGCGCGAAACCGAGCACCAGGGCGCGCTCCACCTTGGGCACCTGCGCCAGGTGCGAGGCAAAGCCCATGGAGGCGGAACGGTCGATCCAGAACCAGATGTTGTGGGTGGCTTCCCACTCGCGCTCGCGGACATACAGCCGGTCGTCTCGGGCCGAGCGGCGCCAGTCGATGCGCGCGGCGGCCTCGCCGGCGACGAAGGGCCGGAACTGCCAGAAGCTCTCGCCCGGCCCGGCCCGGCGGCGGCCGTGAATGCCGTGGGCCAGCGTCGAGGACACCCGGCGGGATTCGAGAATCAGCCGCGGCATCCGCTCGGCCAGGGCGAGCGCGCTCTCGGTCTCGCGGCGCCCCGGAGTGCGGCCGCTTCGGTCGAGGACCTGGGTGGCGCCGCCGCCGGGCCGGGGAATCGCCATGACCTAGATTCCCATGCCCTAGAGCTTGCCGGCGAGCTGGGCGATGAGGCCCGGGATGGTCTCGCCGTCGGCGCGTGCCGCGAAGCTCAGCGCCATGCGGTGCTTCAGCACCGGTTCGGCCAGTGCCTTCACGTCTTCGATGGAGGGGGCGACGCGGCCCTCGATCAGGGCGCGGGCACGCACCGCCAGGGTGAGCGCCTGGCTGGCACGGGGACCCGGTCCCCAGAGCAGCTTGCCCTTGAGCGCGGGATCGCCGCCCTCGGGGCGCGCAGCGCGCACGAGGTCGAGGATGGCATCGACCACCGCGTCGCCGACGGGCAGGCGGCGCACGAGGCGCTGGGCCGTGAGCAGCGCCTCGGTGGACATGACCGCCTGCGGCTTGTGCTCGTCGATTCCGGTGGTCTCGATCAGGATGCGGCGCTCGGCGGCCCGGTCGGGATAGCCGACGTCGATCTCCAGGAGGAAGCGGTCGAGCTGCGCCTCGGGCAGCGGATAGGTGCCCTCCTGCTCGATCGGGTTCTGGGTGGCCAGCACGTGGAAGGGACGCGGCAGGTCGTGGCGCTCGCCCGCCACCGAGACGAAGTGCTCCTGCATCGCCTGGAGCAGGGCCGATTGCGTGCGAGGGCTGGCGCGGTTGATCTCGTCGGCCATCAGGAGCTGGGTGAAGACCGGGCCCTTGACGAAGCGGAACGAGCGGTGGCGATCCGCATCCTCGTCGAGGATCTCGGTGCCGAGGATGTCGGACGGCATCAGGTCCGGCGTGAACTGCACCCGGCGGGCATCGAGACCGAGGACGGTGCCCAGCGTCTCCACGAGCTTGGTCTTGGCGAGGCCCGGCAGGCCGACAAGGAGGCCGTGGCCGCCGGCCAGGATCGTCACCAGGGCGAGATCGACCACCTGCTCCTGGCCGAAGATGACCTTGTGAATCGCCTCGCGGGCCTGCCCCACCGAGCCGAGACAGGCTTCCGCCGTGGCGACGATGCCGTCATCGAGGGTGGTGGCTGGCTGGGGGCCCTGAATCATGCGTGTCGGTCCTGGCTTCTCCGCGCCGGCCGTTGAGGGCCGCGCGCAGCGGGAATGCGCCGTCGAGGGGCGGGCCTGGCGTCGGCCGTCTGCTCGGGAGTGTGGCGCCCTTTCCGGCACGCTGGCAAGGTCGGCGCGACGACGCAGGGTTCAGGCCTGCGCAACGGGACGCTCCGGCAGGTCGCCGATCACCGGCAGCACCGTTCCCCCACCGCCCGGATGCGCTATCTTCCAGCCATGACCGAAACTGCCCAGCCCCTCGGAGATCCCACGATCGACCGGCTCAGCGCCGCCCTCGGAGATGTCGCGCGGCGCGGCCCGCCGCCGGTGGAGCGCTGGAACCCGCCCTTCTGTGGGGCGATCGACGTGCGGATCGCCGCCGACGGGACTTGGCATCACGACGGCGCGCCGATCCGCCGCCCGGCCCTGGTCAAGCTGTTCGCCTCGATCCTTCGGCGCGAGCCGGACGGCGGGTACGTCCTGGTCACTCCCGTGGAGAGCGTCGGCATCACGGTGGAGGATGCGCCCTTCGTCGCCGTGGAGATGGCGGTCGAGGGCGCGGGTCCGGAGCGGCGCATCGCCTTCCGCACCAATGTCGACGACCTCGTCCCGGTCGATGCCGACCACGCCCTGCGCTTCGAGCAGGATGCGGGCGGCGGCCTGCGCCCTTACGTTCACGTCCGCCGCGACCTCTGGGCGCTGCTGACCCGGGCGCTGACCTACGATCTCCTCGCGCTGGCCGAGGAGCGGGACGGCTGGCTCGGCGTCGCGGCCGGGAGTGCCTTCCACCGCATCGCGCCAGCCGAGAGCGCATGACGCAGGACGACCCGCTGGCGGACCTCCTCGCCCGGGCCGCCGCGCACCTGTCCGCGGAGCCGCCGGGCGACAGCGCCCCGACCGCGAATCCCCGCGGCGATCACGACCTCGACGGACTCGCGGCGGCGGTGGTGCCGGAGCGCCCGCACCGGCGCGCCGCGGTGCTCGTGCCCGTGCTGCCCCGGGCGGACGGCCTCCACGTCCTGTTCACCGTGCGGGCGGCGCATCTGCGCGACCATTCGGGACAGATCGCGTTTCCGGGCGGCAAGATCGACGCCGACGACGCGAGTCCGGCCCATGCCGCCCTGCGGGAGGCCCGGGAGGAGGTCGGACTTGTCGCAGAGGCGATCCGTGTGCTCGGCTATCTCGATCCCTATCTCTCGGCCACGGGGTTCCTCGTCCTACCCGTCCTCGGCCTCGTCGACCCGAGGGCGGACCTGACCCTGAATCCGGACGAGGTCGCCGCCACCTTCGAGGTGCCCTTGAGCCATCTCCTCGACCCGAACCAGCGCCGCATCGAGAGTGCGGTCTGGCGCGGGCGGCAGCGGCGCTACTACGCCATCACCTACGGCGAGTTCCGGATCTGGGGCGTCACCGCGGGAATCGTGAACAATTTGCGGGAGCGCCTCTTCCCCTGACGCCGCCCCCGTCCCCTCGCCGTTCGAGACATTCATGATCCGCCGCGTCCTCGAAGAACTCCTGATCTTCCTCTCGCCGTTCCTGCTCTTCGCGTTCTACCTGGCAATCCGCGGGCGGCGGCCGGATCAGCGCATGCACTGGGAGGGTCAGGGTTTCCGGCTGACCCTTGCGGGGATCGCCCTGGTGATTCTCTCGCTGGTGGCGACGGGGCTCTTCAGCGAGCGTCATCGCGGTGGCTACGTGCCGCCGCACCTGGAGAATGGACAGGTCGTGCCCGGACGTTTCCAGTGAGCGGGCACGCCCTCGCGGTGTCGGGTCTTGCACACCTTCTCGACAGGCCCGGCGTGCGACGCGTTCTCGCCGCCCTGGACGCGGAGGGCGAAACGACCCGACTCGTCGGCGGCTGCGTGCGCGACGCCCTGCTCGGGCGCACCGGGGACGACATCGACCTGACAACGACGCTGCTGCCGCAGGCGGTGATCACCCGCGCCGAAGCGGCGGGGTTACGCGCCGTCCCGACCGGAATCGACCACGGCACAGTCACTCTGCTCGCGGACGACGCCACCTTCGAGGTGACGACCCTGCGGGAGGATGTGGAAACCGACGGCCGCCACGCCGTTGTTCGGTTCGGCCGCGACTTCGCCCTCGATGCCCAACGCCGCGACTTCACCATCAACGCGCTCTCCCTCGCGCCCGATGGGACCCTCCACGACACGACCGGCGGGGTCGAGGACCTGCGTGCTGGGCGCGTCCGCTTCATCGGCGAGGCCCGGACGCGCATCCGCGAGGACGCCCTGCGTATCCTGCGGTTCTTCCGGTTTCAGGCCCGCTACGGAACGGGATCGCCGGATCCGGAGGGGTTGTCCGCCTGCGTCGCCGCCCGCGACGCCCTGGACGGGCTTTCGCGCGAGCGCATCCGGGCGGAGATCCTCAAGCTGCTGCTGGCTCCGGGGGCGCCGGCCGCCATCGAGACCCTGAGCGAGACCGGGCTGCTGATGCGGCTGATCGGCGGCCTCGGCGACCGCGGCCGCTTCCTCCGCGCCCTCGCGGACGGCCTGGAGACGTCGGCGATCGAGCGGCTGGGGGCGTTGGCGATCTGGTCCGATGCGGATGCGGAGCGGCTGGAGCTCAGGCTACGGCTCTCGAAGGCCGAGCGCGCGGCGCTCGTGGCCTACGGGCGTGCGCTCGGTGCCCTGCACGGACGGGCCGCGATCGACGCCTTGGAGATGCGCCGGCTGGCCGCCGACCATGATGCTCGCGCCCTCGGGATCGCGCGCATCGCGACTCGTACGGAACCATACCCGGTACTGACGCCGGAAGCGGATCTCTATCTCGACGATCTGGTGCGTGGCCGCGTCGCGGCGCCGACGTTTCCCCTCGCGGGCGCCGATCTGGTGGCGCGGGGCGTTCGGGCTGGTCCGGGGATCGGCCGCAGGCTCGCCCGGGCGCGTGCCCTGTGGCTGGCGCTCGGCTGCCCGGAGGATGCGGCCGCCCGCGAGACCCTGCTTGAGCGCGCGACCGGATAGGGTTTTGATGCCGATCGGCTCAGAAGTTGAGCGCGACCTTGGCGTCGCGCAGCTGCACGATCTGGCCGGTGAGCTCGTCCTTCTTGGCGAAATCCTCGGTGGCGTCACGTAAAAGCTCGATCGCCTCGATATCGCGGTCAAGGGATTCCTGGGTGATTTCCTCGAAGGGGTTCGCGCGCTCGGCGATGACCGTCACGGCGGTCGGGCCGATATCGGCGAAGCCGCCGCGGACCAGGACGCGCTTGCCGGTGTGACCGGCCTCGTTGATCACGATGACACCGACCTTGAGGGCGGTGAGCACGGGGGCGTGGCCGGGGAGCACCGTCATCTCGCCCTCGATGCCGGGCAGTTGCACGGCCTCGATCGGACCGGAATACAGCGTCCGCTCGGGGCCGACGAAATCGAACTGGAAGGTGGCCATGAGGTCGAGAATCCCGGCTCGGGGTGTCTGTACGGGGTGACGGCGCGCCAGCCCCGGAAGGCGCGCGCCGTCGTGTTGGTCGTCAGGCCCGACGACGATCGGCGACGAAGCCGATCCCGAGGCCCAGCACCGCGCCGATGACGGCGAAGATGCCGATATGCTGCATCTGGCCCGTGGTCAGGGAGCCGCCGCGCGTTCCGGCCGGCGAATCCCCCTGAACCTCGAGGCTGAACGAGCCCATCTTAATCTCGGCGGCCTCGGGCCGGGTGAGGTACCCGGCGAGGCCACCGACCACGAGACCGACGAGGAGGAGAACGACCTTCGCGTTCAAGACCTCAGGCCGCCGCGGCGATCTTCTTGGCCTTCTCCTTGGCGTCCTCGATCGTGCCGACCATGTAGAACGCCGCCTCCGGCAGGTCGTCGTACTCGCCGTTCACGAGGCCCTTGAAGCCCTTGATCGTGTCGGCCAGCGGGACCTGGATGCCCGGCGAGCCGGTGAAGATCTCGGCCACCGAGAAGGGCTGCGAGAAGAAGCGCTCGATCTTGCGGGCGCGGGCGACGGTGAGCTTGTCCTCTTCCGAGAGCTCGTCCATGCCCAGGATCGCGATGATGTCCTGCAGGGCCTTGTAGCGCTGCAAGGTCTGCTGGACCTTACGGGCGACCTCGTAATGCTCCTCGCCGAGGACGGCGGGGTTGAGCATGCGCGAGGTGGAGTCCAGCGGGTCCACGGCCGGGTAGATGCCCTTCTCGGCGATCGAGCGCGACAGCACGGTCGTGGCGTCGAGGTGGGCGAACGAGGCGGCGGGCGCCGGGTCGGTCAGATCGTCGGCCGGCACGTAGATGGCCTGCACCGAAGTGATCGAGCCCTTGGTGGTGGTGGTGATGCGCTCCTGCAGGGCGCCCATGTCGGTGGCCAGCGTCGGCTGGTAGCCCACCGCCGACGGGATGCGGCCCAGCAGCGCCGACACTTCCGAACCGGCCTGGGTGAAGCGGAAGATGTTGTCCACGAAGAACAGCACGTCCTGACCCTGGTCGCGGAAGTCCTCGGCGATGGTCAGGCCGGTGAGCGCGACGCGCGAGCGGGCGCCGGGGGACTCGTTCATCTGGCCGTAGACCAGGGCGCACTTGGAGCCCTCGGCCGAGCCGTTGTGCTCCTTGGGGTCCATGTTCACCTTGGACTCGATCATCTCGTGGTAGAGATCGTTGCCCTCGCGGGTGCGCTCACCGACGCCGGCGAACACCGAGTAGCCGGAGTGCACCTTGGCGATGTTGTTGATGAGCTCCATGATCAGCACGGTCTTGCCCACGCCGGCGCCGCCGAACAGGCCGATCTTGCCGCCCTTGGCGTAGGGGGCGAGGAGGTCGACCACCTTGATGCCGGTGACGAGGATCTGCGACTCGGTGGACTGCTCGGAATAGGCGGGCGCCGGCTGGTGGATGGCGCGCAGCGTCTCCGACTGGATCGGACCGGCCTCGTCGATCGGCTCGCCGATGACGTTCATGATGCGGCCGAGGGTGTTGAACCCGACTGGGACCTTGATGGCCTCGCCGGTGTCGGTGACTTCCTGGCCGCGAACCAAGCCTTCCGAAGTATCCATGGCGATGCAGCGCACGGTGCTCTCGCCGAGCTGCATGGCGACTTCGAGAACGAGGCGGCTGCCGTTGTTCTTCGTCTCCAGGGCGTTGAGAATCTCGGGCAGGTGGCCGTCGAAGTGTACGTCGACCACGGGGCCGATGACCTGGGTGATCTTGCCGACCTTGTTCGAGCCGGCGCCGGGGAGAGCGGTGTTCGCCATGTTACGGGTCCTTTGGATACGTTGCGGTCAGGGCGTCGGAGAGCGCTTAGAGCGCTTCGGCACCCGAGATGATCTCGATGAGTTCCTTGGTGATCATGGCCTGACGCGTCCGGTTGTAGATCTGCGTCTGCTTCTTGATCATTTCGCCGGCGTTGCGCGTGGCGGAGTCCATGGCACCTGTCCGGGCACCCTGCTCGGAAGCGGCGTTCTCCAGGAGCGCGCGGAAGACCTGAACGGTAAGGTTGCGCGGCAGCAGCGTATCGAGGATGGCCTCCTCGCTCGGCTCGAACTGGAGGGCGGCGTCGGGAGCGGTAGCGCCGGTCTCCGGCAGCTCGGCCGGGATGAGCTTCTGCGCGGTCGGGATCTGCGAGATCACGGAGCGGAAGCGCGAGTAGAACAGGGTCGCGACGTCGAACTCACCGGCATCGAAGCGCGCGATGATGCTGTCGGCGATCTCTGCGGCGAACTCGTAATCGACCGCCATGTTGCCGCGCAGATCCCGGTTCTCGATGATCTCGTCACGGAACTGGCGGCGCAGAAGGTCGTAGCCCTTCTTGCCGACGGTGATGATCTTCACCGTCTTGCCCTCGGCCGCCAGCTTTCGGGCGTGCTCACGGGCGAGGCGCGCGATCGACGAGTTGAAGCCGCCGCATAGGCCGCGATCGGCCGTGCAGACGATGAGCAGGTGGGTCTTCTCGGAGCCGGTGCCGGAGAGGAGCCGGGGGCCCTGCACCCCGCCGACGAGGTTCGCCGCGAGGTTGCCGAGCACCTGTGACATCTTCTCGGCGTAGGGACGCGCGCTCTCGGCGGCCATCTGGGCGCGCCGCAGCTTGGCGGCGGCGACCATCTGCATCGCCTTGGTGATCTTCTGCGTGCCCTTCACCGAGGTGATGCGGTTCCGCAGATCCTTCAAACTCGCCATGGGGTGACTTCCAGATCCATCCGCTGCCGCTCAAGGCGAGGCGCCCGAACGATCCGGGCGCCTGCTCTCACTGAGGTCCGGCCACCCGGGGGCGGCCGGTCGTGCTGTCGAAGCCTTACGCCAGGGACTTGGCGACGCTCTCGACGACGCCCTTCAGCGTCTTGGCGCTATCGTCGGACAGGTCCTTCGAGTCGCGGATCTTGGTCAGCAGGTCGGCGTGCTTGGTGCGCAGGGCCGAGAGCAGGGCGTCCTCGAAGGGGCGGACCTTGTTCAGCGGCAGGGTGTCGAGGTAGCCGTTCACGCCGGCATAGATCACCGCGACCTGCTCTTCCATCTTCAGCGGCGAGAACTGCGGCTGCTTCAGGAGCTCGGTCAGGCGCGAGCCGCGGTTCAGGAGCTTCTGGGTCGACGCGTCGAGATCCGAGCCGAACTGTGCGAAGGCGGCCATCTCGCGGTACTGGGCGAGCTCGCCCTTGATCTTGCCGGCGACCTTCTTCATCGCCTTCGTCTGGGCCGAGGAGCCCACGCGGGAGACCGAGAGGCCGACGTTCACCGCCGGGCGGATGCCCTGGTAGAATAGGTCGGTCTCGAGGAAGATCTGGCCGTCGGTGATCGAGATCACGTTGGTGGGGATGTAGGCCGAGACGTCGTTGGCCTGGGTCTCGATGACCGGCAGCGCGGTCAGCGAACCGTTGCCGGCAGCATCGCCCATCTTGGCGGCGCGCTCGAGCAGGCGCGAGTGCAGGTAGAACACGTCGCCGGGGTAGGCTTCGCGGCCCGGCGGGCGGCGCAGGAGCAGGGACATTTGGCGGTAGGCCACGGCCTGCTTCGAGAGATCGTCGTACACGATCACGGCGTGCATACCGTTATCGCGAAAATACTCGCCCATGGCGCAGCCGGCGAAGGGCGCGATGAACTGCATCGGCGCGGCATCCGAGGCGGTGGCGGCGATGACGATGGAGTATTCGAGGGCGCCGTTGTCTTCCAGCGACTTCACGAACTGGGCGACGGTGGAGCGCTTCTGACCGATGGCGACGTAGACGCAGTAGAGCTTGGCGTTCTCGTCGGTGCCAGCATGGGCCGGCTTCTGGTTCAGGATCGTGTCGAGGGCGATGGCGGTCTTGCCGGTCTGGCGATCGCCGATGATCAGCTCGCGCTGGCCGCGGCCGACGGGGATCAGGGCGTCGATGGCCTTGAGACCAGTGGCCATCGGCTCGTGCACCGACTTGCGCGGGATGATGCCCGGCGCCTTCACGTCGACGCGGCGACGCTCGGTGGTGGCGATGGGGCCCTTGCCGTCGATCGGGTTGCCCAGCGCGTCGACGACGCGGCCGAGGAGCGCCTTGCCGACGGGCACGTCCACAATGGCGCCGGTGCGCTTGACGGTCTGGCCTTCCTTGATGTCGCGATCGGACCCGAAAATCACGATGCCGACGTTGTCCTGCTCGAGGTTGAGGGCCATGCCGCGCACGCCCGATTCGAACTCGACCATCTCACCGGCCTGGACGCTGTCGAGGCCGTAGGCGCGGGCGATGCCGTCACCGACGGACAGAACCTGACCCACCTCGGAGACTTCGGCTTCCTGGCCGAAATTCTTGATCTGATCCTTCAGGATCGCGGAGATCTCGGCGGCGCGGATGTCCATCGTCGGGCCTCTTGTCTTGGATTGAATGAATGGGGTTGGGAACGGGAGTCGGTCGGGCCCTGAGGGCCCTTACCGGGCTTCCCGCATCGCGAGGCGAATACCGTTGAGCTTGGTGCGCAGGGAAGCGTCCACCATGCGGCTGCCGATCTTGACGACGAGGCCGCCGATCAGGCTGGGGTCGATCCGGAGGTCGAGGTCGATCTCGGACTTGGCGACGTCGCGCAGCGAGGCCTTGATCTCCTCGATCACCGCATCGGAGGGACGCTCGGCCACTGTGACCTCGGCCCGAACGATGCCCTTCGACTCGCGCACCAGGGTCCGGAATCCGCGGATCATCTCGGGGAGCGCGAACAGGCGGCGGTTGGCGGCGGCGAGGCGGATGAAGTTGCCGCCCAGGCCGCCGATGCCGGACTTCTCGAGCAGGGCGACGATGGCCGCCTCCTGCTCGGCTCCGGAGAAGACCGGGCTGCGCACGAAGCGGCGCAGGTCCGCGCTTTCCTTGAGCATCGCGTCGAACTGGTCGAGGCTCGCCGCAACACCATCGATGTCGCGCTCGTCGCGCGCCAGTTCGAACAAGGCCGAGGCGTAGCGCGCCGCTACGCCTGCAACCGGGGAACCCGCCTCGGAACCGTTCTGCGCCACGCGCCGCTCTCTCTTCAATCCTGCCTGAGGGCTCCGGCCGTGTCGCACCGTGTTCGGCGCAGGCTTTCGAAACCGTCAGGATTGGGAACGTGCCGGTCTGCGCGGGCCGTGAAAAACCCGCCCTTCCGGCGCGGCGAGGGCCTAGCATGCGTGTCCGGGGGGCGCAAGACGACGGAACTTGCGCCAGAGCGTTGTGCAACGCGAGATCCCGAACCCTGTTCCGATGCGGGCAAACGGTGGCGAAGGTGAGGCCGCGGCCTCAGCAGGCGATCCGGTCGCAGCGGCGGGTGGCGGCGACCATCCGGGCCAGCGCCTTCGGACCCGGATGGCCGAGGAGCCCGGTGTTGCCGAGGACGTAGGAGGGCGTCGCCGACAGGCCGAGATCGGCGGCCATGCGCATCTGCGCCTTGAGGGCGAGACGGACCTCCTCGCTGTCGGCGATGCTCTCGATCTCGGCCGCCGGCACGCCGAGCTTCGCGGCGGCCTGGAGGGCCCCGGGCCCGTCGATCTTGCCGGGCTTGGCGAGCAGGGTCCGATACAGGGTCCAGGCGGCGGCCGAGCCGAGCTTGCGCTGGATCGCCAGGGCGACCTTGGCGGCCTGGGCCGACTGCACCGCGAGGATCGGGTTGTTGATCAGACCGATTCGCAGGGACGGATCGCTCTCGCTGAGCGAGACCATGTCGGCCGCCGCCTTCCGGCAATACGGGCAGTTGTAGTCGAAGAACTCGTACAGGGTGGTTTCGGCCTCCGCCGGGCCGACATAGGTCACGCCGCGCAGGGCCGGGATCTCACCGACGATCTCGCCGGGCAGGCGCATGTTGGCGACGGGCCGGCCCTCGTCGTTGTCGACCTTGAATGCTTGGCCATAGCCCTGCGCCAGGGCGGTGCCGGAGAGGCCCGCGAGGCCTGCGGATGCGAGGAGGAAGCGCCGGCGGTCGAGGCCCGGTATGGCGAAACTCATGGGGCGGCCCTGGATGCGAGGGGGAACAGCCCGGCTTCTAGACCCGCCGCCGCCGCGCCGCCAGCGCCGCTCAGCGCATCGAGCCCGGGCGGTCGCCCGCCGCCCAGGCCAGGGCCTGCTCCAGGCGGTCGTTGCCCCAGAACAGCTCACCGTCGTCGGTCAGGAAGGTCGGCGCACCGAAGATGCCGCGCGAGCGCGCCTCCTCGCCATTGACGCGCAGGCGGCCCTTGTTCGACTCGGCCGCGGCCTGCTTGAGGATGATCGTGCCGTCGAGGCCGAGGCCGTTCAGGAGCGCCACTACGGCGGGCGGCTCGGCGATCGACTGCCCGCGCCCGAAGGCGCTCTCGTAGACGGCCTTCGAGAAGGGCACGAGCCAATCGTAATCCATGCCGTATGTGGCCGCCCGCGTTGCGCTCAAGCTGTTCTGCGGAAAGGGGTTGGGCCGCTTGATCGTCGGCAACCCCAGCCGTGCAGCCTCCCGCTCGACGTCGCGCCACATGTGGCGGCCCTTCGCGGCGTAGAGGTTGAACGGCGACGAGTTCCAGCCCTGCGCGGCGAAGATCGGCCCGACCAGGAAGGGCCGCCAGCGCACTTCGACTCCGGCCGTGGCCGCCAGCGCCTCGATCCGCATCGCCGCGAGGTAGGAATAGGTCGACGCGAACTCATACCAGAATTCGAGGGTCGGCTTACGCGCCATGCGTCGAATCTCCGGTTCTCACGATGGTCCGAGTGTCGCCCGCCGGAGCGACTGCCACAAGGTGCTGCGGTGCCACGGCGACGCTCTGCGAACGCCGCGGGCGGCATGGCGGTTGCACGGTCCGGCGCTCCGCTGATAAGCCGCCGCAATCCCACTGCCAGAACCCGAGCGAGCCCGATGACCGACGCGAACCCGAAGCCCGTCAACAAGGTCGTGCTCGCCTATTCGGGCGGCCTCGACACCTCGATCATCCTGAAATGGCTGCAGACCACCTATGGCTGTGAGGTCATCACCTTCACGGCCGATCTCGGCCAGGGCGAGGAACTGGAGCCGGCGCGCAGAAAAGCCGAACTCCTCGGCATCAAGCCCGAAAACATCTTCATCGAGGACCTGCGCGAGGAATTCGTCCGCGACTACGTTTTCCCCATGTTCCGCGCCAACGCCGTCTACGAGGGCGTGTATCTTCTGGGCACCTCCATCGCCCGGCCGCTGATCGCCAAGAAGCAGATCGAGATCGCCGAGCGGCTCGGAGCGGACGCCGTCTGTCACGGCGCCACCGGCAAGGGCAACGACCAGGTCCGGTTCGAGCTCGGCTACTACGCCCTGAAGCCCGACGTGACCGTCATCGCCCCCTGGCGCGAGTGGGACCTGAAGAGCCGCGAGCAGCTCATCGCCTTCGCGGAAGCCCACCAGATTCCGATCTCGAAGGACAAGCGCGGCGAGAGCCCGTTCTCGGTGGATGCCAACCTCCTGCACGCCTCCTCCGAGGGCAAAGTGCTGGAAGACCCCGCCGACGAGGTGCCGGACTACGTCTACTCGCGCACAATTTCGCCCGAGGAGGCACCCGAGACGCCCACCGTCATCACCATCGGCTTCGAGAAGGGCGACGCGGTCTCGATCGACGGCGAGCGGCTGTCGCCCGCGAGCCTGCTGGCGAAGCTCAACCAGCTCGGCCACGACAACGGCATCGGACGCCTCGACCTCGTCGAGAACCGCTTCGTCGGCATGAAGAGCCGCGGCATGTACGAGACGCCGGGCGGCACCATCCTGCTGCCCGCTCACCGCGCCATCGAGTCGATCACGCTGGACCGGGGTGCCGCGCACCTCAAGGACCAGCTGATGCCGCAATACGCGGAGCTGATCTACAACGGCTTCTGGTTCTCGCCGGAGCGAGAGATGCTCCAGGCGCTGATCGACAAGAGCCAGGAGATGGTCACCGGCGAGGTCCGGCTGAAGCTCTACAAGGGCGGCGTCCACGTCATCGGCCGCACCAGCGCGAACTCGCTCTACGACCAGGACCTCGTCACCTTCGAGGAGGGCGCGGTCGCCTACGACCATCGCGACGCGGCCGGCTTCATCAAGCTCAACGCCCTGCGCCTGCGTACGCTCGCCCAGCGCAAGAAGAAGCTCGGCGCCTGAGCGATAAGGGGTCGGTCGGGTCCCCTCCCCGGAGGGGATCCGGCTAAGGGGTCGGGCGGGCGAAGAATTCCCGTAGGATCCGCGGCACCTCGCCGGAGATCTCCCGAGCCAGGAAGCCCACGGGACCCACCGATTTCGCGAGGCGGGCCCCCGCTTCGCCATGAAGGAAGACACCCCATAGGGCCGCCGTCAGTGGGTCGGCGCCGCGAGCCCGGATACCGGTGACGAGGCCCGCGAGGGCGTCCCCGGAGCCGGAGGTAGCGAGGCCGACGCTGCCGCCTCCGTAGTGCCAGTGCGTACCGTCGGGGGCGACGACCCAGCTCTCCGCCCCCTTCATCACCACGACGGCGCGCAGCATCTCAGCGGCCCGCAGCGCCGCCTTCAGAGGCTCGGCCTCCACCGCCTCGCGCTTCCAGTCGAGGAGTTGCGCCATCTCGCCCGCGTGCGGCGTGAGCACGGGTGGGGATTCGAGGGCGCGCACCGTCTCGGCATGGGCCGCGAGGCCGCAGATCGCACCGGCGTCGAGGACGTAGGCGGTCGCGTTCTGCTCCGCGAGGAGTGCGCGGACCAACGTCGTGGTGACGTCGCAGGTGTTCATGCCGGGCCCGAGCAGCACGGCATCGCAGCGCTCGGCCGCCCGGGCGATGCAGGCCGCCGCCGTCTCGGCTTCGATCTCGCCCGCATCGGTTTCGGGCAGGCCGATCACCATCGCCTCCGGGACGGCCAGGGCCATCGCCACCGCGACGGACCGGACCGAGGCGATCTTGAGCTTGCCCGCGCCCGCCCGCAGGGCCGCGACGCCGGCGAGGAAGACGGCACCCGGGACCTCCGCGCAGCCCCCGAGGACGAGCACGCTGCCGCGATCGTCCTTGCTGCCGGCGTCCGGAGTCGGAAGCGGACGCTCCGCCAAGCATGCCGCGTCGAGTTCGGTCGCGGTCATCGCACGTCTTCCGTCAGCGAGGGTTCGGCGGTGACGGGGGCTCCCGCCCGCTGCACCGGGGCGACGAAATTGTAGCGCGCGAGGTGGAGGTGCCCCGTGGACCCGGCCTCGGCCCGGAACGCGTACTCGGTGACCGAGCAGTTCAGCACGTCGCCCTCGGCATCGATGCCGAGAATCTCGGCTTCGCTGAGGTTCTCGATCAGGTAGCGCAGGCAGAGCACCACCACCTGATGGGCGACGATCAGAACGCGCTTTTCGCCGTGGTGCAGGGAGACCGTATCCATCGCGCTGCGCAGGCGCAGGATGACGTCGCACCAGCTCTCGCCGCAGGTCGGCCGGTAGTAGAATTTGCCCAGGCGTGCGCGCAGTTCGGCCTGTTCCGGGTGGAGCGCCTCGATCCCCGATCGGGTCAGGCGGTCGAGGAGCCCGAGTTCCTTCTCGCGCAGACGCTCATCGACGTAGTCCTCCGGCGCGTCCGCCGCCACGCCGCCGGCTCCCCGGATGCCCGCCACGGTCTGCTGGGCCCGGCGGTAGGGCGAGGTCAGCACCACGTTCGGGCGCTCGGCCTCCGGCATCTCGGAGAACCAGCGCCCCAGTGCCTCGGCCTGCCGGCGGCCGCGCTCGCTCAAGGGAACGTCGACGTCGCGCTCCGCGATATCGATGCGCTCGGATCCGGCCTCGAGGGCCGCGTCGCGGGCGACGTTGCCGGCGCTCTCGCCGTGGCGGACGATCCAGATCCGGCTCGGCCAGCGTTGCAGCATTCGTCAGGCCCCCGAGGATGAATGATCCTTGGTCCCAACGTTCGTCGCGGCGCCTGTGTTCGCACCCTGTGTCCTGCATCCACGCCGCATGCCCAGGGCGAGACCGTGAAAGGGCATGCGGGGCACGCGATTGGGGTGGGCGATGGCCTCGACACCCTCATCAGGGCCGCGACAGCACGGAACCCAAATCGAAACTCTTGTCGGTGAAGGCGTAGGATGCCTGCAGGAAGGCACCGGCCCGATGGGTCTCGAACTTCGTCGGGCTGGCCTGGAGCAGCGGGAATTTCGTGCGCCCGGTGCCGGTCTCCATCGACCAGTATCGACCGCCGACGCCGACGCTGATCTTCTGCGTCAGGTCGTAGGACAGGAGAGCTTGAAGGAAGTACCCGCTGCCGGAACCGGATTGCGGCAACGGATTGATGCTCGCCCGCAGCCAGTGATGATCGAACCCCGAAAGGTCGACGACCAGCAGGTAGGCGGCCTCGGCGGACAGCTTCAGGCGATCGAACCGCATTTCGCCGGTCAGGCCGAGCCGCAGCGCGTGCCAATGCGCGTCCTGAGTGAACACCTTCACGCTCGTCGGAACGGTCTGCGTGCAGAAGCTGCCCCCCACGCGCTGCGCGCACCCGAACGCATCGATGAATTCGGAGACGTACTGGTAACCGGCGAATGCCCCGAGCCTGTAGGTGTCACCGACCAGGATGTTGGCGCCCGCATCCGCCACCGCGTAGCCGATGTCACCGTCGGAGATCGTCGAGGTGGTGCGGGAGTAGGGGCGCGCGACGGGCGGGAAATCCTCGTCGGTCTGCCGGCCGGACGTCACGATGCCCGAGCCTACGAACGCTTTCGCGAACAAGCCTGTCGGGTTGTGGTCGAACCGCAGGAAGCTCTCGCTCGCATGCGCGCCGACGCTGTCATAGGTGAGGCGGGAATTCGTCTGCGCGGCATTGCCGGGTGCGCCGAGCCGATAGCGGAACCGGCCGGTGCTATACACGTAGCGCGCGCCCGTCTCGAAAGCCCAGTCCGAGGCCGGGAGGGGCGTGTAGGCCACCGGCTCCAGCACGCTGCGGACATCGTCGAGGAGACCCAGGCCCGGGATACCGCTGCCGAACCGGTAATTGAGGCCGACCCGGCCGAGAAAGCCCCGCGTGGCGATGGTGCCGCCATAGCGTGCGCCGCCCAGGGTCGCCCGGTCGTAGACCGTGCGCTCACCGAGGTCGTAGTAGAGCCCTTCCGCCTTGACCGAGAGATGCGGGCTGATCGCGTACTCGGCGCCACCACCGGCCGCGTAGCCGAGGCGAAACCCACCGAGCAGCCCTCGCGCCTGAAACGTATCGTTTCCAAAGGCCGTATCGACATCGATGCGGACCTGGCCATAGGCGGCGCCGCCCGTGCCGTAGAGGTAGAGGCGGTCGAACGCGTACCCCACCTTGCCACGCACGGTCCCGAGCCCGTCGAGGCGCTGGCCCAGATGGTAGGTCGCGCCTTCGTTGAAGGCCGTCGGGACGATGGGGAAGAACCCCTCGCTCTCGCCATATCCCCGCAGACGGGTCGCTTGGTAATCGGCGGCGAGGCCGAAAACCGGGCCGGTGCCCGGTGCCAACTGGATATTGTAGCCGATCTCGCTGCCCGCGGAGAGGTCGTCGGCCCGGGGCCGCGGCGAGAGTGCGGGAAACGGTGCGCAGCCCGGCCCGTTGATGACGCTGCGGGGACCGATACAGGTCTGCGTGCCGCTCGCCCCCAAGGAGCCGTAACCGAGGAAGAGGCCGGCGTAGAAGCCGGTCCAGGTGAAGGCCGGCGCGCCGATCTCAGCGACCGCCGGCGGTGGCGTGCGCTGAGCGAGATCCGCTGCGGCGGCGTAGGCGAGGCCGAGCATGGGAACAGCGAGAAGGACGGACCGCACGGGGGACTACTCCGGAAACTGCCGCCCGCACTGTCACGCAGGATTAGCGCCCCGTCTGTGGCCGCGCAGTCACGCACTTCCGGTACGAGTTGAAGGATTCGCGATGCGCTGGGGCATCGACGTTCAGGACAGACCCGATGACGTCATCGTGACGGATTAGAACCTCGTCGGCCGCGCGGCGAGGCCCTGTTCTGAGGGTCGATGCGCGCTGAGAACGCGGGCGTGCGAATCAGGCCGGCCGCCAGCCCGCCGCTGTCCGGGCGAAGTCGCCCGGCCCGAGATCCCCGTAGCGCAGGAAGATCTGCAGCACCGGCTGCATCTCGCGGTGCTCGGCCGGCAGATCGGCTCCCGGGCCATAGGGAGCCTGGGTGTCCACCGCCGGAACGTCGCGGGCGGCGTCCCAGCGAATCGCCAGGGCTTGGACGCGGGCGACCTGCTCGGCCGTCACGTCGAAGGTGACGTGCTCGGGCGTCTCGCCGGTGGTCTCGTCGCGAAAGACGTCGCCGACATCGTCGGAGGCCAGCTTGGCCAGGGTGTTGTGGTAGGCGTAGCGCCCCGGCTTGAGGACGGCATTGGCGGTGAACACCGCGAGGGCGTCGCCGAGCGCGCGGTGCTCCTCGTCCGCGCCGTCGTCGTCGCCGGTGACGTTGAAGATGTCGCCGTCGCGGTCGGTGCTGCCGTAGGGCGCATCCGGATGGACGATGGGTGCGCCGACACCTTCGGAATTCCAGGCCACCACCATCCGGCGGATCAGCGCGATGCGCTCCAGGGTGAGTTCGAAGGTCGGCTGGGTCATCGTCGGTCTTTCGCCCGTAGGGCCGCGCGGGTCCGTGCTGGTCGCCGGGAGTTCGTGGTCGTTGGCAGGTCTGGGGCGGCAGGTAGCCGATCCCTTTCCCCGGGGCTACCGTTTCAGGCAGCCCATGAGACCCAAGACGCCGTTCATCCGTGCCTGGATGCGGGCGGCCTGGGCGCGCACGCCGCGCGACGGCAGGGCGGGATTGCGCAGGATCGGGTTCGGCAGGACGGCCGCGAGCAGCGCCGCCTCGCCCCGCGTGAGCGTGCGGGCCGGCTTGCCGAACCAGCGCTGCGCCGCGGCCTCCGCGCCGAACACGCCATCTCCCCACTCGGCGATGTTGAGGTAGATCTCCATCGTGCGGGGCTTGCCCCAGAGGGTGTCGGCCACGAGCGCCAGGGGGATCTCCAGGGCCTTGCGGATCACCGAGCGGCCCGGCCACAGGAAGACGTTCTTCACCGTCTGCATCGGGATCGTCGAAGCGCCGCGGCTCGGGCCCTCCTCGTCGTCGACAACATCGCGCAGGGCGCCCCAATCCACGCCGTCATGCAGGCAGTAGCGCTGGTCCTCGGAGGCGACGACCGCCTGGATCAGGTAGGGCGAGATCCCGTCGAGGCCGACGACCTGCCGGTCGACGGACTTCAGCGTCAACCATCGCCCGAGCATCAGGGTTGAGGGCGGGGTCAGCGCACTATAGACGAGCGCGAGCGACAACAAGAGGACGAGGCCGATGACGGGGAGGAGCAGGAGGCGATTGACGATCCACCGCACGCCCCGAGTCCGCGTCCGGCCGGATGCACTGCGCATCGGCAGCGGGCGCTCCGAAACCTGTCGCAGCGGCCGCTCCGCGCTGTCTCGCCCGTCCTGAATTCGAACCTCCCTCGCCCGCGACCCGAAGACGTCTGACCGAAGGCCCGACCGAACATGACCTCAACGCAAGGATCCCACGCTTCGGTCAAGGCGGATGCCCCGGTCGACGCGTTTTCCCACAGGCTTGCCACGGTCGCCGACACGGTGGAGGCCTACCTCGCTGAGCGGCTGAGCCCCGAGACCCAGGCCGGCGAGATCACCCGGCCGGTGCGCCTGATGGAGGCGATGCGTCATGCCGTGCTCGGCGGCGGCAAGCGCCTGCGCCCGTTCCTCGCCATTGAGACCGCCCGGATGCTCGGCGGCGCCGAGACCGGCGCCCTCGCGGCCGGCTCGGCCATCGAGTTGGTGCACTGCTATTCCCTCGTCCACGACGACATGCCGGCCATGGACGACGACGACATGCGCCGTGGCAAGCCGACCGTGCACAAGGCCTACGACGAGGCCACCGCGATTCTCGTCGGCGACGCGCTCCAGACCCTGGCCTTCGAGATCCTGGCCGATGCCGCCTGGCAGCCCGACCCGGCGATCCGTGCCGACCTCGTGCTCGGCCTCGCCAAGGCCTCGGGCCTCGGCGGCATGGTGGGCGGCCAGCTCCTCGATCTCGGCGCCGAGGGCCGCTTCGGCCCGGTGTCGCTCGGCGTCGACGACACCTTGCAGATGCAGGCGATGAAGACGGGTGCGATCCTGGCATTCTCGGTCGAGGCCGGCGCGATCGTCGGCGGCGCGACGCCGGACCAGCGCAAGGCGCTCCTGCGCTACGGCCACGCGCTGGGCCAGGCCTTCCAGATCGCCGACGACATCCTCGACCGCGAAGCCTCGTCCGAGGCCATGGGCAAGGCTACCGGCAAGGACAAGGATGCCGGCAAGGCGACTTTGGTCGACCGGCTCGGCCTCGATGGCGCCCGCGCCGAGTGCGACCGCCTCGTCGGCGTCTGCGAGGAGGCGGTGGCGGCCTGGGGCGACAAGGCCGAGACCCTGCGGCAGGCGGCGCGGTTTACGGTGGCGCGCAAGGTCTGACGGCGGATCGAACGCACCCGTCCTTCGAAGAAAACTGATCGCGAGTTGATGTCATGACCTCCTACAAGCTCCTGCTCCTGCCCGGCGACGGCATCGGCCCCGAGGTCATGGCGGAAGTCGAGAAGGTGATCGGCGCCCTGGACGCGCTGGGTCTCGCCCGCTTCGAGATCGAGCGCGATCTCGTCGGCGGCAGCGCCATCGACGCCCACGGGAAGCCCCTCACCGACGAGGCTCTGGCTCGGGCCGATGCCGCCGACGCCATCCTGCTCGGCGCGGTCGGCGGCCCGAAATGGGCGGATGTCGCCTACGAGATCCGGCCGGAGGCGGGCCTCCTGCGCCTGCGCAAGGATCTCGGCCTGTTCGCCAACCTGCGCCCGGCGATCTGCTACCCGGCGCTCGCCGACGCCTCCGCCCTGAAGCGCGAGCTGGTCGAGGGCCTCGACATCATGATCGTGCGCGAGCTCACCGGCGGCGTCTATTTCGGCGAGCCGAAGGAGATCACCACCCTGCCCGACGGCTCGAAGCGCGCCGTCGACACGCAGGTCTACACGACGGCCGAGATCGAGCGGATCGCCCACGTCGCCTTCGACCTCGCGCGCAAGCGCTCGGGCCGGGTCGCCTCGGCCGAGAAGCACAACGTGATGAAGTCCGGCGTGCTCTGGAAGGAGGTCGTCACCAAGGTCCACGCGGATTACAGCGACGTCACCCTGGAGCACGTGCTCGCCGACAACTGCGCCATGCAACTGGTGCGCCGGCCCAAGCAGTACGACGTCCTCGTCACGGACAACCTGTTCGGCGACGTGCTCTCGGACGTGGCCGCGATGCTCACCGGATCGCTCGGCATGCTGCCCTCCGCGTCGCTGGGCGCCGTCGACGCCAAGGGCAGCCGTAAGGCCCTCTACGAGCCCGTCCACGGTTCAGCGCCGGACATCGCTGGCAAGGGCTACGCGAACCCGATCGCGATGATCGGCTCGCTCGCCATGTGCCTGCGCTACTCCTTCGGTCTCGGCGAGGCCGCAGACCTGCTGGAGTCCGCCGTCACCCGCACCCTCGCCTCCGGCGCCCGTACACGGGACATCGCCGCCGAGGGCATTACCCCGATCAGCACGTCCGAGATGGGCGACGCGATCATCCGCGAACTGAAGCACGCCGCTTGAGCGGCGCGCCCTAGACGCAAACGAAAACGGGCCCCACGAGGGGCCCGTCGCATATCCAGCCGTGAGGTCGGACTTAGTAGGGGTTGCCGAAGCGCGAGACGTAAGAGGTCGGGTCAATCGCGTCGACGGCCGAGAAGTCGACGTTGCGGATCGCGCTCGAACGGGCGCCGATGAACGGGCCGTTGGTAATCGGATCGGGCAGGATGCCGCCGCCGAAGCGATCGTTGCGGCCGTAGGGCGGCGAATTCAGGTAGCTCGCCGTGATGAAGTGCGGGTTCGTCGCCGGGTTGCCGACCGAACCATTGTTCGCCTCCACCACGTTGCCGGCGTCGAGCCAGCTGCGCGGACGGATGCGGATCGGCAGGGGCTGGCTCACGCGGTAGCCGGCCGGCGCATAGCGCCCTTGAGCCTCGGCTGCGGTGTTCGCGCCGACGGCTGCGAGAGTGAGAGCGCCCATCAGGGCAATCGAGACAGAGCGCATGACGCACCTTCGTTGAGACTGTGGGACTGTAGCCCGGGTTCCTTAAGAAACTCGGGGCCTCCGTATGGAATGAAGACGTGCCAGAGCGGCCGAGGTTCCCGGATTATGGCCGCGCTTCGCGAGATCGCCGCAGTTTGGCCTCATTTTTTCGTGTAGCGCGGCTCGCGAGCGATCCGGTCTCGCTGCCGATCTCACGGGTGGCGGCGCGGGCGGCCTGCGGTGCGCAGCCGGGATCGCGCCGGGCCTCGAACGCCGCGAAGGCGGCCGCCATCTCGGGCGAAGCTTGACCGTTCAGCGCGACCTTGTCGAGAAGGCAGGTGATGGCGCGCGGCTCCGGCGCCTGCCCGAGGGGGGCGCAGAGCCAGCCGTCGAGGCGGATCGTGCCGGGGTTCAGGCTCACGAAACCGGTGCAGGTGCGCTTGCCGTCGCCGCCGAGGGTCACCTCGAGGGTCTCCATCGGGCCGAACTTCGTCTCGATCGTGCTCCGCTCACCCGTGCGGATCACGGCCAGGGCCTGACCGTCCGCGGCACGCCGGGCCAGGGTGATGAACAGGCTCGGAGCCGGTTCTGGATCGGACAACTCGGTCAGGGTCAGGCGCAGGTAGGCCGCCTCGATCGTGTCGAAGCCGCCCTGAATCACAACATCCTCCCGGCGTCCGCTCGCCGGATTGCGGCGGGCGGCCTCGGCGCGCGGCGGCTCGATCGCCTCGGGATCGTCGAGGTGGAAGCGCGGCGCCGTCTCGGCGAGAGGTCTCGCGGCACGGACGACCTGTGCGGAGGCAGGCACCATGCCGGGACCGCCCTCGGCGCCGACCGCCGGCAGCGTCGCGCGGGGCCGCCCCTCCTGCACCACGAGGCTCAAGGCCGCGATCGCCATACCGGCGCCCGCCACCCGAGCCAGGTTGCGCACCGACAGGAGCGAACGCCGCCGCTTGGCCGGGACCGTGAGGTCCGAACCGGAATCCTCTCCTTCGGAGGGTGTTCGCATCGGGGCTGCTGGCATCGGGACCGTTCGCATCGCGTTCCGGGATTCGCTGGCGACCGGAGGCCGCCCATACGAACCGACACTGCCTGCGCCTGCGCCAAGCGCGGGTTTCCGAAGGGGCGACGAATCGGGGCTTTCCGCCGAAACGGTGAATCATCGGTATCGACCCATGCGGGCGACACATGCCCGCCCCGGCTTGCAGCACGCGCAGCCCATCGCGATCTGATGCAGGGGGCACCACCGCGCGACATCACCCAAGGAATCCATGATCCCCCTTTCCGTCCTCGACCTCGCCTTCGTGCCCGAGGGCGCGACGCCCGCGGATGCCCTGCGCAACAGCCTGGACCTCGCCCGCCACGCGGAAGAGCACGGCTATCGGCGGTTCTGGCTCGCCGAGCACCACAACATGATCGGTGTGGCCAGCGCGGCGACCGCCGTCGTGATCGGTCACGTCGCGGCCGGCACCCGCACGATCCGCGTCGGCGCGGGTGGCATCATGCTGCCGAACCACGCCCCCCTGGTGATCGCCGAACAGTTCGGCACCCTTGAGACCCTGTTCCCCGGCCGAATCGACCTCGGCCTCGGGCGGGCGCCCGGCACGGACGCGCGCACCACCCGGGCTCTGCGGCGCTCGGCCGACGCCGCCGACACCTTCCCGCAGGACGTGCTGGAACTCCAGGCGCTGTTCGGCGACGCGCAACCCGGGCAGGCGGTCCAGGCGGTTCCGGGCACGGGGTTGAGGGTGCCCCTCTGGATCCTCGGCTCGAGCACCTACGGCGCGCAGCTCGCCGCGATGCTGGGGCTCCCTTATGCCTTCGCCTCGCACTTCGCGCCCGAGCAGCTGCTGCCCGCGCTCAGGATCTACCGCGAGCGCTTCCAGCCCTCGGCGCAGTTGAGCCGGCCGCACGCGATGATCGGCGTGAACGTGGTGGCGGCGGAGACCGACGCCGAAGCGCGCCGGCTGTTCACTTCGGCCCAGCAGCAATTCACCAACCTCGTGCGCGGCACACGCGGCCTCCTGCGGCCGCCCATCGACGACATCGAGGATTATTGGGCGCCCCACGAGAAGGCGCAGGCCTCGCGGATGCTGTCCCGCGCCCTCGTCGGCTCGCCCGAGACCGTGCGGCAGGGTCTCGCGGACCTGATCCGCGAGACCGGCGCCGACGAGATCATGGCGGCGGCGGCGATCCACGACCCCGCTGCGCGGCGGCGATCCTACACGATCCTGGCGGAGGCGCGGGACGCCCTCGGCGCCGTCCCGGCCGCCCTGGTGGCCTGATCGGGGTGGCCGACCCTTGACAGCGGCGGGAGCGAGGCGTCTTGCTCCCGCCCTTGGCGACGCATGCTGCGATGCGGCGGTCGCCGGACTGAGCGGACCGGGATCGGGCCGCGAACCTTCGCGGCCGGCGGGCCGCCGGCCACCCCGGGTGGCTCGGCGCACGGCAGGGAGGCTTGAGAACGGCGCCGGGACCGGACGCTGCGCCTCGCCGGACCGGCCGGGCGCCGCCCCGCCCCTCGGCGCCCGCGCAGAGCGGAGTGAAGAACCATGGGTTACAAGGTCGCCGTCGTGGGTGCCACGGGCAATGTGGGCCGCGAGATGCTGGACATCCTGTCCGAGCGCGCTTTTCCGGCGGACGAGGTGGTGGCGATCGCATCGCGCCGCTCGGCCGGTCAGGAGGTGTCCTTCGGCGACAAGATCCTGAAGGTGAAGGCCCTCGATTCCTACGACTTCTCCGACACGGACATCTGCCTGATGTCGGCCGGCGGCGAGACCTCGAAGGAGTGGTCGCCCCGCATCGGCCAGACCGGCTGCGTCGTGATCGATAACTCCTCGGCCTTCCGCTACCACCAGGACGTGCCGCTGATCGTGCCCGAGGTGAACCCGGACGCCATCCACGGCTTCTCCAAGCTCAACATCATCGCTAACCCGAATTGCTCCACGGCGCAGCTCGTGGTCGCGCTGAAGCCGCTCCACGATGCCGCCACGATCAAGCGCGTGGTGGTGGCGACCTACCAGTCCGTCTCCGGCGCCGGCAAGGACGCCATGGACGAGCTCTTCCAGCAGACCCGCTCGGTCTTCACCGCCGGCGAGATCAAGGCCGAGAAGTTCACGAAGCGCATCGCCTTCAACGTCATCCCGCACATCGATGTGTTCATGGAGGATGGCTACACGAAGGAAGAGTGGAAGATGGTCGCCGAGACCAAGAAGATGCTCGACCCCAAGATCAAGCTCACCGCCACCGCCGTGCGCGTGCCGGTCTTCATCGGCCACGCGGAAGCCGTGAACGTCGAGTTCGAGCGCCCGATCACGGCCGAGCAGGCCACCGCGATCCTGCGCTCGGCCCCCGGCCTCATGGTGGTCGATAAGCGCGAGCCCGGCGGCTACATGACCCCGCACGAGGCCGCCGGCGAGGACGCCACCTACGTCTCCCGCATCCGCGAGGACGCCACGGTGGAGAACGGCCTGAACTTCTGGTGCGTCGCCGACAACCTGCGCAAGGGCGCGGCGCTCAACACCGTGCAGATCGCCGAGATGCTGGTGAACCGGAAGCTGTTGAAGCGGCAGCAGGCGGCCTGAAGCGCTTCTTTGGGCAACGGGATGGATGATTTCAGGGTCCGCCCGAAGTGATAGAGCGCAGGCTCACCTCCTGAGAGAAGGAGTGCCGCGGCGACCCCCGGATCCCGAGGTTCGAACGAACCTCGGCTGAGGTCCGGGAGCCTGAACCGATCAACGCCGTCTCGCTCGTGGGGCGGCGTTTCGCGTTCACGCGAGCACGCCTCAGCTGAGACAAAATTCCTTAAATATTGTCTCGGTTTCGTTTATTTGCTTCTGGAACAAAGAATGAACAAAAGCGATTGCGATGTCCGAGAACCAACGTTGGAGCCACTCCCGGAACGCCACCGAAGCCCATGACCTGCGCCTCCTCCTCGCCGTACTGCGCACCAAGATCAAGCTGGTCCGCCTGCGCCGGTCGTTGAGCCGGAAGTACGACCCGATCAGCCCCGCACGCCCGCAGGCCAGAGCGATGGCGGGCGCTGGGTGGCGGACGGCTTCGCCTCCTCGACGAACCGCTGCGGGCGGGAGACTGGGACGCCCTCTTCGCGATTCTGCGCCGTTGGGAAGCGGAGACCATCGTCGGATCGCCGCTGGAGCCCTACTGGTCTTCCGGACAATACCCGTTCTGAAGGCAAAGGCGGCTTACCCGGCCGCCGCGGCCTCCAACGCCGCCACATCCCCACCACTGATCGCCGGCAGGCACCGGGTGATCCACCCGATGTCCCAGTCCCACCAGGCCACGGCCTGGAGCCGGGCGGCGACGTCCAGGGGGACGCGCATCCGCACGAGGGTGGCCGGGTTGCCGGCCACGATGGCGTAAGGGGGCACGTCGCGGGTGACGACGGATTTCGCCGCCACCACGGCGCCGTCGCCGATGGTGACGCCGGGCAGGATCGTCGCGTCGTGGCCGAGCCAGACATCGTGGCCGATCACCGTGTCGCCGCGATTGGGGAAGGCTGTCTCGTCGGGAAAGCGTCCGGCCCAGGCGCCGCCGAAGATCACGAACGGGTAGGTGGACGGTGCGTCAAGGCGGTGGTTGCCGCCGTTCATCATGAAGCGCGTGCCGGCCGCGAGGGCGCAGAAGCGCCCGATTCGGAGGCGGTCGCCCAGGAAGGCGAAGTGGTAGAGGATGTTGTCGAGGAAAGCCTCCGGTCCGGTGGGATCGTCGTAATAGGTGTAGGCGCCGACCTCGACATTCGGCGGCAGCCTCAGGTTGCGGATGAAGGTCACGCGCGGGTGGCCCGGGATCGGGTGCAGGCTGTCGGGGTCGGGGCCGAAGCGGGGATCATGGGGCATGCGGGGCTCCGGAGATCAGGTCTGCCGCCCGGGATAACAGCGCCTCGGCGGACCGAAACGGCTTGAAAATCGCGGTGAACTGGCCTAGTTACAAGAAATCAGTTCTGGTTGCAGTTGAGAGACTGCGGTTCGGGAGTGGGCCCCACCGGGTCCGCTCTTTTTTATTGCCGCATGCCCTCCGCACCGGATCGCCGCCGACAGGGCCGGACGCTAAGCGCAGCATGGCAGACACGATCGACAGTGACCTCTCGGAAAAGCGCCTCATCACCGAGACGGGGGTGGCCGCGCGGGTGGTGCAGGTCATTGAGGGCTCGATCCAGGGCCTCGGCTACCGCGTCGTCCGGGTGAAGGTGTCGAGCGCCAACGGCTGCACGGTGCAGATCATGGCCGAGCGGCCGGACGGCACCATGACGGTGGACGATTGCGAGGCGGTGAGCCGGGCGATCTCCCCGCTCCTCGACCTCGACGACCCGGTGGGCAAGGCCTACTACCTCGAAGTCTCCTCGCCGGGCATCGACCGGCCGCTGGTGCGGGCCGTCGATTTCGCGCGCTGGGCCGGCTACGAGGCCAAGGTGGAACTCGCCGTGCCGATGGACGGCCGCAAGCGCTTCCGCGGCATCATCGGTGCGCCGAACCCGGACGGGCAGACCGTGCCGATCGACCTGCCCGACGTGAAGGAAGGTCTGCCGAGCCGGATCGACCTGCCCCTGCGGGATCTGGGCGACGCCTACCTCGTGCTCACCGACGAACTCGTGCGCGAATCGCTGCGCCGGGGCGGGCCGCCCGTTCTCGATGCGGACGACGATGACGAAGAGGCCGACGATTTGGAGATCGAGGCGGAGGCCGAACCGGCGCCCGCCCCTCTTAAGAAGAAGGTGACCCGGCCCCTGAAGCCGAAGGCCTCGCAGAGGCCGAAGCCCATCAAGGTCGAGACCGAAGAGAGCCTCGCCATCAAGGCCAAGAACAAGGCCAAGCCCGTCCGCACCAAGGCGGTGCGGGTGAAGGAAGACGGCAAGCTCCACTAAGACGCCCGGATCCCCGCCTCCGCCCGGTGGCGCGCGAGGGTCGCGACAGAACACGACGAAGAGAAGGACGAAAACCGATGGCCGTCGTCAGCGCCAACAGGCTCGAACTCCTGCAGATCGCCGAAGCGGTCGCCCGCGAGAAGGTGATCGACCGCTCCATCGTCATCGACGCCATGGAGGAAGCGATCGCCAAGGCCGCGCGCTCCCGCTACGGCGCCGAGACCGACGTGCATGCGGAGATCGACCCGAAGACCGGTGCCTTACGCCTGTCGCGCCACCTCGTGGTGGTGGACGAGGTCGAGAACGACGCCCGTGAGGTTACCCTGGAGCAGGCTCGCCGCTACAATCCCGGGGCGCTCGTCGGCGACGTGATCTCCGACACCCTACCGCCCTTCGATTTCGGCCGCGTCGCCGCCCAGTCGGCCAAGCAGGTCATCGTCCAGAAGGTGCGCGACGCCGAGCGCGACCGCCAGTTCGACGAGTACAAGGACCGCATCGGCGAGGTGGTGAACGGCCTCGTGAAGCGTGTCGAGTATGGCAACGTCATCGTCGATTTGGGGCGTGGCGAGGGCATCGTGCGCCGCGACGAGATGATCCCGCGCGAGACCTTCCGTCCGGGCGACCGCATCCGCTCCTACCTGTTCGACGTGCGCCGGGAAGTGCGCGGGCCGCAGATCTTCCTTTCGCGCTCGCACCCGCAATTCATGGCCAAGTTGTTCGGCCAGGAAGTTCCGGAGATCTACGACGGCATCGTCGAGGTGAAGGCGGTGGCCCGCGATCCCGGTTCCCGCGCCAAGATCGCGGTGATCTCGCGGGACGGCTCGATCGATCCGGTGGGCGCCTGCGTCGGCATGCGCGGCTCCCGCGTCCAGGCGGTGGTCGGCGAGCTTCAGGGCGAGAAGATCGACATCATCCCGTGGTCCGAGGACCAGGCGACCTTCATCGTCAACGCGCTCCAGCCGGCCGAGGTCGTCAAGGTGGTGCTCGACGAGGAGGCCGACCGCATCGAAGTCGTGGTGCCGGACGACCAGCTGTCGCTCGCCATCGGCCGTCGCGGCCAGAACGTGCGCCTCGCGAGCCAACTCACCGGTTGGGACATCGACATCCTGACCGAAGCCGAGGAATCGGAGCGCCGCCAGAAGGAATTCGCCGAGCGCACCGCCGTATTCATGGAAGCCCTCGACGTGGACGAGACCGTGGGCCAGCTCCTCGCGGCCGAAGGCTTCCGCAACGTCGAGGAGATCGCCTACGTCGAGCCCGGCGAACTCGCCAACATCCAGGGCCTCGACGAGGAAAGCGGCACCGAGATCCAGGCCCGCGCGCAGGACCATCTGGCCCGCGTCGAGTCGGAGTTCGATGCCAAGCGTCAGGAGCTCGGCGTTCAGGACGAACTGCGCGAGATCGACGGCATCACCACCCCGATGCTGGTGGCGCTGGGCGAGAACGACGTGAAGACGATCGAGGATCTGGCCGGCTGCGCCACCGACGACCTCGTTGGCTACACCGAGGGGCGTGGCCCCGAGGCCAAGCGCCACGCGGGCTACCTCGACGGCTTCGAGGTCTCCCGCGCCGAGGCCGAGGCGATGGTCATGGCCGCGCGCGTCCACGCGGGCTGGATCGAGGCGCCAGCCGAAGCGGACGCCGAGGCGGAGACCAGCGAGGACGAGGCGGCCACCGCCTGAGCGATCACGAATCGTTTCGCCCCGCGATCCTTCGATCGCGGGGTTGTGCATGTCCCACCTGAAAGTTTCCGCGCGGCATGACGCCCGAGACCGCAGACCTGGGCCAAGGCCCCCCGGAGCAAGACGCGGCCGAGCCGGACCAGAGCACCCTGCTCGATCCGGGCCTCGGGCGCGGGCGTTCCAATGCGCTGCGGACATGCCTCGTCACGCGCGTGGCCCAGGCGCCGGCCGGCCTGATCCGCTTCGTGCTCGGGCCCGACGGCGCGGTGGTGCCCGATCTGCGGGCACGCCTGCCGGGCCGCGGCGCCTGGCTCACGCCCACCCGCGCGGCGGTGAACGAGGCGATCAAGCGTCGCGCCTTCCAGCGCGCCTTCAAGACCAAGGACGCCGCCGCCCCGAGCGACCTCGCGGATCGGGTCGCCGAAGGCCTGCGGGCGGACCTGCGCCAATCGCTGTCGCTGGCCAACAAGGCCGGCTGCGTGGTGGCGGGGTTTGCCAAGGTCGAGTCGGCCATCGGCGACAAGGCCGGGGTCGCGGCGGTGATCGAGGCCTCCGACGGCAGCCCCGACGGGCGCCGGAAGATCGTCGCGGCATTGCACCGGCGGCATGGCAGTGCCATATCGTGCATTCCCGTCATCGATGACCTGTCCAACACCGAATTGGACATGGCCTTGGGCCGGGATCATGTGATACATGCGGCTCTCGTCGCAGGAGTCGGAAGTTCCGGCTGCCTTGCGCGTTGGCGTCGGCTCCGCTCCTTCGAGGGTTTGGCGACGACGGCCGAGGAGGCCGGTTTCGCCCGTGATGGGCAGGCCGCTTCCGATCTGCACGACGACTGAGATGACGGATTTACCCGGCGCACAGCAGTCTGCCGGTTCACGGGACGATGGAAACCCTCAGGGTTTGGACTGAATGAGCGATACGAACAATCCGGGCGACAAGACGCAGGCGAGACCCCCTTCGAAGCCGCTGTCCTTGAAGCGCCCGATCGAGCAGGGAACGGTGCGTCAGAGCTTCTCCCATGGCCGCTCCAAGCAGGTCGTGGTCGAGACGGTGAAGCGCCGTGTCATCGGTGCGGCACCGGCTGCGCCGGCGCGCGAGACGACGCCCGTGGCTCCCGCCACGCGCGTTGCGCCACCCCCGCCGCCCGCCGCCCCGCGTCAGGCCCAGCGCTCCGCCAACGGTGTCGTGCTGCGCACGCTGAGCGAGCAGGAGAGCAACGCCCGCGCAGCGGCTCTGGCCGACGCCAAGCGTCGCGAGGCCGAGGCCCAGAAGCGCGCCGAGGCGGAGGCCGCCGCGGAGCGCGAGCGCCTCGCCGCCGAGCAGCGCGAGCGTGAGGCCGCCGAGGCCCGGAAGCGCGAGGAGGAAGCCCGCCGCCGCAAGGAGGAGGAGGATCGCCTCGCCGCCGAGGCGGCACGCCGTGCCGCCGAGGTTGCCGCTCAGGAAGCCGCTCAATCCGCGAATGCGCCGGCTGCAGCGCCGACCGTGTCGAAGACCGCCCCGATGCCGGCGGCCCCGACCATTGTGCGCGCAGCGCCCCCCGCCCCCGCTGCCGCCGCTCCGGCTGCCGAACCCGCGGCACCGGCCGCCAGGCCGGCTGCGACTGCCCGTCCGGTGGCCCCCGCGCGTCCGGCAACCCCGGCGGCCCGTCCGCCTCTGACCGCCCGCCCGACGCCGGCCGAGCCGCGCAAGACGATCACGGCCGACGTGCGCAAGCCGCGCGACCTGAACTTCATGGCCCGCCCCGCCCCGGCGCCGGAGCCCGAGCCCACCGCACCGACGGCGGCCACGGCCGCACGTCCGGCCGGTGGCGCGGCGCCGGCCCGCACGGCCGGTCGGCCGCAGGCCGCCGAGGAGGAGAGCGAGCAGAAGCGAGTGATCCGCCGCCCCGGCATGCCGCTCAAGATCATCACGCCGCCCAAGACCCCGAAGCAGCCGGGCGGCGACCGCAATCGTGGCCGCCTCACCATCGCCACCGCCACCTCGGGCGAGGACGAGCGCACGCGCTCCGTCGCCTCCTTCCGTCGCCGGCAGCAGCGCATGAGCGGCAACCGGCAGGTTGAGCAGAAGGAGAAGCTCTCCCGCGAGGTGACGATCCCCGAGACGATCACGATCCAGGAACTCGCCAACCGCATGTCGGAGCGGGCCGTGGACGTGATCCGCCTGCTGATGAAGCAGGGCGAGATCCACAAGATCACCGATGTGATCGACTCGGATTCGGCCCAGCTCATCGCCGAGGAACTCGGCCACACCGTGCGCCGCGTCGCGGAATCGGACGTGGAAGAGGGCCTGTTCAACGACGAGCCGGACCTGGAGGAGGATCTCGATCCCCGTCCCCCCGTCGTCACGATCATGGGCCACGTCGACCACGGCAAGACCTCGCTCCTCGACGCGATCCGCAAGGCGAACGTGGTCTCCGGCGAGGCCGGCGGCATCACCCAGCACATCGGTGCCTACCAGGTGGCGACGCCGTCCGGCGAGATGGTGACCTTCATCGACACCCCCGGCCACGCGGCCTTCACCTCCATGCGTGCCCGTGGCGCCAAGGTGACGGACGTCGTCGTGCTCGTGGTGGCGGCCGATGACGGCGTCATGCCCCAGACGGTGGAGGCGATCTCCCACGCCAAAGCGGCCGGCGTGCCGCTCATCGTGGCGATCAACAAGATCGACAAGCCCGACGCGAACCCGCAGCGGGTCCGCACGGAGCTGCTCCAGCACGACATCCAGGTGGAGTCGATGGGCGGCGAGACCCTCGAGTTCGAGGTCTCGGCCAAGACTGGAGACGGTCTGCCGGACCTCCTCGAGGGCCTGCAGCTCCAGGCCGAGATCCTGAACCTGCGCGCCAACGAAGCGCGTGACGGCGAGGGCACGGTCATCGAGGCCAAGCTCGATCGCGGTCGCGGTCCCGTCGCCACCGTGCTCGTGCAGCGCGGCACCCTGTTCACCGGCGACATCGTTGTTGCTGGCGCCGAGTGGGGCCGCGTGCGCGCCCTCATCGACGACAAGGGCGAGAACGTCCCCTATGCGGGTCCGTCGGTCCCCGTCGAGGTGCTCGGCTTCAACGGTACGCCGGATGCGGGCGACCGCGTCGCCGTCGTCCCGAACGAGGCCCGTGCCCGCGAGGTCACGGAGTATCGTGCCCGCCAGAAACGTGAGCGCCTCGCTGCCCGCACGGGTGGTGCGAACCGCTCGCTGGTCGACATGATGCGCGACCTCAAGGAAGGCGCCGGCCGCAAGGAACTCGCGCTCGTCGTCAAGGGCGACGTGCAGGGTTCGGTCGAGGCCATCAACGGTGCTCTCGAGAAGCTTGGCAACGACGAGGTTTCGGCGCGCATCCTGCTCGCGGGCGTCGGTGGCATCACCGAGTCGGACATCACCCTGGCGGAGGCCTCCAAGGCCGTCGTCATCGGCTTCAACGTGCGGGCCCACAAGGAAGCGCGCGAATCGGCCGAGCGGAACGGTGTCGAGATCCGCTACTACAACATCATCTACGACCTCGTGGATGACATTAAGTCGACCCTGTCGGGCATGCTGTCGCCGACGCTCCGCGAGGAGCGCCTCGGCGAGGCTCAGATCCTGCAGATCTTCGACGTGTCGAAGGTCGGCAAGATCGCCGGTTGCCGCATCCTCGACGGTGTGGTTCAGCGCGGCGCCCATGTCCGCCTGATCCGCGACAGCGTGGTCATCCATGAGGGCAAGCTCGCCCAGCTGAAGCGCCTGAAGGACGACGCGAAGGAAGTCACCGCCGGTTACGAGTGCGGTATGTCCTTCGAGAACTTCCAGGACATGCGGGCCGGCGACACCATCGAGTGCTACCGGGTCGAGGAGATCCGCCGCACGCTCTGAGCGTTCGGCATCGACAGATGGAGGAACGGGGTCGCGACGCAGGTCGCGGCCCCGTTCCGCGTTTCGGCCCTGCCTTAACCGCGTCACCGAGTTTGTCTGGGGGAAGCGGCCTCCCCGCCTCGCTCCCTGATCCGCGCGCCCCCTATATGGACAGGGCGACGGCCGGCACGGCGGCCCGGTCGAGGGGGCATGATGCTGAATTCCTACGCCCTGCGACGGGCGCTGTCGGACAAGAAGTACAAGAAGATCATCGTGGAGCGGCTGACCGAGCCGCTGCACCTCAACCTCATTTCGGCGGGCGTCGCGCTGTTCGGCAGCTACCGGGCCAAGGTGGCCTTCGACCTGATGGTTCGGCAGCAATACGCGTTCCCCGTGCTGTTCGCCGCCGACGAGGCGAAGAAGCTCGGCCTCAAGCGAATCCAGGTCCTTGAATTCGGTGTCGCGACCGGCGCCGGGCTGTTGAACCTGTGCGATTGCGCCGCGCGCACCGAGGCCGAGACCGGGGTCGCCATCGAGGTGGTGGGGTTCGACACGGGCAGCGGCATGCCCCCGGCGGTCGATTACCGCGACATGCCCGAGTATTTCCAGGAGGGTGACTACCCGATGGATTTCGAGGCCCTGCGTCGCTCCCTGCCCGAGCGCTGCCGGCTCCTCATCGGCGACGTCGCCGAGACGATTCCCGCCTATCTGGCGAGCGTGACCGCCGATGCGCCGGTGGGCTTCATCTCGGTGGACGTGGATTACTACTCCTCGGCGGTGAACACCCTGAAGGTGCTGGACGGTCGCCCGGAGCAGTACCTGCCCCTCCTGCCGGTCTATCTCGACGATGTCGGAATGGACGGGGCCAACCCGTGGAACGGCGAGCTGCTGGCGGCGGCCGAGTTCAATGCGCGCCAGCCCATGCGCAAGATCGCGCCCTTCAACCTCCTGCGCTCGAAGCGGGTGTTCAAGAACGCCCAGTGGATCGACCGCATGTTCACGGCGCATATCCACGATCACCCGGCGCGGACGCCGGCAACCGCGAAACGTGCGCAACAGGCCTATATCCCGAACGAGTATTTGCGCTAAGAGGGGCGCCTTCGGCGTCCGTTTCGTTTCGACCCGCTCGGGCTTCGCCCGAGTGGCGGCGCGTCGACGTTCCGTTTCAGAAACGCTCTTTCGAGCGTCACCAGGCGGGCCGGTGTCGAAACCGCTTCGACGACAAGACGATCAGAATTTGATGGCCCAGAAACAGACCCCGACCGGACCCTCGCAGCGCCAGCAGCGCGTCGCCGAGCTGATCCGCCACGCGATCGCCGAGGTGCTCCAGCGCGGGGACATCCAGGACGCGGTGCTGAGTGCTCACGTCATCACGGTGCCGGAAGTGCGGATGTCGCCGGACCTCAAGCTCGCCACGGCCTACATCATGCCGCTCGGTGGCCTCAACGAGGCGCCGGTCATCGCCGCCCTGGAGCGCAACAAGAAGGCGCTCCGGCAGGAGGTCGCCCGCCGGGTGAATCTCAAGTTCGCGCCGGACCTGCGCTTCCTGCGCGACGAGACCTTCGACGAGGCGGACCGGATCGACGCCCTGCTGCGGACTGATAAGGTGCGGCGCGACCTCGAATCGCGGACGCCCGGCAACGAGCAGGATCCGGACCGGGCGGCCGATGCCCCGGACCCCGACGCGGCCTGACGCGAAACCACGACACCCAAACCCTGGTTCTCTGGCCCGAGGCGGCGGACGAACCCGATTCGAAACGTCCGGATGGGACGGATGACGGCGCAGCGCGTGCCGCCCGGCCCCCGCGATCATTGACCGAGGATTCCATGATCAACGAACCGATCGTCGAGCGCACCGAAGGCGCCATTCCGCCGAATGCGACTGACCGGCCCGCGGCCGCCGAGGGCCGCCGCCCGCCGCGCGGCGGCCCGCGCCCCGACCGGCCCAAGCGCCGCGACGTCAACGGCTGGGTGATCCTCGACAAGGGCGTGGGCATGACCTCGACCCATGCGGTCGCGGTGGTGAAGCGCGCCTTCAACGCCAAGAAGGCCGGCCATGCCGGCACCCTCGATCCGCTGGCCTCCGGCATCCTGCCGATCGCGCTGGGCGAGGCGACCAAGACCGTCCCCTTCGTCATGGACGGCCGCAAGGCCTATGTCTTCACCGTGACCTGGGGCATCGAGACGGACACCGACGACGCCGAGGGCCGCCCCGTGGCGACGAGCGAGGCGCGTCCGGACCGGGCGGCCGTCGAGGCCGCGCTGCCGACCTTCGTCGGCGCCATCGAGCAGGTGCCGCCACGCTACTCCGCGATCAAGATCGCGGGCGAGCGTGCCTACGATCTCGCCCGTGACGGCGAGGAGGTCGTGCTCGTTGCGCGCCCCGTGCAGATCGACCATCTCGCCGTGGTGGAGCACAGCCCCGAGCGCACGGTGATCGAGGCCGCCTGCGGCAAGGGCACCTATGTTCGGGCGCTTGCCCGCGACCTCGGCCGCCTGCTCGGCTGCTTCGGCCACGTCTCGGCCCTGCGGCGAACCCGGGTCGGGCCCTTCACGGAGGCCGATGCCTGCCACGTGGCCGCCCTGGAGGAAGCAGGGCCGGACGGCAATGGCGGCGCCCTGCATCCGGTGGAGACCGCCCTCGATGCGGTCGCCTCGGTGCCGGTCTCACGCGACATGGCCCTGCGCCTGATGCGCGGCCAGCCGGTGATCCTGCGCGGGCGCGACGCTCCCGTGGAGGGCAAGGCCTTCGCCACCTGCGGCGGCATCCTGGTGGCGGTCGGCGACGTGGAGCGGGGCGAACTCGTGCCCCACCGGGTGTTCCACCTCGGCGGCACGTCGAACCGCTCGGCCTGAGCGGGCTGGACGGAGCACGAAGAACGCCGGCCCGGTATGACGGGCCGGCGCTGGCAAGGGTCGCCTATTCGCGGATCGGCAATCCGGCCTCGATCACCCGCGCCCAGAGCGAGGCGCCGTACGGGGCGGCGGCGTCGTTGAAATCGTATTCCGGGTGGTGCAGGCCGGCGCTGTCGCCGTTCCCGAGGAAGATGTAGGCGCCGGGGCGGTGGGCGAGCATGTAGGAGAAATCCTCGGCCGCCATCATGGGGGCCACCGCCCGGTCGACCGCCGCCTCGCCGACGAGGCCCGCCGCAACGTCCGCGATGAAGTCCGTCTCGGCCGAGTGGTTCTCGGTGACGGGGTAGCCGCTGTTGAAGTCGATGGTGCCGGTCGCGCCGAAGCCGCGCGGGACGTGGGTGACGATTTCGACGATCCGCTCTTGAATCAGGGTCCGCATCGGCTTCGAGAGCGCCCGCATGGTGCCCCGCAAGGTCACGCATTGCGGCAGCACGTTGAAGGCCTCTCCCGCCTCCAGGGCGCAGACCGAGACCACCGCGCTCTCGAGGGGATCGACGTTGCGCGACACCACCGATTGCAGGGCTGTGATCACGTGGCTCGCCACAAGCACACTGTCGATGGCGTGGTGCGGCTGGGCCGCGTGCCCGCCCTTGCCCGCGATGGTGATGGTGAAGCGGTCGGTGGAGGCCATGATCGGGCCCGGCCGGATCGCGAAAGTCCCGAGGGCCTGACCCGGGATGTTGTGCATGCCGTAGACGGTCTCGACGCCGAAGCGCTCCATCATCCCGTCGCGGACCATGGCTTCGCCACCGCCACCGCCCTCCTCCGCGGGCTGGAAGATCAGCACGGCCGTGCCGTCGAAGTCGCGGGTCTCGGTGAGGTACTTTGCGGCGCCGAGCAGCATCGCGGTGTGCCCGTCGTGCCCGCAGGCGTGCATCTTCCCCGGCACGGTGGAGCGATAGGGCAGATCGCGCACCTCCTCGATTGGCAGGGCATCCATGTCGGCGCGCAGGCCGATGGCCCGGTTGGAGCCGTAGACGCGGCCTCGGATCACCCCGACCACGCCGGTGCGGCCGATGCCGGTGGCGACCGCGTCGCAGCCGAAGTCCCGCAGCTTGTCGGCCACGAATCCAGCCGTGCGGTGGACGTCGTATTGCAGCTCGGGATGCGCGTGGAGATCGTGGCGCCAAGCGGCGATCTCGTCCGCGAAGGCGGCGATCCGGTCGAGGACGGGCATGGGAAGCGACTTTCGAGAGGCGACGGCTCTCAGGGTGGGACGCGCCGGGGTTGCGACGGCGCACGCGCAGCAAACAAGAGGCCAGAGGCGCGGTCAACGCGCCCGATGCCGACGAAGCGCTGCTTCGTGGCGTCGAATCCGGTACGCCGGTGTCGCGGCGCGCTCGGAGACGCAGGATTTCGGGTCAGGAATCGGAATGGGGACCGGCGGCGAGATCGTCGAGGATCGGGCAATCGGGTCGGGCATCGCCGCCGCAATGGGCGGCGAGGTTTTCCAGGGTGCGAGCCATGCCCTCGAGCGCCTCGATGCGCCGGCGCAGGTCGGACACGTGTGACAGCGCCAGGGCGCGCACCTGCGCACTCGCCCGCGCGCGGTCGTGCCAGAGCGCGAGGAGCGCCCGGATGTCCTCCACGGAAAATCCGAGGTCGCGGGCACGCCGCACGAAGCGCAGGGCGTGCAGATCGGATTCCGCGTAGAGCCGGTAGCCGCTCGCCGTGCGGGCGGCCGGGGCGATGAGGCCGGTCTCCTCGTAGTAGCGGATCATCTTGGCCGAGACGCCGGTGCCGCGAGCGGCTTCGCCGATGGTGACGGCGTCCGCGCTCACGATGCCGCCCCGGCCGCTCGGCGCAACCGCAGGGCGTTGGCGAGCACGAAGACGCTCGACAGGGCCATTGCGCCGGCCGCCAGGACCGGCGAGAGCAGCGGCCCCCCGAAAGTGTGGAGCAGGCCTGCGGCGACGGGAATCAGCGCGACGTTGTAGGCGAAGGCCCAGAACAGGTTCTGGCGGATGTTGCGCATGACCGCGTGCGAGAGCGCGATGGCGGTGACGATGCCCGCCAGCGCCCCGGACATCAGCACCACGTCGGCGCTCTCCACCGCGATGTCGGTGCCGGTGCCGATGGCGAGGCCGACATCGGCCTCCGCGAGGGCGGGCGCGTCGTTGATGCCGTCGCCCACGAAGGCGACGGGACCGTGCCGCGCCCGCAGGGCCTGGACGGCCGCGACCTTGCCGCCGGGCAGGATCTCGGCCGCGACCTCCACGATGCCGAGGCGGCGTGCGACCCCCTCGGCGGCCCCGCGCGCGTCCCCGGTGATCATCGCCACGATGAGGCCGCGCGCCCGCAGGGCCGCCACGGCCTCGGGCGCGCCGGTCTTGATCGGATCGGCCACCGCCAGAAGGGCGGCGAGGCGCCCGTCGATCGCGACGTAGAGAGGGGTGCGGCCCTCGGCCTCCAGCCGTCCGGCCGCGTCACGCAGGGCGTCCGCCGGGATGCCGAGTCGATCGAGAAAGCGCCGGGCCCCGACGACGACGCGATGCCCGTCGACCGTGCCGGTGATGCCGAAGCCCGGCTCCGCCGCAAACTCGTCGACGGTCCCGAGCGCCAGTCTCCGCGCCTCTGCCGCTGCCACGATACTCCGGGCGATCGGGTGTTCGGAGCGCGATTCGAGGCTGGCGGCGAGGCGAAGGGTCGCGTCGGCGTCGTGGCCGGGTGCCGGGATCAGGTCGGTGAGGGTCGGCCGCCCCTCCGTGAGCGTCCCCGTCTTGTCGAGGGCGACGACCCGGACGTCGCGCAGGCGCTGCAGAGCGGCGCCGTTGCGAAAGAGCACGCCCAACTGCGCCGCCCGGCCGGTGCCGACCATGATGGAGGTCGGCGTCGCCAGCCCCATGGCGCAGGGGCAGGCGATGATGAGCACCGCGATGGCGTTGACCAGAGCGAGGCCGAGGCTCGGGCTCGGGCCGAGGGCGAGCCAACTCAGGAAGGTCAGGAGGGCGGCCCCGATCACGGCGGGCACGAACCAGCCCGTCACCCGGTCGACCAGGGCCTGAATCGGAAGCTTCGCGCCCTGCGCGGCCTCGACCATGCGGACGATGCGCGCCAGCACGGTCTCGGACCCGATGGTGGTCACCCGCAGGTCGAAACTGCCGTGGGTGTTCAGGGTCCCGCCCACAACGGCATCGTCCACCGCCTTGGCCACCGGCATCGGCTCGCCCGTGACCATGCTCTCGTCCACGTAGCTCGCGCCCGCCACCAGGATCCCGTCGGCGGCGATCCGCTCGCCGGGCCGGACCCGGACCACGTCGCCCACCGCGAGGCGACCCTGCAGCACCTCGACTTCGACGCCGTCGCGGATCACGCGCGCGGTGGCGGGGGCGAGGCCGACGAGGCGGGCGATGGCGTCGCTTGTGCGGCCCTTGGCTCCGGCCTCCAGGGTGCGCCCGAGCAGAATCAGGGTGACGATGAGGACAGCGGCTTCGAAGTAGAGGTGCGCCGTGCCAGCGGGCAGCACGGCCGGCGCCAGCACCGAAACCAGGGAGTACAGGTAGGCGGCACCGGCACCGAGCGCCACCAGAGCATTCATGTCCGGATGCCCGCGCAGCAGGTTCGGCAAACCCTGGTGGAAGAAGCGCGCACCGGGCCAAGCGAGCACCAATGTGGCGAGAGCGGCCTGAAGAAGCCCGACGCCCGTGCCCCCGAGGGCGCCATGCACCGCATGGGCGAAGGCCGGCACGAGGTGACCGCCCATGTCGAGGACGACGACCGGGGCGGAGAGAGCGGCGGCACGCATCAGGTCACGGCGCAGGCGCGCGGCCTCCTCCGCCTGCCGGTCGGCACGCGCGTCGCCCGGGAGTTCGGCGGCGGCAAGCGGCTCGTAGCCGGCCCGGCTCACGGCGGCCTCGAGGTCCGCCCGAGAAACCAGTCCCTCCGGATAACGGATCTCGGCGCGTCCCGTGGCGAGGTTGACCGACGCGTTCGTGACACCGGACACGGCTGCGAGGGCGCGCTCGACCCGGCCGACGCAGGAGGCGCAGGACAGGCCCCCCACCGCGATCACCTCCACGGCCTCCGGCACGGTGTAGCCCGCGCGCGCGATGGCCTCGACGGCCGCGGCACCCGGTCCGGTCAGGCGCAGGTCGGCCCGGCCTGTCGCAAGGTTGACGGAAACCTCCGAAGCGCCGGGCAGGCCCTGGAGGACACGCTCCACACGGCCGACGCAGGACGCGCAGGAGAGACCCTGGACCGGAAGGCTGAGCCGGCGGCCTGAGATGGGCGTTTCGGAATCGAGGGTCGAGCGCTTGTCCATGTGCCCCATGTGGGGCTTCCCATCGTGGGAAGGTCAAGGGGCAGGCGCATCGATGGCCCGAGCGAGGCGGTTCCTGCGCCATACCTCGGGGCGCCGCCTCCCGGGGTGGGGGACCGCAACGGGTTCACCGCCGATGGTTCACCCGTGCATTCGCCTCGACACCCGGCGCCAATTTCAACCCATCGGCGGCGATCCGGCACCCGAGCGTATGGCTGACCCAGCGCAGCCCGGTTGCCGCCCCGGCGCGCGGGGCCGCGCCATGAGGGCTGCTAGCGGCGGCCCCAGATGCCGGCGCGCTCGGAGCGCGCCTGCTCCTCGGCGGCCAGGAGATCGGCGGGCGCGTCCTCGGCGGCGCGCCCGCCGCCCGCCGTGAGGATCAGGGAGGCGAGGTCGTCGCCGTCGATCTGGCACCGGAGCTGCTCGGCCTTCGCCTCCGCTCCGGCGGGGGGCGCGCAGGCGACCTCGCGGCGGCGCAGGTAGCGGGCGAGCTGGCGGGCGAGGGCCCCGCCCTCCCCGTCGACGCCCAGAAGCCGGACCGTGCGGCCCCGGAACGCCAGGGTTCCGGTGTCGATCACCTCGGGCACGCCGCGCACGCTCGCGGCGGGGGCGGGATTGGTTGCGACCTCCCGGGCCGGCGCGGGTTCGGCTCGCGCGGCGGAGGGACGCTTGCGGCCTTTGGCGAGTTGCACGGTCGCACGCTGCACGAAATCGCGAAAAATGCTGGCCGGGATGTCGCCGCCCCCGACGCGGTTCATGGAGGAGTTGTCGTCGTTGCCGACCCAGACGCCGACGATGAGGTCCGGCGTCATGCCGATGAACCAGGCGTCGCGGTAATCCTGGGTCGTCCCGGTCTTGCCGCCCACCGGCAGACCGGCGACCCGCGCGCCCTTGCCGGTGCCGCCATCGACCACGGCCTGGAGGGAATCGAGCATCATGGCCCGGCTCTCGGTGGGAATCGCGGTGCCGGCCTTCGCCTCGGCGCGCAGGTACAACGGCTGGGGCTGGGCGCCCCGAATGGTGTGGACGCTGTGCGTGTCCACCGGCGCGGCACCGGCGAGCACCCCCGCATAGGCGCGGGTCATCTCCAGCAGGGTCACTTCCGCCGAGCCCAGCGCCAGGCTCGGCACGTTGGGCAATTCGGAGGTCACGCCCATCCGGTGCGCGGTGGCGATGACGGCCGGGATGCCGACCTCGTCGGCGAGTTGCGCCGCCACCGTGTTGATGGATTGCGCGAAGGCGCTGCGCAGGGGCACCGCGCCCTTGAAGCGGCCGGTCGAATTCTGCGGCTCCCAATCGCCGATCTGGATCGGCCGGTCGACCAGCACCGTATCGGGATTGAAGCCGTTCTCGTAAGCCGTGAGGTAGACGAAGAGCTTGAAGAGCGAGCCGGCCTGGCGCTTGGCCTGGGTGGCGCGGTTGAACTGGCTGTCCTCGTAGTCGCGCCCGCCCACCATGGCGAGGATCGCGCCTTCCTTGTTGAGCACCACCAGGGCGCCCTGGCTCGCCTTCTTCTTCGCGCCCTCGGCATCGAGGCGGCGGGCGACCACGCCTTCGGCGAGGCTCTGCAGGTCGAGGTTGAGGGTGGTGCGCACCGTGACGTCGCCGGGCGCGTCCGCGAGCTTCTTGGCCTCCGCCGAGACCATGTCGAGGAAGTAGTTCGTGCCCGGCGGCGTCTCGGGCGGGGTACGCAGCGTGATCGTCTGCGCGCGGGCCTGGTCGGCCTCGGCGGCGGTGATGGCGCCGGTCTCGACCATGGTCTGGAGCACCACGTCGGCGCGCTCCTTGGCGCCGCCGAAGTTGCGCGTCGGCGCCAATTGCGAGGGCGCGCGCACGAGGCCGGCCAGCATCGCGGCCTCGGGCAGGGTCAGTGCCTTGGCGCCCTTGCCGAAGTAGCGCCGAGCCGCCGCATCGATGCCGTAGGCTCCGGCGCCGAAATAGGCGGTGTTGAGGTAGCCCAGCAGAATCTCGTCCTTCGACATCGTCGCCTCGACGCGCAGGGCCAGGAACGCTTCCTGGATCTTGCGGCGCAGGGTCTTCTCCTGGGTCAGGGAGGTGAGGCGGACATATTGCTGCGTGATCGTCGAGCCGCCCTCGCGCACGCCGCCGCCGACGGCGTTGCGATACATGGCACGCAGGAGCCCGCGCGGGTCGACGCCCCAGTGCGAGCGGAAGCGCCGGTCCTCGATCGCGATGACGGCTTGCGCGAGGTGCGCCGGCATCTCGGCCGCCGTGAGCTTCTGACCCTGAAACGCACCACGCGTGGCGAAGACCCGGCCGTCATCGGCCTCGACGGTGAGCGCGCGCTGGCCCGCCTCCGGCACCACGCCGCCGAGGGGCGGCAGGGTGGCGAAACTGTAGAGAACGAGCGCGGCGAGGAAGGCGAGCGGCAGCAGCACGAGCGCGAGGGACGCGGCGAGCCAGGGCCGGCGGCGCAGGCGCCCGGCGAGGGAGGCCGCGGGCGGGAGATCGGAAGCGGGTATCGCCCGGGGCGCGGCACCGGGCTTGTTCGGCCTCGAGCGAACCCGGCCGGCGAGCCCCCTCCAGGCGGGTCCGGCGGCTCGCGCCGCATCGGCGGCCCGGCGACCGGCCCCGCGCGCGGCGCGGCCCGCCAGGACTCCGAGCTGGCGGCCCAACACCTTGGCCGCCGCCGCAGCCTCGCGGGCGGCGGCACGCGTCTCGTCGGTCTCGCGGCTCGACGGATCGGGCCTGACGGGTTCGGGCTTGGCGGATTCAGGCTTGGCTGGCTCCGGCCTCGCGTGGCTCGGGCGGTCCGGATCGAGGGGGTTCATCGGGAGCCATGGTGACGGGAGCGGGCGCCGCAGGGGACCGCGCCGCGCAATGGTTCGCCGGTTCTAGACCATCTCTCGGCGCCAAAGCTACGCCGTTCCGGTCCGCCCCGAGGGCCGTGGCCGGCCTCCGGCGCCACGAACGCGACGGGGCCGACCAGCACGGCAACGGATTCGCGGAAGGCCACCGGACCCCCGCTGCGGGCCAGAACGGCGCTCATCGCTTCGAGGCGTCGGAGGGCGCAGGTTGGTTTGCTGGGCGAGGAGGAAGATCCGGCGGAGATGGGCCTGGGACGGGCTCGGAAGACACGCCGCCCCGTGCGCCCGCCGCATGGGACATCCGCCGGTTGTCGGGCGGGCGGGAACAATGGGGGCCGTCTCCCCTTGTTGAATCCGAGGCGGGCAATTCGAGTTTCGCGGGATGAACCTGCGCAGCTCTTCGTGCAGGCGGATCACCGGGCGATGCTTGAGGAAAAGCGGGACGTGGGTCGGCAGACCGCGCGCGATGACACGCGCCCTTCCGAGCCCGGCGCGGCGGGGATGCAGCCGGCGGCGCGCAAGCCGGACGACACTGATCAGCCGCACCGGCCCGAAGCGGCGGATGAGGACGAAAATCAGGACGCGGGTGGCGCGGACGAGGCCGCCGCCGAGGCAAAGAAACCGAACATCCTGCGTCGGCACCCGGTCTGGGCCCTGGGAATCACGCTGGCCGTGGTGGCGATCGCCGCGGGCGCCTATTTCTACTGGCTGACGGCGCTTCACCCCTACGAATCGACCGACGACGCCTTCGTGGATGCGCGCCAGTTTCCCATCGCGCCGAAGGTCGCCGGCTACATCGTCGCTGTCCCTGTGACGGACAACGAGCACGTGGAGGCCGGCGCCGTCCTGTTCCAGATCGACCGGCGCGATTACGAGGTGGCCCTGGCCCAGGCGAAGGCGCAGGTCGCCTCCGCCGAGGCTTCGATCCGCAACTACGACGCCCAGATCGAGGGCCAGAAGGCGCAGATCGAGGCCGCGCAATCCGAGGTGAAGCAGGCGGAGGCCTCGCTGAAATTCGCCCGCGAGGACGCGGCGCGCTACCGGGACCTCGCCGAGAAGGGCGCCGGCACCATCCAGCGCTCGCAATCCTCGACCTCGACCCTCGACCAGCAGCAGGCGGGCTACGATCGGTCCCGGGCGAACCTCGCCGCCGCGCGGACGCAGGTGAATGCCCTGACGGCCCAGAAGGCGGGCGCGGAGGCCAATCTCGCCATGGGGATCGCCCAGGTCGCGCAGGCCGAACTCAACCTCGGCTACACCACCGTGACGGCGGCGCAACCCGGCCGCCTCGTCCAGCTCTCGGGCGCCAAGGGCCAGTTCGCCCAGGCCGGACAGACGCTCTCGACCTTCGTGCCCGACGACATCTGGGTGATCGCGAACTACAAGGAGACGCAGATCACCGATATGCGCCCGGGCCAGCATGCCGACATCCGGATCGACGCCTATCCGGAGCGCAAGATCGCCGGGCACGTGGATTCCGTACAGCCCGGCTCCGGGACGGCCTTCAGCCTGCTGCCGGCCCAGAACGCCACCGGCAATTACGTGAAGGTGGTCCAGCGCATCCCGGTGAAGATCGTCGTCGACCAATGGCCGACCGATGTCGCCATCGGCCCCGGCATGTCGATCGTGCCCCGGGTTCACGTCCGATGAAGGGAAGTGCGCGATGAGCGCCGGAACGGCGCAGGCGGGCGGCGATTCCGGCGCCTCCGCCAAGGCGCCGGGCGGCCACAACCCCTGGGCCATCGCCCTGGTGGTCTCGCTGGCGACCTTCATGGAGGTGCTCGACACCACGATCGCCAACGTGGCCCTGCGCTACATCTCCGGCGGCCTCGCGGTGGGGCCCGACGAGGCCGCCTGGGTGGTGACGAGCTACCTTGTCGCCAACGCCATCGTGCTCACCGCATCGAGCTTCCTCGCCAAGCGGTTCGGCCGCAAGGCGTTCTTCATGTGGAGCATCGGGCTCTTCACCGTCGCATCGGTGCTGTGCGGCTTCGCCTGGAACCTCGAATCGCTGCTGCTCTTCCGCGTGCTCCAGGGCCTCGGCGGCGGCGGCATGGCGCCGCTGGCCCAGTCGATCCTGGCCGATTCGTTTCCCCCGGCGAAGCGGGGCCAGGCCTTCGCCCTCTACGGCCTTGCCGTGGTGGTGGCCCCCGTGGTCGGGCCGACGCTGGGCGGCTGGCTCTCCGACAACGTCTCCTGGCACTGGTGCTTCCTGATCAACGGCCCGATCGGCCTGATCGCCCTCGGTCTGATGCACGTGCTGCTGGAGGACCCGCCGGGGGCGGTCGCGGAGCGTCGGCGCCTGCGGCGCGCGGGCGTGCGCTTCGACCTGATCGGCTTCCTCCTCGTCGCCACCTTCCTCGGCGCGCTCGAGGTCGTCCTCGACGAGGGGCAGCGCAAGGACTGGTTCGGCTCGAACTTCATCGTCGTGTTCGCGGTGATCTGCGCCGTCGCCTTCGTGGCGATGATCCCCTGGGAGCTGACGCGGAAGAACCCGGTGGTGGATCTGCGCCTTCTCGGAAGCCGCCAGTTCGGCGCCTGCTTCCTCGTGATGATGGCCACCGGCGCGATCTTGATCGCGACGACCCAGTTCGTGCCGCAACTGGTACAGGAATATTTCGGTTACACCGCCACGCTCGCCGGCCTCGTCCTCGCGCCGGGCGGCCTCGTCACGGTCTTCATGATGCTGGTGATCGGCCGCGTCTCAGGGAAGGTGCAGCCGAAATATCTCATCGCTCTGGGGGCCGCGATCGTCTCGGCGGCGATGTACGACCTGACGCGGCTCTACGGCGACACCAGTTTCTGGTTTTTTGCCTGGTCGCGCATCTACATCGGCATCGGCCTGCCGATGATCTTCATCTCGATCACCGCCGCCTCGTACGAGGGAATCGACAAGTCCCAGACCGACCAGGCCTCGGCCCTGATCAACGTGGCCCGAAACGTCGGCGGCTCGATGGGCGTGTGCCTCGCCCAGAACGTGCTCGCCTACCGGCAGCAGTTCCACCAGAGCCGGCTCGGGGAGAGCATCTCCAGCGCCAACCCGAACTACCAGGAGACCCTGCGGGCGGCGACGCAGTATTTCCAGACCCATGGGGCGTCCGGCGTCGACGCACGGAGTCAGGCCATCGCCTGGATCGGCCAGCAACTCCAGACCCAGGTGGCGTACTGGGGCTACATCGACGTGTTCTGGTCGCTCTGCCTCGTCTCGGGGGCGGCGGTGCCGCTCGCGATGATCCTCAGCAAGGTCAAGCTCGGCGGCGGGGCGCCGGCCGGGCACTGAACCGAGCCGGGCCCGGACTCACTCGGCCGGCGCGGTCGCCTCGGTGACCTGGACGCGCCCGGCCTGGACCGGGACGGGGGCCGCGTCGGCCTCGATCTCCGTGAGGGTCACCTCGGATTTCAGCTCCGGGGCCGCCAGGGCGGCGACGCCCTCGTAGCGGTCGAGGCGGCGGTCGATCATGCCGCCGATCTTTTCGCGGACCTCGGCGACGGTGAGGCTGCGGCGGCCCTTGCCGGCCTTCTCGGTGAACAGGCTGCGGTTCGCTTTCGCCGCGGCCTTGAAGACCTGCTTGGCGACCTGGCCCGGTTTCTCGGCGGTGAGCGCGAGGAAGCGTCCGGCGCTGGCGGTGCCGAGGAAATGCGCGAAGTAGAGCTCGGCGGTGGAGAGGTCGCGGCCGATGCGCTGCTCGATCCGGCCCTTGTCGCGGTTGATGAGTTCGCCCGCCATCAAGGCGGCGACGTAGGGGTCCTGGCGCAGGCGCAGCACACGCGTGCGGGTGGCCTCGTCGGAAATCGTGATGGCGCTGCCGCGCCCCTTCACGGCCGCAGCCTCCTCGGCGAGGCCGTGGCGGGCGCCGTAGCTGCGGATGAGTTCGAGCCAGGTGCCCGAGAGGAACTGGAACAGCCCCTCGGCGGACGACGTCCCGGCCTTCACGGTGGTCGAGAAACTCGATTCCTTGTCGGCAAGCGCCATCATGTAGACCGGGTCGACCCCGGTCTCGGCGGCCGCGCGCAGAATCGTGTCCACGATCTCGCGCGGGACAGCCATGTCGCCGAAGCGCAGGCGTTCGGTGCCGGACGCGTCCCGGCTGGGGGCGAGATTGGCCAGGTCGCTCTCGATCAAGTCGAGGGTCGCGGGTTCCTGCTCGACGACGGGAACCCCACGCCAGTCGGCTGCGTTCGAGGTGTCAGCGTTTTCGAACTGTCCGCGCTGCAGACCCTGCGCCGTGAGGGCACGTTCATCGATCCGATCGTGAGCGGCGGCCGCGGGTGCGAGCGCGTTCTGCGGAAGGGCCGTGCCGAGGAGCAAGCCCGCGAGGAGCGTCGCGAGGGTCCGGCGGCCCAGGGCGGCGAGGTTCCGGCGCATCTTGCGCTCAGTCCGCGGCAGCCACGCCACGGTGTCGTCTGCGTGGAAGGTCTCGTTGGGCACGAGACGGCTCACGTCGTCGGCGCAGAGCGCCGGCTCCGGGAAAACCCCCATCATTGGTCCTTGTTCGTACCGCTGCCTTCAGGGGCGCGGCTTCGTTGTCGTTCAGCGAGGGGACGTCTCGCCGGTCGCTGTGACCACAATGGGACAGCTCCGTGATTCAACGATGGCACGCTTAACGCCCGGTTAAGGCATTGTATTTACGGAATTTTAATCCTCCGTTCGGACGCCGTTCAGCCTAACCGCGTCAAAAAGGCGTCCTGGCCAGGGTTGGAACGCAGCCCCGGTAGCCCAGTTAGTGAGGGCTGAACGGTACGGCCCCCGGGTTGGGAAAGGCTTCCGTTCAATCCGAAGAAGGAAGCCGTTTTCCAATGAGCATGCAGACCGGTCGCCGCGTCGGCGTTGCGTTCGTTGGCATGGGTGGCGCTGTCGCCACCACCGCCATCGCAGGCATCGAGATGATCAAATCCGGATCGAACCGCCTCGATGGCCTGCCCCTCGCGGGCGTTCCCGTCGCCGGGATGGCCGATTACAAGGACCTCGTTTTCGGCGGATGGGATCTCAACGACGATGACCTCGCTTCGGCCGCCACCGGCCACGGCGTCCTTACCGCGCAGGACATCGAGAACGGCGCCCAGGTCCTGAAGGGCATCAAGCCCTGGCCGGCCGTGGGCAGCGCCAAGTTCTGCAAGAACATCGAGGGCGCCAACCGCATCGTCGCCAAGGACCACCGCGAGGCGGTCTCCGTGATTGCCAACGACCTCCGCCGCTTCAAGGCCGAGAGCAACCTCGACGAGGTCGTGGTGATCAACCTCGCCTCCACCGAACGCTGGCCGAACCTCTCCGACCCGACCCTGAACTCGACGGCCGCCTTCGAGAAGGGTCTCGACAGCAGCGACGAGTCGATCAGCCCGGCGATGCTCTACGCCTACGCGGCGATCAAGAGCGGCGTGCCCTACGCCAACTTCACCCCCAGCGTCGCCGCCGACGTGCCGGCCCTGCTCGAACTCGCCAAGGAGATGAACGTCCCCGTGGCCGGCAAGGACGGCAAGACCGGCCAGACCATGATGAAGACGGTCCTGGCCCCGGCGCTCAAGGCCCGCGCCCTGCACGTGGACGGCTGGTTCTCCACCAACATCCTCGGCAACCGCGACGGTCTGGCGCTCAACGACAAGGACTCGCTCCAGTCGAAGCTCAACACCAAGGGCACGGTGCTCGACTCGATCCTCGGCTACCCGGTCGAGGACCACCTCGTGCATATCCACTATTACCGCCCCCGCGGTGACGACAAGGAAGCCTGGGACAACATCGACGTCAGCGGCTTCATGGGCCAGCGCATGCAGATCAAGGTCAACTTCCTCTGCAAGGACTCGATCCTGGCCGCGCCCCTCGTCATCGAGATCGCCCGCGTCCTCGAGCTTGCCAAGCAGCGCGGCGACGGAGGTGTCCAGGAGCAGCTCTCGAGCTTCTTCAAGGCCCCGATGGTGAAGAACGGCCACGGCCCCGAGCACGATTTCGGCAAGCAGCAGACCATGCTGCTCGAGTGGCTCGGCGCGCACTGATGTCGACGCAGACGGAGGGCGCCGGTCCCGCGGCCCCGCTGGCGCTTCGCGCCCTCCTCGTCGAGGTCAACGACCTCAAGCGCGTGCATTCCGCAAGGCGCACCGGCTCCATCGCCGAGCGCCTGTTCGCGCAAGGCTGGGGCGCCCTCATGGGGGGCGCCGCGCCGGAGGCCGTCGCCATCGACATCACCGCCAAGGCGCTCGCCGCCGCCCGCCTCTGCGACCTCGACGCCGCCTTCCTCGGCGCCGCCGGGCTCGACGAGCGGGCGACGGCCGACATCCTGGTCTCCGGCTTCGACGCCGTCACCGACAGCGTCGAAGCCGGCCTGCGGGACAGCCTCCGGGCGGCCCTGCGCGCGCCGGCGAGCTTCGCGCAGGGTCCCCTGCCGGGCTTCGTCGCCGCCCTGGCGCACCAGCCGAGGGCCGGCGTGACCTGTCCCGGCAAGCCCCGAATCCTGCTGGAGCCGCCTGAGAACCATGCCGAGCACTGCCTGATGGTGGCGGTCTACGGCGTCGTTCTGAGCCCGTTCTACCGGGCCGACCCGACCCTGGTCTTCCTCGCCGCCATGGCGCACCACTTTCACAACGCCGCGATGCCGGATGCCGGATTCACCGGCGAGATGCTGCTCGGTGACCATCTCCTGCCGATCATGGCCCGCACCACGCAATGGGCCCTCGACGAACTCGATCCGGCCCTGCGCGAGACGGTCGAGCGGGCGCGCGCCGTTCTCCCCGACGATGCCACGGCGGAGGGCCGCGCCTTCCACGCCGCGGACTGCATCGACCGGGTGCTGCAGATCGCCCAGCATCTGCGGGCCGCGAGCCTGACCATGGGCACCGTCCTCGACGAGATGGAGCTCGTCCATGCGGGTCCTGTGAAAGGCTTCCACGACCGCGTTCTGAAGGACATGCAGATCCCGTGATGTCTCCTCGCGACCGAGCGGACACCCCGTCATGATCCCCTTCGATCTTCGCTCGCCGGAGACCGGCGGCTTCCTGAAGGCTGACACCGCGCACTCGCTGCGCGACGGGAAGAGCGGCGCTCGTTGGCCCGTGATCGACGGCATTCCCTACCTCCGGACCAACCGCGACGACCTCGTCGCGCGGACCCTGGAACTGCTCGATGCCGGCGAGGCCGCTCTCGCGCTGGAGGGACTGCTCGCGGATCAGGACGATTGGTGGACCGGCCCCCCCGCTGATCCCCTCGACCTGCACGAACTCGTGCGCGAGCGGGACCGGCGCACCTTGCGCGACGCGGTGCGGCTCCTCGGCTGGGGCCGGGTCGGCGACTACTTCCTCCATCGCTGGACCGACCCGACCTTCCTCGCCGGTCTCACCCTCCTCGAGGCACACTGGAACGATCCCGTCTGCGTGTTCGAGTTCGCCTGCGGGATCGGTCACTACCTGCGCGAGTTCCAGACGCGCGGTATCAAGGTCGCGGGCGCCGACGTGGTCTTCGCCAAGCTCTGGGTGGCGCGGCACTGGGTGGTCGGTAAGCAGGCCCAACTCGTCTGCTTCGATGCGAATTCACCCGATTGGCCGATCCCGGGCGCGCCGGTCGATCTCGTCGTCTGCAACGACGCCTTCTACTTCCTCGACCGCAAGGCCGAGGTCCTCGAATGCCTGCGCCAGAACGCCGGTGACGACGGCTGGCTTGCCGTCAGCCACATCCACAACAGCGACCGCCCGGGCTTCTCGGCCGGACGCGCCGTCTCGGCGGCAGAGCTCGACGAACTCTTGCCCGACGGCCTCGTCTACGACGACGACGACCTGACACGGGCCATGGTGGAGCGGCGCGCGCCGTCCCCCCGCAAGCCCCAGGACCTGACGGGCTGTGAGGCCTTCTCGGTGGTGGCGGGCCCCGGCATGCGCCCGGCCCCCCGGCCGGTCATCGATGGCATCACCGTGCCGCGCCCCGGCCGGACCCTCCGCCTCAACCCTCTCTACGTCGCCGAAGGGGCGGATCGCTACGCCATCCGCTGGCCGTCCGAGCGCTACGAGGCCGAGTACGCGGCCCGGGCCACCTATCCGATCACCTTCACCGGGCCGGACAGCCTCGACTGGCGGGGCGACCTCGACGCGCCGGAGGCCGACCGGGTCCGCGACCGGACCTATGTCGATCTGCCGGAGCGCTGGTGATGGCGTCGTCGGAGATGAGCCCCGTCGCCTGGGGCATCGTCGGCTACGGCTGGGTCGCCCGCGACTACATGGCGCCGGGCATCCGCGCGGCTGGGCACCGGCTCGTCGCCGTCGCCGATCCGGGCGAGGCCTCGCGCATGGCGGCCGAATCCGAAGGTGCACGCGCCTACGCCCGGCTCGAAGACCTCGTGAAGGACCCCGAGGTGGAGGCGGTCTACGTCGCCACGCCGAACCACCTCCACCGGGAGGCGGTCGAGGCCCTGGCCGGCTCCGGCAAGGCCATCCTGTGCGAGAAGCCGATGGCGGCCTCCCTCGACGATGCCGAGGCGATGGTCGCGGTCCTGCGCGGCAGTGAGACCTTCTACGGCACCGCCTTCGACCAGCGCCACCACCCGGCCCACCGGGCCATGCGGGACGCGATCCGCGCGGGCCAGCTCGGCACCGTCACGGCGATCCGCATCGTCTATGCCTGCTGGCTGCCGCGCGCCTGGACCTCGTTCAGTGGCCAGGACAACTGGCGCATCGACCCGGCCAAGGCCGGCGGCGGCGCCCTGATGGATCTCGCCCCCCACGGCCTCGACCTCGTCGACTTCCTCCTCGACGAATCGATCCACGACCTCGCCGCCCTGACCCAGGCCCGCGCACAGGACTACGCCGTCGACGACGGCGCCCTCCTGATTGGGCGCACGCCATCCGGCGTTCTCGCCAATCTGCATGTCGCCTACAATTGCCCGGACGCCCTGCCCCGCCGCCGCCTCGAAGTGACCGGCACCAAGGGCCTGCTCACCGCCATCGACACGATGGGTCAGGTGGCGGGCGGCACCCTGTCGTTCACAGACGGGTCAACCGGCGTGTCCGAAAGTCTACCCTTCGACGCGGAGGCCTCGCCCTTCCTCGAACAGGTGAAGGCCTTTGGCTCGGCCCTGCGCCGGCCCGAGGAGCGCGAGGCCTACAGCGCCACCCGCGACCTCCACACCATGCGCTTGCTGGCCCGCGCCTACGCCGCGTTGCCCTGAGGAACGGAACACCACGACCGTGAACGAGCAGGACCAGGACGACCGCGCCCGCCACAGCCGGATCAAGGCGCCGCGCGCCTACAGCTACGGCGCCCCCCGCCGGATCGAGGGCTTGCCGGCCGCTCTGCCCGAGCCGGTGCGCGCCTATCTCGACATCCTGCCGGAGGGGCGCATCGTCGGCTTCCCCCTGGCGCCGCTGGACCGCACCGGCATCCCGGTCTGGTTCGTGTCGCTGTTCCTCGACGATCCGTTCTTCGTCGGCGCCATGCCGAGCGGGATCGGCTACGGCGCCACCGACGACGAGGCGATCATCGGCGCGGTGGCGGAGATCGCCGAGAACCTGATGCCGTCGCTGGCCGTCATGCCGCGCAAGAAGGAGCGCGCCAGCTACGACGACCTCGTGCGGGTCTACGGCGCCGGCGCGGTGGCCGACCCCCTCACCCTGTGCCTGCCGGCCGGCAGCCCGGTGGGACGCGCCACTACCCTCGAATGGACGCCCACGATCCGCGCCCGCACCGGTGAGACGGTGCTGATGCCGCTGGACATCGCCGCCACCGACTATTTCGAGCTGTCGGAAGGCTACAAGCCCTTCACCAACCTCATCACCAACGGCCTCGGCGCTGGGCCGGACGTGGACTTCGCGCTGGGCCACGGCCTGCTCGAACTCCTGCAGCGCGACGGCAACGGCCTGCTGTTCCGCGCCCTCGACCAGGGCGTGATGCTCGACCTCTCGGAGGGTCTCGGCCCCGAGACGCGCGGCATGCTCGACCGGCTGGACGCCCTCGGGATCAAGGCCCTGCCGAAATTCGCCACGGACCAGTTCGGCCTGACCAACCTCTACGTCGTCGGCTACGACCGCAATCTCGCCGACACGCCCGTGCCGATCGCGCTCTCGGCCTGCGGCGAGGCCTGCGATCCGGACCGTGAGCGGGCCCTGCGCAAGGCGCTCCTCGAGTTCCAGGCCGCCCGCGTGCGCAAGGCCTTCGGCCACGGGCCGCTCGCCTTCGCCGAGCGTGTCACGCCGCCCGGCTACGTCAAGGCGTTCATCGACAAGGCGCTGCCGAGCCTCGATCTGGAAGAGAGCCGCGCCCTCAAGGCGATGCTCGAATGGATCGTCCATCCGCCGGAGGGCATCGCCGACACGCTTCGCGACACCGTCTATTCCGAGCGCTCGACCAAGCGCTTCCAGGACTTGTCGACGACGGAAGCGCCGGACGGGCACGCGCGAGGTCGCATCGCCCGCGAGCGCCTGGAGGACGCCGGGTTCGACGTGCTCTACGTTGATTGCTCGCCGCCGGGCGGCGCGGTCGGCGTGGTCAAGGCGATCGTGCCGGGGCTCGAGGTCGAGACCATGAGCTATCACCGCATCGGTGAGCGAAACACGCAGAAGCTCATCGAGCGCGACCACCCGCTGATCCGCTTCGGCGAGGCCACTGACACCCTGAAGCCCGTGCGCCTGACACCCGAGGCAATCGAGCGCTTCGGGGGCCAGCCCCTGTTCGACACCGCGCTCGCCGACCACATCGTCGGCTCGCACTACCCGCTCTATCGCGAGCCGGAATCGCACCACGCGCCGTTCCGTCTGGCGCAGCAGGGACGCGCCGCATGAGCCTGCGCTTCGCCTACAACACCAACGGCACCGCCCATCACCGCCTGGACGACGCGATCGACCTGATCGCAGAGGCCGGCTACCAGGGCGTCGCGCTGACCCTCGACATCCACCACCTCGATCCCTTCGCCGAGACCTGGCTGCAGGAGGCGCAGCGGGTGTCGAGCCGCCTGCAGCGCCTCGGCCTCGGCTCGGTCATCGAGACCGGCGCGCGCTTCCTCCTCGACCCGAAGGCCAAGCACGAGCCGACCCTGGTGAGCGGTGATGCCGCTGGCCGAGCCCGCCGCATCGGCTTCCTCAAGCGGGCGATCGACATTGCGGCGATCCTGCATTCCGAGGCGGTTTCGTTCTGGGCCGGCGTGCCGAAACCCGGCATCGACGTCGAGGACGCCAAGGGCTGGCTGCATGAGGGCCTGCGCGAGGTCGTCGCCTACGCCGCCGAGCAGAAGGTGGTCGCCTGCCTGGAGCCCGAGCCCGGCATGCTGATCGAGACGCTGGACGACTACGCCGCCCTCCACATTCCCGGCTTGCGGCTCGCCCTCGACACCGGCCATTGCCTCGTCACCGGCGAGCGCGATCCGGCCGCGGCGGTCGGCGAGTTCGCGGATCGAATCGGCACCGTGGCCCTGGAGGACATGGCGCGGGGCACCCACGTGCACCTGCCCTTCGGCGAGGGCGACATGGACGTGCCCGCGGTCCTCGATGCCCTCGACGGGATCGGCTTCGAGAAACTCATCTGCGTCGAACTCTCCCGCGAGAGCCACCGCGCCGACCTGATGGTCCCGGCCTCGCTGCGATACCTGCGCGACTGCCGCAACCCGAACCCGGGAGCCTCCGCGTGAGGATCTGCTTCGTCTCGCGCCGCTACTTCCCGGCCATCTCCGGTATGAGCGTCTACGCACAGAACCTGCTGCGCGAACTGGTCGAGGCCGGCCACGACGTCACGATGATCTCGCAGTACCGGGGCGACGCCTTCGGCACCCGGGTCTACGGCGGCGGCCCGCCGCCCGCCGTGCCCGGCGTCACCGTCATCGGCCTGGAACAGGTCGGCGAGCAGGAGAACGGCGATTTCGAGCGCGACATCGACACGATGGTGGCGACGATCCAGGCCGAGCACGCGAAGAAGCCGTTCGACATCCTGCACGCCCAGTACGGCTATCCCACCGGCTGGGCGACCCTCCTGGCCTCGCGGGCCATCGGCGTGCCGAACGTGGTCTCGATCCAGGGCGGCGACGGCCACTGGGTCGGCTCCTGCTGCGAGACGCACCGGGTCGCCATGTGCGAGGTGCTGGCCCATGCCAACGCCCTGCTGATCGGCGGCGCCTCCTTCGTCGAGGAGGTCTGCGACCGGCTCGGCTCGGACCCTACGCGCTTCACCATCGTGCCCGGCGCCGTCGACACCGCACGCTTCACGCCCGGCCCCGGAGACCATCCTGGCCCGGTGCGGCTGTTCTATCACGGCCGCGTCGACCGCCGAAAAGGCGTACTCGACTTCATCGACGCCCTCGCGCTGCTGCGCACCCGCGCGATTCCGTTCGCGGCGACGATCTCCGGGATCGGGCCGGACGTGGATTCATCGAAGGCCCGCGCCGCCGAACTGAATTTCTCGGACGACGAGGTTCGCTTCACGGGATACGCCGATTACGACACCGTCCCCGACCTCTACCGGGCGGCGGACGTCTTCGTATCCCCGACCTACGCGGAAGGGTTCTCCAACACGATCCTGGAGGCGATGGCGGCCGGCCTCGCGGTGGTCTCGACCCACGCGGTCGGCGTCTCCGACTGCCTGCGCGACGGCGAGAACGGCCTCCTGGTGCAGCCGGGCGACGTGCCGGCCCTGGCCGACGCCCTCGCCCGGGTGATCGAGGATGCGCCCCTGCAGCGTCGCCTCGCCGAAGACGGCCTGGCGGAATGCCGGCGGGTCTATTCCTGGCGCGCGGTCGGCCGACAGATCATGGACGTCTACGCCGACGTGGCCCCTGCCCGGCCCGCCACCGACTTCCCGACGGTGCTGCCGCACGATCCGTCCTGCCGCTTCCGCGCCGAACCGCACCTGCTGTGAGCCGATGCCCACCGCGCTCGCCCTGTCGCCCCATCTCGACGATGCCGCCTTCTCCTGCGGCGGTCTCCTCCACGCCCTCGGACGGGCGGGTTGGGAGGTGGCGACCGTGACGGTGTTCACCGGATCGGTGGCGAACCCGACCGGCTTCGCCCTCGCCTGCCAGACCGACAAGGGGCTCGGGCCGGAAGTCGACTACATGGATCTGCGCCGGGCCGAGGATGCGGCGGCGATCCGCGCCCTGGGGCTGGCGGCGCCGCGCCACTGGCCCTTCCGCGAGGCGCCCCATCGCGGCTACGCCTCGGCCCCTGAGCTGTTCGAGGACGTCCGGGAGGAGGACGAAATCGTGCCCGACCTGATCCGTGCGATCCGGGCGGTCCTCTCCGAGACGGCCCCCGACCTGATCCTCGCCCCCCAGGCCATCGGCGGCCATGTCGATCACGTTCAGGTGGTGCGCGCCCTCGATGCGGCCGAGCCAACCGCGCCGATCCTGTGGTGGCGCGACTTTCCCTACACCGTGCGCGACCAGAGCCCGAAGGAGCCCCTACGCGCGCGCTTCGCCGCGCTGCCGGAGGCGGAGGTCCGGTTCGGCGCCGAGGGCCAGGAGGCGAAGGCCGAGGCCTGCGCCGCCTACGCGACGCAGCTCGGCTTCCAGTTCGGCGGCCGCGAGGGCCTCGCCCGGCGCCTGGAGCAGGAGGGCGGCCGCGAGCGCTTCCGCCGGCAAGGCGCGCTTCCCGAGAGCCTCGGGCGTCTCGTCGCCGATGCCGGCTGAGGCGCCGCCCGCCGAACCGAAGAGCCTGCGCGACCCGAGCGCCCTGGCCGCGCGAAAGGCCCTGCTGGACAGCCCACACATCGCCCCCATCCGTGCCCTCGCCCGGCAGATCGCCGTGGCGCACGGGGCCGAGGTGCCCGACCCCGACCCCCTCGACGGCGGCGTCGAGACCCGGCTGTTGCTCCTCCTGGAGACGCCGGGGCCGAGCATTCGCGGCACGGGCCTCGTCTCGCGCGACAACCCCACGGGGACCGCCGCCAACCTGTTCCGCTTCCTCGCCGAGGCGGGCATCGCCCGTCGCGACAGCCTGATCTGGAACACGATCCCGTGGGTGATCCACGCGCCCGGTGCGCTGAACCGTGCCCCGCGCCGGTCCGAGGTAACGCAGGCTTTGCCCTGCCTCGCACCACTCCTCGCCTGCTTGCCACAGTTGCGTGTCATCGTGCTCTCCGGGCGGGTCGCCGGTCTGGCGCGGAGTGAGTTGGAAACCCTGAGGCCGGACCTAACCGTGATCCCGATTCCGCACCCGAGCCCGACTTATGTCTGCACCGCGCCGAGCGTCGCGGAGTGCATCCGGGCGGGCCTCGCCCAGGCGCAGGCCTGCATCGCCGGTGGGCATCGAGCCTCCCTCGCTGGCAATTGCCGCCCGATGCCCCTAAATGCGGGCGACGGGCCGTGGTCCGGCACAAGCTCGGGTTGACCCATGCCGCCGTCGCGGCCGTGCGCGGGGAGCCCAGCGGAGGCGGACGCCGACACGATGAACTTTGCGGGACAGCAGAAGCAGATCGAGACGGCCGAGGCGCTCGCGCCCGAGGCATCCCCGATCGACGCGGCGGAGGCCGAGGCGGCACCGAAATCCGGCCTGCGCGGCCGCTACGCCTGGCTCGGCACCATCGCGAGCCTCGCCATCCTGGCCGGCTCGCTGTTCGTCCTGTGGAAGCTCGTCGAGACCGTCACCTGGGCGGAGATGCACGCCGCCTTCACCGGTGCCTCGGCCGAACAGCTCACCTTCGCCTTCCTGTTCGTGGGGCTGAGCTACCTCTTCCTCACTTGCTACGACGCCCTCGCGCTCCGACAACTCAAGCTGAAGGTGCCCTACCGAACGACGGCTCTGGCCTCGTTCACGAGTTACGCGGTCAGCTTCACGCTCGGCTTCCCGCTCCTTACCGCCGGGACGATCCGCTACTGGATCTACTCCGGCAAGGGACTGGGGCCGGCGAAGATCGCGGCCCTCACGGTGATCGCCGGATTCACCTTCTGGCTCGGGATGGGCGTCGTCCTCGGGCTCAGCCTCGTCGTCGAGGCGGGCCAGCTCGCGGCCCTCACCTTCACCAGCATCGCGTTGAACCAGGGCGTCGGCTTCGGCGCGCTCCTCGCCGTGGTGGCGTACCTGCTCTGGGTCTCCCTGAAGCGCCGCCACGTGCGGGTAAAGAGCTGGCGCCTCGAGCTTCCCGGCGCCTCGGTGTCCCTGAGCCAGATGGTGGTGGGCATCGGCGACGTCTGCGCGGCGGCCGCCACGCTCTACGTGCTTCTGCCGGCGGGCACCTCCATCGGCTTCACGACCTTCGTGGCGATCTACGTCCTGGCCGCCATGCTGGGCATCGCGTCGAACGCACCGGGCGGCATCGGGGTGTTCGAGGCCACGATCCTGCTCGCTCTCTCGAGTCTGCCCCGTGATCAGGTGCTCGGATCGCTGCTGCTGTTCCGGGTCTGCTACTATCTCGTACCCTTTGTCATCGCCCTGGCCATGTTGACGGTCTACGAGATCGTCAAGCGCAGCCGAGGCGCGAAGGCCTGAGGCGCGCGGCTGAGCCAGGAGGGTCCGCATGGGACGGGGCGCGCGCCGATCATCCTGGACCGCCGCCGCCATCGTGGCCTCGGGCCTCGGGGTGTTCGCAGCCGGACGGGGCACCCTCGACGGGCCGATGATCGGTGCCTCCGTGGTGGTCTTCTGCCTCGGGGGCGTCATCGGCGGTCTCGGGCGTTCCCGCATCGTGCGCGCACCGGAAAACCCCGGAGCGAGCCGGCACTCGATCGCCGAAGCGCTCCTGGCCAACATTCCCGACCCCGTCATCCTGGTCGACCGCCGCGCGGTGGTCATCGAGGTCAACCCCGCCGCCCGAGCCCTGCTGCCGGCCCTGAAGCTGCGCCACCCGCTCTCCTTCGCCCTGCGCACGCCCGACGTCCTCGACGGGATCGAGGAGGTTCTGCGCACCGGCGCGTCGCTCAAGACGCTCTATTCCACGCGTGTCCCCACCGAGCGGGCCTTCGAGGTGCAGATCGGCGCCCTGCCGATGCCGGACGGAGTCGTGGGCGGTCAGCCCAACGTCGTGCTGTTCCTGCGCGACCTCACCTCGGCACGGCGCCTGGAGGCGATGCGGGTCGATTTCGTCGCCAATGCCAGCCACGAACTGCGCACGCCGCTGGCCTCGCTCCTCGGCTTCATCGAGACGCTGCAGGGCCCCGCCCGCAACGATCCGCCGGCGCGGGAGCGCTTCCTCGGGATCATGAAGGCCCAGGCGCAGCGGATGGCGCGTCTCGTCGACGACCTCCTGTCACTGTCGCGGATCGAGTTGCGCGAGCACGTCGCGCCGACCCGTCCCGTCGACCTGACCCGGATCGCGCGCCAGATGGTGGACACGCAGGGGCCGCTGGCCCGCGACCGCGGCGTGGTCCTCAGCGTCGCGGCGGACGGCGCCTTCCCCATCCTCGGCGAGCGCGACGAGTTGCTGCGGGTGGTCGAGAACCTGATCGAGAACGCCGTGAAGTACGGCGGCAGCGGGGGCCGCGTCGAGGTCGCCCTCCGGCGACAGACCGATACGGCCAGCGGGCGCACCAGCGTCGAACTCGCCGTGCGGGACCATGGTCCGGGCATCGCCGCCGAGCACATTCCCCGCCTGACCGAACGCTTCTACCGGGTCGACGTCGCCTCGAGCCGCGACCAGGGCGGGACCGGCCTCGGCCTCGCCATCGTCAAGCATATCGTCAACCGGCACCGGGGCCGCCTGATCATCGAGAGCGCCCCCGACGCGGGCACCACCGTGCGGGCGATCTTCCCGGAATTCGAAGCCGCCGGATCACCGGACATCCTGGCCGAGCCGGCCTGAAGCCGGATCGCTACCGGAACGGCGGTTCGTCGAAGCTGCGCAGTTTGCGCGAATGCAGGCCGTGGCGCTCGGCCCGCAAGTTGTCGAGGGCGGCGAGCCCGATCAGCAGATGCTCCGCAACCGCGCGCTCGTAGAACGCGTTGGCCGCACCCGGCAGCTTGATCTCGCCGTGCAGCGGCTTGTCGGAGACGCAGAGCAGGGTGCCGTAGGGAACCCGAAGGCGGTAACCCTGGGCCGCGATGGTGCCGCTCTCCATGTCGACGCCGATGGCGCGGGAGAGGTTGATGCGCCGACGCTCCTGGCTGAAGCGGAGCTCCCAATTGCGATCGTCGTAGGTGACGACGGTTCCGGTCCGGAGGCGGCGCTTCAGGGCCTCGCTCTTCTCGCCGGTGATGCTGGCCGCCGCCGCCTGGAGGGCGAGCTGGACCTCGGCGAGCGCCGGCACGGGCACGTCGGGCGGCACGAGCTCGTCGAGGATGCGGTCGCGACGCAGGTAGCCGTGCGCGAGGACGTAGTCGCCGATGGTCTGCGACTGGCGCAGGCCGCCGCAATGGCCGACCATGAGCCAGCAATGCGGGCGCAGGACCGCGAGATGGTCGGTGATCGTCTTCGCGTTGGAAGGACCGACGCCGATATTGACCAGGGTGGTGCCCTGCTGGCTGCCGTCGGAGCCGCGCGCCACAAGGTGGTAGGCCGGCATCTGGTACTTGTGCCAGGGCGAGGCCGCGATGAGCGCCGCCGGATCGACGGAGGCGGCCTCCGCCCGCGAGACCGAGATGCCGCCGGGCAGGATCATCCGTTCGAAGCCTTCGTCGCCGCGTGCGAGGCGCTCCAGGCCGTGTCGGATGAAGCCGTCGACGTAGCGATGGTAGTTCGTCAGCAGGATCCAGGGCTGCACGTCGCGCCAGTCGCTGCCCGTGTAATGCACGAGGCGCCGCAGCGAATAGTCGGTCCGGATCGCGTCGAACAGTGCCAGCGGGCGGGGCACATCGGGCAGCTCCTGCCAGAGCCCGTCCGCGATCTCGTCGCCCACCACGGAGAGCAGCGGCACGGGGAAGTAGGTGGCGAGGTCGCGGGGCGTGACCCCGCTGCGGCCGAGATCCGCGCCGGGCTCGATCACGTAGGGATAGGGGATCTCCTGGGCGCTGAGGCCGACCTCGAGGGTGGCGCCGTAGTCGCGGACCAGGGGGCGCAACTGTTCGAGGAGGTAGCCGCGGAACTGCGCCGGCTGGGTCACGGTGGTGGCGTAGCTGCCCGGCGCCTGGAACTTGGCCGTCGCCCGCGCGACACGCGGGATCGGCCCCGTCGGCTGGTAGGTGACCCGCAACTCCGGATAGCGGAACTGCAGCCGCTCCGTGGAATCGGGGGGCGCCCCGCCATCGAGGTAGCGGGCCAGGGCCGATTGCAGGGCCTCGATCGCGCCCGCGTGCAGCGCGGCGAGGCGGTCCACGGCCGTCTCGGGGTCGGAGACGGATTCCATCGGTCGCAGCTCGTCGCGGATCACGGTACCTCCCGGCCAAACCTCGGTCACGGGGTCTTACACCGCCCAGCGGCCGGACGCGAACGCACGTTCCCGCTCCCGATGCAGGTATGCGACGATGGACCGGAAGGTTGTATGTCACGCGGTTTTTGGCGAATTCGCCTCGTTAACTTATGCTATGCAACCTGGACATCACCTTTCCCGGTAGTCCGGTCCCCGTGACCGGGCGGAGGGGAGTAACGGGGACAGGCATGTCGGGGGAACGGTGCGTTGATGTTGACACTCGTCGGTTGCTTCAGGGCCGACAATGATCGATGGCTCGCCCTACCGGCAGCGCTGATCTGCGCCCTGGCGGCGGGCGCGACGATCGCCCTCCTCTCCCATGCGCAGAAGACGTCCGGTGCCTGGCGCGGGGGCTGGCTCGTCATCGCGGCCTTCGCGGGCGGGACCGGCATCTGGGCCACGCATTTCCTGGCGATGCTGGCCTGCGATCAGGAATACCCCGTCGGCTACGCTACCGCACCGACGGCGCTTTCCCTGGTCTTCGCGGTCCTGCTGAGCGGCCTCGGTCTCGCGACGGCGATCGCGCGACCCGGACGCATCGCTCCCCTCCTCGGCGGCGGCATCCTCGGCCTGGGCATCGCGGCGATGCACTATACCGGGATGGCGGCCTACCAGTTCCAAGGCCACACGGCGTGGCACGCGGGCCCGGTCGTGCTCTCCGTCGTGTTCAGCACGGTCATGGCCGGAGCCGCCCTCCGGGTGGGCCTCGCCGGCAACCGCGTCCGCCACCGCATTCTCGGGCCGGCCTTGCTGGTCGTCGCCATCTGCGGGCACCACGTCCTGGGCCTCACGGCCCTGACGCTGGAGTCCGATCCCCGCGTGGTCGTTCCGGCCGAGGCCGTGCCGCCGACCTGGCTCGCCGTCCCCGTGGTCCTGGCGAGCCTGACGATCCTGCTGATGGCCTGCACCGCCATGGTGATCGACATCCGCGATCGCCAGCGGGCGGTCTATCGGGAACGCCTCCGAAGCCTCGCCAACGCTGCCGTGGAGGGTCTGGTGATCTGCCACGGCGGGAGGATCGTCAGTGCCAACGAGAGCTTCGCGCGTCTGACCGGAACCGACGCGCGAAGCCTCGCCGGGGTGGAGGTGTCGCGCTTCCTGCCCGATTTCGCCACGGGCGACGTGCTGGCCGGTGCTCATGAGGACGGGGTCGAGGGCCTCTTGCGGCGTTCGGACGGGACCGAACTGCCCGTCGAGTTGATCGCGCGACCGGTGGCCTACGGCCGCGCGCCGCACCTCGCGATCGCGGTGCGTGACCTGACGGCCCGACGGCGCGCGGAGCGCCAGATCCGGTACCTGGCCGGCCACGACGCCCTGACGGGCCTGTTCAATCGGCAGAACTTCCACGCCTGCCTGGATCACGAGATCCGGCGGGCGACCGCGTCGGGCACGCGATTGGCCCTCCTGGCCATCAACCTCGACGGTTTCAAGCAAGTCAACGACCTGTTCGGCCACGCCAACGGGGACGCGACCCTCGCGCGGGTGGCGAGGGTGATCGGCGACCAGCTCGGGACGGACCAGATCGCTGCCCGGATCGGGGGCGACGAGTTCGCGGTCCTGACCCCATGCGCCCACGGCGTCGCGGCCGGTCGCCTCGCAGAGGAGATCCGCGCGGCCCTCTACGCCGCCGATGGCCTCGCCGGGGGCGAACCCCTGCCGGAGATCTCCATCGGCATCGCGCTGTTTCCGGACGATGCGACCGACCGAAACGATCTCCTGAACGCAGCCGACACCGCGCTGCAACTCGCCAAGACCGTGGGGCGTGGCAGCTACCGGTTCTTCGAAGCGGCGATGGGCAAGGAGGTCCGCGAGCGGCGCGTGCTGGAGAAGGCCCTGCGCCGGGCCCTCGCGCAGGGCGAACTACGCCTCGTCTACCAGCCGCAGATCGCGATCCGAACCGGGGCGGTCACCGGCTTCGAAGTGCTGATGCGTTGGCAGCATCCCGAGCACGGCTTCGTCTCGCCGGCCCTGTTCATCCCCATCGCGGAGGAGAGCGGGCTGATCCAAGAGATCGGCGCCTGGGCCCTGACCGAAGCCTGCCGCGAGGCGGCGGGATGGGACGTTCCCCTCACCGTGGCGGTCAATGTCTCCGGTGTCCAGATTCACGACCCCGCCTTCGCGCCGAGCGTCCGGGCGATCCTGTCCGAGACCGGCCTCGACCCGGCCCGCCTGGAACTCGAGATCACCGAGACGGCCCTGATCCGCGATCCGGACCGTGCCTCCACCAATCTGCGCGAACTGAAGGCGCTGGGCCTGCGCATCGCCATGGACGATTTCGGGACCGGGTACTCCTCCCTCTCCAACCTGCGCCTGTTTCCCTTCGACCAGATCAAGATCGACGGCTCCTTCGTCGCGGCGGTGGATTCCAACCCCCAGGCGGCAGCCATCGTGCGCTCGGTGCTCGGCCTCGGCGCCGGCCTCGGCCTGCCGGTCATCGCCGAGGGCGTCGAGACCGCCGCGGAACTTGCCTTCCTGACTGCCGAGAACTGCCACGCCGCGCAGGGCTACTTCATCGGCCGGCCCGGCCCCATCGCCGCCTTCGCCTGCCATACCCACCGCTCACCCGCAACGGCCCATGCGGGGGTCGGTTAAAGCCCGCCTTGCTCCCGGCACCGGCTTGTTCGAAACGGAGCCGCGCACGCGGGTCCGGCGCGCCAAGAAGGGAAGTTCGGGATGAGCGACGCGACGGGACACCGGCCGGGCGAGGCGGCGATCGCCCTGCCCGAGACCTACGATGCCGGGCTCTACTTCATCGGCCGCATCCGCACGCCCTGGGCGACGCGCGGCGAATGCCCGAAGAACGGTCTCAAGACCGATGCGGTCTGCACCGTGATCATTGATGCGCCGTTCTCCGACGCGCTCCAGAACGTCGAGGGCGCGAGCCACCTCATCGTGCTCTACTGGATGGACGAGGCCGCCCGCGACCTCGCGCTCCAGCGCCCCCGCCATGCGGAGGGCAGCCGGGGCACGTTCTCCCTGCGTTCGCCGGTGCGCCCGAACCCCATCGCCCTGTCGGTGGTCGAGCTTCTGGAACGGGACGGATCGAGCCTGCGGGTGCGCGGCCTCGATTGCCGCGACGGAACCCCGCTCCTCGACATCAAGCCCTACTTCGCGACGACGGATTCGCGTCCCGGTGCCACGGTGGAGCGCGCCGGAACGGCACCGCGCTGACGCGATCCCCCCGGCGCGACCTCGGCAATCAGCCGGCGGGTGCCGGCTCCTCGGCGCCGTGAACCTGCCCGTCCGCGCCGTGGACCTTGCGCGGCGTGCCCTTCGGCGGCGCCTTGATCCGGTACCAGCCGACATAGAGCGCCGGCAGGAAGAACAGCGTCAGGAAGGTGGCGGCAAGGATGCCGCCGATCATGGCGTAGGCCATCGGCCCCCAGAACACCTCGCGGGCGATGGGGATCAGGCCGAGGCTCGCCGCGGCCGCCGTGAGCAGGATCGGTCGCATGCGGTGGCAGGTGGCGTCCACCACCGCGTCCCAGGGGGGAAGCCCGTCGCGCTCGTACTCGTCGATCTGGGTCACCAGGATCACCGAGTTGCGCACGATGATGCCGATCAGCGCCAGCACGCCCAAGATCGCCACGAAGCCCATCGGCTTGTTGAAGGTGAGAAGCGCGATGGCGACGCCAATCAACCCCAGCGGCGCGACGCTCGCCACCAGGAAGAGCTTCTGGAAGCTCTGGAGCTGAATCATCAGGAACATCGCCATGGTGAGCAGCATCACCGGCGCCACCGCCGCGATCGGCCCCTGGCCCTTGGCGCTCTCCTCCACGGCCCCGCCCACCGCCAGGACGTAGCCGTCCGGCAAGCTCTTGTTGAACGCGGTGATCTTCTCGTCGAGCTGGCTCACCACCGTGGCGGGCTGGGTGTCGTCGGAGATCGAGGCCCGCACCGTGATGGTCGGCAGGCGGTCGCGGCGCCAGACGATGGGCTGCTCCAGCTCGTAGCCGATGGTGGCAAACGCCAGCAGCGGAACGACGCTGCCGTTGGCCAGCGGCACCTGCAGGCTCTGGAGCGTGTCGAGGGAATTGCGCTCCACGGCCTGCGCGCGGGCGACCACGTTGACGAGGTAGATCGAATCCCGGACCTGGGTGATCGCCCGGCCGCCCACGATGCCGTTGAGCAGGCCCGCGATGTCCTCCGAGGTCACGCCGAGCTGGCGCGCCTTGTCCTGGATGATGTCGACCTTGAGCACCTTGCCGGGCTCGTTCCAGTCGAAGGTCGGCACGTCGAGATGCGGGTTGCCGCCGACGATGTTGCCGAGGGTGAGCGCGTAGGCCCGCAGGGTCTGCAGGTCGGGGCCGCTGAGGCGGTACTGGACCGGGCGTCCGACCGGCGGTCCGAGGTCGAGGGAGTGGATCAGGAAGTCGGTGCCGACGAATTTCTCGCGCGCGAGCTTGTCGAGCTTCAGCTTCATGCGCTCGCGTGCCTCGATCGACTTCGTCTCGATGACGATCTGGCCGAAGAAGGCGTTGCCGAGCTGCTGGTCCAGCGGCAGGTAGAAGCGCACCGCGCCCTGGCCCACATAGGACGACCAGCGCACGATCTCGGGGTCGCCCACCAGGGTCGCCTCGAAGCGGTCCATCTGGCCCTTCGTCTCCGCGATGCTGGCGTTCTGCGGCAGCGTCATGTCGACGAGGAGCTCGGGCCGGTCGGAGGCCGGGAAGAACTGCTGCTGCACGAAGCCCATGCCGACGATCGAGGCGCCGAGCATGCCGAGGCAGACGATCACGGTGGTCCATCGCCAGCGCATGGCGCCCAGCAGCAGCCCCGTGAAGATCCGCATCGACCGGCTCGGGGTGCCGTGATCCTTGTGCTTCATCTGCTTCGGCAGGAGCTTCACGCCGATGAGGGGCGCGAACAGCACCGCCACCACCCAGGAGACGAGGAGGGAGGCGGCGATGACGACGAAGAGCGAGTAGGTGTACTCGCCCGCCGACGAGCCATTGAAGCCGATGGGCAGGAAGCCCGCCACGGTCACGAGCGTGCCGGTCAGCATCGGGAAGGCGGTGGAGGTGTAGGCGAAGGTCGCAGCCTTCTTCAGGCTGTCGCCGACTTCCAGGCGCGCGACCATCATCTCGACCGTGATCATCGCGTCGTCGACGAGGAGGCCGAGGGCGATGATGAGGGCACCCAGCGAGATGCGCTGGAGCGTGACGCCCATGACCTGCATGACTACGAAGACGATGGCGAGGACGAGCGGGATCGACAGCGAGACCACAAGGCCGGCGCGCCAGCCCAGCGAGATGAAGCTCACCGCCAGCACGATCACCACGGCCTCGACGAGTGCCTTGGTGAAGCCGCCCACCGCCTCCTCGACGATTTTCGGCTGGTCCGAGACGAGGTGGATGCCGACGCCCACCGGCAGCTCGCCCTCGAGCTTGCGCATGCGTTCCTTCAGGTCGTGGCCGAAGGTGAGCAGGTTGCCCGAGGGCTGCATCGCGATGGCCAGACCGATGGCCGGCTGTCCGTTGAAGCGGAACAGATCGGTCGGCGGGTCCGTGAAGCCGCGGGAGATCTCGGCGACGTCGGAAAGGCGGAAGAAGCGGTCGTTCACCCGCAGGTTCACGGCGCGCAGGCTCTCCTCGTTGATGAACTGGCCGCCGACCCGGACGGAGACCCGCTCCGGCCCGGCCTGGATCACGCCGGAGGGCGCGATGGCGTTCTGCGATTGCAGGGTCTTGATCACCGAGTTGGTGTCGAGGCCGAGGCCGGCGAGCTTGCGGGTGGAGAAGTCGAGATAGATCACCTCGTCCTGCGCGCCGAGAAGCTGCATCTTGCCCGCAGACGGCACCTTCTTCACCTCGGCGCGGACCCGCTCGACGTAGTCGCGCAGCTGGCGCGGGGTCACGCCGTCGGCCGTGAAGGCGTAGACGTTGCCGAAGACGTCACCGAACTCGTCGTTGAAGAACGGCCCCTGGATCCCTTGCGGGAAGGTGTTCTGGATGTCGCCGATGCGCTTGCGGACCTGGTAGAAGATCGCCGGGATGGTCTTGGGCGGCGTCGTCTCGCGCAGCTGCACGAATACCGTGGCCTGGCCCGGCGTGGTGTAGCTGCGGCTGAAATCGACGGCATCGATCTGCTGCACCTCCTTCTCGATCCGCTCGGTGACCTGATCGAGGGTGTCGCCGATGGTGGCGCCGGGCCAGCGCGCCTGCACGATCATGGTCTTGATCGCGAAGGGCGGGTCCTCCTCGCGCCCGAGGCGCTCGTAGGCCAGGAAACCGGCCACCACCGAGATCAGCATCAGGAACCAGACGAAGGAGCGGTGCTCCAACGCCCATTCGGAGAGATTGAAGTTCTTCACGGGATTGCTCTCGCCTCACCGGGGTGGCGGCTGATGATGGACGGCGTTAGGCTCGGGCGCGTCAGGGCGCCTGATCGGGCAGGCGTACGGCCTGCCCGTCCTTGAGCGAATGGACGCCGGCCAGGACCACGCGGTCGCCGGCATCCAGGCCCGCGCCGATGCTGACGTGGTTCGCGTCCCGGCGCGTGACGGTGACGGGCCGCTTGAGCACGCTCTTCCCGTCGGGCGCGACGACCCAGACGGCGTCGCGGCCATCCTCGGTCAGCACCACGGTGGCGGGCAGGTCCACATGGGGCGGCTCGGCCCGCGCCAGGGTGACCGTGAGGGTCGAGCCGAGGCGGAAGGCCTCCGAGGGCTTGACCAGGGTCATGCGGATGCGCCGGGTGCGCGTGGTCTGGTCGGCGAAGGGTGCGATCTCGCGCACCCGCGCCGTCGCCGTCACGTCCGGGGCGCTCTGAAGCGAGACGGTGAACTGGGCCTGCGTCGGCATCGTGCCGACGAGTTCCTCGGGAATGTCGACCACGGCCTCGCGCTCCTCGGGCCGGGCCAGGGTCGCCACCGCCTGGCCCGCGCTGAGCACCTGTCCGACCTCGGCGCTGCGCACCGTGACGACGCCGTCGAAATCCGCGTGCAGCTCCGTGTAGCCCATCTGGTCCTGGGCCCGCTGCAGGTTCGCCTCGGCCTGGGAAACGCGGGCCTGGGCGGTGTCGCGGCTCGCCACGGCGGTGTCGAGCTGGGCCTGCGTGACGTTGCCGCCGGCGAGCAGGCGGCGGCGGCGCGATTCCGTGGCGCTCGCGTTCTCGGCCTGCGCCTTGGCATCGGCGAGTTCCGCCTCGGCCCTGGTCAGGGCGAAGCGGGTCACCACCGGATCCAGGGCGGCGATGCGCTGCCCCTTGTGGACGATGTCGCCCATGGTCACGTCGCGGGCGATCATGCGCCCCGCGATCTGGAAACCGATCTCGGACTGGTAGCGCGGCGCCACGACACCCGCGAAGGGGCCGAAGACCTGGGCCGAGACCGGCTTCACGACCCGGTAGAGCACCGGCCGCACAGGTGGCGGCGCAGCCGTCTCCTCCGCCGCCTGACAGGCGCCGAGCGGGAGGACGAGCGCGAGGGTGAGCAGGGCCGGACGGATCATCGCGTGGCCTCCAGGGTCTCGGCGACCGCGACGGCCTGCCCCGGCCGAAGGAGCTGGATGCCCGCGATGACGACCTCCTCGCCGGGCTCGACGCCGCCCTTCAACGCGATGGTGTTGGGCCCGTAACGCTCGATCGTGACGGTGCGGGGCGAGACGGTGCCGCTGGCGGGATCGCGCACCCAGACCGCCGGGGCGTTCTCCCAGCGATAGAGCGCCGACCAGGGCAGCACGATCGCTTGGCGCGGCCGGAACTTGCCGGTGCCGATGACGACGGCGCCGAGGCTCATGGCCTCGGGCGTCTCGTCGAGCCCGACCTTGACCCGCACGGTGCCGGAGGCGGCATCCACGCTGGGGGAGATTTCCCGCACCCGGCCGACCGCCTGGACCCGCGGATCGGCCTGGAGCGTGACCGCGACGGTCTTGCTCTCGGGCGGCGCCGCGAGCACCGCCTCGAAGATGTTGAAGACGGCGTCGCGCGGCCCGTCCTGTGCCATCACCAGCACGGTCTGGCCGGTCTGCACGACCTGCCCGACTTCGAAGGTACGGCTCAGCACGATGCCGTCCACGCCCGCCTTCAGGTCCGTGTAGGAAAACTGCTCCTCGGCACTGCCCAGGGCCGCCTTGGCCGAGTCCACCGAGGCCTGTGTCGTGCGCAGCTGCTGCTCGGCGTCGTCGTAGCTCGGGCGGGTGGTGTAGCCGCTGGCCATGAGCTGCTCCTGGCGCTTGAAGTTCAGCTTGGCCTGGGTCAGCAGCGCCTCGGCCGAGGTGAGCGCGGCCTGCGCGTTGTTGAGGTTGGCGCGCTGCTCCTGCGGGTCGAGCTTGGCCAGCACCCGATCGGCGGTGACGTGATCGCCCACCTCCACGAGGCGCTTGGCGATCTTGCCGTTGGTGCGGAAGGCGACGTTCACCTGCGACTGAGCCTGGATGTCGCCGGTGAAAATGAGGTCGGAGGCGATGGTGGTGGCGCGCGCGACTACCGTGCGCACCACCGCGACGGCGGGGTTCGCGGGCTTGGCCGCCGCCTTGGCATCGCCCTCGGCGCTCGACGCGGGCGACATCGCGGCGGCACAGGCCGCGAGCACCAGGGCCATGCCCCCGCGCTTACGCGGCCACACGGTCAGCCAACCCACCATCGCGTCCTCAGAACTCGAAAGGCCCCACCCTCCAAAGTCACATATCGGCTATCCTACCGACCGTCCAGACGGTTTCTTTTTTTCGCGGACCATCTTCCCGGCTCGACCGTTCCCCGGTATCCCCTTGATGAGATCGACTTTCTCGCCGGTCGCGGCGCTGATCGTCCCCCCCTCGAAGCCGCCGGCGGACCGGCCGGATCGTCGATGATGAAGGCGCGTACCCGCCGCGAAGACCGACCCCTGGTGGTCCTGGACGCCGCAGAACGCCTGATTCGGCGCATGGGCACGCGCACCCTCACCATCGACGCGGTGGCGGCAGAGGCTTCGTTGAGCAAGGGCGGCGTCCTGCACCACTTCGCGTCGAAGGACGCTCTGATCTCGGCGCTGGCCGAGCGCAAGCTGCGTGAGATCCGCGAGAGCGTGGCGACCCACGAAGCCGAGCAGGGCGCGAACGCGGCCGCCCTCCCCCTGGCGCTGATCGCCCATGCGCGTCAGGTCTATGCCGACGAGGACGGGTTTCCCCGCGCCCTCCTGCTGGCCTCCGCCGAGAACCCCGAGGCCTTCGCCGGCTTCAACGCCTTCCTGAAGCAGCGCCTCGCCCAGATGGAGGACGTGGCCTGCTGCCCCGGCGCCGGCGCGATGCTGACCTTCGCCACCCTCGGCCTCCTGCTGACCCGGACCTTGGGCTTCCACTGCCTGGAAGGGGCGGAGCTGGAAAAGCTCTTCGACGCGATGGAACACGCCGCCAAGGGTCTGCCGAAGTCCGGGAGCCCGACGCCCTGATCGCGTCTCAGGCGCGGTTGCGGAAGGGATGCAGGAGCTGGCCCGCGAAATCCTTCGGGAAAGTCGGGTCTTCGATCCCGAACCGCTCGGGCCGCTCGCCCTTCGGCATGTAGTAGGTCCCGAACATCAGGTCGAGAATCGGGAAGGTCGCCGAGAAATTCTTCGAGCCGCCCTGGTCGATGCCGGTGTGATGCCAGCGATGGTAGATCGGGCTGACGATGACGGTCTTCAGAATCCCGAAATCCCAGTTCAGGTCGCTGTGGATCAGGGCGGAATGCCAGACCTGGAAGGGTGCCACGAAGGCGATGACCTCGAGGGGCATGCCGAGCAGGATCAGCACCACGTCCGGAAGCACGATGTGGATGAGGTCGTCCATCGGATGGAAGCGACGCGCCGACACCCAGTGCAACTCTTCGGTGGAGTGATGCACCGCATGGTAGTGCCACAGGGTCATGGTGTGGAACGCCCGGTGGGTCGCGTACATCATGATGTCGATGAGGACGATGTAGACGACCACGCTCAACCAGAACGGCATGCCGGCGAGCAGGGACACCCCCAGCGACGGAGGCGTGCCTGGGGCGTCGTCACCCAGGATCATCGAGAACCAGAGCGTGCCGGTGATGAGGAACAGCAGGCTGAGGTAGCGGGTGAACAGCGGCGTAGCGAACCACCAGCAGATGTCGGTGATCATCTCGGAGGTGCGCCACCACGGCTTGCCGGAAGCTCCGGGAAACAGCGCGCACAGGATCGTCAGGACGACCGCCAGGGCCAGCGTCGTCGGAAGGCCTGCGATGATCGCATCACTGAATTGGGTCACGACGGCCAAGGCCCAATCGGTCATGCGTCAGCCCTCGCGTACAACTCTGCTTCCGTAGAACTGTCAGATCCGCCTTAAGGGCCGGTTATGCGCATCGGCGAAAGTCCGGGCGATCCTCACGCCGAACAGGGCGTGCGGAGATTCAGCGTCCGGCGGCACGCGCTGCACCACGCGCGTCCTCGATCTGCGCGACCGCCGCGCGCACGCGCATGTCGATGAGCGTGCGCCCGCGCTCGGCCGAGGCGCGGCTCGGATCGCCGCCTGCGCCCGTGGCCTCGGCGCGCAATCCGATGCCGGCGAGGCGGTCGAGGTCGACCCCCTCGGGCCAGATCGCCATGAGTTCGGAGGTGTCCTGGATCCCGGCGTGGCGCCCGATGGTCTCCATCGTCTCGCCCGCAGCCCGGAGCCAGTCGAGCTGGGCAGCATCGTCGTAATACGCGCTCACGTCGACGACACGGACCCCCTGCGGTGCCCATTCCCGGGACAGGCGCTCTGCGACCTCGCGCTGCGGCCCTGTGCTCGCCCCGTGGTCGGCCAGGAAGCCGATCGTCCGGAAGCCCGCGCCCTTCAGGCTGCGGGCGATCCCCTCCAGGGTGCCGGCGAAGACGGCGTCCGGGACGCCGATCGTACCGGGATAACGCAGGTGGCCCTCGGGCGGGTCGTAGGCGCCCTGCGGCACATAGGAGATCACGGGGGCGACCAAGGTGCGGCCCAGCCCCTCGGCGATCCGGCGCGCGGCCCAGCCGACGATGCGGTCGTGCTTGCCCGTCACCATGTGGATGCCGTTCTGCTCGATGCCGCCGCTCGGCACGAGCACGGTGGTCGCGCCCCGCGCGACGGCGCCGCGCACCTCCACCCACGTCATCCGCGCGATCTCGACCTCGCCCGAGAGCGGGGCCGTCAAGGGCCGGCCGACGAACGCGAGACCGGCGACGAGGGCCGCGAGGCACAGGGTGCCCCACTTGGCCGCGACGAGTAAGCGGGACGGAGGCGGCATGACGGGCTCGAAACGACGAGGGACGGCGGAACGGTAGCCTTCGGGCGTTAACGGAGCGGTGTCCCCGCCGCCTCGGCCATCGCGGTAAAGAGCAGGGCATGGCGGCCGGCCAGGGCGTCGATGTCGGTGGAATAGCCGCCGCCGATGACGCCGACGAGGGGCACCCCGCGCCGCCGGGCCTCGCCCACGACGTAGCGGTCCCGCGCCAGCAGGCCCGCATCGGTAAGGTCGAGGCGACCGAGGCGGTCGTCGCGGTGGGGGTCGACACCGGCATTGTAGAACACGATGTCGGGGGCCAGCGCGTCGAGGAGCGGTCCGACATGGGCCTCCAGCACCGCGAGGTAACCGGTGTCGTCGAGGCCATCGGGCAGGCCGACGTCGCGGTCGCCCGCGATCTTGCGCGTCGGGTAGTTCTTTTCCGCATGGATCGAGAGGGTGAACAGGTCGGGTGTGCCGCTCAGGCAATCGGCGGTGCCGTCGCCCTGATGGACGTCGCAATCGATCACGAGGGCGCGGGCGATGATGCCGTCGGCGTGAAGCTGGCGCGCCGCCACCGCCACGTCGTTGAAGATGCAGAAGCCCGCCCCGGTCTCGCGCCGGGCGTGGTGGCTGCCCCCGGCCGTGCTGCCCGCGATGCCGTGCGCCAGTGCCAGCCGCGCCGCCAGCAGGGTCCCGCCCACGGAGGCGCAGGAGCGGGCCACCACCGATTCGCCTACCGGCAGGCCGATATTGCGCTCGATCTCGCGGGAGACGTCGTGGGCCAGCACCGCCTCCACGTAGGCGCGGTCATGGGCGAGCGCGAGGAGCGCGGCCCCGGCGGGCTCCGGGCGGGCGAAGCCGTCCGGCACGAGGCCCTGGTCCACGAGGAGTTCGGCGAGGCGGCCGTACTTCCGCATGGGGAAGCGGTGCCCCTCCGGCAGGGTCGCCTCGTAGGCCGGATGGAAGACGATGGGCAGGCTCATCCGAGATCCGCCGCCAGCCGCCCGGCCAGGGCCGCGCCGCTGTCGTAGGCGGCTTCGACGCGCGGCCCCAGGCAGGCATCACCCGCATAGCCGACGCGCGCGGCCGGATCGTAGAGACAGGGCGCGCCGCAGGTTCCGGTCACCAGGGCGTAGCGCCAGCGATGGGCGCGCAGATGGATCGGCGCGATGGCCGTGCCGAGGAGCGCACCGAGGGCCGCGAGCAGGGCGGCCTGCACCGCCTCGGGGGTCTCCTCCAGGTGAGCCGCCGACCAGTCCGGCGAGGCATGGAGGGTGAGGTGGGGCGCGCCCCCCGAGCGGCCGGGCTTCGTGCTCTCCCGGAACACGGCCGCGATCGGACCGTCGCCGGGCCGGAGCACGTCGCCCGCGAAGGGAAGCTCCTGCGGGACAGCGAGCATCAGCGACCAGCACGGTGCATAGGCGGCTTGGGCGAGCCCGGCGAGGCCCGGCACCGCCGAGCCGAGGAGCCGCTCGGCCTGGGGGGCCGGGGCCGTGAGCACCAGCGCGTCGAACACCCGGACCTCGGATGCTTCGGCGAGTGCGAGGCGCCAGCCGGCAGCGTCGCGTGTCAAGCCCGTCACCGTGCGCCCGACATGAACTTCGAGGCCGGCGAGGAGATCGCGCACCGGGGCCGTCATGTCGGGCACCGCCGCGTCCGCGCCGGGCGCGTCCCAGGGCGCCACGATCCCGCGCGCGCGCCAATCGTCGAGGCGATCGCGGAAGGCCGGCCCATGGGCGCGCAGGAGCTGTGCCCCGTGGTCGAAGCGAAGCCCGGTCTCGCGGTCGCGGCGGGTCGCCATGCGGCCCCCGACCTGGCGTCCCTTGTCGAACACGCTCACGGCGAACCCGGCCTCGGCGAGGTGGCGCGCGGCGCTCGCCCCCGCCATTCCGGCCCCCACGATCACCACCTGCGCCGGTCTGGCCAAACCCTGTCTCCCACACGACACCGCAGGCTTGTCATACGCCTGAAGCATCCGGGCTGTTAGGGGCGCTGATGCGCCAAGCGCCGCGACCCCGTGTCCGGCGGACCGGTGCGCGAAGGGCGCCGCAACGCCCGCCAGGGGAGAGGTCGCGGATGTGGGAGGGGCCGATGTGGAACGCGGCGATGCGTGACCTGGGCGCAACCGGCACGCTCGTGGCCCTCGCCCTCTGCGGCGCCCTCACGCTGATCAACCTCGCGGGCATCGCGGTGGCGGCCCGCCGGATCGGGCGCGGCCGGGGCACCGGCCTGGTTCCGGCGGGCGCACCCGTCTCCCTGGTCAGGCCCGTCTGCGGCGTCGAGGCGTTCAGCGAGGAATTGCTGACGCGGGGCTTCCAGCTCGCCTATCCCGATTACGAGATCCTGTTCTGCGTGGCGGACGCGGACGACCCGATCGTGCCCCTGCTGCGCCGCCTGATGGCCGCGCATTCCGGAATCCCCGCCCGCCTGATCGTCGGCGACGAGCGCATCAGCGACAACCCGAAGCTGAACAACTGCGTGCGCGGCTGGGAGGCGGCCCGGCACGACTGGGTGGTGCTCGCCGATTCCAACGTCGCGATGCCGCCGGACTATCTTCAGCAGCTTCAAGCGGCCTGGCGCCCGGATACCGGCCTCGTCTGCTCGACGCCGATCGGCGCCCGGCCGGACGGCCTGTTCGCCGCGGTGGAATGCGCCTTTCTCAATACCCTTCAGGCGCGCTGGCAATACACCGGCGAGGCCCTGGGCCTCGGCTTCGCACAGGGCAAGAGCATGCTCTGGCACAAGCCGTTCCTCGAGGCACGCGGCGGCATCCGGGCCCTGGCCGCGGAGATCGCCGAGGATGCGGCGGCCACCAAGCTGGTGCGCGCAGCGGGCGCCCGGGTACACCTCGTCGCTGCGCCCTTCGACCAGCCCCTCGGCCGCCGCACCCTGTCGGAGGTCTGGTCGCGCCAATTGCGCTGGGCGCGCCTGCGCCGGGTCACGTTTCCGCTCTTCTTCGCCCCCGAGATCGGTTGCGGCCCGCTCCTGCCCTTCGGCATCGCACTCGCGGCGGCGCCTTCCCTCACCCTCGCGGCGATCCTCGCCGGCCTCACCACCCTCTGGTACGCGGCCGAGATGGGGCTGGCCCACCGGGCCAAATGGTATCGCCGGCCGCAGCTGCTCCTCGCCTTCCTCGTCCGTGACACGCTGATCCCGGCCCTCTGGACCTGCGCCTGGATGCGGGGCGCGATTCTCTGGCGGGGCAACGCGATGGACATCCGGCCCAAGGCCGGCGGCTTCGATCCGGCCCCGCCCCGGTCCTGGCGTCGCCCGCGCGCCAGTGCCGCCTGACGGCTGCGCTCTTGGCTTCCCCCAAGGGCCGGTGACAACCGGCGGAGGGGATGGCGCGATGCAGGCAAGGACGGACGCCACAGGGGCCTCGACGCCGTCCACGCTTGGGGTATCGCGGTCGGCCTCGTGATCTCGGGCACGTATTTCGGCTGAAGCTCCGGCTGGGCTCGGCTATGAGGCGCGCATGAGAATCGCGATCCTCGAGGCGGGCGCACCGCCGGAGCGGCTCAGGGGCCGCTATCCCGGCTACGGACGGATGACGGCCGACCTCCTCGGCGCGGGACATGTCGGGACGATCTACTCCATCACCCGCGGCGACTGGCCGACCGGCCCGGAGCGCTACGACGCCGTCTTCGTCACCGGGTCACCCGCAGGCGCCTACGACCCTCACCCCTGGATCGTGGACCTGCTCGAATTCCTGCGCCGCCTGGACCGGGCCAAGCCCCTGGTCGGCATCTGCTTCGGCCATCAGGTCATGGCGCAAGCCTATGGCGGGCGCGTCGAGAAATCCGCGAAGGGCTGGGGACTCGGGCTGCACGCCTACGACATCCACGAGCGGGCGACCTGGATGGACGGCGCGGCCACGGTATCGGTCCCGGCGATCCATCAGGATCAGGTGGTGGCGTTGCCGCCCGGGGCCCGGACGCTCGCCGGCAGCGCCTTCACCCCGCACGGCATCCTGGCCTATGCCGACCGGCGCGCGATCTCGTTCCAGTTCCATCCGGAATTCGAAGCGGACTACGCCCGTGCGCTGGTCGCCGGCCACCGGCCGGGGGACCTCGATCCGAAGCAACGCACTGACGCCCTCGCGTCCCTGGAGCGGCCGGGTGACGGCGCCCGCGTCAAGCGATGGATCGCGCGGTTTCTCGAAGCGGAATGAGGAGCGGGACGGTGGCGAAGCCGCGCCGTCGCTGGTGCCCGCGGAGGGACTCGAACCCCCACGCCTTTCGGCTTCCGATTTTGAGTCGGACGCGTCTACCATTCCACCACGCGGGCACGCGCCGCATGTCCTGCCGCGCGGGCCTGCGGCTGTCAACCGATTGCCGGAACGGATGCACCCTGTCCGGCTTCGGGCCAAGCCACGCGGTTTTGTCGGCAGATGCGGCCCCGGGGTGCTCGCCAGCCCGGGCGCGGTGTGGTCAAAGGCGCCGTTTCGCCGTTCTCCAGCCATCCCGGACCCGTTCATGATCCGTCGCCTCTACGAGTGGATCCTCGCGCTGGCGGGTAAGCCGTCGGCGCCCTACGCCCTCGGGGCCGTGGCCTTCGCGGAGAGTTCGTTCTTTCCCGTGCCGCCGGACGTGATGCTGGTGCCGATGGCGGTGAGCCGGCCGGACCGGGTCTGGTTCTACGCCCTCGTCACCACCCTCGCCTCGGTGGCGGGCGGCGTGCTCGGCTACGCCATCGGGGCGCTGCTGTTCGATTCGATCGGTCAGTGGGTTTTTCGGGTCTACGGTCTCACCGACAAGGCGGCGACCTTCCAGGCCTCCTATGCGCAGTACGGGCACTGGGTGATCCTGCTCAAAGGCCTGACGCCGATCCCGTTCAAGCTCGTGACCATCACGTCCGGCTTCGCGCATTACGACCTGTTCTGGTTCGTGGTGCTGTCGCTGCTGACCCGCGGCGCGCGTTTCTTCCTGCTCGCGGGACTTCTCGGCCGCTACGGCGTTCAGATCCGTGGGGTGCTCGACCGGCACCTCAACGTCGTGGCGGCGATCTCCGTCGCGGTGATCATCCTGGGCTTCGTTCTGTTCAAGGTGCTTCTGTAGAGATGGACTACGCCTCGCTCCTCCGCCTGCGCCGGGCCGCCCTCCTCGTCCTCGTCGGCTCCGTGCTGACAATCGCGGGCGCGTTCTACTTCCAGTGGGGGCTCGGCTACGTGCCGTGCAAGCTCTGCCTGCAGGAGCGGATTCCCTACTACGCGGCGATCCCGCTGGCGCTCCTCGGCCTGTTCGTTCCGGCCTGGGCCGCGCGCCTCGTCCTCGGCCTCGCGGCCATCGGCCTGCTCTACGGGGCCGGGCTCAGCGTCTACCATGCGGGCGCCGAGTGGGCGTTCTGGGCGGGCCCGACGGATTGTGGCGGCGGCACGGGCGCCAACCCGAAGGAGATCGGCGACTTTCTGAACACCTTGCAGACCACGCGGGTGGCGGATTGCTCCACCGCCGCCTGGCGCCTGTTCGGAATTTCCTTGGCAGGCTGGAACGCGCTCATCGCCTTCGTGCTCGCCTCGGTGTCCGGCACGGCGGCACTCAGGCGCTGAGGACAAGGCTCAGTGCCGGTCCTCCAGGGCCGGCGGCAGCGGCGCGACCTCGATGCCCTCGTCGATCAGCGCGCGCGCCTCGTCGAGGCTGGCTTCCCCGTAGATCGCGCGGGTCTCGGTCTCGCCGTAATGGATGCGCCGAGCCTCCTCGGGAAAGCGCGACCCGACATCGTCTGCATTCTGGGTCACCTGCGCGCGCAGGGCCCGCAGCATGGCGCGCAGGCGCTGCTCGGGCTCGCTGGACGCGAGTTCCGGCATCGACGCCATCGACGGCACCGGCAGACCGGGCTCGGCGGGCGCTTCAACACCCGCTGCGCGCGGCCCCCGGTCGGTGCGGGCGACGGAGGGCGCCATCATGCTCTTGCCGACGCGGGCCGATCCGCAGACCGGGCAGCTCACCAGTCCGCGCGCGGCCTGCGCATCGTAGGAGTCACTCGACGGAAACCAGCTCTCGAAGCCGTGCCCGGCCTCGCAGGCGAGGGTGTAGCGGATCATGGGACCGGAGTTTGGGAGACGAGGGTCAGGCGGGGCGTCCGACGCGTTCGACGGTGAAGGGGCGCGCGTGCTGGAGGGCCGGGATGCGGGCGCGAGCGTCGGTGACGCGGGACAGGTCGATTTCCGCCAGGATCACGCCGGGCTCGGACCCGCCGGCATCGGCCAGCACCTTGCCCCAGGGATCGACGATGAGCGAGTGGCCATAGGTGTCGCGCCCGTCTTCGTGATGCCCGCCCTGGGCGGCCGAGATCATGAAGGAGCCCGTCTCGATGGCGCGGGCGCGGTGGAGCACGTGCCAGTGGGCCTCGCCGGTCTGCTGCGTGAAGCAGGCGGGCGCTGTGAGGATCGCCGCCCCCGCCTCGGCCAGGGCCCGGTAGAGGGCGGGAAAGCGGATGTCGTAGCAGATGGCGAGGCCGATCGGCGCCCAGGGCGTGTCGGCGACCACCGCGCAGGCACCGCCCGTATAAGTGGCGGATTCCCGCCAGCGCTCGCCGTTGGGCAGATCGACGTCGTAGAGGTGCAGCTTGTCGTAGGATGCTGTGATCGCGCCCTCGGCATCGATCAGGAAGGCGCGGTTGGCGATCTTGTCGCCGTTGCGCACGGCGAGCGAACCGATCTGGATCACGATCCCGCGCATGCGCGCGACCTCGCGCAGGGCCGCCAGGGTCGGGTCTTCGTCCTGCCCGGTGACCTTCTCGAACAGGCTGGTCCGGCTGCGCTCCACCAGGGAGGTCATCTCGGGCGTCTGCACGTAATGCGCGCCCGCATCGGCGGCCTCGCGCACCAGGGACACGGCGGCATCGCGGTTGGCGAGCGGATCGCGCCCGGAGCGCATCTGCACACAGGCGGCGGTGAACCGGGGCTCGGCGCTCACGCGGCCACCATCGGATCGAGCTTGCCGGCACCGTTCAGGGCGTAGAGGTCGTCGCAGCCGCCCACATGGGTATCGCCCACGAAGATCTGCGGCACGCTGGTGCGCCCACCCGCCCGCTGCACCATCGTGGTGCGCGAGCCGGAGGCCTTCTCGACGTCGATCTCGGTGAAGGCGATGCCCTTGTCACGCAGCAGGCTCTTGGCCGCCGAGCAGTACGGGCACCACGCGGTTGTGTAGATCGTGACCGGCTTCATCGTCGTAACGCCCCATCCCAATCCCACCAGCATATAGGCGAGCGCGCCGGCTCTTCCTACTGCCCGTCGGGGGCGAGTGGGCGCGAGGGGCTCAGGCCGCCAGAAGCTTCTCGACCTCGTTGACGAGATCGCGCAGGTGGAACGGCTTGGACAGGACCTTGGCGTCCTTCGGGGCCTTCGAATCCGGGTTCAGCGCCACGGCGGCGAAGCCCGTGATGAACATCACCTTGATGTCCGGGTCGAGCTCCGTGGCGCGGCGCGCCAGCTCGATTCCGTCCATCTCGGGCATCACGATGTCGGTGAGGAGCAGTTCGAAGGGCTCTTCGCGCAGGCGGTTGTAGGCCGAGAGGCCGTTGTCGAACGACAGCACGTCGTAGCCGGCGTTCTGCAACGCCTTGGCCAGGAAGCGGCGCATGTCGTTGTCGTCTTCCGCCAGGAGGATCTTCATCGCGCGGCGTCCCGTACCTTTTGATTCGTCGTGTTCTTTCCACAAAGCACCGGCTTGGTAAACAGAACGTTGCCACGTGGTCCGGGCCGGGTGTCCAACGGCACGGGCAGTGGCGTCGCGCCGCGTCCGTCCTGCTGGACAGGCCAGCCGGCAAACCGCACAGTGAGCGCATGCGTTGTCCCGTCCGCACCGAGGCGCCCGCGCCGCGATGACAGAGTCGTCTCAAGCCCCCGAGGCGTCCGGAGCGGCAGCCTTCGATCCGCCCTTCACGGTGGACGAGCCGACGGCGCACACCCTCCCCTTCGTGTTCAACACGCCCCATTCGGGCGCGGTCTATCCGCCGGCCTTCCTGGCCGCCTCGCGGCTGGCCGGCCTCGCGCTTCGGCGCTCGGAGGACGCGCATGTGGACCGGTTGTTCGCACCGGTGGTCGATCTCGGCGCCCCCCTGATGCGGGCGCATTTTCCGCGCGCCTTCCTCGACGTGAACCGGGAGCCCTACGAGCTCGACCCGCGCATGTTCGACGGGCGCCTGCCGGCCTTCGCCAACACCCGCTCCATGCGGGTGGCCGGCGGTCTCGGCACCATCCCGCGCCTCGTGGCCGACGGGCAGGAGATCTATCGTGGGCGCCTGCCCGTGGAGGTCGCGGTGGAGCGGATCGAGTCCCTCTACAAGCCCTATCACCGCACCCTGCGCGGCTTGATCCAGCGCACGGCACGCCAGTTCGGGCACGCCATCCTGATCGATTGCCACTCGATGCCCTCGTCGAGCCTCGGACGCGACGAGGCGGCGCGGGCCGACGTCGTCCTGGGCGACCGCTTCGGCACCGCCTGCGCGCCGATCCTCATCGACGCCTTCGAGCACCACCTGCGGGCACGGGGCTACCGCGTGCTGCGCAACAAGCCCTATGCGGGCGGCTTCATCACCGAGCATTACGGCGAGCCGAACGTCGAGCGCCACGCCCTCCAGATCGAGATCAACCGGGGCCTCTACATGAACGAGGCGACCCTCGCGATCACCCCGGGGTTTTCGGAATTGGTCTGGCATCTGCGCAGCGTCGTGACGGCCGTGGCCGCCGAAGTGCAGGGCCTCTCACCGGCCCGGATGGCTGCCGAATAGGGCCTTGATCCAAGAAACTTTTGCCGCGATCCCGAAAAGATTTCGCCGGTCCGCGCAGGAAAATGATGGTTTTGCCGGCCCCTTCCCGTGCAAGTCCGGTTAGGAGTAGCCCAGACCGAGCGCGTACCTATAATGCAGGCACGCTGCCGCCGCACGAGCCAGAGCCCATGACGTCTCGCATTCCCGACTTCGCGACCGTTCCGTACGCGGCCGATGCCGTTCCGGCTCCGGTGCCGCCCATCGGCGAACCCTGGATGACCCCCGAGGGCATTCCGGTGAAGGGCGTCTACGGTCCGCAGGACCGCGAAGGCATCGAGTTCCTCGACACCTATCCGGGCGTGGCGCCCTACCTGCGCGGCCCCTACCCGACGATGTACGTGACCCAGCCCTGGACCATCCGGCAATACGCCGGCTTCTCCACGGCAGAGGATTCGAACGCGTTCTACCGGCGCAACCTCGCCGCCGGCCAGAAAGGCCTGTCGGTGGCCTTCGATCTCGCCACCCACCGGGGCTACGATTCGGACCACCCGCGCGTCTCGGGCGATGTCGGCATGGCGGGCGTCGCGATCGATTCGATCTACGACATGCGCACGCTGTTCTCGGGCATACCGCTCGACGAGATGACCGTCTCGATGACGATGAACGGCGCGGTGCTGCCGATCCTCGCCCTCTACATCGTGGCAGCCGAGGAGCAGGGCGTTCCCCCGGAAAAGCTCGCCGGCACGATCCAGAACGACATCCTCAAGGAGTTCATGGTCCGCAACACCTACATCTACCCCCCGGCGGGTTCGATGCGGATCATCGGCGACATCTTCGCCTACACGTCGAAGAACATGCCGAAGTTCAACTCCATCTCGATCTCCGGCTACCACATGCAGGAAGCCGGGGCGACGAACGACCTCGAACTCGCCTACACGCTGGCCGACGGCGTCGAGTACATCAAGGCTGGGCTCGCCGCCGGCCTGACCATCGACCAGTTCGCCCCACGCCTGTCGTTCTTCTGGGCGATCTCGACGAACTTCTTCATGGAGATCGCCAAGATGCGGGCTGCGCGCCTGATCTGGGCCAAGCTCGTCAAGGAGTTCGAGCCGAAGAGCGACAAGTCGCTGCCGCTGCGCACCCACAGCCAGACCTCCGGCTGGTCGCTGACCGCGCAGGATGTGTTCAACAACGTCACCCGCACCTGCATCGAGGCGATGGCGGCGACGCAGGGCGGCACCCAGTCGCTGCACACCAACGCGCTGGACGAGGCCCTGGCGCTCCCCACCGACTTCTCGGCCCGGATCGCCCGCAACACGCAGCTCTTCCTGCAGCAGGAGAGCGGTACGACGCGCATCGTCGATCCGTGGGGCGGCTCCTACTACGTCGAGAAGCTCACCCAGGACATCGTCACCCGCGCCTGGGAGCACCTGCGCGAGGTCGATGAGCTCGGCGGCATGGCCAAGGCCATCGAGGCCGGCATCCCGAAGCTGCGCATCGAGGAGGCCGCCGCCCGCGCCCAGGCCCGGATCGATTCCGGTCGCCAGACCATCGTGGGCGTCAACAAGTACAAGCCCGATGACGACCGCGCCATCGAACTGATGCGCGTCGACAACGGCAACGTCCGCACCCTGCAGATCGACAAGCTCAAGCGCCTGCGCGCCGAGCGCAGCCAGGCCGATGTCGACGCGGCGCTGAGCGCGCTCACGGCCGCCGCACAGGGCCAGGGTAATCTCCTCGAACTCGCGGTGAGCGCGGCACGGGCCAAGGCCACGGTGGGCGAGATCTCGGATGCGCTGGAGAAGGCATGGGGCCGTCACCGGGCCGAGATCCGCTCGATCTCGGGTGTCTACAAGCGAGAGGTGGGTGGCATGTCGCCGGTGGTCGAAACCGTTCGCAAGCTCGTGGAGACCTTCGAGGAAAACGACGGGCGCCGCCCGCGCATCCTCGTCGCCAAGATGGGTCAGGACGGGCATGACCGCGGCCAGAAAGTCATTGCCTCCGCTTTTGCCGACCTCGGCTTCGACGTGGATATCGGCCCCCTCTTTGCGACCCCCGCCGAGGCCGCGCGACAGGCGGTGGAGAACGACGTCCACATCGTCGGCGTCTCGTCGTTGGCCGCCGGCCACCTGACCCTGGTACCCGAGCTGAAGGCGGCGCTCACCGAGCAGGGCCGGGGCGACGTCATGATCGTCATCGGCGGCGTGATCCCGCCCGGCGACTACGACGCCCTGTACGCCGCCGGCGCATCGGCGATCTTCCCGCCCGGCACCGTGATCGCGGAAGCCGCCGTGAAGCTGATCGAGGAACTGAACGGGCGCCTGGGCTACGCCGCCCGCCAAGCGGCGGAGTAAGCAGTCCGCGGGTCAGAAAACGTCTTTGAAAGCCGGGTTTCTGTCGTAGCAGGGCGCCGCGAACGATGGCGGTTCTACCCGTGACACGGTAGGACCCTCAGCAGATTTGAGGTGTGCGCACATCGGCGTGCATGATCATCTGAGAGGAGAGTGTCATGTCAGAGCGGTCCGGCCATCTGATCTATCCGGTGATCCTGTGCGGCGGATCGGGCACGCGGCTTTGGCCGGCCTCGCGCGAGAGCATGCCCAAGCAGTTCACCCCGCTGATCAATCCGGACAGCTCCACCTTCCAGGATACGGCCCGCCGACTGACGGATGACGGCGTTTTCGCCCGCGCCACGGTGCTCACCAGTAGCGATGCACGCTTCATCGTCGCCGAGCAGCTCGCTCAGGCCGGCATCGCGGCCGACATCATCCTGGAGCCCGAACGGCGCGACTCGGCCGCCGCGGTGGCGGTCGCCACCCTCCACGCGGCCGCCCAGGACCCGCAAGCCGTGGTGCTGATCATGGCCGCCGACCACGTCATCGGCGACACGCCGGCCTTCGTCGAGGCCGCCCAGTCGGCCGCCGCCGGCGCGCGGGCCGGGCAGATCATGACGCTCGGCGTCACCCCGACGGCACCGTCCACCGGCTACGGCTACATTCGCGTCGGTGAACCCCTCCACGACGGCTCTGGGAATCACCGGGTCGCACGCTTCGTGGAGAAGCCGGATCGGGCCGGGGCCGAGCGGCTCATCGCCGAAGGTGCGCTCTGGAACTCGGGCTACTTCCTGTTCCGCGCCGACGTGATGCTGGCCGAGCTCGAAGCCCACGCGCCGGAAATCCTGGAGGCCACCCAGGCCGCCCTCGCGGGCGCGGTCCGCGACCTCGACTTCGTGCGGCTCGATGCGGCCGCCTTCGGCCAGGCGCCCAAGACCTCAATCGACTACGCCGTGATGGAACGCACCGAGCGGGCCGGCGTCCGCCCGGTCTCCTTTCCCTGGTCCGATGTCGGAACCTGGGACGCGGTCTGGGAAGTGCTCCCGCACGATGCGGACGGCAATGCGCTGCGCGGCCGGGTCGAGACCGTGGATACCCGCGGCAGCCTGATCCACAGCGAGGGCGAGCACCTGACGACGGTAGTGGGCCTCGACGACGTGGTGGTGGTGGCGACCGCCGACGCGGTCCTGGTGACGTCGAAGGCGCGGGCCGCACAGGTCAAGGACCTTGTCACGAATCTGCGCGCGAAGGCGTACCCGGAGGCCGACGCCCATCGCCGGATGTACCGGCCCTGGGGCTGGTACCAGCGCATCGACATCGGCGAGCGCTTCCAGGTGAAGCGCATCATGGTGACGCCGGGCGGGCGGCTCTCGCTCCAGAAGCACTATCACCGTGCCGAACACTGGGTGGTGGTCAAGGGCACGGCGGAGGTCACGCTCAACGACGCGGTCGTGCTCGTCCACGAGAATGAGGCGGTCTACCTGCCCATCGGCTCGATGCACCGCCTGACCAACCCGGGCAAGATCCCCCTGGAGCTCATCGAGGTTCAGGTCGGTTCCTACACGGGCGAGGACGACATCATCCGCGTCGAGGATATCTACGGGCGGTAGGACCGCGACGATCCGGCCCGCCCGATGACGTCGGGCGGGCCGGGACGACCCCGTGGCAATGGTCTCCGGCGCGAACGGCCCTGCGGGCGCGCTCTCAGATCCGCTCCAGAAACTCCGTGACCGGCGCGGCCAGGACGGCGGCGAGATGCGCGCAGCGGTGCGCGGTGAAGGCACAGGCCGAGCGGGCATTCGCCACCACGCGGGAAACGCGCCAACGGGCGCCACGCCCCACGGCGAGACCGCGCAGACGGTTGCTGATCGCGAGGCTGCTGCGGTCGAATTCGATCTTCACGGTGTCGGCGTAGAAGGCGGAGACCTTGTCGGCGTCCATACCCGGCGTCGCGAACCAGGCCGGCACGTACTCGCGACAGAGGCGCTCCACGTCGATCAAGGCCTTGTGCATGCCGGTTCCGGAGACAGGGCACGAGGTGCAATAGGCGTCCCCGATCAGCACCACGCCGGCGCGCTCGTGCCCCTGCGTCTGGCGGAGGTCGATCGGACGGATATCGAGGTTGCCCTCGATCTCGATGGGTCCGCAGATCCGCTCGAGGTTCGGGAGCGTCCGCCGCAGGGTCTCGGCGGGATCGCTGCGAAGCGACTGGATCCAGGGCTCGTCATGGTCGCGGTAAACGAACAGGTTGGCGCGCATGCGCGACCCGATCGGGAACAGCGAGATATAGGACACGCGGTCGTTCCAGCGCTCGCCGTAATAGACGATCGACTCGAACGGGAACGCCGCCGGGGGCGCCTTCAGGTAGAACCCGATGCAGATCGAGTGGTCACGCTGGGCATCCACGATGTCGATCCCGACCCGTCGATGGATGGCGGCGCCCGGCCCCGTCGCGACGATGAGGAGGCGTCCCTCCACCACGGAGCCGTCGCTCAAGGTGACGCGCTGGATGTCCGCTCCGCTGGCGATATCGGCGACGCGCCCGAACCGGAGTTCGACCTGCTTCGGCAGCATCGCCCGTAGGGCGGTGATCAGGTCCTTGTAGGCGAACGCGTATTCGCGCCGGGTGCGGCGCGTCATCACGCGTCCGAACCGGGCGATCCAGACACTGGAGATCGGCGTGGCCGTGGCACGCACCGTTTCGCCGAGCCCGAGGCGATCGAACAGAGCGAGGATGGGGGTGCCGAGCTTCTCGGCCCGCAGGCTCGGGGGCACGACGGCCGCAGCGTCGATGACCACGACGTCGATGCCGCCCTGCGCCAGGGTCGAGGCCGCGACGCTCCCGGCGAGGCCCGCACCGATGATGACGACATCGGTCCGTCGGGGAGCGTTCGCCGCCTCCGACGAAGCCGCAGGTGCAGCGGGCTGAAGGGGCACGGAGATGGGAACGGGTTCGTCGCTGAGCACAGAAACCTCACGATCGCGAGGGATTAATTTCCAGATTCACTTGCAGCAATTTCGCAAGATGGAAAGTCCGGACGGCCGGAAAGAAGGCGGAAAGGCCTTCGATCAGTACTTATTACGCAGGCCGACTTGCGTCATTCGGCAAGATGCCCCTGGTGCTTTTGGTTAATGGTCAACCGTATCCAATTCCCCTCGGCGCTTCCGCCATTCATCTTGCGGGGTTGCTTGATCGCCGCGGCGCCCCTGGCGAATCACACCTGCGCCGGGCTCTCCGCGCGGCCCCGATAGGACAGCGCTTCGGCGAGGTGGATCCGGCGTACCCTGGCTTCGCCGTCGAGGTCGGCGAGCGTGCGGGCGACGCGCAGCGTGCGGTGGAATCCGCGGGCGGAGAGGCGCATGCTCTCGGCAGCGGAGCGGATCAGCGCGGCGCCTTCCGGGTCGGGGGCCGCGACGGCCTCGATCACCGGCGCGGGACAGGTGGCGTTGGTGACGACGCCGGTGAGATCGTAGGCCGCGTAGCGCCGATCCTGGAGCGCGCGGGCGGCCGCGACCCGGCCCGCCATCTCCGCCGAGCCCTCGGCCGGTGGCGGCAGGATGAGATCGGCCGCCGTCACCGCGCCGACCTCGATGCGCAGGTCGATGCGGTCGAGGAGCGGGCCGGAGATGCGGGCGCCGTACTGCGCGACGCAGCGCTCGTTCGGCCCCTTGCGACAGGCATAGCCCGGCTCCAACGCTTGGCCGCAGCGGCAGGGATTCATCGCGGCGACCAGCTGGAAACGAGCCGGATAAGTCACCCGGTGATTGGCGCGCGCGATCATCACCGAGCCGGTCTCCAGGGGCTGGCGCAAGGAATCGAGCACCTGAGGCGTGAACTCGGGCAGTTCGTCGAGGAACAGCACGCCCCCATGGGCCAGCGAGGCTTCGCCGGGGCGGGCGTTGATGCCGCCGCCGACGAGGGCCGCCATGGAGGCGGAGTGATGGGGTTGCCGGAACGGCCGCCGGTTCGAGAGGGCACCCCCCTTCAGTTCCCCCGCCACCGACTGGATCATCGAGACCTCCAGCAGCTCCCGGGGACCGAGGGGCGGCAGGATGGAGGGCAGGCGCGCGGCGAGCATCGATTTGCCCGCGCCCGGAGGACCGTTCATCAGCAGGTTGTGCCCCCCGGCCGCCGCGATCTCCAAGGCGCGCTTGGCGCCCTCCTGTCCCTTGATGTCGCGCAGGTCCGGCAGGGGGCCGCCGGCCGCCGCGATGGCGGGTTCCGGCCGGGCCATGACCTGCGTACCCTTGAAGTGGTTGGCGAGTTGGATGAGCGAGCGGGGCGCCAGAACGTCCATGTCGCCGCCTGCCCAGGCCGCCTCGGGTCCGGTCGCGGCCGGGCAGATGAGGCCGAGGCCGCGCGCATTGGCGGCCATGGCGGCGGGCAGAACGCCGGAGACGGGCGATATGGTGCCGTCGAGGGCGAGCTCGCCCAGCACGCAGTAGCCCGCCAGCGCGTCCGCTGGCAGGGCGCCGATGGCGCCCATGACCGCGAGCGCGATGGGCAGGTCGTAATGCGAGCCCTCCTTCGGCAGGTCGGCCGGTGCCAGGTTGACGGTGATGCGCTTGGCCGGCAGCGCGAGGCCGGAGGCGATGAGGGCGGAGCGCACCCGCTCGCGGGATTCCGCCACGGCCTTGTCGCCGAGCCCGACCACCGTGAAGGCGACGATGCCGGGGGCGATCTGCACCTGGACGTCCACGGCCCGCGCCTCGATTCCCTCGAAGGCGACGGTGGCAACGCGGGTGACCATGCTGAACCGCCCCTGGGCTCGACGTTCCCGCGACCCTAGTGCTCTGACTCAGACGGATGGTTCAGGAGCTCGGCTGAGGGCGTCGAAGATTGCAGAGGCGGGTTTAGTCCAGATGAAGGGCTTTGGGCTACGGTTGTGCTCGGCGATGTAGCGATTGATGGCGACCTGCAGGTC
>NZ_JAKSYI010000122.1 GCF_022829285.1 Methylobacterium sp. J-078
AGATAGTACAGCGCTTGACCAGAGGGTGCCATTTCTCGATCGCGCAGAAATCACCGATAAGCGCCCAAACGGCAGCTGTCGGTGCCTCCATGTCGTTGCTTCTAGTGACCGCCAGAGCGAACCCACAACAGTTCTTAGCGGCAAAAGCTGCGAGGAAACCAACCAGCCATGAAATCGTGCTCATTATGCTCGATCTGCTTTCACCTCGGCGTGCCGAAAGGCTTTGCGACGCACCGTGTTGTCCGCACTCGTCTCCGGAGTTGCACCCTAATCTTCCCTTGCCTCCCCGCTGTCTCGGGTC
>NZ_JAKSYI010000123.1 GCF_022829285.1 Methylobacterium sp. J-078
CGGCGTCGCCCGCGAGATGCGCGTCACCCTGCTGCCCGACCGCCTGCTGGCGCTCGGCATCACGGCGGCCGACGTGAACCGGCAGCTGCGCCTGACCTCCGCCGACATGGCGGGCGGGCAGGACGGCCGGTGCACGGGATCAGAGCATCCCGGCACGGGCGCCGGCCTGGGGCGCCTAGTCGGGGTAGGACTTGCGGATCGGGTTGACGGTGCGCGGGTCGCTGCGGACGCCCTTGGCGCCCATCCGGTGGTAGGGGGCCGCACGCGACTCCGTGAAAGTCGGGAACGGCGGCGTGTTCATGAGAGACGGTTCCCGCGTCAGGTGCCGCTAGCTCGGGGCGGAACGGGAGTCGATGAGCATCAACAGCCGGGCCCGCCGGACGGTGATGAGGTACGTGTTGGCCTCC
>NZ_JAKSYI010000126.1 GCF_022829285.1 Methylobacterium sp. J-078
CGACAACGCCAACAACGGCGTGTTCGCCTACTCGCCCGCCACCGGCGCGACCTACTCGGTCAACACCCCCGGCGTGGTCACCACCGGCTACAACAACCGCCGCTCCGACGAGTTCGTCGTCGTGCGCGCCGGCCTGAACTACAAGTTCGGCTCGTACTAAGCCGACCCCACGCGATCCCGCCCGGCCGACCCCGGCCCGCGCGGGACCTGCCGAGAACAGCACAGAGCCCGGCCGCCACGCGGCCGGGCTCTTCCTCGTGAGCGCCCATGTCCGAAGGCGTACACATTCTCGGCGGGTCGATGCATCCGGGACGGCAAAGTTTGCGTTGAACCCCTGACAAAGGCCGGCGGCACCCCCATCTGTGACCCGCCTGAGCGGGTCGATACCCCGCCGGCTTGCCCCAGGAGGACAACTCCATGAACAGCGAAGAACGCGACGTCATCGGCGGCATTTTCCAGCGCCTGGAGCAGGCTTCGAGCCAGCCCCGCGACGCGGAAGCCGAGCGCTTCATTGCCGAGAAAATCCGGGCCCAGCCCTACGCGCCCTACGCGATGGCGCAGCTCATCTACGTGCAGGAAGAGGCGATCAAGAGCCTGAACGAGCAGCTCGAGCAGCTGCGCCGCTCCGGCCAGCAGCAACAGCCCCAGGGCGGCGGCGGCTTCCTGTCGAGCATCTTCGGCGGCGGGTCCTCCCGCCAGCCCGAGCCGCCGCGTCAGGGCGGAGCCTGGGGCAACCAGGGCGGCCAGCCCGGATACGGGCAGCCGCAGCCCGGTTACGGGCAGCAGCCGGGTTACGGCGGACCGCAGCAGGGTGGTCCCTGGGCCGGCCAGCAGGCGGCACCGGCGCGTGGCGGCGGCTTCATGGCGACCGCCCTGCCGATGGCGGCGGGTGCCGCGGGCGGCATGCTCCTCGGCAGCGCTCTCTCGAACGCCTTCGCGGGCGGCCATTCGCAGCTCGGCAGCGCCGCGGCCGCGGGCCTCGGTGGCACGCCGGGCGCGGATGCGGCGGGCTTTGGAGGAAACAACGATCTCGGCGCGGCCCTCGGTGGCGGCAACGACGGCTTCCAGGACGCGTCGTTCGCGGATGACGCCGGCGGCGATTTCGGCGGTGACCTCGGCGGCGGCGGCGACGACGACTGGGTTTGATCCGAGACCGGGCCGGCACCTGAAGCGGGGTGCCGGCCCTTCCTTTAAATCGCGTACCTCAGAGCACTTCGACGCGCGTGCCGACCGGCGTGCGCTCGTACAGATCGATGACGTCCTCGTTCATCATCCGGATGCAGCCCGACGACACGTTCTGGCCGATCGTGTGCGGCTCGTTCGTGCCGTGGATCCGGTAGAGCGACGAGCCGAGATACAAGGCGCGGGCGCCGAGGGGATTGGTGGGTCCGCCCGCCATGTGCCGCGGCAGGTCCGGCCGGCGCCTGATCATTTCGGCCGGCGGCGTCCAGTCCGGCCATTCCCGCTTCTGACTGATCGTCTTCAGGCCCGACCAGGCGAAACCGGGCCGGCCGACGCCGATGCCGTAGCGGATCGCCTGGCGGCCGGGCTGTACCAGGTAGAGGTACTTGGCAGGCGTATCGACGACGATCGTTCCGGGCCGCTGCGGGCCGTCATAGGCCACCACCTGCCGGGCAAACCGGGCGTCGGGTGCGCGCGCGATCGACTCGACGGCTGGCTCGATCGCGCGGTCCGGCGGCAGGGCCGCGAGCCGCACGGGCGCCTGGGCCGGCACGTAGTCCACGCGGGGTCCGGGTGCCTCGGGGACGCGTTCGCCGGAGTGCAAGACGCGCGGACTACCGGGGCCGCCGTAGCCGTAGGCAGAGGCATGACGCGGCAGCACGCCGTCGTCACTGAGCGCGGCGCGCACGGGTCGCGGCGAGACGGACCCGCGCTGGTCGCTCATCAGGAACTCGATGAACCCGCCGCCATAGGCGCCTGCACGTTCCGCGCCCGATGTCTGGGCCTGCGCGCCCTGCGCCGCGAGCCCCGCCACCAGGCAGGCCGCAGCCACACATTCCTTGAACCGCATCACCGTCACGCTCCGCAACCGCTCCCGCCCCGCGAGGGGACGGCACGCGGACAGGATTGGGCGCGCTGGCGAGCACACGGTGAAGGAACGTGGTGAATCGTCCCTTTCGGGGCCACGGACGAACACCTGCGCGAAATCAGCGTGAACGTCCGGTAAAGGTTGCCGGAGCGTTGCCACGTTCAAGAAATGGCAATCTGTTCGGTTCACTTTCATCCGGCTTCCCTCCTGCCGGCTGATCGCGACCGATGACCATGAAACGTTACCGCATCGAGGACAGCCTCGGGCTCGCGCTCCCGGCCGGACAGGCCGCGCCGGCCGCCTCCGCCGATGCGGTGAACCTCAGCAACAAGCGCCTCGACGAGATTCTCTCGGCGATCCAGGATCTGCGGAAGGTGACGCAGACGAGCACCGTCGAGACCATCGAGGCCTGCCGACGCGAGCTGAACGAAGCCTTCGCCATGCGTTCCGAACTCGACGTGATGAAGGACGCGATCACGCGCACCAAGCAGGAGATTGCGACCCTCTATCGGTCCGAGAACACCGGCAAAGGCATGCGCCGGGTCGCCGGCGAACTCGACGCCGTCGTCGATTCCACCGAGCGCGCCACCAGCACCATCCTGGGGGCCATCGAGGAGATCGAGACCAACGCCAGCATGCTGCGGGCCATGAGCACAAGCATGGCGGGACGCGAGAACATCGATGCGATCCTCGATCGCGTCGTGGTCGCCTTCGAGGCCTGCAACTTCCAGGATCTCACCGGCCAGCGCATCAACAAGATCGTCGGCGTCCTGAAGTTCATCGAGGAGCATCTCGACCGGATGATCGACGCCTGGGGCGGACTCGACAACTTCAGCGACCTCCTCGGGACCGCGCCCGGCCGGATCGACATCGACGACGAGACCTCGCTCCTCAACGGGCCACGGCTCGCCGACGACATCGGCCATGTCGACCAGGGCGACATCGACGCGCTGTTCGACTGAACGGGGCGGGCCGCCGGCATCCGGCCGCCCCTTCCCTCCCCGAGACGCGAGGCTTAAGTCAGCCGCATGAGCCGCGCCCCCTCGAAAGACCGCTCCGCGAAGGATCTGCCCCCGGACGGTTTCGACGACCAGGACGGGTTCCGGGAGGACGCCGCCGAGGAGGCGCAGGACCACGCCCAGGCCGACGACGCCCCCGAAATCGACTTCGATTTCGAGGAAGGCGCCGTCAAGGCCGGCACGGAGGTGATCCGGCGATTCTGGACCACCCTGCCGACCTCGCCGGGCGTCTACCGGATGTTCGACGACAAGGGCGACGTGCTCTACGTCGGCAAGGCCAAGAACCTGAAGGCCCGGGTCGGCTACTATGCGCGGGGTCAGGCGCATTCCAACCGCATCGCCCGCATGATCTCGCAGACGGCGGCGATGGAGTTCGTCACCACCGCCACCGAAACCGAGGCGCTGCTCCTCGAGGCCAACCTCATCAAGCAGTTGAAGCCGCGCTTCAACGTGTTGATGCGGGACGACAAGTCGTTCCCCTACATCCTCGTCACGGCGGATTCGGAAGCGCCGCAGATCGTCAAGCATCGCGGCGCCCGCCGCCGCAAGGGCAGCTATTACGGCCCCTTCGCCAGCGTCTGGGCGGTGAACAGAACCGTGAACGCCCTCCAGCGCGCGTTCCTGCTGCGCACCTGCACCGACAGCTACTACGAGAACCGGACCCGGCCCTGCCTGCTCTACCAGATCAAGCGTTGTGCCGGCCCGTGCACCGGCGAGATCGCCCTGCCCGAGTACCAGGGCCTCGCCGACAACGCCAAGGCGTTCCTCGCCGGCAAGTCGAACGCCGTGAAGGACCGCATGCGGGAGGAGATGCAGGCGGCCTCCGAGACCATGGAGTTCGAGCGGGCCGCGCGCTTCCGCGACCGCATCGCCGCGCTCTCGGCGATCCAGGGCACGCAAGGGGTGAACACCCAAGGCGTCGAGGAGGCGGACGTCTTCGCCCTCGACGAACAGGCCGGCCAGTTCTGCATCGAGGTGTTCTTCTTCCGCAACTTCCAGAACTGGGGCAACCGCGCCTATTTCCCGAAGGCCGACCGCACCATGACGCCGGACGAGGTGCTGGCCTCCTTCATCGGACAGTTCTACGACGACAAGCCGGCCCCGCGCATCGTTCTCGTCTCACACGCGATCGAGGATGCCGAGCTCCTGGCGGCCGCTCTCTCGACCCGCACGGATTACCGGGTCGACATCCATCAGCCGCAGCGCGGCGAGCGCAAGAACCTCGTCGAGTACGCCCAACGCAATGCCAAGGAGGCGCTCGGCCGGCGCCTCGCCGACACCGCTTCGCAGGGCAAGCTCCTCACCGCCCTGGGGCAATCGTTCGGGTTGCCGGCGGCGCCCCGCCGTATCGAGGTCTACGACAACTCGCACATCATGGGCACGAACGCCGTCGGCGGCATGATTGTCGCCGGACCGACGGGCTTCGCCAAGCAGCATTACCGCACCTTCAACATCAAGTCGGAGGAGCTGACCCCGGGCGACGATTACGGGATGATGCGCGAGGTGCTGCAGCGCCGCTTCAAGCGGCTGGTCAAGGAGAACCCGCGCACCGCGCGGGAGGCCGCGATCGCCGCGAGCGACGGCGGCGTGTCGGAGACCGTGGCCGAGGCGGCCCCGGAGAGCGACACCCTGCCGGTCTGGCCAGACCTCGTGCTCATCGACGGCGGCAAGGGCCAGCTCGATGCGGCGCGGACCGCCCTGGAGGAAATCGGCGTCACCGACGTCTCCCTGGTGGGAATCGCCAAGGGGCGCGACCGCGACGCGGGCCGCGAGACCTTCTTCGTCCCCGGCCGCCCACCCTTCAAGCTGCCGCCCCGCGACCCGACCCTCTACTTCGTCCAGCGCCTGCGCGACGAGGCGCACCGCTTCGCCATCGGCACGCACCGCGCCAAGCGCAAGCGCGAGATGGTGAAGAACCCATTGGACGAGATCGCCGGCATCGGCCCGAGCCGGAAGCGCGCCCTGCTTCACCATTTCGGAACCGTGAAGGCGATCCAGCGCGCCGCCTTCGAGGATCTGGCGAAGGCGCCGGGTGTGAATGCCGCCACTGCCCGAGCCGTCTATGACTTCTTCCATACGCAGACCTGAGGACGACACCCCGTCCGCGCGGTTGACCCCCACCCCCGCACATGGTTTCACGCCTTCGATGAATCCCGTCCTCACCCGACGCCGCTCGCCCGCCTGGACGTTGGCGAACTGCCTGACCTACGGGCGCCTCGTGGCGGTCCCGGTGGTGGTCGCCCTGCTCTATTGGCCGACCGAGCCCGGGGCGCGCTTCGGGGCGCTGGGCGTGTACATCCTGGCGGCCATCACGGACTACCTCGACGGCTACGTGGCGCGGACCTACGACCAGAGTTCGGCGCTCGGGCGCATGCTCGATCCGATCGCCGACAAGTTGCTGGTGGCCGCCTGCCTGCTGATGCTGGCGGCCGACAACACCATCCATGGCTGGACGCTGTGGGCCGCCATCGTGATCCTGTGCCGGGAGATCCTGGTCTCGGGCCTGCGGGAGTATCTGGCCGAACTGAAGGTCGGTGTGCCCGTGAGCAAGGTCGCCAAGTGGAAGACCACGGTGCAGCTCGTCGCGATCGGCTTCCTGGTGGCGGGCCCGGCCGGCGAGTCGATCCTGCCCGGCACCGTCTGGACCGGCGCGGTGCTGCTGTGGCTCGCCGCCGCCCTGACGCTCTACACCGGCTGGGACTACATGCGGGCGGGCATCAAGCACGTCATCGACGATCCGCGCTGAAGGGCAGCATTTCCATGAAGCTCGTCTATTTTGCCTGGGTGCGTGAGCGCGTCGGCAAGGCCGAGGAAACCGTCGACCTGCCCGCCGGCCTCGTCACGGTGGCGGATCTGGTGGCGTGGCTGCGGGAACGCGGCGAGGAATACGCCTACGCCTTCGAAACCACCGGCCTCGTGCGGGTCGCCATCGACCGCGTCCACGCCAAGCCGGAAGCGCCCATCGCGGGCGCTTCCGAGATCGCCTTCTTCCCGCCGATGACCGGCGGCTGAGGCGTCACGGCTTCGACAGGGCCGCGGTGAAGGCCGAGACGTTGTTGCGCATCATCGCCACGTAGTTCGGAGCCGGTCCCTCCGGTCCGGACAGGGCGTCCGAGAAGACCTTGCCGCCGATCGCGGCCCCGCTCTCGCGGGCGATCTGCTGCATCAGGCGCGGATCGGCGATGTTCTCGAGAAACACGGCCGGGACCTTCTCCTGGCGGATCTGGCGGATGATCCGGGCGACGTCGCGGGGGCTCGCCTCGCTGTCGGTCGAGACACCCTGGGGGGCGATGAACTTCAGACCGTAGGCCGCCGTGAAGTAGCCGAAGGCGTCGTGCGTGGTGATCACCCGGCGCTGGGCGCTCGGGATGGCGGCGATCGCCGCGCGCACCTGCGCGTCGAGCCCGTCGAGGGTTGCGAGATAGGACTTCGCGTTGTCGGCATAGGTACCCGCGTGCTCCGGATCGACCCGTGCGAGGGCGTCCCGGATGTTGGCGACGTAGCGCTTGACGTTGGCGACGTTCTGCCAGGCATGGGGATCGTCGTGGTGGCCATGGGCATGCGCATGGCCGTGGTCGTCGTCGCTGGCTTCGATCGGCTTGATGCCGGCCGAGGCGACGACGACCGGGGCCCGGGTGCCCGAGGCCTTGATCAGGCGGTCGATCCAGCCTTCGAGCCCCAGCCCGTTCACGACGACGATCCGCGCCTCGGCGAGGGTACGGGCATCGCTGGGCGCCGGCGTGTAGCCGTGCGCATCGGCGTTCGGCTGGACCAGGGTGGTGACGGCGACCCGGTCGCCGCCGACCTGCGCCACGAGGTCCCCGAGGATCGAGAACGTCGCCACGGCCTTCAGCTGGGACGCATCGGCGTGGGCGTGTCCGCCGCAACCGAGGAGGAGCAGGGCGAGAAGCAGGATGCGCGGGAATGGGCGCCAGGACGACATCGACGGATCCTTGTGACGGGTCCGCCAGCCAATACTGTAACATTATCACATTTCCAAGCCGTTCGGCTTTCGCTTGATCTGCCGCGTGCGGGGACGCAAACACCCCGCAGCATCGCGGCGCACGGCCTCACGCAGACGGAAAGAGCGGATCAGCATGGCGCGACGGGCGCTTCCCAAGGTCGACATCCTGCCCCTCCTGACGCGGGTCTGGCGGATCTGGCTCCGCCCCCACCGGGCGACGCTGGCGGTGGTGCTGGTACTCATCGCCATCGTGGGGGCGGCCACGGGCCTCTATCCGACGCTCATCAAGCTCGCCTTCGACGCCTTCGACAAGAAGGACCTGGCGGCCCTCGCCTACGCGCCGATCATCGTCATCGCCATCACGTCGATCCGTGGCTTCGCGCTGTTCGGTCAGACGGTGCTGACCAACCGGGTCGTCACCCGCGTCGAGGCCGACATGCAGGCCGCCCTCTATGGGCACCTCATCGACTCCGATCTGGCGCAGCTCGGCCGTGAGAGCCCGGCGGCGTTCACGCAGCGCTTCACCACGGATTTCGCCTTCATCAAGGAGGCCCTGACCCGCATTTCCACGGTGCTCCTGCGCGACATCGCAATGCTGATCGCTCTGGTGGCGGCGCTCCTGTGGATGGACCCGGTCCTCACCCTCGTGGCCGGCGTGGTGGTGCCCTTCGTCGCGGGCCCGATCGGCCGGGTCGGCAAGAAGCTGCGCCGGGTCTCGACCAGTACGCAGGAGCGCATGGGCCTGACAGCCAGCCTCATCACCGAGAGCCTGCAGGGCGCGCGCATCGCCAAGACCTACGCCCTCGAAGGCTACCTGAAGGGCCGGGCCGAGGGCGCCTTCGAAGAGGTACGCCGCCTCAAGATGAAGGCTGCCAATGCCCGCGGACGCCTCGACCCGCTCCTCGAGATCGGCGGCGGCTTCGCGGTGGCGGCCGTGCTGGCCCTCGTCGGCCAGCGGGTAACCTCGGGCGACCGGACGGTGGGGGATTTTACCGGCTACGTCACGGCGCTCCTTCTCGCTTCGCAGCCGATCCGCACCCTCGGCTCCCTCAACGCCATCCTGCAGGAGGCCGGTGCCGCCCTGCAACGCTACTTCGCCCTGATGGACGAGGCACCCCAGATCCGCGAACACGCCGAGGCACGCCCCCTCCGGATGGCGGGCGGCGAGATCCGCTTCACGGATGTCCGATTCCGCTACCGCGCCGATGCGCCGGCCCTGGAGGGCATCGACCTGACCGTCCCGGCGGGGGCGACGGTCGCGCTGGTCGGCCGCTCCGGGTCGGGGAAATCGTCCCTCCTGAACCTCGTGCCGCGCCTCTACGACGTCACCGAAGGCACGGTCAGCATCGACGGTCAAGACATCCGGTCCGTCACCCTCGGCTCCCTGCGGGCCGCCGTGGCGGTGGTCTCACAGGACATCGTGCTGTTCGACGACACGATCGCGGCGAATATCGGCTTCGGGCGTCCGGGCGCCAGCCGCGCGGAGATCGAGGCGGCGGCCGAAGCGGCGGCGGCGCACGGCTTCATCAGCCGCCTGCCGGAGGGCTACGATTTCGCCGTCGGCCCCTCGGGAGGGCGCCTGTCGGGGGGCGAGCGCCAGCGCATCTCGCTCGCCCGCGCCTTTCTCAAGGACGCGCCGATCCTCCTCCTCGACGAGGCGACGAGCGCCCTCGATTCCGAATCCGAGCGCCTCGTCCAGTCCGCCCTCCTGCGTCTGATGGCGGGGCGCACCACGCTGGTGATCGCGCATCGCCTCTCCACGGTCCGCAACGCCGACCGCATCGTCGTCATGGAGGCGGGCCGGATCGTCGAGAGCGGAACCCACGAGACCTTGCTCGCCTCCGGCGAGGCCTATGCGCGGCTCCACCGGATGCAGCTATCCGGGGATTCCGATGACGCTGACCCTCCGCCTCCGGCGACGGAGGCCGGGCTCGCGCGTTGAGCGGTCCAAAGTCGAGCCGGGGTGTTTCCATGCAGGCAGAGCCGTTCGGTCGGACCAGGGCGGGTGAGGCCGTCACCGCTCACACCCTGACGCGGGGCGTCGTGCGTGTGGAGATCCTCGATTACGGCGGGATCGTCCGGCGCATAGAGGTTCCGGACCGGACCGGCTACCGCGCCAACATCGTCCTCGGCGCCCGGGATCTCGCCGGCTACGAGGCGAGCGACGCCCATTTCGGCGCCCTCGTCGGGCGCTACGCCAACCGCATCGCGGGGGGGCGCTTCCGCCTCGACGGCCGGGATCATCGCCTGCCGGCGAACGAGGGGCGCAACACCATGCATGGCGGCCCGGAAGGGTTCGACCGGCGGGTCTGGCGGGTGGAGCGCGCCGAGGCGCACCGCCTCACCCTCGCCTACCGATCACCCGACGGCGACCAGGGTTTTCCGGGCAATCTCGACGTGACGGTTACCTACAGCCTGGAGGCGGACGATACACTCGCCATCGATTACGCCGCCGTCACGGACCGGCCGACGATCCTCAGCCTTACCAACCACAGCTATTTCAACCTCGCGGGCGAAGGCGCGGGTGATGTCCTCGGCCACCGCGTCTCCATCGCGGCGGACTCCGTTCTCGAGACCGACGCCGAGCAGATCCCGACCGGTACCTTCCTGTCCGTCGCCGGAACGCCGTTCGACTTCCGTACGCCCACGACCCTCGGCGCGCGCATCCGGGAGGCGCACCCGCAACTCGCCCTGGCGCACGGATACGATCATACCTACGTCGTCGGGGGCGACGGCACCCTGCGGGTCGTGGCCGAGGCCGTCGATCCTTCGAGCGGGCGCCGCCTCGCCGTGGCGACCACCCAGCCCGGGCTTCAGCTCTACACCGCCAACATGCTCGACGGGACGGTGACGGGAACGGGCGGCGGCCTCTACCGGGCGGGCGACGGAGTCTGCTTCGAGGCGCAGGGGTTCCCGGATGCGCCGAACCACCCGAACTTCCCCAGCACCGTGCTGCGGCCGGACGAGCAGTTCCGCGCGACCACGACCTATCGCTTCACGGTTGATCGATGAGGCTCGGCGCATGACCCTCCTCGTCTACGCCGCCGCGGCCCTCGCGGAGATCGGCGGCTGCTTCGCGTTCTGGGCCTGGGCCCGCCTCGGGCGCTCGGCCCTGTGGCTCCTGCCCGGGATTGCTGCACTGATCCTGTTCGCGGCCCTGCTCACCCGGGTCGAGAGCGAAGCGGCGGGCCGGGCCTATGCGGCCTATGGCGGCCTCTACATCGCCGCGTCGCTACTCTGGCTCTGGCTGGTGGAGCACCACCGGCCCGATCGATGGGACATCTGCGGGGCCGCGATCTGCCTCGTCGGAGCCGCCGTCATCCTGTTCGGCCCCCGCGGATAGGCTCTACCCCTGGTGCGGGTCCGCCTCGATCAGGATCTCGCGCTTGCCGGCATGGTTGGCCGGGCCGACGATGCCCTCGATCTCCATCTTCTCCATCAGCGAGGCGGCGCGGTTGTAGCCGATCTGGAGGCGGCGCTGGATATAGGAGGTGGACGCCTTCTTGTCCCGCAGCACCACCTGCACCGCTTGATCGTAGAGGTCTCCACCGGCCTCGCCGAAGCTGCCCTGATCGAAGACCGCGCCGTCCACCTCGATCTCATCGCCCTTAGACCCCGACGCACCGTCCTCGTCGGCGGTGACGGCCTCGAGGTAGGAGGGCCGGCCCTGGCGCTTGAGGTGGGCGACCACGCTCTCGACCTCCGAATCCGAGCAGAACGGCCCGTGCACGCGGGTGGTGCGCCCGCCGCCGGCCATGAACAGCATGTCGCCCTGGCCCAGCAGCTGCTCGGCGCCCATCTCGCCGAGAATCGTGCGGCTGTCGATCTTCGACGTGACCTGGAAGCTGATCCGGGTCGGAAAGTTCGCCTTGATCGTGCCGGTGATCACGTCGACCGAGGGGCGCTGGGTCGCCATGATCAGGTGGATGCCGGCCGCGCGCGCCATCTGCGCCAGCCGCTGGATCGCGCCCTCGATGTCCTTGCCCGCCACCATCATCAGGTCGGCCATCTCGTCGACCACGATCACGATGTAGGGCAGCGCCGAGAGGTCCATCTCCTCCGTCTCGTAGACGGC
>NZ_JAKSYI010000131.1 GCF_022829285.1 Methylobacterium sp. J-078
AATGGGCGATGATCTGCACGGCCCACAACCTCCTGAAACTGGCACAGGCCGGCCGATGAGGCCGCCGATCCGCCCTCACCGGCTCTGGTCTCGCCCCTCCAACCTCGGCTTCAATCCCCTTACTCGGACAAGCTCCTAGATGACCCGCAACATGCCTATGCGCTCATTGCCGGTGCTGGGTGCACGCTCCGTACGGTTGCGTCCACGCGCCTTCGCCACGTAGAGCGCCTCGTCGGCTCGGCGATAAAGGTCGGATGCCTCGGCATCACGGTCCCCTGGCAAGGCCAAGCCGATGCTCACAGTCACCGCGCCAGCGCCAATGCCGGCCGACCCGACCGTCAGAGCTGCGACCTGCGCATGGACCGCCTCGGCAATGCGTAGCGCCCCTGCCTCGTCGGTATCGGGCAGCAGGAGGGCGAACTCCTCGCCGCCGATCCGGCTGACGAGGTCGTTCGGCCGGTGCACGCTCCCCGCAAGGCCGTTTGCCAGACCCTTGAGCACCGCGTCACCGACCGCATGGCCATAGCGATCGTTGTAGCGCTTGAAGTGGTCGGCATCGACGATGAGGAGCGAGAGCGGCTTACCCGTCCGGCGCGCGCTCTTCCAGGCTTGCGCGAAGACCTCGTCGAACTGGCGGCGGTTCGGTAGCCCGGTCAGGGTGTCCGTACGCGACAGGTGCGCGAGTTTGATTTCCACCGCCGCCCGTCGACTCAACTCGCGTCCGAACAGAAGTGCCAGCCCGATGGTCAGCCCGCACAAGATCAGGACCGTCGCACCGATACCCAGGGCTTTGGCCCGCCACTCTGCCTCGACATCCCGCGTCGAGAGGGCGACGTTGAGCACGAGCGGCAAGTCACCGACCTGAGTAAAGGCGTAATGGCGCTCGACACCGTCGCGGACCGACGTTCCGATGAATGCGCCGTTGCGTGCGCTCACGAACCGCTCGAAGTTCGACGAACCGGCGATGCTCACGCCGATGTCGGCCGCCTCATGGGGATAGCGCATGATGCGGGTGCCGTCGCGCAGGTAGAGGTTGATTCCCCCCTCGGGACCGAGGCCGATCTGATCGAACAGGCGCGAAAAGTAGCTGAGCTTGAGGCTGCCCAGCACCACGCCTCCAAAAGAGCCGTCGGGCTTGGCGATGCGCCGGCTGAACGGCAGCATGGGCTCGCCCGTCAGGCGCGAGACGATGGGCCTGCCGACGTAGAGACCGAGGTCGGCCCGCCCCTTGTGGACTTGGAAGTATTCCCGATCCGCGTAGCTGCCTTTGCGCGGGGGCACGGCGCCGGCGTCAACGACGATGTCGCCCCGCTCATCGATGACGAGCATCACGCCCAGGTCGCGGGCTGTCGCGGCGCGATCGAACAGCACGAGCTGGCGCATCGCGGGGTCGACCGCGTCGAGGCCCGGCGCGTGGAGGTTATCAACGACGGCCTGGATCGACAGGTCGAAGATCTCGACGTTACGGGCGATGTCGCGCTCGATGACCTGCAGCAGGTTGCGTGAGGTCTGCTCGGCCTTGTCCCAGGCGTCGCGGCGCAGGTCGAGCAGCATCAGCCCGGAGATCACCAGCATACCGAGGGGCGCCAGGATCCCGAGTCCAATCCAGGTGCGAGCCGATCGAAACTGACGCGCAAGGCGTTGCAAGAGAAGCATCGGCGAGCGTTCCCGGCTTGATCGTCGTCGCCAAATTTTATGCATACTAAGAACTAACGGGTTGCTACGCTGACCACTCGAATGTCTCCACCGCGTCACCGGAATGTGGGCGCGGATACGCGGCGACCAGCGTCCGGAAGGCCGAGCCGCGACGCTGATGCTTCTGCCGCGCCGAAATCGTCGTTCGCTCGCGTGAGATGCCCAGGATGCTTGGCGTGCCGACACGGCCCTGCGTTGTCCGGTTCGGACGTGACGCCCGCGCAACGCTTTGATCAGGTTCTGCAGATAGCCATACGCCGACATGACAGAGGGCTGAACGAAAACGATGCGGATCGTATCAGGCGACGACAGGCAGGCCAGGACGGTTCAGCTCTCGGAGGTACTCGGCGCCTTGAGCCATGCCCTCGACCTGACAGAAGGCCAGCCGATCGGGCATTGCGTGCGCGCGACCTGGATCGGCATGCATATCGGTCGGCAGATGGGTCTCACCGAGAACCAGCTCTGGGAACTCTACTACACGGTGATGCTCAAGGACCTCGGCTGCTCCAGCAACGCAGCGCGGATCTGCGAGCTTTATCTCTCCGATGACCTGAGCTTCAAGCGCGACTTCAAGACCGTGAGCGACAGCTTGCCGAAGGTGCTCGGCTTCGTCTTCGCCCATACCGGCCTCAAGGCGGGTCTGGCCGAACGCTTCAGGGCGGTCCTCAACATCCTCCAGAATGGCGGCGCGATCACCGACGACCTAATCCAGACCCGCTGCCAGCGGGGCGCCGAGATCGCCGCGCAACTGCGCTTCCCGCCCGAGGTCTGCGATGCGATCCACGCCCTCGACGAGCACTGGAACGGTAAGGGCCGCCCGGACCGCCGAGCGGGGCCGGCGATTCCGCTCTATGCCCGCATCGCGCTCCTGGCTCAGGTCGTCGACGTGTTCCACAGAGCGGCCGGCCGCGAGGCCGCAGTCGCCGAGGCGCGGGGCCGCAGCGGCACCTGGTTCGATCCCCACGCGGTGGCCTGCTTCGAACGGGCGGCGGCGATGCCCGGCTTCTGGGAGATGCTCGGCTCCGAGACGATCACCGAGGCGGTCACCGCCCTCGAACCCGCGCAACGCGCCGTCGTTGTGGACGAGGATTATCTCGACGACATCGCCCGAGCCTTCGCCAAGGTCATCGACACCAAGAGCCCCTTCACGTCTGGGCATTCGGAGCGCGTGGCGGTCTACGCCGACTTGATCGCGGCTGAACTCGGCTTCCCGGTGGAGCGCCGGCGCTGGCTGCGTCGGGCCGCGCTGCTGCACGACGTCGGCAAGCTCGGCGTCTCGAACTCGATCCTCGACAAGAATGGCAAGCTCGACGACGCCGAGTGGCAGGATATGCGCAACCATGCGGTGCTCTCGGAGGGCATCCTCACCCGCGTCGCCGTCTTCCGCGAGATGGCCCGCATCGGCGGCGCTCATCACGAGCGTCTCGACGGCCGGGGCTATCCGCGCGGACTCACTGCCGAAGCAATCGAGCTGGAAACCCGGATCGTCTCGGTCGCGGATGTGTTCGACGCGCTGACCGCCGACCGCCCCTACCGCAAGGCAATGCCCGTCGCGAAAGCCCTCGACGTCATGCGGGCCGACCTCGGCACGGCCTTCGACCTCGAGTGCTTCGCGGCGCTGGAACGCGTGCTTACCGAGATCGAGGGGGATCTCGCTCGGGCGGCATGAGCGCGCCGCCTCGCGGTGATACATTCGGTTACGGGACCGGGATCATCGTGCCGGCGCCGGTGGCAGCCTCGCGATAGTGCGACGCATCTCGTGACGCCAAGACGATGACCGCGCGCACCACCCGCCCGAAGGTCGCTGAACTCAGCGTATGGACGCACAGCGTATCGAGGATGCGAGCGAGCATGGTCTGGACTTCCTGGTGGAGTGATGTGAGGGGCGAAGACCGTCAAGACGGCCGCTCCCCATCCGGTGAGCCCAGAATGCATTGCTCAGCGATAGATAGTGATAGAGACTTCAATCGTATTTTATACAACTCATGTTGCATCTTTTGATTGCGATCGATCGACACCGCGTTTGCTCGCCGGAACGTTGTCGCGTTTGTCCGCTTCGCGGGACAGCGTGAACCGGCATCAAAGACAAGGTCGGTTGGAGGCGGAAGATCCGCTTCAGGGCGCAAAGGCGAGCGTCCGGCTACCACTCGGCCCGGTCAGTCCGGTATCGGCCCGATATTGCCATGGACGGTGATCGGCTCGCCTCCCGAAAGCGGACGTCCACCGAACACCGACAGCTTGGCTCGCCGAATTGCGCCTCCGAACTATGAGGCTGGCGGATCGCTCAGGTAGGCCCAAAGCGCGTCGGCTGCGTGGTTGCGACATTCCAGCGATCGGAAGAGCCTGATTTCGATCGGCACATCGAAATGTTCGGGCCCAGCACGGACGAGGCGACCACAGGCCTGATCATCCGCCGCAACCGTTCGCGGTAACCAGGCGACGCCGTGTCCCTCGCGCGCCATGGTCGTCAACGTTGCGGCGAGGTGCGAGGTGAAGCGCGTCGCGAGGTGGAGCGGCTCCCTGGTCTGGCAGTTCCCGAGGATGCGACCCAGTCCTGAGGCTTGGCTGTAGGCGAGGTGAGGAACCGGGTCTGCAGGCGATCCCGGCAGCGACCAGGTGGGTTGGCCCGATCCGGACGGTGCGCAGAGCGGAACGAGCACGTCGTCGCCCACGCCGACGCTCTCGAACCGGCCAGCCTCGAACCGCGTCGGCGCGTCCCTGTGGAAATGGCAGAGCAGGAAGTGCACCTCGCCGGACAGCATGATCTGCTCGCAGGCTTCGAGGCTGTCGGACACGAGATTGAGGGTGCCGAGGGTCCGGGATTGCATGACCTGACGGACCCAACTCGGGAAGAACGTGAACGACAGAGCGTGGGTCGCCGCAATCGAGAGCGTCGCCGTATCCTGGGCGCCGACGGTCCGCGCCTCGCGTCGAGCCCGCTCCAGGCTGCGCATGAGCGCGTGGGCTGCCGGCTCGAAGTGTGCGCCGGCCGGTGTGAGGCTCGCGCCTTGGGCGCCCCGCACGAAAAGCGGCGTTCCGATCCAGTCCTCCAAGGCGCGGATGCGTCGACCGAAGGCCGGTTGGGACACATGCCTGCCCTCGGCCGCCCGTGAGAACGTCTTCTGCTCGGCCAGGGCGAGAAAGTCTTTCAGCCAGTCGAGTTCCATCTCTGTGCCGTTCACGCATAGCGCGTACCGAACATGGCATTGGCCGAGCGCGGGTGTCCAGACGTATGGGAGGCATCACACCCCGCAAGAGGGATTGCAGATCAAGTTGCCCGAGAAGCAGCAAGAGGAGGAAGCACGGCATGAAGTCATGGCTCAACCGGCTCTATGTTCAAGTCTTCATCGCGATCATCCTTGGCGGATTTATCGGGTACTTCCTGCCGGACGTCGCGGTGACCCTGCAGCCCCTGGCGGACGGCTTCATCAAGCTGATCAAGATGCTGCTCGCGCCGGTCATTTTCGGCACCATCGTCGTCGGCATCGCCAAGATGGGCAACCTGAAGGAAGTCGGGCGCATCGGCGTGCGCGCGCTGATCTACTTCGAGGTCGTCTCGACGCTGGCCCTCGTCATCGGGCTCGTCGTCGTCAACGTCATGCAGCCGGGCGCCGGCATGAACATCGATGCCACGCACATCGATGGCAGCGCCATCGCGGCCTACGCCAAGCGTGCGGAGGCGCAACCCGGCATCGTCGGCTTCCTCATGGACATCATCCCCACCACGATGGTGGATGCCTTCGCCAAGGGCGCCATGCTGCAGATCATCCTGATCTCGCTGCTGTTCGGCCTGGCTCTCGTTCAGGCGGGCGAGCGCGGCCGGCCGGTGGTCGTCGTCGTCGACAGCCTGCTGGACGCGCTGTTCCGCATCGTCGCCATGGTGATGCGGCTGGCCCCCATCGGCGCCGGGGCGGGCGTCGCCTTCACCATCGGCAAGTATGGCTTCGGCACGGTCTGGTCGCTCGCCTACCTCATGCTCGGTGTCTACGCCACGTCGATCCTGTTCGTGGTCCTCGTGCTCGGCTCCGTCTGCGCCTGGACCGGGTTCTCACTCACCAAGGTCCTCGGCTTCTTCAAGGACGAGATCCTGATCACCTTCGGGACCTGCTCCACCGAGGCCGTCATGCCGCGGATGATGGCCAAGCTGGAGCGGCTCGGCTGCGAGAAGTCGGTCGTCGGCCTCGTGCTGCCCACGGGCTACACCTTCAACGCCGACGGCACCTGCATCTACCTGACCATGGCGGCGATCTTCGTGGCGCAGGCTACCAACACGCCCCTCGGCATTGGCGACCAGTTGCTCGTCCTTGGGGTGCTGCTCCTGACCTCCAAGGGCTCGGCCGGCGTCGCCGGCGCCGGTTTCGTCACCCTCGCCGCCACCCTGTCGAGCATCCACACCGTCCCGGTCGCCGGCCTCGTCCTCCTGCTCGGCGTCGACCGCTTCATGAACGAGGCGCGGGCGGTGACGAACCTGATCGGCAACGCAGTCGCCACGATCGCGGTCGCCAAGTGGGAAGGCGCCTTCGACCGCGACAAGGCGGAGGCGGCCTACCGCGACCGCGCGGCCGCCGCTGAGGACGTCGTTCCCGAGACGGAAGCCGGGCCTGCCCTGCCCCGCCCCGTGGCGGCCGCCCACTAGATCCCCAAACTGCTTCCATCCCCCTCCCGCCCCACGCGAACCCCTTCGCATCTCAAGGAGAACCACATGCGTATCGTCGACGTCTGCGAGGTCACCAAGCCGATCGCCTCGCCCATCCGCAACGCCTACATCGACTTCTCGAAGATGACCGCCAGCCTCGTGGCCGTGGTCACAGACGTCGAGCGCGACGGCCGCCGGGTGGTGGGCTACGGCTTCAACTCCAACGGCCGCTACGGCCAGGGCGGCCTCATCCGCGAGCGCTTCAGGAACCGCATCCTCGAGGCCGATCCGGCGAGCGTGCTGAACGAGGCCGGCGACAACCTCGACCCGCACAAGCTCTGGGCGGCGATGATGACCAACGAGAAGCCCGGCGGCCACGGCGAGCGCTCTGTGGCGGTGGGCACCCTCGACATGGCGATCTGGGACGCCACCGCCAAGATCGCCGGCAAGCCGCTGTTTCGGATGCTCGCCGAGCAGAAGGGCATCGAGGCCGACCCGCGTGTCTTCGTCTACGCGGCCGGCGGCTACTACTATCCGGGCAAGGACGACACCCAGCTACGCGCCGAGATGCGCGGCTATCTCGATCGCGGCTACAATGTCGTGAAGATGAAGATCGGCGGCGTCCCAATCGCGGAGGATCAGCGCCGCATCGAGGCCGTGCTGAAGGAGATCGGCTCGCAGGCGCAGCTCGCCGTGGACGTGAACGGACGCTTCGACCTCGAGACCGCTATCGCCTACGCCAAGATGCTGCGCCAGTATCCGCTGTTCTGGTACGAGGAGATCGGCGATCCCCTCGACTACGCCCTGCAGGCGGCGATGTCCGAGTTCTATCCCGGACCGATGGCGACCGGCGAGAACCTGTTCTCGCACCAGGACGCGCGCAACCTGCTGCGCTACGGCGGCATGCGGCCCGACCGCGACTGGCTGCAGTTCGACTGCGCGCTGTCCTACGGCCTCGTCGAGTATCTGCGCACCCTCGACGTGCTGGAGCAGTTCGGCTGGTCGCCCAAGCGCTGCATCCCGCATGGCGGTCACCAGATGTCGCTCAACATCGCGGCGGGCCTCGGCCTCGGCGGCAACGAGAGCTATCCGGATCTGTTCCAGCCCTATGGCGGCTTCCCCGACGGGGTGCGGGTCGAGGACGGGCACATCGTCATGCCCGAGCTTCCCGGCATCGGCTTCGAGGGCAAATCGGACCTGATCAGGGTCATGCGTGAACTCGCAGAGTAAGCCCTGGCCGTTGGCTGTGCGGGGTCGGCGACACCCTGCACAGCCTCATCTCTCCCGGATGGCCTCACGCCACGGAGGTCATCGATGCTCGGGCACGCCGGAATGAACTTGTGCCTTCATCGTGAAGACCGGAATCGACGCGTGCCTAAGATATTGAGGCAAGGCTTGGCAGAGCGGATCGGGTCCGGACCGCGATCCACCCTTAGATGGCGACACCACAAACGCGTTCTCACTGCGATCACCGTCACCTGCGACGCCGAGACCCGGTCGCAGCGTCATCCTTTTGTGTGAGCGTCCTCGGTGCGCGCGAGATCCGGCAGGCGCTGCTACCGCCGATCTGCCAGGCCGCACTTATGTCTCAATGGGGCGCCAACGCAGACACCGGATCGAAGGACGCTGACCCCCATGGAACTGCCCGGTGCAAGCCAGCCGGCTGGAATGAGCAGGATGGACGTCTATGCGCACGTGATCCGTGCGCTCGTCCTGCGTGATATGCGGACGCGGTTCGGCGGCTCGCATTGGGGGTACGCCGTTCTGGTCCTATGGCCGGTGGCGCACATCTTCATCATCGTCGGAATCATGGCCTTTCGGGGCTTGCCATCTCCGTTGGGCGACAGCCCACTCATGTTCGTGGCGACAGGATGCGTCCCCGCGCTGACATTCCAATACATGTCGCGCGAGATCATGAAGGCGCTTATGGCGAACAAGCCGCTGATCTATTATCCGCAGGTGAAGCTTTTCGACATCGTCGTCGCACGGGTCCTCGTCGAAGTTGTCAAAGGCTTCACCTGCCTCTTGGTCGTGATGGCCATTCTTACCGCGCTGGGAGAACATGTCATCCCGGCCGAGCCCGTCGTGGCGATTTGCGCCTATTCGGCGGCGACACTCCTGGGGATCGGAATCGGGATTGTAAATGTTGGAATCGTGTCGTTCTTTCCAGGCTGGATCCTGGGCTACGTCGTACCAATGCTTGTACTCTATATTACATGCGGGGTAGCGTTCGTACCACACCTGCTTCCGAACGAACTTTATGAGATCTTGAAATGGTCTCCGATCGTTCAGATCGTCGAGTGGACACGCCTCGCCTACGACCCAAACCTGGGCATCGAGGTCGACTATCTCTACGTCCTCATGTGGGGCATGGGGTCCGTCGCATTCGGATTGATCCTGGAACGGTTCGTCGTCCGTAGATTTGCCTGACACCGAAGGGATCGCCATCGGGGCTCTCTTGAGCCAATCGCGATCCTATGGCGAGATCTCGCCCCGCCAGCGCAGTGCGTCGATCAGGGCGCGTAGCGCTGGCGTGACCTGCCGGTCCGGATAGTAGAGGTGGCAGCCCGGGAAGGGCGGGCACCAATCCTCCAGCACCTGCACAAGCCGACCGGCGGCGAGATCCGCCGCGACCTCGCTCTCCATCATGTAGCCGAGCCCCGCGCCCGCCCTGACCACGGCGCCGGCCAGGGCGCCATCGTTCACCACGAACTGTCCGGCGGCCCGTACCCGCATCGCGCGGCCGTCCCGGGCGAACTCCCACGGCAGGAGGCCGCCGCCGCCGATCAGGCGGTAGTTGACGCACGGGTGGGCCTCCAGATCGGCCGGGGTTTCGGGCCGGGGATGGTCCGCGAAGTATCCCGGCGTGCCAACCACCACCGTTCGCTCATCGGGTCCGACCCGCACCGCGACCATGTCGCGCTCCACGGTCTCGCCGAAGCGGATCCCGGCATCGAAGCCGGCCGCGACGATGTCGGCGAGGCGGTCGTCGACGACGATTTCGACCGTGACGGACGGGTGGTCGAGGAGGAACCCCGGAAGGGACGGCGCGAGGATGGCGCGCGCGGCATAGGCGAACGTCGTGATCCGAAGGGAGCCCGACGGCGTGCCGCGCCAGTCGGCCAAGGCCGCGAGGCCCCGATCGACCTCCGCCAGCGCCGGACCCAGCGAGCGCAGCAGGCGCTCGCCGGCGGGCGTCGGGGCGACGCTGCGCGTCGTGCGCGCCAGAAGGCGCACCCCGAGGCGGGTCTCCAGCCCGCGCATCGCGTGGCTGAGCGCGGAGGGCGACAGGCCGAGTTCGGCCGCCGCCCGCGTGAAGCTGCGGGTGCGGGCCACCGCCGCGAACGCGGACAGATCGTCGAGGTCGCCGCGCCGCATTGCTGCATCCCGCTCACGGACCCATGCCGTCCGACAGGGCTAATCCCCATCGCGACGCCGGGCTACCCCTCGGGGGAGTTTTCAGGTGGGTGCAACAATGGATCTGACGCATTATCGGACGCTGGGCCGCTCGGGGCTGGCGGTGAGCCCCCTCGCTCTGGGCACCATGACGTTCGGCACGGCGCGCTGGGGGCTCGACGCGGGCGGCAGCCGTACCGTGTTCGACGCCTACGTGGAGGGCGGCGGCAACTTCGTCGACACCGCCGATGTCTATGCGGGCGGCGCCAGCGAGACGATGGTCGGCCGCTTCATCGCCGAACGCGGCCTGCGCGACCGGATCGTCCTCGCCACCAAGGCGGGGTTCGCCACCGGACACGGGCCGCATACGGGCGGTTGCGGCGCCAAGCATCTCCACGCGGCCATCGCGGGATCGCTGCGCCGCCTCGGGACCGACTACGTCGATCTGTACTGGCTGCACGCCTGGGACGGGATCACGCCGGCCGAGGAACTTCTCGAGACCATGGTGGGCCTCGTGCGGAGCGGGAAGGCCCGCTACTGGGGCCTGTCGAACACCCCCGCTTGGTACGCCGCCCAACTCGCGACCCTGGCCTCGGTGCGCGGCCTGCCGGGACCCATCGCCCTGCAGCACTTCTACGCCCTCGTGAACCGCGAGGTCGAGGACGAGCACGTCCCCCTCGCCGCCGCGTTCGGGATGGGCCTCGTGCCGTGGTCGCCCCTCGCCTACGGACTCCTGACGGGCAAGTACGATCGCGCCGCCGTCGCGGCCGCGCCCGCACGCGGGGCGGGCTTGCCACGTGACCCGGCGGAGGCCGGGCAGGCGCGGCCCGAGGACGACAGGCGCCTGGACGGCGCCAACCCGTTCGGCGACAGCCTGTTCACCCCACGCAACTGGGACATCGTCGAGGCCGTGCGCGGTGTGGCGGACGCGATCGGGCAGCCCGCGGCGCGGGTCGCCCTGGCCTGGGTCGTGGGCCGGCCGGGCGTGGACGCCACCCTGATGGGCGTGAGCCGGCCGGCACAACTCGACGACAACGTGGCGGCCCTCGGGCTGACGCTCGCGCCGGAGCACCGCGCCGTCCTCGACGCTGCGAGCGCCCCCGTGGCCCCGCGCCTCGTCGACAGCCTGTCCCGGCTGCCCTTGCGGCAGCAGGCCGTGTTCGGCGGCAGCCGGGTCGAAGCTTCGGCGGAACGGCCGCGCCGCACGGGCTGAGCGCCGCGGCTCCGGTTCCGATCGTGGGAAAACCATCGGCGGACGACGCGGCATCTCTCGCCGCCACCGAAGTCTGAGAACGCGACCCGACCGGAGGTTCGGCCGTCGATGGGCCCATCGATCCGCCGAGAACCGACCCGGACGGAGCGCGAATTACCGGCAGGGAACACGGTGTGGACCGCGTTCCTCAGGCCGCCGATCGCGGCGGTCCGGAATCCGCCCGGAACGAGGTGAAGCGATCCTGCGCGTCGAGGGGCACCGCCAGGGTGCAGTGCAGCCCGCCAGCGTCGAAGTGGAGCTTCACCGTTCCGCCGAGTTCGTGGCCCACGCCCCCGTTGATCAGCCGCGTGCCGATCCCGCGGCCAGGCGGGGTCACGACCGGGGGGCCGCCGCTCTCGCGCCAGTCCAGGGCGAGCCGGCGCAACCCGTCGCTCCCGGCCTCGACCCGCCAGGTGATCTCCACGCGTCCGCCCTCCACAGAGAGGGCCCCGTGCTTGGCGGCGTTCGTGGTGAGTTCGTGCAGCGTCATGCCGAGCGCCAGGACGTAGCGCGGGGGCAGGTCGATGTCCGGCCCCTCGATGAGGAACCGGTCCTGGCGCGCGTCGACGAAGGGCGCCAACTCGTTCTCCAGGAGCATCTTGAGGGAGGCGCCGGCCCATGCGTCCCGCGAGAGCAGGTCGTGGGTCTTGGCCAGGGCGATGATCCGCCCCTCCAGGCGCTCGCCCGTCGCGTCGGTGCGGCGCGACTGGCGCGCCAGGGACTGGACCGTGGTCAGGGTGTTGCGGACCCGGTGGTTGAGCTCGTGCAGCATCATCGTCTGACGCTCCTGCAACAGGTGGCTCCGGGAGATCTCGGCCCGCAAGGCGCCTTCGTGCTTCTCGAGTCCGGCCGCCATGGCGTCGAACGCTTCGCCGAGCTGGCCGAACTCGCCCGAACCGGACAGGCCGGTCCGGGCGGTGAGATCCCCCGTCCGCCAGGCCGCGGCCGCCTTGAGCAGGCGCCGCACGGGCTGGCGGATGAAGGCGCGCCCGGCGAGGAGGGCGGCCGCCACCGCCATCAGGGCGCCGAGGACGATCAGGATCGCGCCGCGCCGCGTGGCCGCATCGATGTCCGCATAGGCCAGCCTCGGCGAGAGGCCGACGGCGACGGTCACGCCATCGAGATCGTCCGGCGAGGGGGCCGCGATGCCGGTGATGCGCAGGTTTCCCCGCAGGCCGGGCAGGTCGACGACCCCGCCGCGGTTCGCCGCCAGGGCCGCGAAGGACTCCGGCGGCAGGCTGCGGCCGACCCAGGTCGCATGGTCCGGAACCCGGATCATGACGGTGCCCTTGCGGTCCACGACCGTGAGGGTGGCGTCGGGCGGCAGGCCCGCGCGCGCTTGGTGTTCGGCGAGGTAGGTCAGGTCGACGCTGGCGATGACGATCCCGTCCGGGCGGCCGTCCGGGCCGGGGATGGCCTGGGCGAACTGCATCGTCGGAACACCGGTGACGCGTCCGGTCACGACGTCGCCGATGGCGAGGCCGCCGGTGCGCATCGCGTCCTGGAAGTAGCCCCGATCGGCCAGCGCGTAGGCGCCGCGGGCCGAGCCGAGGGTATTGCAGACGATGCGGCCCTCTGCGTCGGCCACGCCGAAGAAGAACGCGCCGGGCACCTTGCCCAGAAGGGTCTTGAGGTAGGCCGTGCAGGGTGCGGGGTCCTTGTCGCGGATCTCCGGGACCTCGGCGAGCACGCCGAGCACCTGTCGCGTTCCGCGCCCGAACTGGCCGAGATCGGCCGCGACGCCGCGGGCAGTGCGTATCGCCTCACCGCGCACGGCATCGCCCCGGGCGGCCCGCAGGGCGTACTCGTTGTAGCCTTGGATCGCGAGGGCGGGCAGCAGCGCCAGGGAAACGAGACCGACGATGCGCTTGGTCAGCGACATGCGCAGCCCGTTCCGATGTCAGGCCCCCGCCAGGGCACGCCGGGCCGCAGCGGGCGCCGGCCCTCAAGCTGCCGCGGCATCGACGGCCTCCTGCATCGATGCGAGCGCCGCCTCCAGGCGGCAGACGAGCCCGGTCGGGGCGTAGGCGAGCGTGACCTCGCCGCCGACCTCGGCGGCGAAGCTGCGCTCGATCAGGCGCGAGCCGAATCCCTTGCGCGCCGGCGGGCTCAGGATGGGCGGGCCGCCCTGCTCGGACCAGGTCAGGCAGAAGCGCGGGGCGTCGGATTCGTGCACCACGTGCCAGCGCAGCTCGACGATGCCGGTCTCGTTCGACAGCGCCCCGTACTTGACCGCGTTGGTGGCGAGTTCGTGCAGCGCCAGGGCGAGCGAGAGGGCCGGTTTGGCCGCCAGGAGCACGTTCGGGCCGCTGGCGCGCAGGCGAAGGCCCGTGCCGCCCCGGTGCACGGAGAGCGCCCCATCCACGACCTCTGCGATGGGTGCGGCGGTCCAGCTCGCTTGGGTCAGGATGTCGTGGGCCCGCCCCAGGGAGATCAGGCGCGCCGCGAAGGCCTCACGCATCTCCGCGACGTCCGTGCTGCCTCGCAGGGTCTGGCTGGCGATGGCCTGCACCAGCGTGAGGGTGTTCTTGACGCGGTGCTGCAATTCGCCGGTGAGCAGGCGCTGGTGCTCCTCGGCCCGCTTGCGCTCCGAGATGTCCAGCATCGCCCCGATCATCCGCCTGGCGACACCGTCGCCTCCCCGGATGACGTATCCCCGGTCGAGGACGTGCGCGTAGGTCCCGTTCGCCCGGAGGAAGCGGTACTCGTCGCTCCAGGCCGATCGGTCGCTGTCGATGACCGCGTGGATGGAGGCGTCGATCCGGGGCCGATCCTCGGGGTGGATCCGGCCGATCCACCAGTCGCCGGTCGGCACGACGGCATCGGGCGCATAGCCGTAGGCGGCCTGGAGCGCCTCGTTCCACAGGACGTGGTTGGTGGCGAAGTCCCAGTCCCAGATGGCGTCGTTCGTGGCGCGCGCGGCCAGACGATAGCGCTCCTCGGTGTCGCGCAGAGCCTGCTCCGCGCGCCGCGCCTCGGTGACGTCGCGGGTGGTGCCGATGAAGCGCACCGTGCGCCCGTTCTCGACCAGGGCCTGGCCCTTGGCGGCCACCCAGCGCTCGATGCCGTCCCCGATGCCGAGCGTCCGGAAGGCGATGTCGTAGGTGCCGCTCCCCGCCGGGTCGAGGGCTGCGGCCACGGCAGCGTCTACCCAGGCCCTGTCGTCGGGATGCAGGCCCGCAAGGAAGACAGCGTAGCTCACGGGCGCCCCGGGCGGCAGCCCGAACAGCGCGCGGGTCTGCCCGTCCCACTCGAGCACGTCCGCGACGAGGTCGTAGTCGAACACGCCGGTCCCGGTCGCGGCCACGGCGAGACCCAGCTTTTCCTGGGCGTTCCGGAGCGCGACCTCCGCCTCCTTGCGGTCGTGGATGTCGAGCGAGGTTCCGATCCAGCTCAGGAGGGTTCCGTCGGCGTCCCGGACCGCCTTGGCCCGGGTCAGGAACCAGCGATACGCGCCGTCCGCCCGCCGCAACGGAAACTCCACCTCGTAGGATTGCCCCGACGCCGCCGCGGAGAGCCGGGCACGGCGCATGGCCTCGCGATGATCGGGATGGACGACCGACGTCCAGCTCGCCTCGCCGGCCTCCCCCGGGGGCAATCCGGTGAACGCGTACCAGTAGGCATTGCAGTAGGTGACGTTGCCCTCGGCATCGCCGAACCACACTACCTGCGGGCTGACCTCCACCAGGGAGCGGTAGCGCAGTTCGCTCGCCTCCAGCACCCGGTCGGCCTCGCGCTGCCCGGTCCGGTCGCGCAGGATCCTGACGAAGCCCAGGGTCTCGCCCTCACTGGACCGCAGGGGCATCGTTTCGCTGCTGGCCCAGAAGCGGCGCCCGTCCTTGCGCAGGTGCCAGCCCTCGTCGGGGGCGCTGCCGGTCTCCAGCGCCAGCTGCATGTCGCGCTGCGCCCGCCCGCTCGCCCGATCCTCGGGCGTGAACAGGATCTCGACCGATCCGCCGAGCGTCTCGGACTCGCTCCAGCCCAGGATGCGCTCGGCGCCGGCGCTCCACCGGGTGACGCGGCCGTGCGGATCGGTGGCGACGATGGCGTGATCGGTGGCGCTGTCGAGGATCCGCTCCTGCAGGAGGCGCTGCTCCTCCTGCTCGCGCAGCGAGCGGCGCAGTTCCATCTGCGCCATCGCCTGGCGCGCCAGGCGCGCGAGGCCCCGGCGCTGTCGTTCGGTCAGTGCGCGCGGTTTCGTGTCGAGGACGCAGACGGTGCCGATCGGATGTCCCTCGGCCGTCCGCAGCAGCGCGCCCGCGTAGAACCGCAGGCCAGGCTCGCCGGTGACGAGGGGATTGTCCTCGAAGCGCGGGTCGCGGGTGGCGTCCGGCACGTACAGGAAGTCCTGCTGCAGAATGGCCTGCCGGCAGAACGACGTCCCCAAGGGCGTCTCGCGGACGCCGAGCCCGACCTCGGCCTTGAAGAACTGGCGGCCGTCCCCGATCAGGTTGACGACGCCGATCCGTACCTCGCAGAGTTCGGCGGCCGCTTCCGCGATCTCGTCGAAATCCTGCTCACGCGGCGTGTCGAGCAGGCGGTAGCGATCGAGAGCGCGTAGGCGTGCGGCCTCCGTCTCCCTCGCGGTCGCTCGTGCGGGCTCACTCGTGGGCGCGCGGTTCATGATGCCGATGAAATCTGGAGGGTCGCGGATCATGCTCTCAGAGGCGGTACCCGGCGGCGGAAATAAGGCCGATCGTCCACCGCCCCGGCCGGAACCGCAAGACCGCCGAGATGGTCGGCGGCCTCGCGCCATCGGCGGGCGACCTGCGATCTAAACGCCGATACTCGATGAAGTCCCGCCGGTCTCAGGCCCGAAGCCTGAAGGCGGGCTCCAAGAGGCCCCGCACCCCGACCGGCACGACGAGGGTGCGGCCGTGCTCCGGGTCGGCGGCGCGCTCCTCGGTCGTCATGCCCTCGTAGGCGCTGGTGACGAGGAGACGGTCGAGGCCGGACCCCGCGAAGGTGGGACACGAGGGCCGGCTCACCGGCAGCGGAAGCGTGCGCAGGCGCTCGCCGTCCGGGCTGTAGGCGTCGAGGCAGGCGCCGCCCCAGCGGGCGCACCAGATGCGGCCCTCGGCGTCGACGACGGCTCCGTCCAGGCCGCCCTCTCCGCCGCGATGGTCGTAGAGCGTGGCCGGCTCGCCCATCGGCAGACCCGTGCGGGGATCAAGGGCGACGCGCTTGAGAAGGCCCGCATCGGTGTCGGCGAAGTAGCCGGTCGCGCCATCGGGCGCGAAGCAGATGGCGTTCGGAATGGTGAGGCCGCCGAAGAGACGCGTCACCCGAGTGCCGGCCACGTGGTAGATCGCGCCGCGCCCCGGCTCGGCGTTACGCCCCATGGTGCTGATCCAGAGGGCGCCGCAGGGATGGACCCGGCCGTCGTTGGAGCGGGTACCGGCATCCTCCGCCTCCAGCGGGCAGAGCCGGGCCAGGCTGCCGTCGCCGAAGGTTCGTAGATAGAGCCCGTCCTCGGCCGCCAGCAGGTGCCTGTCTTCGTCCACCGCCACCACGGCGCTCGCCATCAGCGGGAGGGCGTGAATCCGGGCCGGGCCGCCCGCAAGGGGTGCCTCGAACAGGCGTCGCTCCAGGATGTCGACCCACCAGGCGGTTCCGGTGCGGGGATCGTAGCAGGGGCCTTCGCCGAGGTGGCAGCGGGGCGCGTCGAGGATCGTGATGGCGTCCATGCTCGTTCCGTCCTCCTGGGCGCTGCGCCCCCGGGGCCGCCGGACGGAGGCCGCGCCCCTTCCTACCGGCTCATGTTCCGGAAGCGGCAGTACCGCCCCGTATCCCTGTAACCCGCCGGACAGCGCTTCACGCAGGCGCCGGCGGCGAATTTCAGCGGCGGGCTGCAGGAATACCGGTGCGCCTTGGCCTGAAACAGACCGGAGCGGTTGGCGGCCTGTGCCCCGTCCGCTGCTCCGCCGATCAGGACGGCCCCGAAGACGGCGAGCGCCGCGCATGATCTCTTCATCGACATCGGTTCGGATCATCCTTTCAATTCGTCCGCCGCCGGATGGTGGCAAGGACCATTTCCCGAAATCGCGCCGTGCGCCCCCCCCCAAACAAGGAGGGGTGGGAGCGACTAAGCCGGGTGGTGAGGACGCACTGGTGGGCGTGGGGTCTAGCCGCCACCTTGCTCAAGGACATGCTGGATCGGGCGGCGGCGCCGCGATGGAACCGCCGCCCTCGGATCTGCCGAACCGGGCTCAGTAGCCCGGGCCGCCCGAGGTGGTGCCGCGCTGCTGCGCGTAGCCGGGCTGCATCGGGTTCCGCGCGTTCGGGTCGCCATGCATCATGCGGTTGCGGGTGTGATGGGTCCGGTTGGCGCGGGAATGGTGGATCGCGTCGTGGCGATGACCATGGTGCCGCATGTGATGCTTGCGGGCCTTGTAATTGCCGGCGTAGCCGATCGACGAGCTGGCGCGCATCCGCTCGGCATGCGTCATTCCGGGTGCGGCCGAGGCGGAACCGATGGAAAAGCTGGCCAACATCATGCCAGAGGCCAGAACCAGTGCGAGGGTCTTCATCTTAGACTTCCGATCATGTGCTCACAAGCCGCACAGTCCGGCTATAAGTCTTTCATAACAAGGACGTTCCCCAGCAAAGTTGAAATTTTTGTTATGGATTATAGTCTATATCTCATTCGTGGATTGAGCACCAAGAAGATTATTCAATATACCAGAGGAACGAGACCGGAGGCTCAGGTGTTGGCTGTCGGGCGTTGGAACCCGCTGATCGGGGAGACGGCCTGATCGCGACAACGGGAGTGCTGCCGGCGATTTCCCGGCCGACGAACCGGACGCCCGACCACCTCTGTGCGCCGCATAAATGCACCTCAGGCTCGATGACGACGCCCCCCTTCACGTTGCTTCCATGGGTTCGTCCGGCAACTCGCCAGGAATTGTATTCATGATGAGATTGACGGACGATGATCTATCGGTCGGTAAGACCGCGTTTAATCCTGATCTCCATGTGCCTGACCGCACGTCGAGAATGAAAACGGCTTCCTATCTTCAGTTCAGACAGACAGAAACGGACCAGAGACTTGGTTCGTACGAAACTGGAGAGAACAAGCCTTCATGAAGACCCGTATCGCCGCTCTTGCCACCGCCCTTGTCCTTGGCGTTGCTCCGATCTCGTCCGCGATGGCTTACGACAGCCCCTCCCGCTACACCGGCTTCGCGCCCTACGACGTCGAGACCACGGGCTC